>JBGRQE010000026.1:0-43785 GCA_041725955.1 Bacteroidales bacterium
AATGTCTCAATATTTTTATGAACGTGTCATTCTTGTTTTGTTCGCATCATTGCTGAATGCGGGTGCAAAGATAAGCACATCTTTTAAATCTCCAAGTTTTTTTTGAAAAAAAACAGTCTTTTACCCGAAATCAATCATTCCATTTTTCAAAGCAAAGGAAATAAGACCTGCTGTATTCTTAACTCCAGCCTTACTATTTAAACTAGCACGGTGATTATTAACAGTCTTCGCACTAATATTCAACTTCGCTCCTATTTCTTGAGAAGATAAACCTTCTACAACCCATTGAAGAACCTCCAATTCACGCTTAGAAAACTGTAATGAATCTTCTTTAGTCGATTCTTGAGTAAACCTCTGTGTGAAAAAAGGCAAATATTCTTCTGAGAAAAAAGTCTTCCCTTCATATACCAAACGAACCGAACGCGCAAAATCATCAGAAGAAATTGTATTAATAATCATACCATCTACTCCTAAACGAATAATCCTATCAAAAAGTCCTTCATCAACAACTCCTGATATAATTAAAATCTTTGTTCCTTTAAACTCATTTTTGATCTTCCTTACAAAGCATTCAATAGACTCGATAGAAGAAGGCACGCCAAGAATAAATAGATCTGGAAAATATCTATATCCTTCCCCACTTCTTGTCAACTCAAATTCTTCAATGCACGTAAAAGCCCTTTGAATGTGCACAAAATCTAAATTATCCAACACAGCCTCTACACCTCGTCTTAGGAATTCATTCCCTTCAATAATTATAGAATCAATTTTTTCTGTACTTGATAGTAAATCTGTTTTCATTACTCATATGCTTATTTACACCCTTTTTTCCCGTTTCCCATATATCATTTCGCTTCGCTCTTCCTCCAAAACTCAATGATGATAGGCAAAACAGCCCATAAAATTAGTTTTTATTCCTAAATATCACCATGACATTAGTACTAATTAAAACAGTAAAAAATAATCTTGATAAGATCAATAATTTCTAACATTATTGTTTTGGAATTTACACAAGCAAGCAATACCATTTTTATTAATTGGCATTCAGGCTATTAAACAAATAGAAGAAAGTCAAAACAAAAGAATCATTAGGTAAAAGAAAAGGGAAACTACAATTCTTTCGAGATGAAAAAAAACATGAAAAAAGTTAAAGAAAACAATAGGACTCTATCAAAACAGATCACCAAATTCATATTTTTTGTCACTCTATGTGCTTTGCAAATGCCAATATTTGCAGAGGGAACAAAAGAATTAAGCCCAAATAATAATGATAAAACTGCCTTATTAATTAATGACCCAGATAACTTTAGTTTTGCAAAATATAATTCAGATCCAAATTACGCTCTAAACTTTTATATAAATGACCCTTCAACAGAAATCGTCTATTTTGGCTTTGGTACATTCTATAGTAATACTGACGCTTCAGAAGATTATGCCGAATATAGAATTAAAGATGAAGATGGAAATATTGTTTGGGATTTTAACAAAGCAGGGATTAACACAAAAGCTGCTGATGGTAAAAAAATAAAAGAGCCAAAAGAAAAAGGCAGAAACATAGCAAACAAAACAGAAGCTATAAACGGACCAAATCAAGCAAAAGACGTAACCAATGGCTATGATGCTTTTTCTTTTGTACCCACAAAAAAAGGTATATACAGTATAGAAATAAAAAGATGGGGAGAAGAAGATAACAACACTATCAAACTATTTTGCAATAATTGGGATATTACTGTATGTAAAAATAACTCTGCTAAAGAAAAAATATCTGGAAGAGTATTTTCCTATTGCTGGGCCTTAAATACGCCAAATAAAACAAGTACAAATGATTATTCTGGAGAATTCAATGGAACTATCTATGGCTATTGTGAAGAAGATGGCTTTAAAGGTGGATATGTAAATAAGATAGATTTTAATGGATCTGGATTTAGAGGAAAAAAATTCTGTCTAGCTTTAAATTCATCAGGAACTCAAAATACTGAAAGTTTTGAAATTAACAGGAAATCAACTGTAGGTAAAGATAATAAAAGTCTAGCTCCAGAATACAAGGTTTTCTTAAACGATCCAGATCAAACAGCATTTCCTTCGGCAAGTGATTTTGGAGAAATGTTGATTGATAAAGACAAAGGATATCCAAAGTTTTTCGGGTGTGAAGATAATAAGGAATACTTTTTTAGAGTCGCTGTCACAAAAAAAGGTCGAATTGAAATTCTTATAGATTTTGATGGAGATAATATGGAATATGATGCTGGAACAAGGGATGTTATCTTGTACGAACGCATTATTCCATACCCAGGAGAAATGCCTCCCTATATAAGAGATATTGAATGGAATGGCCACGATGGAAAAAACAACCCTGTGTATGATCCAAGTAATCCAAAAAAAATTCATTCGGAAATAAAATACTGCCAAGGAACTTTCCATTTCCCAGTCTATGATGTAGAATTTATGGAAAAAGGATTTACACCTGAAAGTAAAAGACCAAAAAGAGCTGATTTTAAAACACAATTATACTGGGATGACACAGAAATAGAGAAAACAAGCGCCAGCCCTCCTACTTCTGGAATCCCAGGACAGAACTATCTCAATATCACAGGAGTAGATTCTCCAGCACAGAATCATAGATGGATAAATCAAAGTTACGGAGAAGAAAAAACAATAAATACATATTGGAATTCTTATGCAAAAAGATATGATGATCCTTTTGACTTTGCCCCTCCTCCAGGAGGTTGTGATTACTATGAAAAAGGTACTATTAGCGGTTTTACTTTTTTTGATTTTAATGAAAATGGTATAAAAGACCCCTCAGAGATTCCTTCAAAGGGGAAAAAACTTATTTTCTACGAAGACGTAAACAACAACAAAACTCTTGATGCTTCAGATAAAAAACTAGAAGAAGCTCTGTCTAACGATGATGGACGCTATTCTTTTAAAATGGTCTTTGGAAAAGCCTATCTCATAAAATTAGAAAAACCAGACCTAATCAACTGCACTCTAAGCAATCCCATACAATCATTCTCTTATTTTTCAAAAGGTGCAGGAAATGGAAATGCAAACTTCGGCTTTAACTATACTCCTAGCCTTCACCTTGAATTAAGCAAAAATCCAATAAACGAAAACGATAAAACTCCAACAAAACTTAAGTTAGTAATCGACGAACCATATCCTTTAGAAATAACTGCCAATTTAATACGATCTGGTAGTGCTGTAATAGATGAGGATTACACTCTTCCCGATTCATTTAAAAACAACAATATCATTTCCATACCTCCATACCAGAAAGAAGCCTCTATCCCAATATCTATGGTAGATGATATTTTTAAAGAAAAAGATGAAACTCTTAAATTAGAAATAGAAAGTATTCCTTCTACAGCTCTTATTGGAACACCAAAATCAGTAGAATTAACTATTGAAGACGATGACCCTGCAAGATTTATATTAAGCAAACCCACACTTAGAACATCTGAAGATGGTATTGAAGACAATGTATTTGTGAGTCTAAATGGCGAACCCTCAAAACCAGTTGAAGTAACATTATCAGTAACAGAATCTGATGAAGGTAAGGTTATTATTCCAACCAATAAACTCATAATAAATGACAAAAACTGGAATACTGATAATGAAATTAGAATAAAAGGAATTGACGATAATCTTATTGATGGTCCTATAATCTATAAGCTCAGACTAAATGCTAATTCAATAGATACCGATTTTAAGATAAATACCGAAATTGATGTTACCAATGATGATAATGATATCGCAGAATTGGTTTTTGATAACATAAGCAATCTAAAAACTAAAGAAGAGGGGGAAACCTTAGCCTCTTTCAACATACATCTTAGTGCAAAACCAAAAGGAGATGTAGTTGTCCAATATGAATCTAGCAATCCAGAAGAAGGTCTTACTATAGGAAATATGATCACGTTTACTCCTTCAACCTGGAATATCGATCAACTTATAACTGTTCAGGGAAAAGATGATCTTTATGCGGATGGAGATCAACCTTATAAAATAAATTTCACTATTAATTCAGCATCAGATACCGACTTTGATAAACTAACAACATTTGTTGATATTACAAATATCGACAATGATAAAGCAAAAGTTATTTTCTCTGATACTGACGATCTTACTACAGATGAAAATGGCAAAAAATGCAATTTTTACGTTGTACTTGGTGCTAAGCCAATAAGCACATTCGATGTTATCGTAACCATCAAAAGCTTAAATACAACAGAAGGAATTGTAAATCCAACTACACTTACTTTTAATAAAGACAACTGGAATACTAAAAAACAAATTGAAGTAACTGGAATAAATGATGACCTTATTGATGGAGATCAAGATTATGAAATCGAATTCTCTTATAGCAGTGGAGATCCTGCCTTCGATAAAATGACTCCAACCAAAATTACTGTAAACAATATCGACAATGACATTCCTGGAATTATTTTTGAAAATAACGATATACAAATTACCAGCGAGGATCAAACTACTCAAAAATTTAAATTTAAGCTTCAGGCTAAACCTAAAAAACCAGTAACAGTTCTACTAAAAAGTAGTGATGATACAGAAGGTATTCCTACAACAACTTCTTTCACTTTCGACTCAACAACATGGGACATCTTTCAAGAAGCTGAAGTAAAAGGGGTAGACGATTTTATTATTGATAAAACACAAGAGTATACCATACGATTCTCTACAAAATCTGATGAAACTGCTTATGAAATCGAAAACTTAGCCAATCGTAAATTTAATAATGAAGATAATGATAAAGCTGGAATACTTGTCAATCTTGGAGATGGAATAACAGTAAAAGAAGAAGGTGAAACTACCGATCAGTTCACATTCTGCTTAACTGCTTGCCCTAAAGGTGAGGTTACCATACCTGTAGCCATAAAGTGGGATGATAAAGATGAAGCCTTAGTGGATGGTCAATCAGATTTTTCTTTTGATTCAAGCAACTGGAACATTCCTCAAACAGTAACTATTAAAGCTAAAGATGACGATCTCGTTGATGGAGATAAAAAGTTTATAATATACTTCCCTGTAGTCCCTACCTTCGATATAGATTTTAATAATTGCACACGTCCAGAAATTGAAGGAATAAACATCGATAATGATAAAGCAGGTTTAGAATTTGCCTTACATACCAATCTAAAAACCTCCGAGGATAAAGGCAATGCAAACTTTAAAATCAAACTAAGTGCAAAACCAACCAAAAATGTAATCGTAACTATTGCCTCAACCGACGAAACAGAAGGTATTATAGAAGGCTCAAAAACATTAACCTTTACACCTTACTCGTGGAAAAATTATAAACCTATTTTACTTAAAGGTGTGGACGATGCATTGGTGGATGGTAATCAGAATTATCAAATCACATTTAAAGTAAAATCTGACTCTGACATCTTTGATGATATTGCAGTAACTCCAATTGATGTAATCAATCTGGATGATGATAATGCTGAATTAAAGTTTACAAATCATAGTAATTTGGAGACTTCAGAAGAGGGGCCTGGATCTGATTCTTTTGATATTTGTCTCACTGCTAAACCAACCGCAGATGTAAATATTCAAATTAACCATTCTGACCCTACAGAAGGAACTCTCGACAAAACTAGTATTGATTTCACTACAGAAAATTGGAATAACCCTCAGACTATAACAATTACAGGTGTTGATGATTTTGATGTTGACGGTAAAAAAATAAGTACTATAAACTTTACCTCTAGTTCAACTCAAGCAGAATTTGACAAGATTACAATTCCATCTATCTCAGTTGCGAATAAAGACAATGATTTTGCAGGTATAAATGTTTTGGCAACCAAACCTTATAAACTTACCACATCTGAAGAAGGAACCTCTGATGAATTACAATTACAACTCGGATCAAAACCAAGTCAAACTGTAACTATAAATGTCTCAAGTCCATTAGCTGGCGAAGGTAGTATAAACAAAAACACCTTTATTTTTGATCCCTCAAATTGGAATATTACTCAAACACTAATAGTTACTGGACTCAACGACGACTTTATTGATTATGATAAAAATTATGACCTCACTCTATCCTGTTCTTCTACAGACCTTGATTATAATAAAGCTGATAATGTTATAATAAAAGTCACAAATGAAGATAATAACTTTGCAGGAGTTAAATTCACTACACCTACAAGCCTAGAAACAAAAGAAGAAGGTGAAACTATCGCAACATTAGGAATTGCACTAGGAGCCCAACCTGCAAAAAAGGTAATGATTGTAGTTGCAAACGTAATCCCCGCTGAAGAAGGTCAAATATTAACCCCTTCAATAACTATTGAACCATCTGATTGGAATGTTCCTCATATATTTCAAGTAAAAGGTGTTGATGATGATCTTGTTGATGGCGACCAGACTTATAAAATTAGGTTTATTACAGATTCGAAAGATGGTGCTTATTCAGGATTAATGTGGCCTCAAATTGATGAAATCACTGTAAAAAATATCGACAATAACCATGCTGGATTAAATTTCTTTGACGACAAGAACCTAAGAACTAAAGAAGAAGGTGAAACAACCACCAATTACTACTTAAATCTTGGATCAAAACCAACTAATAATGTAAATATTCAATTATCATCTTCAAATACATCAGAAGGTGATATTACTCCAAAATCAGTAATTATTATTCCTGAGAACTGGAAGAAGAAATTTAAAATTACAGCAAAGGGTAAGGATGATCCATATATTGATAAAGATCAAAGCTATCAAATTAATTATACAACAACATCTGCAGATAAAGCCTTTGACAAAATTAGTCCAATTACGCCAACAACAGTCACCAATGAAGATAATGATTTTGCGGGCTTAATCTTTAATAAAATAAGTAATATAGAAACTCTGGAAGAAGGCGAAACTAGTTATACATTCTCTTTTCAACTTGGTGCAAAACCTCAAAAAACAGTAACAATAAATTTAAATCACCCTGATCCATCAGAAGGTTATTTAAGTAAAGTAAAATATATTATAAACCCTGAAGATTGGAACAAAACCCAATCCGTAACTGTAAATGGTGTAAATGATAATCTAGTGGATGGAGATATAACTTATAATATTTCGTTGACGTCAAAATCTACAGATCCTGTTTTTGATAAACTCTCTATTCCAAATATTCCTGTAACCAATAAGGATAATAACCACGCCGGAGTTCGCCTGGTAAATGCAAAAGATATTATTACTACTGAAGGAGATGATACTCCGCATACCGTGGGTATCACCCTTGGAGCACAACCTGAAAAAGGAAATGATGTAACAATCACATTATCTAATCCACTAAATACTGATGGTACTCCTTCTGATGAAGGTACGATTAGTAAGAAGACTTTCACCTTTACGTATGACAATTGGAACAACATTCAAAATATTGGCATACAATCAGTAAATGATGACTTTGTTGATGGAGATCAGGATTATGTAATCAAAGTAAGTAGTAGTTCTATAGATCCAACCTTTACAGGAATTACAATTCCAGACATTCCTGTTACCAATAAAGACAATAATACAGCTACAATTACTTTTGACAAGATAAGTAAACTGGAAACAAAAGAAGAAGGAGAAACTACCGATGAATTTACATTTACTTTTGGTGGTAGACCTTTACAGGAAGTAGAAGTGTCTTTTGTTGTAAATGATAAAACTGAAGGGAAAATAGTTCCTGCTGAAAAAATAATAGTAAAACCTGAAAATTGGAATATTCCTCAAATTGTAATTATAAAAGGCCTTGATGATGTTATTATTGATGGAGATATCAAATACCAAATAGACGTAACAACAAAAAGTAAAGATGTTTTATTTACAAACTTGGCAACTCCCAAAATAGAGGTAACAAATATTGATAACAACTTCCCAGGAATTAATTTCTCGGATTTAACCAACTTGGAAACTAGTGAAGACGGTTCAAAAAACGAAACAATAGAATTATCATTAGGAGCAAAGCCATTAAAAGATGTAAAAATTATTGCTTCCATTACAGACTTAAGTGAAGGCAATATCAATAAAACTCAATTTACTTTCACTCCCGACACTTGGAATATTCCTCAAAATCTAATTGTAAATGGTGAAGATGATAATATTATTGACGGTAACATCAAACATGAGATCACAATAACAACTCAATCATTACAAGCTGCATTTAACAATCTTACTGTAACACCTATTCAAATTACAAATATAGATGATGATAAAGCTGAACTTATTTTCAGTAACCATCAAAATCTAAAGACAAGTGAAGATGGAACTTCCCAGACCTTTAAAATTGCTCTTGCCGCAATGCCAAAAGATGAGGTGACAGTTAATTTAGCAGTAAGCAATACTTTAGAGGGAACGCTAGATGCAAATACAATAAAATTTAGTAGAACAGACTGGAATACAAAGAAAACTATAAATATAACTGGAATAGATGATGATATTATTGATGGAAATATTACTCATCAAATCATGTTTACAACCATTTCTTCTGATTCAGATTTCAATAACTTAAAGACTCCAGACTTAGATATAATAAATGAAGATAATGATATCGCAGAATTGAAAATCTCATTTACCGAAGCATTAACCACTACAGAAAGCAATACAGAGAAAAAAGAATTTGAAATCCAGCTGTCTGCCAAACCAAAGACAAATGTAGATGTAAGCTTTCAAAATATTGATGCTACAGAACATAGCCTTGACAAAAACAAAATAACGTTTACTACCTCAAACTGGAATATTCCGCAAAAGATAGCTATTTCAAGCGTCGATGATTACTTGGTTGATGGAGAAATATCTTATGCAATTAAACTTATATGTAATTCATCTGACTCAGATTTCAATAATCTCTCAAAAAATCTAAGTATTAGCAATAAAGATAATGACAGAGCAGGAGTCAATACTCTTGTTGCAAGTAAGCTAATTACAAAAGAAGAAGGTGAAACTAAAACCAGCTTCAATATTTCTCTTACAGCAGAACCAACAGAAAAAGTTAAAATTAATATTTCAGTAGATGATGAAAGCGAAATTAATGTGATTTCAAAAGTTATTGAATTTTTACCCTCTGAATGGAATACTTTAAAAACTGTAGAAATAAAAGCTGCTGATGATTTTATTATTGACGGTGTCATTACCAGTAACATTCAATTCAATACAGAATCTAGTGACATTAATTTCAACGAATTAAGCATAACTACAGTACCTGTTAAAACTCTTGACAATGACTATGCAGATGTTATGATTGATAAAACAACAATCATTACTTCTGAAGATGAAACAACAGATTATTTCAATCTTAAGTTAACAGCTGAACCTTTCAAACCTGTAAGTATTAAGGTAGAAATCACAAATCCTAAAGAAGGTACAACCACGGACGATATAATTACATTCACTTCTAAAAACTGGAATACAGAGCAAGCTGTAGTTATTAAGGGAGTTGATGACAATTATATTGATGGAAACATAAGCTATCCAATTCATCTAAAAATGGATACAGAAGACATCAACTTCAAAACTTTAAGTCTACCTGATATTCAAGCTACAAATGAAGATAATGATGAAGGTGGATTTGTTATTGACAAAAGAACATTAACAACAAGTGAGGATGGTACTACCGATAATTTTATTATCAGATTAAAAGCAATTCCGTCAACAGATGTACAACTTGAAATAAAAGTTACTGAAAATACAGAAGGTAAATTAAGTACTAATCTGCTTACCATAAAACCAGAACAGTGGAATGCTGAAAACACTGTAACATTAACAGGACTTGACGACTTTATAATTGATGGAGATATATCCTATCAAATCACATTAGCAAGCACCTCGGCCGATATAAATTTCGATAAAGCTAGCTTAGAACCAATAGTAGCAACAAATCTTGATAATGATGTAGCAGGAATAAGCCTAAATAAAGGAGAAAACATAATTACAAAAGAAGATGGTTCTTCACATACTTTTGGTGTGAAATTAAAAGCAAAACCAAAAGAAGCTGTAGATATCACTCTAAAAGTAGAAGACGATACTGAAGGAACATTAGATAAACTTAAACTTCATTTTCTCCCAGAGAATTGGAATACACTTCAAAAAGTTACCGTCAGCGGTGTAGATGATAAACTTGTCGATCGCGATCAGGTTTATAATATAAGTATAGGCTGCATATCAAAAGATAAAGACTTCGATAAAATAAAAATCACTCCTATCGAAGTCTTAAATAAAGATGATGAAAAACCTTCTGTAATCAAAGAAGATAAAATATTAATCATCTCTGAAGATGGCGATATAGCGAAATTCAATTTATGCCTAGACACTAAACCAATCAATGAGGTAAAAGTAATTCTTAAAGTAGATGATGAGACTGAAGCAAGCTTAAGTACTTCAGAAATAATATTTACTCCTGATGATTTTAAAAACAAAAAACTTGTAGAAGTAATACCTGAAGATGATTTTATAATTGATGGTGATGTAGAATGTAAAATTTTATTTGAAGTAAAATCCTTAGATCCTATATACAACAAATTAGAAGTTTCATCCATAAATGTAAAAAACAAGGATAATGATTTTGCTGAATTTAAGATTAGCAAAAACAAACTAGAAACAGATGAGAATGGTAAAGTTGATCAGTTTAACATTTCTTTAAGCTGCCAACCTAAAGAACCTATTACAATAGCGCTTCATAATACAGATCCTACAGAAGGTAGCTTAAACAAAATAATTGTTGTATTCAATGAAGACAACTGGGATACCTCAAGCAGCTTTATTGTTACAGGTTTAGATGATAATATCCCAGACAAGGACATTACTTATCCAATAGAATTTAAAATCAGCACTGAAGATCCTGATTTCAAAACGCTAAGCATAGATAATGTTATAGTAATAAACCGAGATAATGAAGTAGCAAACTTGGTATGTAATAAAAAAGAGCTTAAAACTCATGAACTAGGTGCTCAAGATGTTGTAAACTTTAAATTGAATGCAAAACCTTCTTCAGAAGTAAATATTAAAGTTGTTGGATTAGATAAAACAGAAGGAAAACTCAACAAAGATGAATTTAACTTCTCTCCAGACAACTGGAATAAAGAACAAAGTCTAATTGTTACAGGAGTTGATGACACGGATTATGATGGAGACATAAAATATGTTTTAAATTTTGAAGCTAGCTCAGACGATAAATACTTTGATAAAGCGAAAATACAGCCTATCAATATAATTAATAAAGACAGTGAGAAGCCGGCCATTTTTGTAAGCGATATTAGTAATAATACAAATGAAGACGGAACTTCTGCTTATTTTACTATATCACTAAACACCAATCCTTATCAAAGCGTAAAAATCGGCTTAGAATCAACAAATACTAAAGAGGGTAAATTACTTCAGGACTTTGTGATTATTGATGACAGCAACTGGGAAAGCGGTGTCGATATTATGGTAATTGGAGTAAATGACAATTATTGGGATGACGATAAGGAATTTTATATTATAACTGATATTGCTCAAAGTTTAGATTCTCGATTCCATAAAATAAACCCTAAAGATGTATTCGTAATCAACGAAAATAACAAGTCAGTAAATGACTCTGATGAAGATACTATATCTGACGAAATAGAAACTGATGATGATACTGATGGTGATGGCATTCCCAACTATCTAGATTTAGATTCCGACAATGATGGTATAAGTGATAAAGATGAGCTTCCTGGAGATTGCGATGAAGATGGAATCGTCAATAGATTAGATCCAGACCAATGTGGAGTATTAAATATCCCTGAAGGATTCTCTCCTAATCAGGATGGATATAATGACACATTCCATATTGTAGGAACATCATTCTATTCTCAGATAAAACTCGTAATTATTAATGGCTGGGGAGATAAAGTTTATGAAAGTGATGATTACAAGAACGATTGGAATGGAACCTATAATGTTGGAAGTTACAAGGGAGAAAATCTACTGAATGGAACTTATATATATCTGATTGAAATCGTGGATACAGGTAAAATCATTAAAGGATGCACATATATAAACCGATAAGAAACTGTGAGTATGATCAATAAGAAACATAATTTCAAAGCTTTGACATTAGCATTGTTTCTGTTTGTTGCATGTTGTTTAAAAACCTCAGCACAGCAAGATCCAATGTATACACAATATATGTTTAATGCAATGTCAATTAATCCAGGCTACGCAGGTCTTAAAGGATATCCTCAATTGAGCTACCTGAGTAGATATCAATGGTTGGGTGTAAAGGGGGCTCCAAAAACTCAATACTTATCCTATGACTATCGTGTACCACGAAAAAACGTAGGATTGGGTCTAAATATGGTACATTATTCTTTTGGACCTACATTTAACACCCATATGTTTGTAAATTATGCATATCATTTGCAATTGGATAAATCATCTTATCTGTCAATGGGTATACGAGCCGGACTAAGCTGGTATAAATTTAACTTAGCTTCGGTTAATATAATTAAAGGAGGAGACCCTTATTTCTCTCAAGACTTTCAGAACAATTGGGTTCCAAATTTTGGACTTGGACTATATTATTATACCTCCAAATACTATCTAGGAATTTCATCTCCTGCTCTTTTAGAAAATAAATTTAAGCTAAATGGAGATAAAGAAACAAATATTGGCAAGGAGAACCGACATTATTTCTTCATTGCAGGTTACATTATTGAAATTACACCAGATTTAATATTTAAACCATCAACATTAATCAGATATGTAAATAAGACTCCTGTATCAATGGATATAAGTGCTCTATTTCTTATTCGTGACCGCTTTTGGTGTGGACCAGTATGGCGAATAAATAAAGCTGTTGGTTTCCAAAGCATGTTCCGCTTTGATCCTCAGTGGACTTTAGGCTATGCTTTCGATTATACGATGAACGAACTTGCAGGAAAACAAATTGGAACACATGAAATTATGCTGACTTATAATTTCAATAAAAATACTCTTTACAATATCAAATCACCTCGTTATTTCTAAATTATATGAACAGAAAGAATCTAATCCTAATTGTATTTCAGATAAGTATTTCCTTCCTCTTTCTTATGGGAGGGAATGCTTATGGTCAATTTTTTGGTACAAAAAGAGATAAGGCCGATAAAGAATATGAAAGGACAAACTATATAGTTGCTCTTAAGATGTATCAAGAGTTAGTTGATCAAAACTTAGATCGCAGTATTGATGTGCATAGAAGAATTGGGGACTGTTACTTCAAGACACAGCAAAATGCTTTGGCCGAGAAATTTTATAAGAAAGTATGTAAATCAAGAAGAGCCTCTGCTGAAGATTATCTAACCTACTCTCAAATATTAAAGATTAATGGTAAAGAAAAGGAATCTAAGAAATACCTTAAAAAACACTTAAAAAAAGCAAAAAGCAAAGGGGAAGATGATAGCATAGAGAAATTAAGAAAGGCTCTTGCCAAGGCAAATCAAAAGAAAAACAAAATTAGCGTAAACAACTTAAGCATAAATACAGCGAAATCAGAATTCGCCCCAGTTGTATATAACAGTCAATTGGTCTTTGTAACAAATTATCATGAAGAACATCAACATAACTTTTTATATCGCTATAATAATTTTCCTTTTTATGAACTAAAGAAAGTAAAACTCGATTATCATCATCATTTCCCTAAAGGAGATCCGAAATTATTCTCTAAAGATATTTCATCAACCTATAATGAAGGACCTTCTTGTTTTAGTATTACTACCCGTGAATTCTACTTTACTCGTAACTCTATGGATCAAGAAATTGGTGTAAAAGGGAAAGATCATTATGCTCATCTTATGATCTATAAAGCAGAAAAACACATAAATCACTGGGTTAACATTACAAAGCTATCCTTCAATAATACAGAATACTCCTGTGCTCATCCCACAATTAGCGCCGATGGTAAAAAGTTAATATTTGCATCCGATATGCCAGGAGGTTTTGGAGGTATGGATTTATATTTATGCAATCGTATGGGAAAAGATTGGTCTGATCCTATTAACCTTGGACCTACAATTAATACTGCAGGAAATGAGTGCTTCCCTTTCTTTCATAATACAGGAATAATATATTTTGCTTCAAATGGACATCCTGGATTTGGTGGTTTAGATTTATTTGCTGCCAATACAGATGATTTTAACGAATTCATTATTACAAATATTGGAGAGCCCATAAACAGTGAATGGGATGATTTTGGCATATACTTAAATAAAACCTCAACTTCAGGTTTTTTCTCTTCAAATCGATTGGGAGGAAAAGGTAATGACGACATCTACAATATGATTATGGAAAAGCCAATGCTTTTCAACACTAAAATTATTATTACACTAAAAAACAAGTACAGTAACGAACTTATAAGCTCTGGAAAAGTCCTATTTATAAAAGGTAATAAAAAGGTAGACACCTTAGTCACTAAAATGAATGGAAGGGTAAAAAGAAGTTTAGCCACAAACTGTTTGGCCACAATTAAGGCTTTTCCTAAATTTTATGAAGCAGACAGCATAAGCTTTGAAGTTGAAGGAGATCAAATGGAAAAGACCCTTTACCTTGAACCTTATTACATACTGCAAGGCCAAGCTGTAAATGAAAAGACAGGAAAGCCTATAACCAACGCAAGAGTTGAAATCAGGGGTGAACAAATAATAATTCCTGCTACCGATTCAACAGGAAACTTTAAGGTAAAACTAAGAGCAGGTATAGAATACGATTTTGTTTTTTCTGGAATTGGCTATATGCCAACTTCTCACATACTAGATACCAAGTATCGAAAACCAGGAATCATAAAAACAGAATTTTCTGTAACTCCTATTGAAGAAGGAGAAACCTTTACTATGAAAAACATTCTTTATGCATTAAATGCCTATAAGGTTCCAGAAAGTGCCTATGAAGAATTAAACCGAGTGGTAAAATTCCTAAACGACAATCCCGATGTAAACATTGAACTTAGTTCGCATACCGATAGTCGTGGTAGTGCTGCTTACAACCAGAAACTTTCACAAAGAAGAGCGAAAGCAGCTGTAGGATATATTATAGGTTGTGGGATCTCTCCTTCTCGTATAATATTTACAGGATATGGAGAAACCAGATTAAAAAACAAATGTGCTGATGGAGTCAACTGTTCTGAAGAAGAGCATGGAGAAAATAGACGAACAGAGATAAAAATTACAGAAGTAAATTAAGCAAAATAAAAATCACTAATCAATAAGGATACACTCATGTGCAAGATAAACCAAACTATATTTCTAGAAAATAAAGTTCAGAACGTAATTATAATGGGAGAAAACGATCTCATAAAAGAAGGAATTAAAAGCATAATAAAAGAAAGTAATCTATTTTCAATTAGAGGGAATTATAAAATTGATATTGATATACAAAAGATAAAAGCTGAAAATTTTACCTGTATTTACATTTTGCTTCTAGACTCAATAAATAGCAAATACATAGAAACCATAAAGAAAATAAAAGCAATAAATAAAGAGAATTTGATTCTTACCATAACACAGGTAAAAAAAGAGGAATCTTTAAACATGATTGTTAGTGCAGGAATAGATGGTTGTATATTAAAATCAACTTCTGGAAAAGACTTAGTAAGGGCTTTAAATTTAATATCAACAAAGAAGAAATTTTATTCAGAAGATCTTATTCCAATGTTAACGAATCGATTGGTAAGAGGGAAAAGTATAAAACAACAAAATATTTCTTTTTCAAAACGAGAATTTGAGGTTCTACAGCTAATTGCAAAAGGTTTTTCGTCACAAGAAATAGCACAAAAACTAAATATTAGTAAAAAAACTGTTGCGAATCACAGAGCAAGTCTAAATGGAAAAGCAGGAGTGAAAAATACTGCAAGTTTAATTTCATTTGCAATGAAAAATCACATCATAGATCTTTAAGAAAGATATTAACTTATGCCCGACAAGGGATTGGTAAAGATCAGCTTACAACTTTCATAAAGTATAGTAAATGAACAAACAATAGTGCTTACTAAAAAGGTATACAATATTGGAACCCAACTAATCTCTATGTGAACTGGATGTTGATTCAACCAAAATCCCATGAAGAAGTAACCCAATGTAAGCCCAAAGATATTTGCTATAAGTATCATTTTACCATGATACAATAAAACCAATCTGAAAATTTGTGGAATACTTGCTCCATGAATTTTTCGGATACATATCTCTTTCTTCCTTTTTTCGGATAAAAAGACCGAGAAGGAAAATAATCCTAAACAGGATAAAATTATTGCTATAATAGAAAAGACAAAAAGTAGTCGGTACTCCAAACGGTCCTTTAAAAACATTTCAGAACCACTCTTTCTTAAGATTTTTAAAGTTATGGGGAATTCAGAAATATATCTATTACAAACCTCTTCAACATCTTTATATCCTTCAAGTAACTTTCCTTTCTTGAATCGGATAACACATCTACTCAATTCATTTTTCTTTTTCTTTGCCACTAATACAACAGGATCAATAGGCCTATTGGGCTTTCTATCACAAAAGTCTTTTACTACTCCTACAACTTTATAATTACCAATTTTCTTTCCTATAGGATTTTCATCAGGAAACAATTTCAATAATTTCTCATTAATAATTGCACTCCCTGTTGAATTTAAATAATCTCCACGCACAAAATCTCTCCCTTTTACAATTTCCAAACCAAAAGTTTTCACAAACTCCTCATCAACTAAATTCAATCGCAACCATGTCATGGAATTATTTATTCTTAGAGTAGTTTTACCATAAAACTTACCGGGAATATAATTGGCAAAAGCTATCTCATTAACAAAAGGAGATTTTTTTATTTCATTAATAATAACATCGAATTTTTTACGAAAAGAACTAGAATTATAAAAGTAAACAACATCTTCACTATGATATCCTAAGGGACGTTTCTCAATAAATTTGACTTGATTAAAAAATATAAATGTTGAAAACAATAATATAATCGAAAGACCAAACTGAGCTGATATCATATACCTTTTAAGATTAAGGGTAGTCTTTCCAAAACTTAATTTTCCTTGCAGAGCTTTAACCGGTTGAATCTTTGCCAAAACAATAGAAGGATAACATCCAACAATTAATGCATAAAAAAAGGCAATAGGAACTGCTAAAAACAAGATCCATATATTTTGTCTGTTTATAATAATAGCATCGTAAGAAGGTAACCAAGAATTAACAATAGGCAGTAGCAGAAAGATTAGCATATAAACCAATAGCAATGAAAAAATCATTATAATAAAAGTCTCTACAATATTCTGCTTAAATAATAACCGTGGAGTTGCTCCAAGAGTTTTATATACTCCTATTGAACGATATCTTTTACTAATCATAGAAACACTCAAAACAATATAATTAAGTCCTCCAATAATTAAAATAATCAGAGCAATGCCTAGTAGAGTGTTAACAGTTTGCTTATCACCACTCCTAAAAACATCTCCTTTTCCTTTAAAATATATATCACTATAAGGCAAGAAATTTACATCAAAAGAGTTAATGTAATTATTACTATTAGCTCCCATAATTAGATGCCTATTAAGTTCTGTTACAAGCTTCTGAGACACTTTTTTTATATTTGCACCAGGGCTTAACCTCGCTAAAGAAGTAAATGACGGAAAGAAAGCTCTTCTATCGTATCTAGATATATTATTTAGAAATAAAACATCTGCATTTAAACTTGTTTGGTTGGTAAAATCTTCCACAATTCCAGACAATATATAGGCAACTTTTTTTTCTGAAGATAACTTCTTTAAATATATTATTTGTCCGAGATCATCTTTTGAGCCCAATAATTTCTTTGCACATGATTCTGTTAAAACAATTGAATTAAAATTAGAGAACACTTCTTTTGGATTACCTTTTAGCAATCTAAAAGGAATAAAATCAAAGAAATTCTTATCAACTCCAAGGCATCTTGCACTAAAATGAAAAGTCTCAGTGCATAAATAAGACTTCGCATGATAATATGGATCTAAAACACAGACATCTTCAACTTCCGGAATCTTAGCCTTTATATCCTTAAGAGTAAAGTATGGGATGCTTGGTTTCTTCAATTCAACCCGAAAAATATTATCTGCTTTTCCTTCGTGGCTATCAATACCTAACTCCTGTCCTACGTAAATAAAAATAAATAAAGCAACACATAGACTAGAAGATATTCCTACTATATTTAAAATCGAAAATAGTATATTGCCCTTAAAGTTACGGAAAGCTAATTTGAAACAGTATTTAATCATAAAAGAGGTCTAGCTAATCAACCAAAAATTCAATTCTCAAACAATAAATAATTCATCGTTATATTTTTATCCAGTTTTAATGAAAAAGAAACATGTTTTTTTTTCATTAAATTAGTTTTTGATTACAAATCCCCATATATAAATTACACCTTTATAGTGCTTTTCTCATAAAATGAGATAAACTAAAAAAGGCTGCCAATAACTGACAGCCTTTTATCATTGTCTTTATATTAACAAAAAAAATTACAACACCTGATCGTATTGTCTGACAAAGCGCATATCATTTTCGAAGAATAAGCGTAAATCTCGAATTTGATATTTTAACATTGTCATACGCTCAATTCCCATACCGAATGCAAAACCTGTATACTTATTGCTATCAATACCGCAATTTTCCAAAACATTGGGATCGACCATACCACAGCCAAGAATCTCAACCCAACCAGATCCTTTACAAATATTACAACCTTTACCTCCACATATATTACAGCTAATATCCATTTCGGCACTAGGCTCTGTAAACGGGAAATAAGAAGGTCTAAAACGAACCTCTGTATTCTTGCCAAAGAACTCTGTAGCAAAATAATATAGAGTCTGTTTTAAATCTGCAAAAGACACTTCCTCATCAATATATAAACCTTCAATTTGATGAAAAATACAATGGGCACGGGCAGAGATGGCTTCATTACGAAACACTCGTCCCGGAGAGATGGTACGAATTGGAGGTTTTGAGTTCTCCATAACACGTACTTGAACACTTGAGGTATGTGTGCGTAAAGCAATATCAGGATCCTTTTCGATAAAGAAAGTATCTTGCATATCACGAGCAGGATGTTCCTCTGGGAAATTTAAGGCTGTAAAATTGTGAAAATCATTTTCAATCTCAGGACCTTCTGAAATAGTAAATCCTATACGTGAAAAGATTTCATTTACCTTATTTCTTACTAGTGATAAAGGATGGCGTGATCCTTTATTCATAAAGTCAGCAGGAAGGCTTAAATCAACCCCAGATTTGGCATTCAAGGCTTGGTTTTCAAAAGATTCCTTTAATTCATTAAACTTATCTTGTGCCTTTGTTTTTAGGGTATTTAATGCCTGCCCCATTTCCTTACGATCTTCAGGAGCTACCTCACGAAACGAAGCAAATAAATCTGTTAAAACCCCTTTTTTACTTAAAAACTTTAGCCTGAAAGCTTCAAGTTGTTCCTTATCAACTGCCTGAAAAGCTTCAACTTCTCTAAGCAATTCGCTGACCTTCTCTTTCATGTATCTATATATGCTAACTAATTATTCAAGAATTTTAATTGTCATATTCACATCCTTAATAGGACGGTCACCTCTAGCTGTTTCTACTTTTGCAATTTTATCAATAACATCTAAACCGCTTATTACTTCACCAAAAACAGTATACTCTCCATCTAGGTGCGGTGTTCCTCCAGTTGTTGAATAAACCTTAATTTGATCTTCAGTAAATTCTTTACCCATCTTATAACTCAAAGACTTTAATTCTTTCGTAGGAAATACTCTCCCTTGAACAATATAAAACTGAGAGCCTGAAGATTTTTTTTGTGGATTTATCATATCTCCTTGACGAGCAGCAGCAAGAGCTCCTTTTTTATGAATATGATTTGGTAAAATTTCTGCATCTACCTTATAACCAGGATCTACACGTCCATCTTTATTTTGTCCTCCCTGAATCATAAAATTACGTATAACTCTATGAAATGGAGAACCATTGTACCACCCACTTTTAATTAATTTCAAAAAATTATCACGGTGTTTAGGTGTATCATTATACAACTTTAAAGTAATATCTCCGTAATCGGTATGAATCAAAACAACTGGCTCTGCTTTTCCTTTCTGAGCCATTCCTGAACCAATAGTCATTGTCATTAATAGTATAAGTGCAAATATTTTTCTCATTTTCTCTTTTTTATTGCAATAATAAGGAAAAATAGACAGTCCATAAAATTATAAACCAACCTCTTTGATCGGAATTTTACAACTTATGTCAATAAAAAACTTAATGAATACTCATCCAAAACGCTAACAATCATAAAAGATTATTAATGTTTTTATTTTCATATTTCCCTAGTCATGCGACTCGATATAACAAGAACGACATAAAGGTTCGTAACTATCAGTCTCGCCTAACATCACCTGATGTTCATCCTTTACAGTTCTGTGAGAATATTGAGCCAAAGCACCACAACGAATACAAATCGCGTGCACCTTAGTTACATATTCAGCTGAAGACATTAATGCTGGCATTGGACCAAAAGGATTTCTTTGGAAATCCATGTCTAAACCTGCAACAATTACTCGGATTCCACGATCGGCAAGATGATTACATACATTTACTATTTCATCATCAAAAAACTGAGCTTCATCTATCCCAATAACATCTACATCTTCTACATAAAGTAATATCTGTGATGCACTTTCTACCGGAGTACTATTAATCGCATTAGAATCGTGTGAAACAATATCTTCTTCGTGGTATCTTACATCTACTCTAGGCTTAAAAATTTCTACTTTTTGTTTTGAAATCCTTGCCCTTTTCAGTCTACGAATTAATTCTTCGGTCTTACCCGAAAACATAGATCCACAAACTACTTCGATCCAACCACACTTTTTTTTGCTTCGGATATCTTTTTCCAGAAACATGATAAATAGATTTTTTGATTTTTTTTTAGAAATTAGTAATCTTATTTTTCGTTCTCAATACACGCATTTCTTACTCATGAAGCAAAAAAAAACTGGCAATGGCCAGGTTTGTGTTTTATCGAAAAAAGTTTTTATAATTTTACCACTAGTAAAATTTGCCGGCAAAGTTAATAGAATTCGTACTTAATAAGAACCATTTAAGGAAAAAAACATGGATCTCGAGAAAATAAAAAAACAAATTAGCCTCAATATAAGCAGTATAGCAGCGATTAATGAAATCATTAACAAAAAAGACTATAAAATATCTCATATTGATTTAGACTTACTAATGGAGAAGACAAGGGTTGTTTATGACTTGCTTATTCAACTAAAAATAAACGAAAAAGACTCCAGTGCCTCTGCATCCAATTTTATTGAAAAACAAAAAGAAATAGTAAAATCATTCTCTAAACCTACAAGAGAAACACCATCTTATACTGAGCCCAAAAAGGATTTCAGCACATTTAATAATTCTACAGAAGAAGAACCCAAAAAAACTACTTCCCAGGAAGAAGAAGTTAAAGAAGCTGTTGAAATGCCAAATGTTTTCTCTCCTATTCCTGATGAAAAGAAAGAGGGAAAATATTCTGCACCAACTACAAATCCAATAGAAACTCCTATACAATCTTCTCAACCTAAAGAAGAACCCAAAACTTCAAATATCTTTAATAAACCTGAGAATACGGCTCCTTTTCAAAAGGAAGATATTGAAAGAAAATATAATACTCCTGCTCCTAGAAAAGAAAATGAAACACAAAATTCTTTTCAAGCTCCCAAACAAGATAAACCTGCTTTTTCAAGACCTGAACCCATTGCTCCCAAAGCTGAACCAATCACTCCTAAGACTGAACCTACTGAAAGACCAATAAATACAAACAGCTTTAATAAAACTCCAGAAAACACATCCTTTGCTCAGCCAAAAGCATCACCCATCTCTCCTAAGCCTGAAAGCAACGGCAACAATGTAAATAGCAATTCCCATAACTCTCAATTTACATCTCCTGCATCTATTGCAGAAAGATTCCTTCAGTCTGAAGACAACAGCATTGCTGCAAGGTTTCAAACAGCCTCTACACAAAGTCTAATTAAAGGTATAGGCTTAAATGAACGATTGCTTTTTATTCGTGTTCTATTCAATAGCAAAGTTGAAACTTACGAACACTTTATTCAAGAACTGGATAGTCTATCTAGTTATGAGGGAGCCATGACTTTCTACTCTGAAATGAAAGTTCGTTACAACTGGATGCAAGAAACTGAAGCGCACAAAAAGCTTATTGAGCTTATTGAAAGAAAATTTCAGATATCATGATAAAAAAATTATTTTTCATTCTCTTGGTGGGTATCCCTCTTTGGGGATACTCTCAAGATATGGAACAAGTAAAAAAAAATATAAAAACACTATGCAGTCCAAAATTTCACGGTAGAGGCTATGTAAAAAAAGGACAGCAAAAAACTGCTTTATTTATAGCGAAAAAGTTCAACTCTTTTAAGCTTCAATCTTTTTCGCCAAACTATCTTCAAACTTTTAGCATCTCCATAAATACTTTTCCTTCTTCTATGAAAGTAAAAACCAACAGCAAAAAGCTTGTTGGAGGAGTCGATTATCTTGTTGTTCCATCTTCTTTAAGTATAAAAGGTAAATATAACCTACTATGGATGACAGGAAAAGAACGTTTTAATAATTTATTAAAGATTGAAGAAAACCCTTCTATACTCAAAAAGTCGCTATTGGTAATTGATGAAAAAACAATTATCAATTCAGATTATTTAGTTAAAGCCAGAGGACTTGTTATTCTGAAAGACAAAGAACTTACCTGGTCTGCTCAACCTGCTACCAGCATCAATAAATCTTTCTTATTGGAGGTGAAAAGAAGTGCTCTACAGCCTGAGTTGGATAAAGAAATTACGATTAATGTAAAAAGCAAATACATACCCAATTATCCCTTGGATAATGTTGTTGCATGGGTAAAAGGAAAATCAAAAAGCAATAAATTTCTGATTATTGGTGCCCATTATGATCATCTTGGACAAATGGGTAGGAAAATATATTTTCCAGGAGCTCATGATAATGCTTCTGGTGTAGCAATGTTATTATCGTTGGCCGAATATTTTTCAAAGAAAGAACATAAACCTGAATATTCAATAATATTTGTAGCATTTGCCGCTGAAGAGGCAGGTTTGTTTGGGTCAGAATATTTTGTCTCAAATTTACCTGTAGAAAAGCAAGAAATTCCACTTATGATTAACCTTGACTTACTTGCTTCTGGATCCGATGGAATAACCATGATTGGAGGGATTGAACAAAACAAAATCTTCCAAAACTTCGAGACAATCAATAGGAAAAACAACCTTCTAAAAAAGATCGTCCCTATGAAAAACAAATGCAATAGCGACCAATGCCCATTTACTAAAGCTGGAATATCTGCTATTTATTTGTATACTCGTGGTAACGAATATAGAGAATATCATAATATCAACGACAAAGCTAAAGACATACCGCTTACAGCTTTTAGCGGCATATATCAACTTCTTATAAATTACCTTAAAGATCCTGATCTATAAGCTTTTTTCATTGTATATTTTTTACCTTCGCGGTTCAAAAAAATAATTTATGTTCGATTTTAGTGATTCCATTTTAAAAGCATTGGCCATTCATTATGTTGGCAATAAAGCAAGGGGTGAAGAGTTTAAACCTTCCAAAGGTCTGGTAGGTATAAATGATGATTCTATAGCAGCATTGCTCTCGCATTACTTTCTTTCACCTTTTAAATCTGAACTCTTCCATAGCTTTACTCATGATAGTAATATTGAACTTAATGACATCTACACTTACGCCTCAAATATATTTGAAGATCCAGAAAGCTTATTTGTCAACTCAAAGAATATTGCTCAACACTTATACAATCAATCAAGCCATCCTAAAATAAAGGATGGAGAACTTTATATCGCTTATCTGGAGGAGATTGTTGTAGAAGGTGAAATCGTTAGTGCTATTGGTATTTTTAAAAGTGAAAATAAGGATACTTTTTTAAAAGTTTTTCCTCAACAAGAAGCATATGCTGTGGAAAGACACGATGGAATAAATATTAATCGACTCGACAAAGGATGTCTTATCTTCGATACTGAAAAAGAAGAAGGCTACAAAGTTTCTATTGTTGATGCCACTAACAAAAGCAATCAAAGTCAATTCTGGAAAGATGACTTTCTTCATCTAAAAACACGTTCAAACGATTACTACCAAACTACATCTGCACTAGATATGTGTAAAGGTTTTGTTGAAGAAGTTTTTACTGAAGAACAAGAAATAGAAAAAGCCGACCAAATTGAAGTGCTAAATGACTCTATAAGTTACTTCAAAAAAAATGAAAGCTTTGTAAAGGAAAAATTTGAGGATGAAGTATTAAAACATCCTGAAGTCATTGAAGCCTTTAATGATTACCAAAAGGATTTTGAAGAAGATTTTGATGTGGTTATCCCTGATGAATTTGATATAAATTCGAAGGCAGCAAAAACAAAACAAGCTCAATTTAACAAGAGCTCACATATAAAATTAGATACTGGCTTTGATATTTATGTCAAGGGAAAGCGAGAACATATGAAGAAAGAATATGATGAAGTGATGGATATGCACTGCTATAAATTATACTTCAATGAAGAAAGCTAATCGGCAGTAAAACAAAAACGAGACTGCTTAAAACAAACAGTCTCGCTTTTTTTATTTTATTGTTTTGTATAAGTTCTTCTATAGTAAATCCCTTTTGAATCTTCGAAGAAATACTTAAAAGTTTTTCCATCTTGAGAATACTCAACATATCCTGTTGAAGTTCCCGCTGTAGATTTCCCTACTAGTTTTTTATCCAATTTCACTTCTTCTTTCAATGCTTTTGCAAATTCCTCAGATTTACCAGGTTCAGGATCCGTTAATGTAAAGTTTCCTTCCTCTTTATATGAATTTGTATATGTGCGGCTACTATTATAAGACTCCTCTTGGAATTTATAAGTGGCATCTGAATTTAAAGTGTAGGTACGATCATGGAAAACTTGTCCGAAAACAGGCTCAATGGTATAACCTTTATTAAGCCAAGTACCAATAATTGGACTATCTATTTTGGGGGGATTATTTGTTGTAGTTTTATCCTTTTTACATGCTGCTACAGAAACTACTGCCAACAGCATTATTAGCCATTTTAGTTTTGACATAATGAAAGTTTTGAGTTTAGATATATTAGATTTTAATAGTTTTTCAGACAAGAGTAATTTGTGTTACTTGTGGGAACAAACTCTTCTGAAAGAATAATTTATTAACAAAAATTAAGAACTTCTTTGCTAAAGAAACCAAATAATTATGATTTTATTTCATAACTCACTAAAAACCATATAGTAATTTTAAAATCAATCTTTTAAATCAATATACAGCACAAAATATAAAAACTGTCTACTCTACCTTTTTGTAAATAGTGACGAAAACAGTTACATCATCACCACCCATATTTATTGACATTCCATATGGTTTATCTGAAGGAATTTCTATTTGAGCCTTTTCGGCTTTGCCAGTTAGTTGCTGCCAAATGGTAACAGCCTGATGCACTCCTGTTGCTCCAGTAGGATGCCCCCAACCTACAAGGCCTCCTGTAGTATTAACTGGGATTTTACCTTTTCGGGAAGTATGGCCATCAATTACAAATTGTGCTCCTTTTCCTTGATCTGCATATCCAAGGGCTTCCACAATTAAAATACCAGCAACAGAAAAACAATCGTGCAATTCAATAGTTGCTAATTTATCAATACTTATTTTTGCTTCTTTCAAAGCCTTTTCAATTGCAAACTTGATAGTGCTTAACTTGTTATAATCTTCTGGTATTTGAGTAATATCTCGAACAACCTGAGCAAAAGATATAAGCTCTACAGAATCTTTTTTATCAATTCCAGCTTGCTTTAAACCTTCTTCACTAAAAACTCCAATAGAAGATGCTCCATCAGAAACTTTCGAACAATCGGCAAGATTTAATCCGTCTACAAAAACACTACCATTAGGTCGAGTCATAGCAAACTTCCTCAAATCTTCATATGATTTATTATTTTGATATTCCTGAGCGGTATGACATAAACGTGCATTTTCAATTGCATTTATATACCATTTACAAGCGGCTTCGCGAAAGTAATCCGCCCCATAAGCCTTTGAATACGACTCTGCTCGTAATGAAAATTGCCCAGGAAAAAAATAAGCATGCCCTGATTTTCGATCTTCAAAGCAGGCTGCTCCAGCCAAAATATCAGCACCATAAATTGCCTTTACAGTATTCTGAACCTCCACACCCAATGCCATTGAGGCTTCCAGCGTTCCTGATAATACAGATTTAATTGCCGAAAACAAAGCCAGGCCTCCAGAACAACAAGCTCCCTCTACACTTACTGCCGATTTGTGCAGAAACATTTTATCTATAAAAGGAGCAAATCCAGGTAAATTTCCTTGCTTATTAAAACGTGCAGCCATAAAATTCCCTATGACTACTTCATCAATAATACTTTTATTACTCAATTGATCTAAACAGCCTCTTCCTGCCTCACGCATATATTCTTTGAGTCCGGGACGTTCAAGCTTTGGGTTAAACTCTTTTCTTCCACTTCCCATAGAAATGGTATTATAACCGGCAGCCAGATATATTTTCTTTGGTAACATAGCTCTTCAGTTTTAGAAAAATTGATTAATAGGACCATAAGCATGAAAAAAGCCTAAACACATAACTGTGTTTACATCCTCTTTTGACTTTGCAACACCACAATCGACCAGAGACAATGCTATTCGTTTAGATTCCTTAGCATATTCCATTGCCAACAAACTTCCCAGATCTTTTCTATTCTGAAAACCTTGGAAAATCTCTTTCAAATAATTCTCTTTATTAGAAAGTCGTATTAACTTCTTCCACATAATTAAGTCCTCAGGCATTTCTCCCAAAGCTTCCTGCCAAGGCAAAAACTTTGATCCAAGTTCTTCATACAACTTAGTTTTAAAGTTGAATACGGCACTTATCACTCCTTTTTCATATTTAAATAAACCATCTTTCTGAGATCCATCATTATTCTGTCCACCCAAAACTTTATTATCCAGAGCAGAAGTAAGAAAACTATAATCAAACTCCAATCCTTTGAGTCGTTTGTTCATAACATTCATTATATTACAAACAACATCTACCCCAACATAATCTATAAGTTGGAAAATACCCATTGGCCGCATAAGATAATCTCTTACCACAGTATCCATGGTCCATAAAGCTTGTTGAACAGACATTTGCCTACTTAACTCTTCCACTTTTTTCAATGAAAAAAGCACCTCTTGCATAAAATGGCCATTCCCTATAAAGCCAGCTATATCTTTAGAGATTACAATTTGCTTTCGCAGATGTTTGCATAATACTTCTGCAAAACGAAAAATATCTTTTTGAGTGTTTTCTGAAGGAATCACCTCAACCAACTTTTGAACCAAAGGAGGATTATAAAAATGCAGTCCCAGTAAGTTTCCATCCAAACCAGAACACTTATCTATTTCAATAATAGGAATAGACGAAGTATTTGTAAAAAACCAGGGAGTTAACTTCGAATGTTTAAATATATCGCTAAAAAGCTTTTTTTTCAGATCTATATTTTCATGAATAGCTTCAAAAATACAGTACGAATCATATGCATATTCAATTCTAGTACTAAAGCGAACATTAGCGATTACTTCTTCAACATAAGCATTAATTATATCTCCATTTTCAATAAGATCCTTCCGCTCTTCATATACTTTACGTAAATACACACATTGCTTTTCCGCAATTTTGAGTAATTGCTTCTTTAAATAAACTCTTAAACCTTCCAAACCCATTTCTGAAGGATCAATAGCATTGACATGAAAAAATACAGGCTTATTTCCTTTATATAATTTTTGTATTCGATGCACTTCTATAGCTAGAAGCAGAGTGATGCCGCTTCCCATTTTTCCTCCTGCACCCAAAATACTCACATTCTGCAATCTCTCTTGATAGTTCATGACACCAAATTTTAAGTTACCATTTAGGTTTTCTTTTATGGAGAAAAGCTTTCATCCCTTCTTCTCCCTGACTGCGAGAACCGAAAAGACTTCCAAATTCTTGAGATTCCATAGCACATCCATCCTTAAAAGACATAGCCATTCCTTTATGAACCAAATTCTTTATTTTTCTTAAGGCCTGAGGTCCTTGCATACCAATTTCATCAACTAGCTTAATCTTATAATCCTGGAATTCTGCCTCAGGAACAACTTGCTGTACCAACCGTAATTCTAGCGCTTGATATGCATTAAGCATTTCTGCTGTAGAAAACATAAATAATGCATCCGCAACATTAGTAAGTCGTGGTAAAATTTGAGTAGCAGCAAATCCAGGCACCAAACCTAACTTTAACTCTGGCTGACCAAACTGAGCTTTACTTGAGGCTATACGAAAATCACAAGCCATTGCCAATTCCATCCCTCCTCCCAATGCATAACCATTAATAAATCCAACTACCAACTGAGGCATTTCCTTTATATGAAGAAAAACCTCTTGGATTTTAGCTGAGAAAGACGAGGCCTGTCCAGAACTCATATCTTGCATTTCCTGAATGTCGGCACCAGCAGCAAAAGCTTTTCCATGACCAGTTATTATAATCAAATAGCATTCTTCATCCTTTTCGATCTCTTCAAAAAAATGACTTAATTCATTAACTAATACAGAATTAATTGCATTTAAAGAATCTGGACGATGTAATATTAGTTCGCACCACTTCTCGTGCTTATTAATTTTTAAGGTTTGATAATCCATAAGATATCGTAGACATTAATTTGAAAAAATTGGGAAGTAAAGAATAAAAACACATTAGTTATCAGTAGATAAAAAACTTCAAAAAGCCTCTAGTTGTTCAATTTCTCTCTGAATTTCAATACAATATAATAAAAAAACGTGGCTCTTAGGCCACGTTTAACACTAAAAAATCAAAGTACAAACTACTTTTATTATAAATTACTTCAGATAGGAAACTACACCTATAGTACTAGCAATCATAGGAATATCATCTAAAGAAATTGCTAAATCGTTATAATTTATATCTTTATCTTCGGCCACGAAATTAAATAAACCGGAAACAAGACCTGAATTCAAGCAAATTTTACTCTGCAAAAAGCTTCTTTTCTTATAGAGATCAATATTTTCTGTAAATAAAATTTTATTTGATGCCCTTGCGAGAGCAGCAGAAAGAGCCATCGCTATCTTTTTATTATCAGAAAACTTATTATTAGAATTTATTGAAATTATGTAATTCTGTAAACTTTCATCTATTGATTCTTTCAACTTAGAAAGAACAATTTTACTATTTAAATCTGAATCAGAATATTTATTAAATTCTCGTTCTATCAACTCAACCAATTTATTAGTATTTGAAGCACAGTTTCCTTCTATTGACAATTCAAATTTCTCTTTATCTAATGACTCAAAAACTGAATAATCAGAAAAAAACATAAAATAAAATGTATATCCTGATGTTATATTATTTCTTTCTTGCTCAATAATCATTTTCTGAGGATCGCCAAATAAAAACAACTCATTTGGATCGTCAAAATTTAATGATTCATCTCCAATTAGTAGTTGCAAAACATCTTCGATTTTTTCTTGTAATAAGTCTTTATTTGCATTCTGTAATTCAGGAAAATCCTTAATTAACTTATAGCTAAGACTAGAAAAACATTCTTCAGCGACTTCAGCCATTTTATATAACTTCTGGTCATGCGAACTCTGCTGTAATTCCTTTTCTTTAGTTAAATTATCTTTTTCATTTTTTTGACAACCACCAAAAAAAACAATTAAGCTAATAAGAGTAAAAATAATTATTTGACTTTTTCTCATACAAATACTGTTTAGGTTTATTTATAAAAAAGAGGAAAATGTAATTTTATTAAAAGTAGGGATTAACTATTACAATAGCAAATCCACATGTCTTAGAAAAACTAATCCACTTAGGCTTACAATTATCAATGTATAAATAAATTTAAAGGAACAAAATAAGCTAAATTACTGTTAACCAAGAAGGAATTGAGTCCAAGATTTTTTAATTAGATGAAACAAGAAAAAAAATCATTAGAAATAGAAGGATTATCATGTGCTTCCTGCGCAATGAAAGTTCAGAGTTTTTTAAAAAAACAAAAAGGGGTAAGTAAAGCGGATGTAAATTTTGCAAATTCAACAGTCTATATAAACTATTCCCCCAATGAATTTGATCTAGTTCAGGCCAAAAAGGAAATTAAAGATCTTGGCTATGATTTAATTCTTGAATCGGATACAAAAAACGAATATAGAGAAGAAGAAAATTTAAAAAAAATAAGATTTAAAACTATACTTGCTGTTGTTCTGGCTATTCCCATATTTGTATTATCCATGACAATTTCAACCCATATATGGGTTCGATGGGTATTATTAATTTTAACTGCCACAAGTATGATTTTTGCTGGCCGCCAATTCTATATTCAAGCATGGAAACAATTAAGACATAGATCGGCAAATATGGATACCCTAGTTGCTATTGGAACTCTGGCAGCTTTTTTATTCTCTGCCGCAAATACCATATTTCCTCATTGGCTAAATAAGCATGGCATACAATCCGATACCTACTTTGATGCTTCCGCTGTAATTATCGCATTAATATTACTGGGCAGGTTTTTTGAAGAGAAAGCAAAAGGGAAAACCTCTGATAGCATAAAAAAACTAATCGGACTACAAACTAAAACTGCCCGAGTATTCCGTGAAGATAAGATACAAGAAATCGACATAAGTAAGGTAATTGTAGGAGATACTATATACATATATCCGGGTGAAAAAATTCCTGTAGATGGTTCTATTATAGAAGGAAAATCGAGTATTGACGAAAGCATGATCAGTGGAGAACCTATACCAGTTGAAAAACAAATAGGCGACTCAGTAATTGGAGCAAGTATTAATACCAATGGTAACTTAATTATAAAAGCAGAAAAAATAGGAAAGGATACTCTTTTATCACAAATCATTCAACAAGTAAAAGATGCCCAAGGGAGCAAACCCCCAATTCAAAGAATTGCTGATAAAATCGCAGGAATATTTGTACCTATAGTGATTCTCATTGCAATAATCACTTTTATAATTTGGATTATATGGGGACCAAGTCCTCAAATCACCTATGCAATATTAACATCTGTAGCCATACTGGTTATAGCCTGTCCTTGTGCTCTTGGACTTGCTACCCCAACTGCTATTATGGTAGGAATGGGCAAAGCAGCCGAAGAGGGTATTCTTATAAAAAATGCACATAGCCTGGAAACCAGCCGTAAAATAAACACCATTGTTTTAGATAAAACAGGCACCATTACAGAAGGTAAACCTGCTGTACAAACTTCTTTTTGGCTGGATGATCTAAAAGCTAAAAAACATGCAGCACTTACACTTGGAGCAGAACAAAAATCGGAACATCCTCTGGCAAAAGCCATAGTCAAATTTCTGGAAAATGAAAACATAGATCCTGGTAAAATCGATGATTTTAATAATATTCCCGGACAAGGAATTGAAGCAAAAACAACAAAACATAATTTGCTGGCAGGAAACAAATCACTAATGGCTGAATACAATATAGATATAGATCTGGGAAATCCAATTATTCAAAATAGTATAAAACGAGGTGAAACAATAGTATTTGTTGCTATCGACAAAAAGTTTGCTGGTTTTTTTGGTATAAACGACACAATCAAACAAAATAGTAAAGAAACAATCCATCAACTAAAAAGAAAAGGAATAGAAATACATCTGCTTAGTGGCGATCAAGAAATATCTGTTGCTCAAACTGCTAAAAAACTAAAAATACCATTTTTTAAAGCCGAGGTATTACCCGGAGAGAAAATGGATTATATAAGCAACCTTCAAAAGAAAAATAAAAAAGTAGCGATGGTTGGCGATGGAATAAACGACTCTCCGGCTTTAGCTCAAGCTGATTTAGGAATTGCAATGGGTTCTGGTACTGATATCGCTATTGAATCTGCTGGAATTACTCTTTTACATGGCGATTTGGACAAAATTAAACGCGCACTAAATATTTCATCTCTTACTGTAAAAACTATTCATCAAAATCTATTCTGGGCATTTATCTATAATATAATAGGTATTCCTATTGCTGCAGGAATATTATTTCCATTTACTGGCTTTTTACTTAGCCCAATAATAGCAAGTGCAGCAATGGCGTTTTCTTCTATATCTGTTGTTGGAAATAGTTTGAGACTTAAATCAAAAAAAATCTAAGTGCACAAAATCCTTCACTCCTTCCTTACATTCTTACATCTATTAGTACCTTTTATTTGCAATGGTCCCTTTCTTTCACACCAAGGCAAGTAATGATTACCCATAAACCTAGGAGGTTTTCATAAAATACCTAGGAGGTTTTTATCAAATATCTAGGAGGTTTCTACCAAATATCTAGGAGCTTTTCGTCCAATACCTAGGAGGTTTTCATAAAATATCTAGGAGGTTTTTATCAAATATCTAGGAGGTTTAGTCGCAATTAGGGGTAAGAATGGTAGCTATTAAGGGTAAGGATACACCCAATTGATACCAAAAATATTGTTACTTACTAAAAGCAGAAAAATTAATCTTTTAGAAGTGTTTTCTAAGATAATTTATACTTAATTTTGTAAGGAGAATACTTACCCATTGAGGTTATGCGAAATCCATATCTCAAAACCTAAATACTAAAAATCGAGACTCTAAACACCAATCATTCCCTTATAATTCTTAATCCTATGATTAATATTATTCAAAGTATTTTTAATGAAATTGCAAAAAGAGGCAATCTTAAATACTCCATTACAAAAAACAAATTCCAGGCTAGTTATGAAGATGCCATTATAGAGGAAGATAAATTCGTTTCAGAATGGGTACAAACCATAAAAAGCAAAAATATTGAAACCGATCAACCCTCCTGGCGAATAACTCTAATTGCATACGAACTAATCCCTCTTATTCTTGAACACGAAGCCATAACAAATTATATACGTGAACAAGGCCCTAATTTAAAACTAAATATCCCTATAATTCATAATATCAAAGATGTGCGCAACTATCTAAAAAAGGAAAGGCCTTACACTAGTAAGAACGACCAAGATATAATTATTCAAATTGTAGAACATAATTTGGAAAAGTATAAAAAGGAAGTAAAATTTGATGATTTACTTAGTATGTAAATTCATTACTTTTGTGGCAGGAAATTTGATCATACAAAGATTAGACAATAATATTATCAATGAAGATTAGCCGAAGCACATTCAATATATTATTAGCCACGTTTTTTACATTCTCTTGCTTGTTTACAAGCAAGTCTATGGCTCAAGCACAAAAAAAGAAAACTAAGATTACAATTAAAAGAGCAGACAAATGGGAAAATAAAGAAAGGTTTGGTAAAAATGTACAAAGATTAATTGGCAATGTAATCGCGGTGCAAGATAGCACTACATTTATGGCTGATAGCGCTTTCCTTAATACTAAATCTCAAGATCTCGATGCTTATAACAACATACATATTGTTGTTAACGATACTGTTCATCTTTATGGAGACTCTTTGTTTTATAATGGAAACCAAAGAATTGCACACCTTTATGGTGATGTGCGATTAACCGATCCAACAACTACCCTAACCACAGACTACCTAATTTACAATAGAAACAACCAGGTGGCTTCGTATACCAATGGTGGAAAAATTATAAACAAAGAAAATGTTCTTACATCCATAATTGGCGATTATTACCCCAATAGCAAAGTCATGCTTTTTAAAGATAGTGTAGTTCTTACCAACCCAAAATATGTAATGAACTCTGATACGCTAAAATACAATACTGCCTCCGAAGTAGTCACCTTTACAGGACCCACAACAGTAAAAGGCAAAAACAACTTTATTTTCGCTGAATCAGGCTGGTATGATACAAAAACGGATCTTTCGATATTAAGTAAGAACGCCTATGTAATCAATGACGAAAACACTTTAAAAGGAGATAGTATTTTCTATGATGCCAACAAGGGTTTAGGGCAAGTTTATGATGCGGTTAGAATTGAAGATACTGTCAACAATCTAATAATTAAGGGTAAGTTTGCCGACTATCAAAAATTATTGGGATATGCCTATGTAACAGATAGCGCCTTGGCAATCTCTGTAGATCGGGGAGATACTTTGTATATGCATGCCGATTCTCTTTATACTTTTTTTGATAAGGATAAAAAAGTAAAACAAATGAAAGCCTTTCCGAAAGTAAGATTCTTTAGGAAAGATTTTCAAGGTCAATGTGATTCTCTTGTATACTCTTATGCCGATTCGTGTATTTCATTTTATAAAAGCCCTATTCTTTGGACAGGTAAAAATCAAATGACTTCACCAGATAGCATAAAACTGGTTACTTCCAATGGAGTGCTCGACTCACTTATGATATATAATAATGCATTTATCGTTTCTCAAGACAGCACAGAATCCTTTAACCAAATTAAAGGAAAAAACATGACTGGTTACTTTTTTGATAACGATCTAAGAAAAATAAAGGTAATTGGTAACGCCCAAACCATATATTTCCCAAAAGAAGAAGGCCGGGCTGCTTCAAATGTGAACAAAACCAGTTCGTCAGATATGCTCATAAGACTCCAGGACAACAAATTAAGGTCTATAACCTATGAAAACAAACCCGATGGAAACGTCTATCCTGTTACAGATTTACCCATATCCGAGTGGTTTTTAAAAGACTTTATATGGTATGGCAATTTAAGACCAAAAAACAGACATGATGTTTACCCAAGAAAGGCGAAATCTTATACGGCAGATGATATTAAAGCTATAAATGGCAGTAGTGAAGATGAAGACAAAGAAATTCCTGACAAAAAGCCTGAAGAAGCGAATCAAGATCGCTTAGTGCCAAAAAAAGAAAATCAGGAAATAGATATCAAAGAATCTTCATTTGAGCAAGAATAAAATCAGTTAGAATAAAAAAATGATACCTAAATCAGTTTAGGTATCATTTTTTTATTTCCAATTTCTACAGACTCTTCTAGAATATAGAAAACTTTACATATCGTTTTGGATTCTTCTTTATATCATCAAGCAACAACTTCAAATTTTCTGCAGATAGTTTCAATTCATTATACAAACTATCATTGGTAACAAGCTTACCCAAAGAACCTTTTCCTTCCTGAACATTATTCAATATATCACTAAAATCATCCAGTGCTTTATTCACATTATTCAATGATTTAGATAAATTGGCCTGCGACAGGGTATCGCTAATTGCTCTTAAATTGATAAAGGTGGTATCAATATTATTCTGATTCTTCTTTAATGTACCTGTAAACGAAGATACATCTGAGATTATATTACTAATATTTGTTTTTTCTTTAGATAACACCTCTGCCAAGTCTTCAGAAGAATTTTGTAAATTTCCTAAAGTATAACGTATACTTCTAAAACTCTGCCTAATATCTTCTTGTGTTTTCTGATTCATTACAGATCTAAAGACATTGAGCATTGAATCTAGGGAAACTATTAATCCTTCGGCTTTATTCTTTAATGGTAGAATTTGAGTGCTTACCTCTTCAAATAGATCTTTCTGTAATGATGATGATAAGGTATCTCCATTATGAATAAGACCTTGAGAATCTCCCAATACAATCTTTACAGCTTTTGATCCTAATAAGTCTGTAGAATAAATTTCTGCTTTTGAATTTCTGGGAATTGGAAACTTATCTTTCAGCAAGAGTTCAACTACAATTGACCCCGAGTGATTAGAATCAAAATACAAACTTCTTACCTGCCCAATTTGAAGACCGTTTAAATAAACCGGATTTGAGGTAATCAAGCCATTAACTTTGGGGTAAGTTACATACACTAGTTTTCTATCCTTTAAGACCTCTTGCCCTTTGAGAAAATTAAATCCCCAAATTAATATCAAGAGAGCTCCAATGAATAATAATCCGACAATTAATTGGTTCGAAAACTTAAATTTCTTCATCATAATCAGTAATTTAAAAATAGCAGTTCTTTTTCTCTATAGTTCATTAGTAAGTTTCCTAGCTTCGGAAAGATTTATTCTTTTCTCGTCCTGAAAAGCAACAATAAAAGCATCTTTATAGCCTAGTTTTGAAATCACACCTTTGTATGCTTCGGCTTCTTTATATGAATTGAATTTTCCGGCTGTATACTTATATTTTCTTCCCTGACGATATGAATGAATATCTTTTAAGGATTTAAACTTTGATGAATTATAAGAAATCTTTTTTCTGAAGGTTCCAAATTGTACACGATAACAAAGTCCATTAGCTTTATTTACAGTTGACTTTGTTGTTGATTTATTATCTTCTTTACCAGCTTCCTTAGAAGCCAATTGTATTCTTTTATCATGCTCTTGCTTATAATTTCTTACAGCACGATATATTGCTGAAGCCATATATACCTGACCTTTTTCTGATTTCAGAAATTTTTCCTCAGCAGGATGACTTAAAAAACCAAGCTCAACTAGAATTCTTGGCATATAAGCGGCATGAAGCACTAAAAACCCAGCTTGTTTCACTCCTCTATCATGACGACCTACTCTTTTTACAAACTGATCTTGAATCTTTCCGGCAATATCTGTACTTTTATCAAGAAAAGCATCTTGAACTAAACTAAAGATTATATATGAATCTGTTGATGACGGATTAAAATCACCATAAACCTTTTGATCTTCCTCATACATAATTACAGAGTTCTCTCGCTTTGCCACTTCAAGATTAGATGCGCTCTTATGCAAACCCATAACAAAGGTTTCTGCTCCTTTAGCCTGAGAGCTTCTTGCAGAATTACAATGAATGGATATAAATAGATCGGCATGAACTTCATTGGCAATTTGAGCTCGTCGAATTACCTTGATAAATTTATCCGTACTCCGAGTATAGACAACCTTCACGCCAGGAATATTTTTCTTTATGTAATCACCCGCCTTTAATGCTACACTTAATGCGATATCTTTCTCTTTTGAATGTCTTCCCAGTGCTCCAGAATCTTTTCCTCCATGCCCTGGATCGATTACAATTGTTTTTACTTCAGAAGCCGAATAATTCTTATGATTCTGCCCAAAAACTTGATTAACAGCAGGATTTAAAAGAATTCCGATTAATATGAGTAAAATATTTCGTTTCACGGTTCAAAATTATTGGTTATGGAATAAGTTTTGGAACTATATTTGCAACAAAAATAGGAATTGTTGGCGATCAACAATCAGGAATAATTTATAAACCAAATTCAGGTCTTGACAAAGTTGTTAACTAATATACTAAAATCCGGGCTATTTTCTTTCATCCTCTGTTTGTTAGGTGTTTGGAATGTATTTTTTCCTTGCGACAAATTATATGCCCAAAACATTAAGGAGACAAAAATAGACAATACTTTGATTCAACAACAATATGTTGGCGATAGTATTGATTTCGGCGAAAAAAATATTCAAAAGAACGATTCTATTGTTGTTAAACAAGATTCTTTAGCAGCAACAGAAAAAGAAAAAACTGGGCAATTCGGTCTTATCGGAAAAGTCCATTACTACTCCAAAGATAGTAATCGATTTGATTTTATCGACCAAAAACTATTTCTTTTTAAAGACGCAAAGATTGAATATGAGGATATTACACTTGCAGCAGACTATATAGAAATCGATTTTGAGAAGTCTATCGCCTTTGCAAAAGGGATGCCCGATTCAACAGGAAAAATTGTTGGAACACCTGTTTTTGCAGAAGGAAGTCAGAAATATGAAGCAAAAGAAATTCGTTATAATTACGATACTAAAAAGGGCTTAATTAAAGGTGTTTTCACTAAGGAGGGAGAAGGATATTTACATGGTAAAACAATTAAACGTTTTCCTGATAATACAATTAATGTCGCTGGAGGTTCATATACTACATGTGATTTACCAGATCACCCCCACTATGAATTTCGCTTTTCAAAATCCAAAGTCATACCTGGAAACCTGATCGTTACTGGTCCGGCATACTTTGTTCTTGAAGGATTACCCACTCCATTATTTGTCCCTTTTGGTATTTTCCCAAATAAGGCAGGCAGACGCTCTGGTGTTATTATTCCTACTTATGGTGAATCTAATGATCGGGGATTCTTTTTCGAGAATGGTGGTTATTATTTTGCTATAAACGATTATATGGATCTTACTCTTTTGGGAGATATCTATTCTAGAGGCAGTTGGGCCATTAAACCTCAACTTAGATATGTAAAAAGATATCGATTTAATGGTAATCTTGATTTCGGTTATGCAAAAAACATTATAGGTAGCCAAGGGGATTCCGATTATAACAAGAATAAAACATTCTATCTGAGATGGATGCATAGTCAAGATCCAAAATCAAATCCTAGCAGTCGATTTAATGCGAATGTAAATATTCAAAGTTCAAACTATAAAGACTTTACCCACCAGTACTTTGAACAGACTGTCAAGTAGTTTTAACTCTAGTGTAACTTATAGTAAAAGCTGGGGAAGCAACTACAATTTAACAGTCGGAGCCAGACATAGTCAAAATACAAACAATCAAAGTGTGAGTATAAGTCTTCCTGAAATTAACTTTAGCGTTGGCCGATTCTATCCATTAAGAGCAAAAAACAAGGAAGGGAAATTAAAATGGTATGAAAATATATCTATGAAATATACCTTGGAAGGAAAAAACCAATACTCTGATATCGATTCTCTATTATTTAAAAACAACTGGACTGACCGATTAAGAAATGGTTTATCACATTCAACTTCTATTAGTAGTGATATAAAATTACTAAAGTTCTTCAACTGGAATAATACAATTAACATTCGAGACAGAATGTATTCGTATAGCTTTAGAAGGATGTATAGAAATGAGCCAATCGAACTTAACAAAGACACTTCAATTCTAAGAACCGATACATTAAGAGGTTTTAATAATGAAATTGATTTTGCTTACAGTTCTGGAATAACTACCAAAATATACGGTCAGATCAATATGAAAAAAGGTTTATTAAGAGCAGTAAGACATGTAATTACTCCAAGTGTTAGTTTTGTTTACAGTCCCGACTTTAGCGATCCTGCTTATGGCTATTACAGAACTATAGTAAACCCATACAATAAACCACCAAAGCCCGAGAAGTATTATATTTATGATGATATCTTTGGATCCCCTTCAAGTATGAAATCTGGAGAAATCAGATTTAATATAACCAATAACCTTGAAATAAAAGTAAGAGACCGTAAAGATACGATAACGGGTATGCGCAAAATCAAGTTGATAGAGAATTTTAATATTAACGGAGGTTATAATTTTGCTATTGATAGTTTAAATCTTTCCAAAATCCAAATGAGTGGTAGAACAACCCTATTCAACAATTTCAATATTACATATAATAGCGTTTGGGATCCATACGTGAAAGATTCCTCTGGTATTGATAATTTAAATCGCTTTGAGTGGGATGTAAACAGAAGGCTTCTGAGACTCGAAAGCACTAATTGGTCATTGGGATTTAATTATACAATGAATAATGAGACCTTTAAAAAGAAGAAGTTCAGAAATAATGAGGCTAATGATAATAATGGTGTCAATCAAAATGAAAGTGCTATCGAAGCATATAGCAATAGCCAACCCGATATATACGGAAATTACCAGAACAAACTCCCCGGACAAGATCAAGACGAACAGCAATGGGGTATACCTTGGAGCTTGACCCTGTCGTATAATTTAAACTATGGAGTCAATCATTACTACCGGCAATATGTTCATGTACCACAAAAAAGTGTTGTGCAGACCCTAAATGTAACTGGTCAAGTTCAGCTAACCAAGAAGTGGAGAGTAAATGTTTCTACAGGTTGGGATTTTGAGAGAAGTGAACTTTCCTCAAATACAGGTTTAGATATATATCGAGATTTGCACTGTTGGGAAATGCGATTCAACTGGATCCCTGTAGGTTATTACAAAAGTTGGCGTTTTGGAATAAACGTAAAAGCCAGTTTCCTTCAGGATCTGAAACTTGAAAAGAAGAAAGACTTTAGAGATAAATTCAATATTAGATCAAATTAAACAAGATATATTATAGGGTGTCGGATTCTAACCAGTTCAAAAGAATCTGACGCCCAAATGGTGTCATTATAGATTCTGGATGATATTGAACACCATAGACAGGTAAATCTTTATGAGAAAAACCCATAATTACCTCTTCACTATCTTTTAAAGTAGGAAGCAAACAATCAGGTAAAGTATTTGCATCAACAACCCAAGAATGATAACGCCCCACATCAAACTCCTGAGGAGTTTTCTTATACAAAACATCATCTTTCAGCAATTTATATGCTTTAGTGGCCACTCCATGCAGTATTTCTTTTGCAGGAACTATTTCTGCTCCAAAATGTTCGGCAATAGCTTGATGTCCCAAACAAACCCCTAAAAAACTTTTCCTTGTTATATACTTATCTATAATTTTGGGCATTAACCCGGCCTTTGAGGGCACATCTGGTCCTGGACTCAACAGAATCTTATCATAATCATTGATCTCCTCCAAATCTACCTGATCATTAAAGCGAAGAGTAAATTCATTATATCCCAACTGGCGAAAAGCCTCAACCAAATTATAGGTAAAAGAATCGTAATTATCGATGATTAACAAACGCTGCATGCTAAATTATCTTTGTGCAAATTTAATAATAGAGTTATCTATATCAGACAACTCTATTTTTACATATCTTGTGTAAGTATCTTTTACTTCACAGCAATGGTTTCAATTTCAACCATAACTCCTAAAGGAAGCTCTCTTACAGCAAAGGCAGCTCTTGCAGGAGGGTTTTCAGGATAACGACTACCATAAACCTCATTCATAGCAGCAAAATTAGCCATATCACTCAATAAGCAAGTCGATTTTACAACATCAGCAAAAGAATAACCAGCCTCGGTTAAAATTGCTTCGATATTCTTCATTACCTGCTCAGTTTGTTCTTTGATTCCGCCTTCAACAACTTTACCAATTGCAGAATCTACAGGAACCTGACCAGAAATATAAAGAGTTCCATCTACTTCAATTGCTTGGCTATAAGGTCCAATAGCTGCAGGTGCTTTGTCTGTATTAATAATACGTTTCATTACTCTGTAATTTATAAATTAATTTATGGCGATAAAGGTAATATTTTTCATTATTTCAGAAAAACATCTACTTATTAACCAGCAGCTCAATTCCAGCAATAAGGATACCTGTGCCCATAACAGCAAGGATTAGTCCCATAATCTTACCGAACACTTTAATCAAATCTTTACCCATAAATTTGACCAATTTATTTCCTGAGACAAAACAAATATAGTTCAGGAACAACATAATGGCATATATTATCAAGGTATAAATCACACTTGAAAAATGCCCTCCAGTAGTAAAGTTAAGTGCAGTAATAATAGATCCCGGACCAGCAAGTAAAGGTGTACCCAAAGGAGAAATTCCAACCTCTGTATCACTATCATCATTTCCTTGAGAATCCTCAAGGTGAGTTTTCAAGTGTGGTCGTTGCGATTTGATCATCTCAAAACCAACATAAAAAATCAGAAGTCCACCAGTAATTTTAAATGCAGGGATAGTCAATCCAAAAAGCTTGAAAATATAACTACCTCCAAGAGTAAAAATGGCTACAATACCAAAAGCAACAAGCACAGCTGTTTTAGCAACTTTTTTCTTCCCTTTTATATCCAGGCTGTCTGTTAAAGACATATAAATAGGAGTGTTGGCAATAGGATTTACCACAGCAAAAAAACCCGTAAATATGGAAAGAAGAAGAATAAAAATATTATCAGGATGAGATAAGCTATTCATTTTACTAAATTTCAGTTAGTTTAGGTTCTTAAGGATAACCACAAACACCCCAAATTGTTACTCTTCAATAAAAAAAATAATTCAGCAAATCTTGTCTAGCAGTTATTTTACGATTAAATTGCTTTCTTTTCAACATATCAAAAAGACAGCAATGATCTTTGAAATCGCATACAGATTAAATATATTTTTCGGTATTCTCACGCTGTTTACCTTTATATATTCAAGCTTAATATTTTTATACGAAAAAGAATACAGAGCATGTTCTATTTCTCTTGGCATGGCTTTGTTTTTTGGTTCAATCTATATTCTTAATTCCTCTTGGGCCCCCGTCTTTCATCCAATATTTTCCTTTACCTTATGCTTAATAAGCCTAGTATTTATATTTCTACTTCCATTTAATTCCAAAAGAAGAAAGTATTATCAAGAGACTGCAAAACATAAAATTGATGAAAGAAAGACAATGTTTTCCAGAAAAGAACTGGATCAATATCCAAATCGATTTAGCGAATACTATAATAAAAACCCTGAAGATCTGATTGCAGATAATAAATTTAGAGAAAAACCAGGATTGTGTGATCCTAAGTCTAAATATTACGACATAATGGATATGGCAGCTGTACATGCAAATTTCTCTTGTGTTGAACTATTGTCAAATGTAATTGATGGATCTTCAAAAACTGAGAAAAAAAATTTTTCGAATAAACAAAATACTGATTACATAAAGAAGTGGGGGAAAAACTTAGGTGCATTAGATATTGGAATAACCCAACTTAAACCCTATCACTTATATTCTCATAAAGGTAGAAGAGATACTTATGGAAAAAAGGTAAACAATACACACCCCTATGCAATTGCCTTCACAGTTGAAATGAACTTAGAAGCCATAAATAAAGCTCCTCAAAGTCCTGTAATTATAGAAAGCTCACAAAGATATCTTCAATCTGGCATAATTGCCAGCCAAATAGCCATATTTATAAGAGAACTTGGTTATTCTGCGAAAGCTCATATTGATGGAAATTACGAAGTAGTTTGTCCATTAGTAGCCAAAGATGCTGGATTGGGAGAATTAAGTCGAATGGGATTACTAATGACTCCGAAACAAGGTCCAAGAGTTCGCATTGCTGTTATAACAACAGATTTACCTTTAATTTGTGATGAAAAGTTGGATGATTCTGCAATGATAGAATTTTGCACTCTATGTAAAAAGTGTGCAGAAAACTGCCCAAGTAAATCTATTCCTTTTGATGATCGAAAGAATATTGAAGGAGTAAACAGATGGCAAATAAACTCCAATAGCTGTTTCTTATATTGGTGTATTGCAGGAACAGATTGCGGAAAGTGTATGCATGTTTGTCCCTATGCACATCCAAACAATTTTTTGCATAATAGTATTCGGTTTGGCATTAAACATTCATTTCTTTTCAGAAGAATAGCTTTATGGATGGATGATTTATTTTATGGTAGAAGGCCAAAAGAAAAACATAAAGATTCATCTCAATGAAATTGCAGGATGAATCTTTATGTTTAGAAAAAAAATCTATCTTATAATTTTCTTTCTTATACGATATTTTTCAGTTTTTATCTCAAGCAAATAAACACCTAGATTCCAATTATACACATTTATCCTTTGAAGAGAAGACGAACTTTTTTCCACAAAAATCTTATTCCCTTTTAGATCATAAATAGTCAATTCATAAGTCTCAAAGCCATCCAAAGAAATATACAAATAGTCATTCACAGGATTTGGAAAAACTTTAATTTGCTCATTTTTCAGCTCAGAGATAGCTACTGATTTAAAAGCCTCTATATAGAAAGATTTTTCAGCAGCATTATACTTCTCATTACCTTCTTGAGATACAGTAATGGAATAATCTCCTGCTTGTAAAAATGTAATCTCATTTCCATTAATGCTACAGGTATTGGGTTCTACACTATAAACTACTTCCAAACCTTCAGCATCT
>JBGRQE010000027.1:0-40100 GCA_041725955.1 Bacteroidales bacterium
CTTAAGTGTTTTCCATAATCAGGGTGAAGAATATCAAACTGCTGAAGTAGAAATTGCTACCCCTCTTATCTCTAATTATGGAAAACACTTAAGGTTTACACAAGAGATGACAGGTAATGCTGAGATTATTACTGAAGATATACGTCTTATCGAACGTTTCTTTAATCCTGTAAAAGCATTATTCCGTAATAAAATTATGGATTGAGTTGAAGAAGCAATTTTATAACATCAAAATATATTGCGATTTAATATTAAATTACCATAATAGCTAAGGTAGTTTTATTAAATTCACAAAGAGTTGAAAAAAGGATAATATCCTATTTTTTAGACAGTTTGCAAATTGATAAAAAAATAACAATGCCCTATGGGTCCATTAACAAACTTTTTTACATTTGCAGGGAAACTTAATTATCAAAATAATTACAACAGGGACGGACATGGAGAAAATTTTAGTAATAGGCTGCTCTGGTCAAATTGGATCTGACCTTACGGTTGAATTACGTAAGCGTTATGGCTCAGATAACGTTTTTGCCACAGATATCAAAGAACCTTTTGAAGACGTTAAAAATGGTGGTCCATTTGCCATCCTTGACGCTCTTAGCTTTGATGGTTTATTATCTTTCGTTCAAGAAAACGAAATTACTCAGATCTATAATTTGGCAGCAATTCTGTCTGGAAACGCTGAAAAAATGCCACTAAAAGCATGGGATATCAACATGCAAGCACTTATGAATATGCTAGAGGTGGCAAGACAAACTAAAGCAAAAAAAGTTTTCTGGCCAAGTTCAATTGCAGTCTTCGGCCCTTCTACTCCTAGACATCAAACTCCTCAGGATTGCGTAATGGATCCTAACACTGTTTACGGAATTAGTAAACTTGCAGGAGAACGTTGGGGCGAGTACTATTATAACCGTTATAAAGTAGATTTTAGAAGCTTACGCTACCCAGGGTTAATTTCTTATAAAGCTGAAGCTGGCGGTGGTACCACCGATTATGCTGTTGAAGTTTTCTATGAAGCTATTCGTAATCAGAAATACGAATGTTTCCTTTCTGAGAAAACAGCATTACCTATGATGTTTATGCCAGATGCAATTAAAGCTACTATAGACCTTATGGAAGCTGATCCAGAGAAATTAACTCGCAGATCTAGCTATAATGTTGCTGGTATTAGCTTTACTCCTGAAGAAATCTTCGCTGAAATTAAAAAACATATTACCGATCTTGAAATTGAATATAAGCCTGATTTCCGTCAAGCTATTGCCGATTCATGGCCTGCAAGTATCGATGATACTGTTGCTCAAGAAGATTGGAATTGTGGTTGCGAATACGATCTTGCTGCAATGACAAAAATTATGTTGGAGAAAATTGGCGAAAAGCTTAATTCAACTGAAAAAAAAATGATCGCTGAAAAATAAAATCAGCCAATTCATTATAAATATTGGTTTAAAAACTTATAGATTACAATCCGAAAACATATAAAAAATATGTCAAGTCAATTGTAACTCCATTGCTAATAAGCAAAATAACTTTTTTTAAGTTGTAATGTTTTTAAACTACTTATATAATAAAAGAGCTTTCCAATTTACTTTTTGGAGGGCTCTTTTTTATTCTACTCCCTATATAATGCACACAGATTATCCGTAGACAGCATAAATTTTTATCTTCTGATATAAATATCTTCTGTAGAAAAAAATATTTAAACTCCAGAAAAAAGAGGTGTATAAAAAATAAAGCGAGATTGCTTTTATGCAACCTCGCTTCCTACCCCCACAGATAACATTCAAACTCTATTTCACTGACTTTAAGTGTGTTTATTATTATTTTTTTATATCTTTAAGTTCCTTTCTAATATTTTTTTAATTCTAACCTAAGTACATAATGATGAAAAATTTAAAAATTGCCCTTAGCCTAATTTTCATTTTTGCATTCACATTTACAAGCTGTAAAAAAGATGATGAAGAGCCAGTAAAGATATATGACCATATGGTTAAAAAAATAAAATATTCTGGCGGTGATATGGTAGAATTCCATTATGACGACATGAAAAGAATTACCAAAATTGTTTATGATGGTAAATCTGTAAATGAAATTATGCCACAGGCTATTGAACCTTTTAAAACTAAACTTGAATTCTTTTATAAAGACAATGATAAAATCTTTGATGCAGCAAAATTATATATTGAAGATATGCTAATTGACTCTGCATATGTCTACATAAAAGAGAACGACATTGTAACTGAAATATACAACAAGAATGACAAAAAAGAATGGAAGAAGACTGGTCAAGTAATTTATTCTAGAAATGCTTCTGAACTGATAACAAATGCAACAACCAGCGCCATTGACGATAAAGGAGATCTTGTTATTACTTCTTTAAAAGAATTTGAATATAAAGATCTTAATATCAAAAAGGTAAAGGAAGACACCTATGAAAATGGAATGAAAAAAGATGTTATCGTTCATGAAATTGAACATGGTAATATTTTAAACCCTTTCTATGATTATCCTTTTGTTGCTTTCTTTATTCGTACTCCTGATTTAGCATCAAAATTCAATCACACTAAAGTTGTGGTTAAAGAAAATGATAAAAAAACTAAAGAGGTTATGTTTGAAGTAAAAGCCGACGATCATAACTACGTAAAACACATCACTGTTATTGAAGGAGATTCTAAGCGTGAAGTGGAATTTATTTATACAGACCACTAAAATAATTTTAAGCACACAACAATTGCAGTTGCCACATCTTAACCTCCTTAATTATAAACCTGTCGAAGTAATGACGCAATTAAGGGAACAGAGCCCCAAGAAAGGTAATGACTGCACTATAAGCTAGGAGGTTTTCATTAAATACCTAGGAGGTTTTCATCAAATACCTAGGAGGTTTTCATCCAATACCTAGGAGGTTTTCATCCAATACCTAGGAGGTTTAGGTCTGATTAAGAGTAATATTGATGATAATTTAAGGTAAGGATGGGAGTAATTGCTAGCATTGAAGTTCAACTATAGTCTATACCTTAGAAATAGGTATATAATTAAGGAGTTTAAGATGTGGCAACATTATAATTGTAGTGGATTTTAAAATAATGAACCAAAACGGCTACCATTAAATAGTAAATGGCAGCCGTTTTTCTTTGCATAAAAATTAGATTCTTCTTATCAAGAATCAACGATTTATTTTATAGGTACAAGTTCTTTTACCATATCTATTTTCCATTCAAAAGGCTGAACAAGATTATTTTTCTCTTTATTGACATATAAATTATAATCTTCCATCATTCCATCAGCAGCATGAAATACTTTAAATATAATCTCTTCTCCATCAACCAATCCTTTTTGTTCTTTATCCATAGCATCATCTGCATATATGGTTAAAATCGTATATTCATTCATCATATCAATACGATTTACACCGCCACAAAGACCACTCTTATTAAAAACTCCAATCAAATCGCCATCCTTAATGTTTGGAATAAGCTTGGTAGGAATAGATAAGAAATAAACAAACGGACTAGGAGTAAATCTCCAGTTTTCCGGCATATTTGAAGGATAGATAGGCATTGCCATTTTTTCAGGAGTCACTTCCTTCGCTCCATCCTTAAGACTTAGAGTAACAGAATCTTTAAAAATAAATAAGTAAGCTTTACCTGGAGAAAGCGTTTTTATTGTATTTATTTTATATTCAGGAACATACAAACCTCCTTTATAATCGCTAATTAGTTTTACATTCTCAGGCTTAGAGATCATTAAATCTTCCATTGCAATGGTTTTCTCACCAGGAATAGGGAAATAACCAACTTGCATACCATTAGTATTATTCAACTTAGACTGTAACAAAATACTATCTTGTATCTTTTTTTCTCCTTTGATTTCAAAAGTAGTATCCTTTTTAACATCAATCATATAAACAGTATAAGGCTCAACCTCACCGAAAGTATTTTTTAGACCTGGCTGATAAATTCCTCCACGGTAACCTATATAACCTTCTATATTTTCGACATTATTTAATATTGGCGCAAATACACTATCAAAATCAGGATATTGAGTTTCAACATAAAAATAAACTGGATTCCAGTCTTCTTCGAGCATTAGGGTTTGGGTAGACATTTCTTTGTTTTCCTCTGTAGCAGTTGGCGGAGCGCAAGATGTTGAAACTACTAATATAAGAGAAATACAAGAAAGAAAATAAAGGAACTTTTTCATTTTTTTGAGTTTAGGTTATTAAAGAATAAAAATCAATTTACTTCCATAATTTTGGCAACAGTATCAATTTCCCAACTATGAAAGTTTAATTTCTTATCACTATTTTTTTTAGGAAAAATGGTGTAATTATGAATGGATTGGTCATGTTGCCGGAATAATCTAATTTCAATAGATTCTCCTTCATAGAAACCATTTTTAACATTATCGAGCAAATCGTCTTTGAATAAAGGGATAGCAGTATATTTTTTATTTGTATCTAAAATCTGTAAGCCAGCACATTCTCCCTCTTGTGTAAAAGCACCCAAAAAATCACCATTAGAATAGGGTTTAAAATTATCTGTAGAAAACAAAAGAAAGTGAAAATAAGGAGTATAATTATCTACACCCCAAGTATTGGGCAATCCTGCTGGCCGAAGTGGCAAATTAGAGGACTTTAATTCATGAAAAACAACATCTTCTGCAAGAGAACAGTCTATAGTTCCATAAAAAGCAAAAAAATAAGACTTTCCGGGAAAGAGTAGTCCAAGAGAATTTATATTGTATTTGGGCCAGTATATTCCACCACGTAAATCATAAATCAAAACCAGACTATCGATACTCGATATATCTAAATCATCAACATAATAGGGTTTATCTCCAGGAACAGGAAAATATCCAACCTTCATTCCTGCATTATTATGGACAGAAGAATTTAGTAATACATTTTTCAGGGCAAAATTGTCACCGCTTAAAGTTAAGGTAGAATGTTTTACTACATCTACTAAATATGCGCGATTTGCTTCTATTCGGTCAAAAGAATTATTTATGCGTGAAGGATTATATACACCTGCATTTGCACCAGCATAACCTTCTACTTGAATTAATTCTTGCTGTATAGATCCAAATATCGAATCTACTCTGGGCGATTGATCTGGCAAAACAAAAAAGGAAACAGCATTCCACCCTTTGTTCAGATTTAAACGCTGAACAGACTCTTTCGGTTTTTTATTGCTAGCTGTAGGTACAAATTCGCAAGACAATAAAAACAAACATATAAAAAAGACAAAGAAATACTTCATACAGAAAAGTATATTAAGGAATGGAATTATCAGGTATTTTAAAATGGAGTCCCTAATTTACAAATTTTGATTAATAATCGCACAAAAATCATAAAGAAAATAGCCTTAAATACAACATTTTACCTGCTATTTTGTCTTTAAAATACAGTAGGAATTTATAATTAAGACATAGACATTGGAAAAAGTAAAGGTTTTAAAAAACAATACAATTGCTCCTAAGGCTCACCTGATAAGGCTTGATACTTCTATGAGCTTTGTTGCCGGACAAGTTATTGAAATTTGTATCGAAAAAGGAAGCATCCCTCGAATGTATAGCATTGCATCAAGTCCAAACATGAAATATATAGAAATCCTTTTTGATGTAAAAACTAAAGGCGAATTATCGCCTCAGCTTGCAAATTTGAATTCTGGTGATGAATTATATATATCCGCCCCTTCAGGCTCTTTTGTCGATAAGGGAAATACAGCTTGGTGGATTGCCACAGGAACTGGAATCGCTCCCTATAGAAGTATGCTTAAAAATCAATCATGCAATAATAAAAAGCTAATTCACGGCGTAAGAAAGGCAAAACAATTATATTTCCGCAAAGAATTTGAAGATGCTCTCAAAAAAAACTATATCCCTTGTTGCTCCAATGAGAACGACGGAAATGTTTTTCAGGGACGGGTAACAGACTATATTGAAAGTCTGAACAATATCCCCAGAGATATTAATTACTACCTTTGCGGAAATGCTGAGATGATTGTCGATATGCGCGACATACTAATTTTAAAGGGAGTTCCCTACAATAAAATTTTAGCCGAAATATATTTTTGATGAATTGATTATGGAGAAAGAATCACTGTTTGGAAAAACATTAGAAGAACTTAAGAAACTGGTAAAAGATCTTAAACTCCCTTCTTTTACTGCAAAACAAATTGCTCAATGGCTCTATCAAAAAGAGATACATTCTATTGATGATATGAGTAATTTGTCGAAAAAAGCAAGAGAAGCACTAAATGAAAATTATAAAATAGGTTTAGAAAACCATATTAAAGTTCAGGAATCTGTCGACGGAACAAAAAAATATCTTTTCCCAGCTGCAGAAAAACAATTTATTGAAGCTGCTTATATTCCAGATAATGATAGAGCAACACTTTGTGTTTCTTCTCAAGTTGGCTGTAAAATGGGATGTCTATTTTGCATGACCGGAAAACAAGGATTTCAATCACAATTATCGGCAGGGCAAATATTGAATCAAATAAAAAGCCTGCCCGAATTCTCCAAACTTACCAATATTGTATATATGGGAATGGGAGAACCTTTTGACAATATAGACAATGTGCTGAAATCATTGGAAATTCTTACCTCTGACTATGGCTTTGCTATGAGCCCAAGAAGAATAACCGTTTCTACCATCGGAATTATTCCGGCAATAAAGAAGTATCTGGAAGAAAGCGAATGCCATTTGGCCATAAGCTTGCATAATCCATTCGAAGAGGAAAGAAGAGAACTTATGCCTATAGAAAATGTATATTCACTGGAAGATGTAATACAAACCTTAAGAGGCTTCGATTTTGGACGTCAACGCCGAATATCATTTGAATATATCATGTTTAAAGGAATAAACGACACTCCAAGACATATTAAACAATTAAACAAGTTACTTAACGGCTTACGATGCCGCATTAACCTTATACGTTTTCACCCAATACCAAACACACCATTACTCGGATCGGATGATAATACGATAAAGGAATTTGCTGAGAAATTAAATCAGAAGGGACTAAGAACCACTATAAGAGCTTCACGTGGAATGGACATATTTGCCGCGTGTGGGCTGCTATCAACGAAAGAGCTGGTAAAGAAACAAAGGGAAAACGAATAGTCTATAAAAGAGAACAGGGACCGTATACCGTGGTACACGTCCCTGATTCATAAAAAAGAGAACAAAAGCAAAATTAATTGGATGACATTTGAAGAACTGCTTTTTTTCATATTAATTGTATAAATATTAAAAAAAAGTGTTTTTTTTTCACTTTTTTGCAGTTTCGTTATTTTTAATTACAGAATTACTTCTGTAAAACAACTTTCTTCAAACTTCTTTTGCTCTTCGAACGAATATCTATTATATACAATCCTGAACTTTGTTCAGATATTGAGAATCCTAATTTTAGATTTTTTGCACTTTCAAACGACGCTTGTTGAATTAAGCATCCCTTTGAATTATATATATAGACAACCCCCTCTTGAGAATCAAAATCGCTATCCAGAGCAAGAGTAAAATCTCCGGAAGTTGGATTTGGATAAATAAGTGTATTGTCTGCTTGAACAGCGAAAGTATCTATACCTACTTCTTCATCTGGATAATCAAGAGTTAGATTAAACACATATTTCTTTTTCCTGTAAGTCTCTTTATTCTCTTCGCCACGAAGAGTTAAATCTGCCAAACAAATTATAGTTTCAGCACCAGGATATTCAGCATAAAGATAGAATCGATCCTTAGGCAACTCTTTAAAACTATACATACCTTTAATATTAGCCATAGCAAAACCCACTGTTTCCTGAGTTTCGTAATCAAGTAAATAAACCACTACATTTTCACTGGAAATAGGGCTATGGATATTAGGTTTTCCGCCTGAATTTATTGTAATTTTTCCTTCAATTTCTTCCTGCCCTGAATATGGATTATAAGAAGCTTCGTATAAATATGCGTTTAACAACTTAGAATCATCTTCTGGCAGATTAAGTATTTCAGCTTCTTGCCATTTAAAATTTGACCCCATAAAAGCATTATTATCCGAATAATATACAGGCAATAAATCGGGATACATATCTTTATCAGGGACTACACGAATAAGGAATTTCCCCTCAGGGACTTTCGTAAATTGAAATACCCCATCTTGAGTTAAAGGAATTGTATCGAATGCCTTTGGAATGTTGGTATTATTATACTTCAACAAATAAGCATGTCCACTTTTCAAAGTCTCTTGGCTGGTAATTTTATTTTTACACTTAAATACCTGTCCAAACAATCTGTAATTATTATCTCCTCTGGGAACATTCACATAGCTCTTTCTTTCTATTTCAATTTTTCGACTATCAAATATTCCATGAATGGTCATTTTTACGCAAAAGAGTCCACCTTTTTTGTATTTATGTAAAACAGGATTAGGTCCAACAGATTTTTCTACACAACCATCACCAAAATCCCAACTTATGTAATCAAATCCATCTAAATTAGATTGATGACTAAAGCTTACTTTCTTATGGGTAGGATCAGTTACTTTATAAGACAGAAAAGATTTAATTTCTTCAGGATTCCCATCCTTTTCAAATTCAGCAAAGTTAACTTCAACAACGCTTAAATTATCATCTTTACGAAAGCGATAGAAAGCTGTTTTCTTCATTAACTTTCCTGCTTTTTGAAAAAAGATATTTAAAGCCCCCTTATCTGATTCGGTATAGATAGTGTCTCTATAGAGCCCATCCTTGTCGGTATACAAAATTTTCTTAACTGGTGTTTGCTCTGGAAACAACTTAAGATTTGCAACAATATTAACTGCTTTTTGCCTTGCTGGATCTCCTGATTTTGTTTCACTTGCAAAACCGCAAACAACTATACGATTTCCTTCTTCATTCTGCGAATAAAGAAACGAAGCTTGCATCAAGCAAAAGAACAAAATAAATACTCTTTTCATTTGGACTCTCTTTTTTACTTAAAACAATAGCTCAATCCAAAGCGTAAATCAAAACCAAAGGAATTACTTTGACCTTGATAAGGATTACGCAGATAATAACGCCATTGAGGTTCAAGATTAATTGAAATTCGTTTTGAACATTGAATTCCCAATGCAGTCGCCATCCTTAACTGCAAAAAGAAATCTTTGTGATATATTTGAGGATCTTCCTTCCCTAACACATTTACAATATTCTTTCCCTCTGCCTTTCTAAAATCTACGCTAACCTCTCTTGAAAGAATCATTCCTAGATTGGGACCACCTTTAAGATGAAAATCAAAAGCACCAATTTGCTTATGCCATCCCATCAAGGCAGGAATTTCCAACTGATTTACAAAATTTTTACCTTTAGAATACTCCGTAGTTTGAATGGTGTCGTAAGTTTTTATATACTCAAAAACAAAATCATCACCATCTCCAGAAGCATTTTTATTTCTTGTTAAAATCTTATTTTCTCTTTTAAACTGACAATCTTCATAATTTACTTTCGAATAAACCGAATTTGAACCTTGCGAATAGGCAAGTCCTGTTTGTAGATATAAAGATTTACTGATATTAACTTGTACAGGTATTTCCAATTGTTTATATTGAATATCACTTACATTACTAAGCTTATCCTGTCCACTACCAGCCATAAGACCTAAGCTCAAATAAGTATCGAAACTTTTTTTCTCATTCTTGTTCTCTGCCAAAAATTTACTCTTAAGAGCTTCATTGTATGCCTCTGAATCTAGCTGGGTATTATTATTTTGATTACTCTCCTGAATATCCTTAACCTCTTCCTGCGCTTCATTTATACTACCCAAATTATTATCTGAATTTAAACTGGGGTTAGATACATTTAGGTTTAAACTATTTACAGTAGCAGCATTCTGCTCGTCGGAAACAACTATTTTATAATCTGCCTGATCACCACTCTCAACTGATTTGCTATCACTAAAAGAATAGGCCAACTCTTGATTAGAATAATCTGAACGTAATTCAAGGAGAGAAGAAAGTTTTTCAGATTCTAGCAAAGGGCTTATTAAAGTTTCTTTTGTGGGTATTTCACTTAATTGTTGACGTAGCATTTCGCTAGTATCAAATAATCTATAAATTAAGAAGCTTGAGAACGATAACAATATCAACATACTGGCAGCAATAGATGCCGACTTCCAAGATACAGCAAAAGGAAAGACTATCAACTTGGACCGATCTTCTTTCTCCAAATCATCTAAACGTTTGCTCATATCAGACCAAGCTCCTAAAGGAGGAGGAGATTCATAATCTTTAAATTTCCTCTGAAAAGCATTCATTTCTTTATTTTCATTATTCTTATTATTCATAAGGTCTAAATTGCATAAAGTTTCTCAAACTTACTTTGAAGAACTACTCTTGCTCTAGACAATTGTGATTTGCTTGTATTTTCTGAAATATTCAGCATTTCTCCAATTTCTTTATGAGTATATCCTTCAATAGCATTAAGGTTAAAAACAAGGCGATATCCGTCGGGCAATTCACTAATCATCTCTTGCAACTCCCTGGTATTTACTTGAGAAAGTAAATCATCAGTAGCTACACCAGAATAATCTGCATACTCTAAACCTACATTATTTTGGAATTTTACATTCTTCCGATAATAGTTTATAGCTGTATTAACGATTGTTCGACGTATCCATCCCTCAAAAGAGCCATTTCCCTTAAAATCCTTTAGATGTGAAAAAACTTTTACAAATCCATCTTGCAAGATATCATAAGCATCTTCCTCTCGTTTTGCATAACGTAAACAAACAGCATACATATGAGAAGAATATCTATGGTATAACAATTCCTGATATTTACGCTTGTTTTTTAGACAACCCTTTAATATTTCTTCTTCCGTATAATTTCGCATCCTAAAAATTGAAGGCAACGCCTTAATGGTATTTGGTTATTCCTACTACAGAAGAACAAAGTTAGGATAATCCATCAGTTCTCAATAAAAATCAGAAATAATTATACTAAACTCATTTCATCATCTACATGACACAAAAAACCATTAAATCGTTGCATTAAATTAAAAACATTTTATTATTTCTTTAAAAGCAAGTCTATCTTACTCAACATAAGCCTTTTATTAATTGGCTTAATAATCCAATCATCAAAATCATTATCTCCTTCCGACAAGAAAAAACCAGAGGCCGATTGCGAACATTGTGCTAAAATTGGTAGGTTAGGGAAACAATGCTTCAACTCTTTACATGGCTTTGTATCAATAAATTGATAAGGAGATAGATCTATGATTACCAAGTCAAAATCATTTCTCTTGCAAGACTCGATAGCTTCCATTGGGGTTCGAACCCATTTAAATTGAGCTCCCATCTCTTTTAATGTCAGAAAAAGCAAATTAAAGTTCACTGCCTCATCCATTACCGCAAGAATTTTCTTTGATATCCATTTAGAATCCCATCCTACAACTTGCTCGTTCTCTATTTGTCGGCGAGTAATTATTTCTGGTTCAAGTTCAAAGAAAAATTCAGATCCCTTTTCCTTTTCTGATTTTAACTTAATTTCACCTCCCATCAACTCCACAATGCCTTGAGCAATAGCAAGACCTAATCCAGTTCCACTATTCGTTTTTGCAAGTCCATGATCTAATTGTCGAAATCTTCTAAAAATTACATTATGTAGTGACAAATCAATACCAGGTCCAGTATCTTTCACAAAGAATCTGAATACCCCTTCTTCATCATAAGTATACCCAAATTCAATTAGTCCTTTATGTGTAAATTTAAAAGCATTATCTAACAACTGCCGAATTACCTGCTTTAATCGATCTGGATCTATACAAACAAAAAAATCATCAGTATTATCAGGGATATCTAAAACAAAAGAAATATGTGACTTATTAAAATCAGCTCTAACTTGTAAACACTCTTCAGCAATATCAGACAATAAACTATTTAAATGTACTGTCTTGTTTTTTAAAATAAACTGCCCACTTTCAAGTTTAGCTATATCTATAATGTTATCAATAAGATACACCAAAGCTTCACCACTTTTACGCATGATTCCGGCATACTCCTCTCTTTCGAGTTCAGTAATCATTGGGTCTTTAAATAAATCCAGAAATCCAATTATATGAGTCATTGGAGTTCTTATTTCATGCGACATACAGCTAAGAAAGGAAGTTTTCAACTTATCTGCCTCTTCAGCCTTTTCTTTTGCTCTAATTAAATTTTTCTCAAACTTCTTTCTTGGAGTAATATCGGTAATATTAATCAAAAACACATTCCTCCCTTCATGAACCATATTTGCCTCACGACCTTCAACGCGATAACATTTATAAGATTCGGTAATCAACCAGTCTTGTTCTAATTCTTCATCAAATTCATGTTTAAAAAATCTTAGATCGTGTATTTTTTCTTTTAAAGGGAAAAATTCAAGATCTTCGAATTGCTTTATATTAACTCTACTTATATTCGCTCCCTCAAGACCACCACATATCAATGAAACAAATGGAGTATTATAGTATATAATCTTCCCATCTTGCCTAAACAAAATAATTGAGGAAGAAATCTGATCTAGAAATGACTTGAAATGTAAATTTTGTAAAAAGTCAGGTTCTAATTGCAAAAAGGAAGTCTCTCTATTCCTTAATTGATACGCAACTTTTACCCGTTTTGCTCCCGTCATATATCCAATTAATTTGGTTGTCTTTTTTAGTCCCAACAAATTTTTCACTAAAGTTAATAAAACTATTTTGCTTTGCACTCAAACTCATTATTTTAATCCCCCCTTGCCCTTATAATTACAAATTCGAATATTACCCAAAAACAAATTTTATACGTATAAACCGCCCCTCTATTATTTCAACAAAAAAAACACGAATCCAGTAGTCAAAATAAATCTCTAAAAAACCTCTCCCCCTCTTCCTTTGTTCCTATTATAAACCATGTATAAATTTATTATGAAAAAGAAAATCAAATCCCCCTGTCAACTCGTCTGTACCTACAATGAAAGCGGAATCTGTGTAGGATGTTACAGAAGCGCTGATGAAGTTCTTAATTGGGAAAAAATGACTGAAGAAGAAAAAAAAGATGTAATTAAGAAAACACAAAAAAGAAAAGCAGAAATGGAAAACACTGATTACTATGGCTTTTTCGGATAATAATATTCCACTAACGGATAGTTGGTTATCCGAAATGATATAGTGTTTTTAGAATCTCTAAACTAGGTGTTTTTACTACACATTAGGAATTATACGAATAATAAAAAAAAGTCTTCTAAAAGACCTTTAAAACCTAGAATGTATTTTTTTTTCTTTATCCTTTAAATTATTGTCAGCTTTTGGCACACCGATTGCATACTGTATGTCAACCAACTCCTGAGAGAAATGCTAAGGTACGCGATTCTTTCCTTATATAGTGTCGTTGCTCCTTAACTAATGACTGAGAATTGGTTGCACGTGATAAAGTTCTATTTTGGCCTGCTGAACACTTTATCATGGGACGTCCGAGACCCCCAGCATAGTCCCAGTTGCATTATTATCAGTCACTCCCACGTTCTTTGTCAGATTGCCCCATCTGTTGTAAGTGGGAGTAGATACCCTCTCTTCAATTATGTCAGCCCAATTAATCCTAATTTTTTCTTCCCCCTATCTACCTCCTTATTAAAGTACTAAAGCATTTCTTTTCATATCAATTAAAGCCTCTAGTTCCCCCCAACTAGAGGTTTTTTTTATGTCTAAACTATTATGTTTTAGCAAGTCCTTTCGCCCTATAATTCAACTATGTATAGTGTGTATGAGCATTCCTTCTTTCATAAAAGAGACGTAATCATTGCAATCTCTACTGCATTAACCGCTATCTCTCTTACCCTAAATCACTACCATTCCTACCTTTAATGATGAAAACCTTCTAGGTTTTGAATGAAAACCTCCTAGGTTTTGAATAAAAACCTCCTAGGTTTTGAATGAAAACCTCCTAGGTTTTAGATGAAAACCTCCTAGGTTTTGGATGAAAACCTCCTAGGTTTTGGATGGAAGCCTCTTGTATATCGAACATCAACTCACTGGATAATAGTATATTTACCATATGTACAGATAGGGAGAAACGCTTAATCACTATAGCTTTTGTTTGGGCCTATTGACTCTGTTCAATTAAGTGTGTCAAACAAAATAGAATTGTTGTGTAATTTGTTATGCTTTGACTGCTTATCTTTTGTGTTTTTCCTTCAATATCAACATCCCATCGCCGAAGTTTAACGCTAAGCTACAAACTCTATAAATTAGACTCAACTTTTACTGTTGATCCCATTTTACTAACTTTCAAACACTTTGCTCAACTTATCAGAAATAAACACTCATTCTTATATGTTTGAAAATGAATATTTTATATCTTTATAACACCTAAAAACAACTCCCCGATCTAAAATTTCTCAACCTACAATATTCCACTATGAAAAAGATCTTTCCTTCGATTATCTTAACACTTTCCATATTGATTATTATACTCGCAGTATATCTGATTATCCCCAATCAAAAAGAACACAAATCAGGACTTTTTTCTCAAGAAACTGAAGGTGACAGAAATAGTCGTATTGAATACGAAACAAGAATGCTTATAAATCCTTCAACGGGTAAAATCCCTCAAAATCATCGAATTCGGGAATTAAATTCAGCAAGGGAAATCCTGCAACTCCAGCGTTTAAAAAACTCAAGAGACAAAGTAGTCTGGGCTGAAGACTGGTCGTTCGCAGGACCTCAAAATGTTGGAGGAAGAACTCGTGCCGCAGCCTACGATACCAGAAACGAAAACACTCTGCTTGCTGCTGGAGTATCATCAGGTATGTATCGCTCGGAAGATGGAGGAAATTCATGGAAGATAACAAGTAGTGATTCCCCAAATCACAGTGTAAGCTGTATAATTCAAGATCCAAGACCAGGAAAACAAGATATATGGTATTACGGTACCGGAGAACGCTTAGGGAATTCGGCTTCTGCCGAAGGTTCTCCCTACAGAGGATATGGAATCTATAAATCAACAGATAATGGAATTAGCTGGAAACTCTTGCCTGCCACAAAACCTACATCAAACAATAGTATAGTTTCTCCATATCAGTATGTATGGAAAGTCTTGGTTAGCCCAAATTCAACAAATCAAGACTTGGTTTTTGCTGCAACAGTAGGAGGTATTTATAGATCTACAGACGGAGGTCAAACTTGGGGCGCATGTAAAGGAGAATTTTCCAATAGAATGTCGGAAATTACGGATTTAATAATTGTACCCAATGGTGATTTATATGCAGCGTTCAGCTCTATTTCTTTTAGTGGAACTAACAATTCTCCTGACAAGGGTTTTTACAGAAGTTCCGATAATGGAGATACCTGGCAAAATATTAATCCCACAGATTTTCCGGAAAGAATTCAACGTACAGTAATGCATTACTCCGGAAATGAGAATCAAGAGATATATTTCCTTTCTCACACTCCTGGTTCAGGAGTTAATAATCATAATTTTTGGACTTATTCAATAAAAAATAATCAATGGAAGAATATATCTACCAATATTCCGAACAGAACAAATTATGAATTGAATAGCCAAGGAGGTTATGACCTATGCATTAATATTCTGCCTTCCGACCCCGATTATGTAGTAATTGGAGGAACAAATTTATATCTATCTAAAACAGGATTCAAAACAAATGACTCCAGAGTTATAGGTGGATACGATTTAGGATCTGAACCATTTAACATTTATCCGGGTAGTTGGGTCGATTATCATACATTATTCTTCTCAAAAAATAATCCGAATAAATTATATGTAGGATGCGATGGTGGGGTAAGATATATCTCCGACATAAAAAGCGACAACATCTCATGGACAGAGTTAAACACAGGCTATGTAAGTAGCCAGTTTTATGGAGTTGCCATGGATTTATCTACAAAAGAAAAAAATCCGATTTTGGTAGGTGGTCTTCAAGACAGAGGCTCCTATATGTCGAAATTATCTTCTCAAACCAAAAATTGGGATGTAATTCCAGTTGCCGGAGATGGTGGAATAGCTGCTGTTGCCAATGGCGGCAACATACTATATATAACTACGCAATTTGGAAAGTTATATCAGATAAAATGTCTAAACGACCCAAAACCTTGCACTCAAGAAATAACTCCTCAAGAAGCTAATGTTACTTTATTTGTAAATCCTTTTGTTCTTGACCCAAACAATTCTGATATAGCTTATTATCCCGGACAAAATTATATATATAGAAATAAAACACTTAGCAATTATAAAGAAACAAACCCAGGGTGGGAAAAGCTAAATAATTCCATTGTAGATGATGATATTACAGCTTTAAAAGTGTCGAGGAAACCTGAAAACATTTTGTATTATGGAACTAGCAATGGTAAACTATACAAAATTGAAGATGCAGATGAAGGTGATAAAGTTCGAACAGAAATCACAGGAACAGATTTTCCCGGAAATGGATATATAAGCAGTATTGCTATTCACCCCAAAAAAGCATCCGAAATTATTGTTACTTTTTCAAATTATGGAATAAATAGCATATTTTTATCTAAAGACTCAGGTCAGACATGGCAACACATTGGAGGAAATTTAGATAAAGATATTGAATTCGGACCCAGCATTAGAAGTTCGGAAATTATACTTGACATCGATGAAAAACCGTTGTACATAGTAGGATCGAGTATTGGTATTTTTGCCACAAAAGAACCTCTGTCTTCACCTGTAGAATGGATTATGCAAAATCCGCAAACAGTAGGAAATGCTGTTATTACAGGACTCTCCGGTAGAGAAGACGGTATTATCGTTGCATCTTCCCACGGCAACGGTGTATTCAAAGCGAAAGCCTCTCGACTATCTGGTATAGAGGATTTTCATAACCAAAATTCTTTGAATGTTAGTATTTATCCAAACCCCGTAATCGGTTCGTCTGTATCTATAGAACTGAATTCTAATAAAAACACCTCCGCAACTTTAGAGCTATACGACCTCAAAGCTAGGTCTATACAGTTTTCCATACAAAAAGATATTGTAGTTGGATTGAATACAATAAATATTCCTACTGAAGAAATTCCTCAAGGAATAAGCATTGTAAGAATCAAAACAGAAGCAAATGATTTTTGGCAGTCATTTAGACTGCTTAAGTGAGGTGGGAATTGTGATTTAGGTTGACTTGGAAACATTGTTGTTTCCTATTATATAAGAGGCTATTCTCACGAATAGCCTCTTCATTTTTTATTTCAAATTCATATCTACTATCTTTTTACTCAAATTATCAAACTCAGGGAAATCGACGGTTACAATATTCAGTTTTTTACCGTTTTCCTCAGCAATTTGCTTAATTTTTGGCAACCACTCATCTGCTTTAGTATCTACAGCCCCATATTTTGATGGGTGGCATACCAAATCCTCAAGACTCTTTGGGTGTTCAAAGGCTCCACCAACAATACTACTTGCAGAAGGAGTTTGACAAAAACCAGAAGAATAAAACTTATCCATAGGACGAGTTTTAATATGATTATACAAATACTCCATTACATTATTGGCATAATCACTCTGAGCCCATGTGCCCATATAAGTATCTTTAAGAGCATAAACGCCATTAATCACAGCATTTCTATCACAATGAATCAACAAACTTTTACCATCTTTCCAGTAATCACCAATAGGCGAATTCGGATATAATCCATGAGTTTGAGCAAGCACTTTGCTTTTGCCAACCTGCATTAAAAACTCTCCAAGTACATGCTCATATTCATGTTGATCCATTTCATCACAACGAAGCTCAATAATTACTATTTCTTTGGGATGAGCATGAATAAAACGAGCATAATCATCAATAATCTCGCTTAATGGCGTAGACTGTAACCCGTGGTATGAAAAATAACCATTATCATTATGCTCAATTCTCAAATCGAAGTCTCGTACACCAATCTCCAACAATTCATAAATACTTTTTCGAGTAGTAAAAGACCAAAAATAAGCAGGGCGCTTACCCCCTAATTTTTTATACCAGGCAGCATCTCTTGCCCAATCATTATCCATACTAATCTTATAAGTTGCAGCATCATGGGCTCCAGGAATTACAATCTCATTTAGTGGAGTTTCTTGCCTATCTTTATAAATATCCTCCATCCAATGTGATAAGCGGTAGGTGCCAGCATCTTTACTTACCGATTTGTATTGATCTTGAGAAGGCGAAAAGTTTTCCTTTTTACACGACACCAATCCCAAGGCAAAAATAGCGAGCAATATTAAAACTTTATTTTTCATAGCTTCAAGGTTTAAAGTTGATTTTATTGCAAGTTCATATCAATAATCTTCTTGGTTATATTATTGGTTTCAGCAAAATCTACAGTTACAATATTCAGTTTCTTTCCAGCAGATTCGGCGCTTTCTTTAAGCTTAGGCAACCATGTATCAACTTCGGTATTTATAGCACCATACTTTGTTGGATGACATACCAAATCTTCTAAACTTTTTGGATGTTCAAAAGCACCACCAACAATACTACCTGCATCAGGAGTTTGTGTCATTGATGAGGAATATAAAACATTCATCGGACGGGTTTTAATATGGTTATATATATACTCCTCTACATCTTTTGAATGATCTTTATTGGCCCAAGTAGATTGCATGAAATTTTTCAGAGAATACACCCCATTAATAACTGCATGACGGTAACATGAAATAAGCAAACTTTTTTCCATAGCCCAATATTCACCTATTGTTGATGTTGGTGTCAAACCACATGTCTGAGAAACAACCTTACTTTTACCTACTTCAAGAAGGAATTCACCAATTACATGCTCATATTCGTGTTGATCCATTTCATCGCAGCGAAGTTCAATATGAATAATTTCTTTAGGATGTGCATGAATAAATCGAGCAAAATCATCAATAATTTCATTCATGTTGGTAGACAACAAACCGTGATATGAAAAATATCCTTTATCATTATGTTCTAGTCTAATATCAAAGTTACGAACTCCAATTTCCAAAAGATCATAAATACTACTCCGAGTAGCAAAAGACCAAAAATAAGCAGGGCGCTTACCTCCTAATCTTTTATACCAAGCGGCATCTCTTGCCCAATCGCTGTCTTGACTTATCTTATATGTTGCAGCATCATGCGAACCTGGCATAACAATCTCATTTAAGGGAACATCACTATTATCCTTAAAAATATCTTGCATCCAATGAGAAAGTCTGTATGTGGATTCACTTTTTTGTTGGGTAGTAACAATTTTATTATCGGGCTTGAAATCATCTTTCTTGCACGACATAGCCCCTAACGCAATAACTGCGCAGACAATTAATAAATTTATTTTCATAGCCTAAGTTTTAAAAATTGGCTGATTAAAAACGCATCCCCAAGTCTTAAACACTTCTTTTAAATACCATCAATCATAAGCTTCAACAGGAAATAAAAGATAGAGGAACAATGTCTAAAAAAAACCAATCAGAATTAGAGTTTATAGTTCCACTTAAAACGACGCTGAAAACTAAATTGTTGTAAAATTCGACTATGTTTTTAATTTCAAGAAAAACGGAACAACTGTTTAGTCATTACCGATAATGCATAACATAAAGAGATTAAATGTATTTGACAATTGGAAATTAAAAGCTTTTCTTTGCATTTCTTAAAATAAGCGAGTATTTCGCAAAGTTATCAAATCAGCAAAGTACTACATTACAATATATTGCCATGGCAAACAATAACGAAGATATTCTAAAGAAAATAATTGCTCATGCTAAAGAGTATGGCTTTGTTTTCCAGTCGAGCGAGATTTACGATGGATTAAGCGCGGTATATGATTACGGTCAGAATGGTGTTCTTTTAAAAAATAACATAAAAGAATACTGGTGGAAATCAATGGTTCAATTCCACGAAAACATTGTTGGAATTGATGCTGCAATTTTTATGCACCCAAAAGTGTGGAAAGCATCTGGTCATGTCGACGCTTTTAGCGATCCTATGATCGACAATAAAGACTCCAAAAAGAGATATCGTGCAGATGTTTTGGTAGAAGATTTTATTGCAAAGATTGAAACCAAAATAGAAAAGGAAGTTAAGAAAGCTGAAAAACGCTTTGGCGAAGACTTTAATAAGGAAGAGTTCTTAGCTACCAATAAGAGAGTTTTAGACAATCAGAAGAAAATTGATGACATAAAAAACCGACTATATCCTGCAATGGATAATCAAGATTTTGCTGGTATCAAAACTCTTATTGAAGATCTTGGCATCTCTTGTCCTGTAAGCGGTTCAAAAAACTGGACTGATGTTCGTCAATTCAATTTAATGTTTGCCACCCAAATGGGTAGTCTTGCCGACGATACAAATCAGGTATATTTACGTCCTGAAACTGCTCAAGGTATTTTTGTAAACTACCTGAACGTTCAGAAAACAGGTCGAATGAAAATTCCTTTTGGAATTGCCCAAATGGGAAAAGCTTTCCGTAACGAAATTGTTGCTCGTCAGTTTATCTTCCGTATGCGTGAGTTCGAACAAATGGAAATGCAATTCTTTGTGCGCCCTGGAACCGAAATGGAATTTTACAACTTCTGGAAACAAGAACGTATGAAGTGGCACCTATCTTTAGGTATTCCTCAAGATTCTTATCGTTTCCACGATCACGATAAATTGGCTCATTATGCAAATGCTGCTGCTGATATCGAATTCAAATTCCCAATGGGCTTCAAAGAGCTTGAAGGAATTCACTCAAGAACCGATTTCGATCTAAAAGCACATCAAGAGCACTCTGGAAGAAAGATTCAATATTTCGACCCAGAAATAAATGAAAGCTATGTTCCTTACGTTGTCGAAACTTCTATAGGCCTCGACCGTATGTTCTTAGCTATTTTGAGCAATGCTTATAAGGAAGAAAAACTTGAAGATGGTTCTGAACGTACTGTTTTAAGAATTCCTCCAGTATTGTCTCCTATCAAAGCTGCAATTCTTCCTTTAACCAAAAAAGATGGTTTACCAGAAAAGGCTCGCGAAATCATGGATGCCCTTAAGCAAGATTTCCAATGTGTTTATGAAGAAAAAGACGCTATCGGAAAAAGGTATCGTAGAATGGATGCAATAGGTACCCCATACTGTATAACTGTCGATCATCAAAGTTTGGAAGACCAAACTGTTACTATTCGCGACAGAGACAGCATGAAACAAGAGCGTGTTGCTATTAATGATCTATTCACAATAATTAGCAAGAAAATTAGAGGCTAAAAGATAAAATCATATAAAAACAAAGAAAGGGCTTATCGCCCTTTTTTTGTTAAAAAATCAACTTCCCAAATATATCTTAGGTAAAAAAATAATGCCAATTATTTATTGGCATCATTTTTCAGATTCCTTTTTAGGAATCATATCTAGCTCAAGGAAGACCCTCCCGGGCTATCATTATGGTGAGCTTTCATTAAATTTGATAATATCGATAAAACAAAAACTAAACTAAAACAAGAGTTCCATAAAATCACGGGTTTCGCTATCAAGACAGGATTTTCTCTAAATAGGTTGCATGAAAACAAAAAAAAATGAAAATTAACTTTATTCCTTTTAATCAAGAAACACAACTATCTCTTATCTATTCAGTAATTATATCTTTCTACAAAAGTAAATTTGTATTCGTTAGACATAAAGAAAGAAATACCTGGGAATTTCCTGGTGGCACAATAGAAAAAGGAGAATCTTCCAAAAAAGCAGCAGCAAGAGAACTAAATGAAGAAACAGGAGCAACCATTTTTAAATTAATACCTTATTCAATCTATAGCGTAGAAACAGAAAAGCAAATAACTTACGGAGGCTTATTTTTTTCAAACATTGAAACTATCGCTCCGTTAAATCCTGATTTTGAAATACAAGAAATTGGTTTATTCGATGAATTGCCTGAAAAGCTTACCTATCCCGAAATAATTAATGCCATGTGGGCTGAAATGAAAAAGAAAAATATTCTTAGGGTAGATGCCTTAAATTGGGACCAATAAGACTTTCGACATCCTGACGAAATATCTGTGAAAGCATACTATAAAGCTCGGGATGTCTGGTTTTTAATAAGTCTGGTCGGCTAAAAAAGTACTCTGAAGCAACAGCAAAAAACTCTTGCTGATTGGTAGCTCCATAGGGATTAATATCTGAATTACCCTTTTTTATTCGCTCTATCTCCTTATGAATTAAGTTTAACCATGGAATAATATATTGCTTATCCATTACAATCTGAGGAAGCCCATCAGTCGTCCCATCTGCACCATCAATAAGGTGAGTAAATTCATGAATACCAACATTAGAACAAGACCCAACATTCTGAAAACTGGCTCTTAAGGCAGGTAGAGATAATATCATCTTACCATTTAAAACCCCCTGACCTACCATTCCCAATATATCTCTATCCATTCCCTCTGTCTGGTAGTTCTGATCAAAACGATGTGGATATAATAAAACCTCTTTCAACATTGGATAATTCCAAGTATCAAATCCAAAAATTGGAATTACAGCACTAGAAGCAACCAAAAGCTTATCTGTACGCTCTATTGAACAGTCGATAGGTGTAATTTTTGTTTTGAATAAAAAGATCTGAATATCTTTCTCAAACCTTTTTTTATTTTCTTCACTTAAATTTCTAAAGAACAAAATATTATCCTGCAAGAATTGTATATCTTTTAGTTTCAGCGGTTTTCTACTAATCCTTTTCAAAAGATCTTTTCTTTTACTTAGGTGGTAATAAATCCAAACGCAAACCAATAAACCCACAACAATTCCAAAGATAATAGTAAAAGTATCTATTTGATCATCTAGCACCATAATCAGAATAGCAACGACAAGTCCGAAAAAAACACTAACAAGAGCAGGGAAAAAATAAAATCCGGGTATCCTCATAGCTTAATCTATTTCTGTTGAGTTATTCTTATTTCAGAGAACTTCCACCTAATGCTTTAGCATAATTATTATGGTAGTGATAAAAGCCAGCATAACTAGCAAAATCTTGAAGGCTATTACATTTTTCTGGAAGCTTGGGGATACTTAATCCCATAAAACTTATATTTAGAAGTGTACCATGCACTTTATTCCCAACTCGTATATACCGTATATTATTTTTCTTAAGTTCTTTATCTATATCATTTGTAAGTAACTTTAGTTCTGTCGAAAATAAACTTGATAAAGGATAGCCTACATAAATTGCTTGAGAGAAATTAGAATATGCACTAAAAGAAACAAAATCTTTTATATTAAACACCTCTTTATACTGCAATAAGATTTTTCCTTGAGAATCTTGATACTTAGCATATAAATCTTCAAAAGCTTTTGCAAATTCTAAATCTACAAAGCTAGTTCCTGCAAATGCATAAGCATTTAACAATACAGAAGAACTCTCGACAATCTTTTTACTCTCAATAATATGAGTAAGATAACTTAGAAACAACAATACTTGTTCTGCTCCAGCGCTATGACCACTCAAATACAGATTTATCGGCCTGCCCTTTGTTTGTTCATCGGAAAGTTCTTTCTTAAAAAAATCTGTTATAGTAATAGTTGGAGGATTATCCTTTCCTATAATTCCTTTAATATTAAGAAAAGCATCAAAAATTTTCATAGACCCTTGAGCAAGTTTTGCATTACTATCAAAATAAGGCCAGTTGGTAAGTTGAAAAATATTTAAGGTTTCTATGTTATTAAACAGATTCGAAAAATCGTCACCTCGAATACATAAAGTATATGTATTCGGAATTGTTTTATGTTTTACCACAAACATCAACAATGATTTTTGCATATCAAAAGCAAACCATGCCAGCTTCCACTGTTGCTTTAAAACATTATCAGAAGCTTCTAAGACTGAATTTACACTATCGTATATAGTCTCTGGCATACTTCTGCCAGCATAAGTAGCAGCAGAGAGCGTAATCATTTGTCCAATTTCATTCGAAACAGGCTTAGCCCAATCATCAATCAAGGAATTATTACTTTTTTTAAAATCATCACCTTTATTGCAAGAAAAAACAAAAAGTAAAGGAAGTAGTAAGGAAAGTCTCAATAGCTTAGTCATACGGAAGTAGAATTTAAACAATTTGAGTATCAGTTGTTTTCTTATTATAAATTTAAGAAAAATTAGAAGACGATTAAAGCAAAAGATATTATCATCATTTTATAAATTTGAGGAAAAAACAAAATGGAGCTTTCTTTATCAACTCTTAGAAAGAAATTACATAAGGAGCCTGAGCTATCGGGACAAGAAAAAAATACTCATGCACAAATAATTTCTTATTTAAGGCAATTCCCTAAATTTAGTATAATTAGAAATATTGGAGGATATGGAGTTCTGGCAGAATTAAAGGGAGAAAAGCCAGGTCCTAATATTTTATTGAGAGCAGATATAGATGCTTTACCGATTCAAGAAAAAAACACCTCAATTTCGTACTCCTCAAAAACTAAAGGTGTTGCTCATCTCTGCGGACACGACGGACACATTGCCATACTTTTGGGGGTAGCAAAGCATTATGCCAAACACGGATTTCAAAAAGGAAAACTTTCATTATTATTTCAAGCCGAAGAAGAAACAGGAAAAGGAGCATCTAAGGTTTTTACAGAATTACAAAAACGCAAATTCCCTTTGCCCGATTTTGCTTTTGCATTGCACAATATTCCCACCTTTAAACACAAAAATATACTATGCAAAAAGGGAAGCTTTACTTCTTCTGTAGTCAGTTGCGAAATTTATTTTGAAGGAAAAGCCTCTCATGCATCAGCTCCGCAAAACGGTAATAATCCGGCATATGCCATTTCTTCAATTATACAAAGAATTAAAGAAATGGAAAATCCCGATCAAAAATCACCTTCCTTTTCACTAATAACACCTATTCATATAAATGTCGGAGATATTGCTTATGGAACAGCTGCAGGGAATGGAGAAATGCACATAACATTGCGTACACGCAGCAATGCAAAAACAGATGTGCTGAAACTTAAGATTCAAAAAGAAATTGAATCTATTTGCACAACAGAAGGTTTGAAATATTCATTAAATTGGTTAGAAGAATTTAGAGCTGTAGAAAACCATCCTTCAGCAGTAAATACAATTTCGTTAGCTGCAAACAGCCTTAATCTGGAATATTTAGATCTGGAATTTCCTTTTGATTTTGGAGAAGATTTTGGCCTTTTTACAGAAAACATTCCCGGTGCTATGTTTGGAATAGGAGCAGGAGAAAAACATCCTCAATTACATAATCCCGATTACGACTTTCCTGATTCTATAATTGAAACAGGTATAGATATGTTTGTGGAAATTGTTAAGCAATCAACAGATAAATAATATGATATATTGAGGCATGAGTTAAATACATTCATTATAACTCTATGCCTCTTTCTTAGTTGAAAAAGTTCATTGTCCTTTCAATACCTATAGTAACGAACGACTTAACAGCATCTATAGCTTTGTCGATACTTAAAAGAACATCAATTTCTTCTTCTTTACTCCAGTTTCCCAATACATAATCGACCTGACGACCACGAGAATAATTCTTTCCAATCCCAAAACGTAAACGAGAAAAATTCTGAGTCTTTAAAGCTTCTACAATATTGGTTAATCCATTATGACTTCCTGGGCCACCCTTAGCTTTTATCCTAATTTTGGCAACAGGCAAATCAATATCGTCGGTAATAATTAGCACATTTTCTAAAGGAATTTTCTCTTCCTGCATCCAATACTTTACAGCTTTTCCACTAAGATTCATATAAGTGGTTGGTTTTGCCAGAATAATGGTTCTCCCTTTTACTTTTATTTCTGCAATGCTTGCATGACGGCAAATTTCAAATTTTGCATTTTCTTTCTTTGCAATAGCATCTACAACATCAAAACCTATATTATGTCGAGTATTTTTGTATTCACTGCCAATATTTCCCAGTCCAACAATGAGGTATTTCATGCTTTTATTAACTTTTTATCAAATAAGCTTCCCGAAATTATCCAAAATTTATTCAATACAAAAGAAGCTGCCCATAAGACAGCTTCTCTTTATATAAATGGTGTGAAGTTTAATCTTCAGCTTCTTCTTCAGCAGTTTTGGAAGCACCACGAGCCATTTTAACACCAACGATAATAGCGTTAGGAGTGTTAAGGAACTCGATATTTTCCATTTTAATGTCTTTTACTTTGATACCTTGACCAATTTCCAATTCAGAGATATCTAAAGTAACAACTTCTGGAAGGTTAGCGATAAGACCTTTAACTCTAAGTCTTCTAATCTTAGTAACTAACTTACCACCACGCATTACCCCTGGAGAAGCACCAGTAATTTTGATTGGTAAAGCAACCTTAACAGGATTCTCTTCATCAACTTCTAAGAAATCAATATGAAGAACATCATCCTCTACTGGATGATACTGAAGATCTTGAATTACAGCTAAACGCTCTTTTCCGTCAATGTTTAATTCAATAATATAAACATTTGGAGTAAAAAGTAGTTTGTCAAAATCTTTTGCATCAACAGTAAAGTGAGTTTGCTCACCTTTTCCATAAATTACACAAGGAATTAAACCTTCTCTTCTAACTGCTTTAGCATCTTTTTTCCCTACGTTCTCGCGTGGAGAACCGCTCAATGAGATTCTTAACATGTTAAGTAATATTATATGTGATTAAAATTGAAATAACGAGCTGATAGACTCATTATTTTCTACTCTATTTATAATTTCAGCAAATAAATCAGCGGTACCTAAAACCTTAACTTTATCGCATTTCTGACGCAAAGGAATGGTATCGGTAGTGATAATTTCTGTAAAAGGACCGTTTTCTAAACGCTCAATGGCTTTACCTGAAAATACAGGATGAGTACAAATTGCACGTACAGATTTTGCACCATTATCCATCATTAGATCTGCAGCCTTAGTAATGGTTCCAGCAGTATCAATAATATCGTCGATTAAAACAACATCACGACCTTCAACATCACCAATAATAGACATTGTAGCAATTTCATTCGGCTTACTTCTTTGCTTATAGCACATCACGAAGTCGGTTACCAGATGCTTAGCATAAGCAGCAGCACGACGAGTTCCTCCAGTATCTGGAGATGCCATAGTCAAATCATCTAATCCTAAATTCTTCAAATAAGGGATAAATATTGAAGAAGCATACAAATGATCTACAGGAACATCAAAAAAACCTTGTAATTGGTCTGCATGCAAATCGATAGTAATAATTCTATTAACGCCAGCAGCAGTTAACAGATTAGCAATTAATTTAGCAGCAATAGTAACTCTGGGTTTATCTTTTCGGTCTTGACGTGCAAAACCAAAGTAAGGGATAACGGCAACAATACTTTTCGCTGATGCTCTACGCGCTGCATCTATCATCATCAAAAGCTCAAACATATTATCTGTTGGAGCAAAAGTAGATTGCACGATAAATACATCTCTTCCTCTTAGATTTTCCTCAAAGGATGGTTGAAATTCACCATCAGAAAAATTTGTTACGAGTGTCTTTCCTAGACTACAACCGTAACTTTTCGCAATCTTTTCTGCTAAGTAGATACTAGATCTACCAGAAAAAATACTTACCTGCGGGTTAGCCATAAATCCTTTTCTCTTTATATGTGGTTATTTACGGGCTGCGAAGTTATACAATAAAATTTGTGCAGCAAAATATTTCTCTCCTAACTTACTGATATTTAAAATTGTTTTACGTTCTATTCTACGAACTTACTGCACATTAGTTTTATTTTGAATGAAAACAAATGATTTTTTTCAAAAAAACATGCTACAACACCTTTGTTTTTTCAAATTAATTCCTACATTTGCATCGCATTTAAGCATTGATCTTAAATAGAAGATGCCCAGGTGGCGGAATTGGTAGACGCGTTGGTCTCAAAAACCAATGAGGTAACACTCGTGCCGGTTCGATCCCGGCCCTGGGTACAAAGCTTTCCTGAAACAGGAAAGCTTTTTTTGTATCTTTAGGTTTGTAATTAAATCCTTAAGTTGTTATGATTCAAAACTCCCAAAATAAAATCCCAGCCTACTTACCCGTTGTTTTTGCTGTTTTGCTTGCAGTAGGAATTTATATAGGAACTAAACTTAACTCCACAAAATCATCCAATGTTGTTTATTCTATTGGTAATGATAAGGGTCAAAAATTAAATCAAGTCCTTAATTATATATCCAATGACTATGTCGATACTGTTAACAACAACCAACTTGTTGACAAAGCAATAAACAGTATGCTAGAGGATTTAGACCCCCATTCTCAATATATTACCCGAGAAGAATTTGATGACATGAACGATCCTCTGGAAGGAAATTTCGATGGAATTGGTATCGCTTTCAGAATCGAAAAAGATACAATTATGGTAATCAATACCATTCCTGGTGGCCCTTCCGAAAAAGTTGGCCTCTTGGCTGGCGACAGAATTGTAAAGGTTAATGACTCTACTATTGTTGGAAAGAAACTAAATAATCAAGGAGCCTTTAAACTTTTAAAAGGTCCTCGAGGTACTGAAGTTGATGTTAGTATCTTAAGAAAAGGCGTACCTCAACTTATAGATTTTAATATAGTTCGTGACGTTATCCCTACCTACAGCCTTGATATAGCATATATGGTGAATGACTCTATTGGCTATATAAAACTCAATAAATTCTCGGCAACAACCTACCGCGAAGCCGATAAAGCCCTTCGTCGATTAAAAAGCGAAGGAATGACAAAATTAATTCTCGACTTAAGGGGTAATTCCGGAGGCTATTTGCAAGCAGCAGTTCAACTTGCCGATGAATTTCTTAAAGACAAGGAACTTATTGTTTATACAAAAGGTAAAAACCGCCAGAAAAGAGAAGCCAGAGCAACAAGTAAAGGTCGATTCCAGTCTCAGGAAATGGTTGTTCTAATAGACGAGGGTTCTGCCTCGGCTTCCGAAATTATTGCTGGAGCAATTCAAGATAATGATAGAGGAACTATTATAGGTAGAAGATCTTTCGGCAAGGGACTTGTTCAAGAACAAATTGCATTACCTGATGGCTCTGCAATACGACTAACTGTTGCACGCTACTATACGCCTACAGGTAGAAGTATTCAAAAGCCATATGACAAGGGTAAAGAAGAATACTATAAAGAAGCATACGAACGCTACTTTAAAGGAGAAACCATTCATGAAGATAGCATCCACTTTAACGACTCGCTCAAATTTACTACTCCTAAAGGAAAAACGGTATACGGTGGCGGTGGAATTATGCCAGATATTTATATACCTCTTGTTGGTGACTCTACTTTGAAATATTTCAATATTCTTGCCAATAAAGGTTTAATATTCCGGTTTGCTTTTGAATATACAGACACCCATCGTGCAGAGCTAAATAAATATAAGGATGCCGACGACTTTATTGCTCATTTTATGGTCTCCGACAAAATATTTAACGACTTAATTGACTTTGCAAAGAAAAAAGGAGTAAAAGGAAATAAGCAGGAGATACAAAAATCAAAAAAGAAAATTAAAGTACTACTCAAAGCATTTATTGGCAGAAATGTTTTTGACGAAAAAGCTTTCTATCCTCTATATAATCAAATTGATACTACTTTTAAAAAAGCAGTTCAATATTTAGAGGATGATCATAAACAGTAAAACAGTAAAAAACATATAGAGATGTAATTGACCAGCATCTCTATGTGTTTTTGTATTTTATACCAAAACAGACTCACACACTTAATTGAACAGACCCCCGAAACACTCCAACAAGAGTAACTTTAGCTACTTTGAACACTTTTGTTTGAATATAAACCTCCTGGGTTTTCACTAAATACCTTCTAGGTTTTTATCTATTACCTCCTAGGTTTTCATCAAATACCTCCTAGGTTTTTATCTATTACCTCCTAGGTTTTTATCTAATATCTCCTAGGTTTAGGTGCAAAATAATATACTTCTAGTTATAATCAACAGTATCAACCAGTAACATTTCCACCTAAGAGATTATAAAAGAGGAGTATCCTTAAGAGAGGTGGCAATAAAAAAAGTGACTGCTTATAAAGAATAAACAATCACTTTTTTATGCATAACGCTTAATACGTTACTCAATATTTGTAACCAATTCGATTAATTTACTGGATTAATTTTTCAACTTCCTGACGAAGTTCTTCACCATGTAAACCTTTAGCTACAATTTTAAAATCTTTGTCGATAACCACAATATGCGGAATTCCTGTTACTCCATATAAATCAGCAGCTGGACGATCAGAAGCATCTAAAGTAGAAACCTGAGTCCAGAAAAGTTTATCGGCTTGAATAGCTTCCAACCATGCTTTACGATCGGTATCTAAAGACACTCCAATAACTTTCAATCCCTTATCTTTATAGTCGTTATGAATAGCTACCACATTAGGATTTTCGCGACGACATGGACCACACCAGCTTGCCCAGAAATCTAACAAAATAACATTTCCTTTTAAACTACTTAAAGAAACATCTTCTCCATTTGAATCAGGAAGGGTAAAATCAGGAGCAATTTTGCCTACTTGCACAGCTTCCATAATTTTAACTTTATCTTCAATCTTTTTATAGAAAGGAGAATATTTTGCATCACCACCCATTTTTTTGAATGCAGCATCCAATTTGGCATAATCAAACTTATATAAGTTTGGATATATCAAACTTGGGGTAAGCAATGAGTTTGGATTTTCTTCAATAAATGTGTCAAAAAGAGAATCTCCCTGATCAACAATAGCATTTATTTTTTCTTCAAGCTGACGAATTTTCGCAGTATCTTCTTTGTTTTCAACTGCCTGATACTCTTGAACTGCAGTCATATATTCATTACCTATAGCTTCAGTTTGCTTTTGAAAATCATTAAACAATTGCTGATCTTTTCCTGCAACAATATCAAAAGCTTTCTTAGCATTAACATCACCATTAATCTTCACAACCTCTTTCCCCATAAAAATAGGATAAGCAGTTGGAGTATTTTCAACAGTAAAATAAAAGAAACGAGGATGAACATATGCAGAATCCTTAAATTGGAATTTTCCGCCTAGGGTCATAACGCTATCCACAGCCTCCATTCCTCTATCTTGAGGAACATTCAAATACACCTTTGTACTATCAGGCAAACCGGCAATATTTCCTTCAATGCTAACTCTTTCTGGTGAAGAACAAGATGAAAGCATAAGTCCTGCTGCAGCAACTCCTGCAAAAAGAAGTGTTTTTTTCATAAATTAAGTAAATTGAATATTAGTATCTTAAATAATTGACCTTTAGTGTCGGGAATCCGAAATCTTAATTTTTTCGCGAATATCTAAACTTTCGTTTGAGAGCAAAAACTCACGAGTAGGTTCAGGTAAAAACTCCAGAATCACTTCTAACTTATCATTCTGTATAGCCTTACGTACTTTTGAAGCACTAATAAAATTAGGATCTCCTTTATCGTCTTTACCTATTGCCTTTCGATTAATCTCTACAACCTCAACACCTGCATGAGGTAGGATTTTCTTCATGGCTTTATTATAGGCAGCAGTTGTTTGACAATAAACTTCTGTACCCACATATCGACGATTAATTCCAAGTATAGGAACGAAATACTTAGCAAAGATATTTACATCCAATTCAGCTTGTTTCTCTAAAATATCACTACGATTCTCTTTTTTAAGAAAATAGGAAGGAAATATATTACCCGAAACAATATAATCGCCACCCCGAATCATCTTTACATTTTTGAGGTGTGCAGTTCCTTTTTTTATCAAATTCCATCTTAACTGGAAAGGGAATAATGATTTTTCCTCTTCAACAACAAAAAGATATACAATATCATTCTCTGAAGCAGCCTTTTCTATAAGGAATTTATGTCCATTAGTAAAAGGGTTACAATTTACCACAATAGAGGCAATCTCTTTTGCAGGCAAATCTAATTTTTCCGCTTTTAAGTAGTTTACATAGGTCTTTACACTATCAAACCCAAACTCCAGAGAACTAAATAAAGGTGGGGCATCTGCAATTTTGTTAAATCCAAGACCTTCAAACAGAACAGATGTTTCGGGGCGAGTAAATACGAATATATGCTTGTGTTTTTGTAAAACAATATCCATTAAATGGGTAACAATCTGGGCAAAAGCAGTAGTACCTTTAAAATTGGGAGCTACTATAACATATTTCAAGGTTCTTTTTTTAAATGAACCAGTACCAATTATTTGGTCATTCAGATTATACATAATCATTGTATAATCTACTTCATTAGGATTATATTCAAATCCGAAAGGCTCAAGAAATCCCTTTATCATCTTTACATCATAAGGATTTTCAAGGTCTAGCGCCTCTTCCCTAAAGTCCGTATTTTCTATGCTCATGACTCCAACGTCTTAGTTTTCTCCGATCAAAAATATAAAGTTTTTCAACCTTGCCCACAATTTTTGATTTTTTTTCTCTACAATAATATGCAGCACCAATACACAAAGAAAACGCAATAACGAACCCTTTTAGTTTTTCTCTATTGTTATTTTTTTAACAACATTGTTTCTCGCTCCTTTTTCCTATAACAAAGTCATTTAAAATTGCCTTTTGAATAGAATTGTAATCTTGGGTTAGGAAGAAGAAAAACACAGATAAGCTTAGTAAATCGGCAGATCCTCCTGCACTAATTCTATTTGATAAACAAAAAGAATTTATTTCCTTAAACTTAATTTCTTTTTTATCTTCATCTTCAGAACAAAGAATTTCAGAGCATCGATTTTTAAACTCCTCTAAAATTTCGAGAGAGGATCTAAATAATATATTGGTATCATTATTCTTCGCCATAATATTCAAAAGAGCATAATTCATTGCTTTTTGCAAATCATCATGAGCAATGTGCTCCTTCATATTTAGCTTTTCGCATAAACAAGGGTAAGCAACTTCAAAGACTAGAGGAAAGCCTAATTCTGCTTCTAAACGTGCACCACCGGCCAATTGTTCGCCATACTTACGTATACATTTCTGTCCATGAGTTAAAGGAATATGCTGACCTTGGTGTATTTGTTCTTTTATACTTAAATCTTTATTAATTTCTTTAAGTATACATCTTATTTTCTCTGGAGAAATAGATTTATAGTTATACAAAGCATATGTAGAAGCAAAAACCATTAATCCCAAAAGGAAAATAGCTCCTTTTTGCGTATTTACACCATTGGTAACTTCAAGCATCCTCTCCTCCATTTCGATGCCTATCTGACGAAGTTTAGGAAGCAATTCTTCAGAATCTAAGGGCAAATTACCCATTGCCAACAAGGCAATATCATAAAATCCTGTTTGTAAAGAAGTACTCGAACGAACAAAGCTCAGGTAGTCCATATCATTATGGATCCCACTATCATTGAAATCGACCAATCCGGCTTTCGGACTCAAACTAACCTCAGCAATTAAGGCTTGAACAGCAATAGAAGAGATTCTGGAGGCAATAAACTCACTTTGTTTCTTCAAGAAGAATTTAGTTAGAATCTTGGTAGTTTTCTCTTGCATTTCATCAAAAGTATGCCTTTTTAATCGCATACACTCAATAGCTTTCCCTTTACAAATCAGACATTTCTTAATCTTCCCAGAAGACACAGGTTCTCCTTTTTTATTAACCAAATCAACATCGATTAATCGTCCAACAGCATGAGTTTTCTCAAAATTCTCAAAGATATTCTTTAACTCCATGTCGTTAAAAGGACAACTTAGAATTGGTGCAATAAAAAAATCACCCGCTTCATCAGTTTGAAGAATAGATTGATTTGTGTCTATATAAATTCGATAGGACAGCAAGTATCTTTTAAAATCTTGCAATAGGTACCTATAAGCAGCACTGATTAAAGTATTGCTTTTTGGCCAACCTGCAATATTTAAATTTATACTTACCGACAACATAAGCTGTTTTGCTATTGCCCCGCGCAAATCAGCCCTTTTCTCCTTAGCTTCAAGTATTTTATGTAGTGCTTCCATAAGTCTAAATAGCTTGCAAAGCTACATTTTTTATTCGCTCGTTTCCAACAGAAAACGTAAATTTGCGGGAATATAATCTTTAAATAAAGAATTTATGTCCAGAGTACTTGGAATAGGCAATGCTCTAGTCGATATAATGACTCGACTAGAAGATGACAATTTATTGGAAGACTTGCAGCTTCCAAAAGGAAGCATGCAATTGGTAGATATTGAAAGAGCAAAAGAAATTGAGAATGCAAGCAAGCATCTTAAAAAATCCCTTGCCTCTGGAGGATCTGCAGCTAACACCATACGGGGTTTAGCGAATTTAGGAGTAGAAACCTCTTTTATAGGAAAAGTAGGTAAAGACGAAATGGGAGATTTTTTTGATACAGATCTAAAAAAGAGCAATATCTCTCCCAAGCTTATTCTTAGTGATAATCAAACAGGCAGTGCAACAGCATTGGTAAGTAAAGACTCCGAACGCACTTTCGGCACTTTTCTAGGGGCAGCCGTTGAACTAGGAGCTTCCGACCTAAGCTTAGAGATGTTTAAAGGCTACGATTATCTTCATATAGAGGGATACTTAGTGCAAAATCATGACTTGATCGAAAAGGCCTTAGTTTTGGCCAAAGAAGCAGGTTTGAAAGTGTCTTTAGACTTGGCCAGTTACAATGTTGTTGAAGACAATCTTGATTTCCTACAAAAGGTTGTCAGGGATTATGTCGATATCGTTTTTGCCAACGAAGAAGAATCAAAAGCTTTTACCGGAAAATCACCAGAAGAGTCTTTGGATATTTTGGCCGATTTATGCGAAATTGCAGTAGTAAAACTTGGATCAAAGGGATCTTTGATCAAAAAAAGCGCTGAAACCTGCACTGCTGGCGTTATTCCGGCCAATGCGGTCGACACAACTGGAGCTGGAGATTATTACGCAGGAGGCTTCTTATATGGATTAATCAATAATTGTACATTAGAACAGTGCGCAAGAATTGGAGCTATCCTTTCGGGGAATGTAATTGAGGTTATCGGAGCGCAAATGGAAGCAGAACGATGGACTGAAATCAAAAAATTGGTAAAAGAGGTATAGTTTTCTTGTTAAAAAAAACAGGAATCCTATTTTCTGCATTAATTTTTAGAGAACAAAATAACAAATAGCACAACCGCAATGGTTGTACCTTAATAGATTAGAAGATAAGATTAAATTTACTTTGTGAAATTTAATCTTATCTTTTTTTTCAAGATTCGCATTTTACAACTAACTTTTTTTATAAAATAGACTTTCATTATCCTCTAATCGAGAATTAATTTAAATAAAAGGACTTCCTTTTTTTTTGCTTTTTTCTTACATTTGCGTTCTTCTGATATAAGCGAAGATTCAAACACTTAAAGGATTTATACAATATGAAAGTATACCAAACACAAGAAATCCGTAACATTGCGCTGGTAGGAGGGGGAAAAAGTGGAAAAACCACCCTTGCCGAAGCAATGGCTCTAGAAGGTAAAGTTATTACTCGTAGAGGAACTGTTGAAGATAAAAATACTATTTCCGACTATCGCGATATCGAACATGATCGTCAAAACTCAGTTGTCTCTTCCCTCCTTTATTCTGAATTCGAAGGCAAAAAAGTTAACATCATTGATACTCCAGGATTTGCTGACTTTGTTGGAGAGGTAGCTTCTTCTCTACATGTAGTGAATACTGCTGTTATGGTTGTAAATGGTATTGGTACCATTGACGTAGGAACAGAATTGGCATGGAGAAATGCCGCAAAACAAGAAAAAGGAGTTGTTTTTGTTGTCAATCAACTTGACCACGAAAAAGCCAACTTTGAAGAAACAGTTCGTTCTCTTCATGAAGAATTTGGTCCAAAGGTAACTGTTGCACAGTTTCCTGTTGAAACTGGTGAAAACTTCGACACCATCATCGACTTAATCGAGATGAAGATGATGAAGTTTCCTAAGGGAGGTGGAAAACCAGAAGTTGCTGATATTCCTGCCGAACATATGGAAAAAGCTCAAGAATTAAGAGTTCCATTAATTGAGAATGCCGCTGAGGGTTCTGAAGAACTTATGGAAATCTATTTCGAAGAAGACACCCTTTCTGCAGACCAAGTTCGTGAAGGTATTCGCCTTGGACTTGTAAACCGAGCTATATTCCCTCTTCTATGCGTTTCCGCTAAAGAATGCATTGGAATAAGCCGTTTATTGGAATTCTTAGTAAAGAATGTTCCAGATCCGGAAAATATGCCTCCTTTCAAAGCTGAAAAAGGTGAATTTAAGATTGATCCATCAGGAAAAGTTGGAATCTTTGTTTACAAATCATCTTTAGAACAGCATTTAGGAGAAGTTATCTACTTCAAAGTACTTGGAGGAAAGCTTACTGAAGGTATGGATTTAATAAACCTTCGTACAGGTAACAAAGAGCGTATCTCTCAGCTAAACGTTATAGCAGGAAAAACCCGCCAGAAGGTTTCTGAAATTTATGCTGGTGATATTGCAACCACCATGAAGCTTAAAGACGTTCGTACCAATGACTCATTGGTAGATCCAAAAGCTGAGTATGGTAAATTCGACCCAGTACAATTCCCTGATCCAATTTTTGATATTGCAATAAAGGCTGTAAACAGCACTGATGAAGAAAAAATGGGTGGCATTTTACGCGAAATGGTAAAAATGGATCCATCATTGCAAATTGAATCATCAAGAGAATTACGTCAAAACATTTTAAGTGGTATGGGAGAATTCCATATAAACACCGTAAAATGGTATTTTGACAACATCCACAAAATAGACATTGAGTTTATAAAACCTCGCATCCCTTATCGTGAAACTATCACCAAGCCTGCACGTGCAAATTACCGCCATAAAAAGCAATCTGGAGGTTCTGGTCAGTTTGGAGAAGTTTATATGCATATACAGCCTTACAGCGAAGATATGGCACAACCCAAAGACTTCCCTGTAAGAGGTACCGAAGAACATGTTCTTCCATGGGGTGGTAAACTAATCTTCAACAACTGTATTGTTGGTGGTGCTATTGACGCACGTTTTATGCCTGCAATCCTTAAGGGAATTATGGAAAGAATAGAGATTGGTCCATTGACAGGTTCATATGCCCGTGATATATCTGTTTATATTTATGACGGAAAGATGCACCCAGTAGATAGTAATGAAATCTCATTTAAACTTGCCGGTCGTTTCTCATTTATCGAAGCATTTAAAAACGCAGGACCAAAGATTCTTGAGCCTATATGCGATTTTGAAGTAAAAGTTCCTGAAGATATGATGGGTTCTGTTATGACCGATCTTCAAGGAAGAAGAGCTTTGATTATGGGTATGGAAGGTGAAGGAAAAATGCAAATAATTAAGGCAAAAGTTCCTCAGGCAGAAATGTTCAAGTATTCAACTTCATTAAGTTCATTAACTTCAGGTAGAGGATTATTTACCATGAAGTTTGCTGAATATGCACCAGTTCCAAGTGATGTTCAGGATAAACTTCTTAAGGAATACGAAGAATCATTGACTGAAGAAGAAAACTAATCCTTAGATTTTAAGAGCTTGTAATAAAGCATTATATAAACAAAAGGCTGTCCAAATATTGGGCAGCTTTTTTTGTTTCCAAAATATAATTGACAATAACTGCTTACTTCAAACACCCAGGATGTTATCACTGGGCTGAATAAATAACATCTGGGGAAATCAAATACAATTATGTCACAATCATTATCAAAATTATATGTGCATTTGGTATTCCATATTAAATGCAATTCATGCACCATTCGTAAACAAGAAAGCAAACGATTATATGCATACATGGGTAAATTGATGCAAGCCCATAATTCAATCCCTATTATTATCAATGGCGTTGACAACCATGTACATATATTTTTAGTTTTGTCAAAAAACATTGCGCTTGCTGATCTTGTCAAAGATATAAAACGAAAAAGCAGTAGATGGATAAAAACATTGGATTCCTATTACCAGGGATTTGCTTGGCAAGGTGGTTATGGTGCATTTTCGGTAAGCTCTTCATTGTATAATAAAACAAAACAATATATAGCCAATCAAGAGGTTCATCATGCAAAAAGGACTTTCGAAGAGGAGTATGTAATGTTTTTAAAGGAGTATGCCGTTGAATTTGATGAACGGTATTTATGGAGGGATTGATTTATCCTTTCAGGATAATATATACCCATCGTTTACATCACATACCCAGGATGTTATCACTGGGCTAAATTAAATATCACCTGCGGCGATAAAATATCCGCTGAAAGCGGTACGGAATTCAGCCCCAAATAACATCTGGGGAATATGTTGTATATATAATTTAAACCATCTTTTTATAAAACTGAAACCATCGTTCTGGAATTTGGTTTTCTTTTGCCTTTTCAAAATCTCTCTCGGCACACGGAATCAAGAAAGGTTTTCTATTTGCAGTTCTTTGGTCTACCAGTGTTACAGGGATTTCCATCCACCACGACCCTGAATAGATATTTTTATAGAATAATAATTCCTCTGCAAAATCTTCATTATCATCTGTTAATTTGACATAAAACTTTTGATAATTATTTGTCGACTGATTAGGGTCATCATCAATACGCTGAGAACATCCTTCAAGGAAATACCATATTACCTGAGCCATTAATTTAGCGGTTTGATTTCTGACATCAAATTGTGGATTATACTCATACACTCCAAATGAACTCACTTTATTACTTAAGCCTGCATAACGGGCAATCTGGCAAGCATCAAAACCATCAAAACCATTAGGTCCTGCATTGGCATTTCCCGGAGCTTCAATCATACGAATTGCAGAAACATCAAAAGAAACAATATCTGAATTTCGTAATAAAGGCTCTATTTTCTTTCTTTTATGACGCACACTACCAAGTCTGTAAATATCAAAATACATACGGTCCATCAAAGTAATATCCTCCTGATTGACATAATAGGTTTGATAACCAAGATTTGTATAGTTAAAAAGAGCATTAGGTTGTTCTAAAATGATTTTACTTAGAAAGCCTTTATTGGTAATTTCAGAATGATCGTCACCCAAGTCAAATTCAGGATCAATACTTAATAAATTTACAATTCGGCCTTGCTCTTGATAGGCTCTGTAATTGGCATAAGTTAAGTCTTGCCCTCCTCCAAGAAGAATAATTATCTTGTCTGATTTCAATAATTCTTCCATAACAATCCGAAGACCCGCATAAGTATCATTTACAGAATGTCCTTGCTTAAGATTACCCATATCTACAACATGCAGATTTTTCCATGGGGTTTTAAGTTTATAAAGCTCAGAACGAAGAGCATCTGGAGCTTGGGCGGTACCTATATTATTTTGAGCATTTCTTTCTTCAGGAACACCAATTAAACAAATCTTAGCCTTTTCAAGATCGGGAAATACATCTTTTTTAAAATAAACTTCAATGTCAGATTTTAAATCTCCTGATTTAAGAGAATTAAATTCATGAATAACAGGTAAATCAACAGGTTCAAAATAGTCTTTAAAATTCATTTCAAGTAATTTTGGGTGAGAAGGCTTAAAATTAAGCTTTTTAAAAAAGAAAAGAAGTAGCCAAAGATAAATATTTCTGACTACTTCTTTTCAACAAAACTTATATAAATATCTTAAATTCCCTTAGAAACCGACTTCTTTTTGAAGATATATAATCGTTTTTCTGCAAGTATAGTTTCCCATTCGCTAGACTTTTCAAGGTCTTCTATGTTTTTTACAACCTCATTTTGTTCTAAAGGCCAATTAGCACCTTGTGTGTCAAGAATTACAATATAGTCGGCAGTTTTGACTATTGGATAAGACCACATATATTGTCTTTGATATAAATGTGGTACCAAACATGTAGATGCAGATAAAGAAACATCTTTTGGAATGTATCTTTTCAACGCTTTATGAACATATGAAACATCAACAGAAGAAGTATAATGGACTTTACTAAAGAAATTTAAGTTTTCATAAAAGAACCATTGACTTCGATGATGCATTGTATATATGGTTGAAAAACATGCCAAAAATACTGAACAGCTCAAAATCACTCGCTTCACATTGACAATCCACACATTTATTGAAGAAAAGACATCAATCCCAGCAAGACCAATCAGAGGCATTAACTCAACTGAATAATGTCCATTTAATCCCCAAACATAAGTATTTGACATCATTACCTTTTGAGCTATCAAAGGAAATATCATAATTAAATATTTGGGACGTAGAAGAAAAAAG
>JBGRQE010000028.1:0-40126 GCA_041725955.1 Bacteroidales bacterium
CCAAACGAGCTTAATGTAAATATTGCGAAACCAAAGAATAAAACTACAGAGCTAAAAATCATACTGTAACCAGTTTCTTTTACAGATGAAATGACACTGTCTTTAATTACCCAGTTATTTTGTTTTAGATGGAGTCGGTATCTAGATAAGAAGTGTATCGCATTATCAACAGAAATTCCCAGAGCAATACTGAAGATTAAAATAGTTGAAGGCTTAATTGAAATATCAAAATAACCCATCATAGCAGCAGTAAGTAACTGTGGTATTAGGTTTGGAATTAGTGATATTCCAATCATTCTGGCAGATGTAAATAATACAGCCATTAATCCACAAATGATACATAAAGCAAGCAAAAGACTTGAGGCTAGATTGCCAATCAGATAATTGGTTCCTGTTAAGAATACAACACTAGTTCCAGTAACATTTACATCGTATTTATTTGGAGGGAATATCTCGTCAATCTTAGGCTTTAGATCTTGCATGATTGCCTGTATTTCTTTAGTGCCAATGTTTGCCATTTGCACACTTATACGGGTAGTACGTAAGTCTTTATCAATAAAAGTATGTAAGATGTTTTTCTTTTGTGCTTTTTCTTCAAACTTTGGAATATAAGAAATGATAAAGTTCTTTTCCTGATTATTAGGTAATTCATAGCGATCAGGATTTCCTTTATAGAAGGATTGTTTTGCATATTTAACAACTTCTACAATACTTAAAGCTTTGCTTAATTGTGGATATTCAGCTAAAACATCCTGAAGTTTGGCAGCTTTTTTTAAGAAACTGGATCTTAATATTCCTTTTTTCTTTCGTGTGTCTATGGTTATTTCTAATGGCATTACTCCTTTAAAATGAGATTCGAGGAATACCATATCCTTGTATAATTTGCTTTTCGAAGAAATATCGTCGACAATGTTTCCTGTTGTTTTTAGTAAACTAACACCATAAATACCCCCAATAACAAGCACAATGGTAATGCTATAAATCCACTTTCTTTTATATTGAATTATATATGCAATTTTGTCTAAGATAGTTCCAATTTTACTTTTATTTAGATGTTTAAAGTGTCTTTTTCTTGGAGCAGGTAGATAACTGAAAAATATTGGAAGCAAGAATAAGGTTAGTAAATAGGCAACCATAATGTTAATGGAAGCAATAATTCCAAATTCAACTAGAATTTCATTTCCTGTAATTGTAAAAGCTGCAAACCCAGCTGCAGTAGTCATATTGGTTAGCATATTTGCATTTCCAATTCTCTGAATCATTCTAGCTAGAGATCTTCCTTTGTTGCCATGTTCGCGATACTCATTAAGATATTTGTTGAGAAGAAAAATAGAGTTTTCAACAACAATTACAATAAGCAGTGGAGGTAGAATTCCTGTTAAAATGGTTATTTTATATCCAAACAGAGATATACTTCCAAGAACAAATATTACACTGATTCCTACAATCAATATGGTGAAAAACATGGCCTTGAACGACCTAAAGAAAAAGAGTAATATCAATGCTGCAATAGCAATAGATAAGAAGATAAAGAAATTAAGCTCTTTTTGTATTTTCTCGGTTGTAATAGTCCGGATATAGGGAAGTCCTGAATAATGAGCCTGTATGTTGTTTGAAGTAGTGAATTTTTGAATAGTATCTTCAACCCTATGAATTAAACCGACACGGTTTTTAGTATTAAGAATTTTTTTGTCTAGGGTAATCATCATTAAATTGGCCTGTGTCTTTTTGTTAAAAAGAAGTCCATCGTAAAAGGGTTGTGAGAAGATTACTTGCCTAATGCTATCTACTTCCTTTTGTGTTTTTGGCCTAGATTTAATAAATGGTAAAAAATCAAATTTCTTTAAGCTGTCATTCCGTTCAAGTTGAAATAATCGTGCAATACTAATTACTTCTTCAACCCCTTTAATATCTTTTACCTTGTTAGTAAGATCATAAAATTCCTGAAAAGTTTTTAACTTAAATAAGTTTTCACTTTGAAGGCCAACAAACATAATCGACCCATCTTGTCCAAATTGTTTTTTAAACTGTTCGTACTTTATTAGTGTGGAATCTGTGCTGGGAAGCATTTGTGCCATCTCATATGATAGTTTTACATGAGAGGCATTCCATACCATAAAAATTGTTAATGCTAATATTATAGTTAGATTAATTAATCGATTTCTAAGAATTACTTTTACAAGTTTGTTCCACATAATAAGTTCGTTATTCCCTTTTTTCAAATTCCTATAGCTTCTTCATTGTGCAAATATTTTTGAAGTGAAGCCGCGAATATTGATATAATATACTAAAAACTAATTGCTATTTAATTTTACCCCGTTTTTCAAGGCATCGAATTTACATTATAAATTTGTATCAGTAGGCCTAATTTCAATTTTGTTTATTTTGTTAATTGAATTTTAATCTAATCTATTTTTACAGGAATAATTTTTGTCGATATAATTAATCGTTTTGCAGCCAGAATTAATCATATGCTTTATAAGACTCATAAAGATAAACCTAATGTTAATTCTAGTCTTAAATATTGATGATTTTTTTTTGTTTAAAAAAATACTGATCATTATGGTTTAGTAGTTGTTGTATAAGTAATTCCTAATTGGACTATTTCTTTATTTGAATTTGTGTGTTTTATTGTAATTATTTTTGTTCGTCACACAAAATGCATAATGTCTTATTTTGCTCATTATAAGTTATGATGTTTATTAATTACTCTAATTCTTTTTATTAAAATGAGAAAGTTTTTTTTGAAATTATTTATTGTTTCTTTTGTCTTTTGCATTTCGTGTTCTGTTTCAAAGAAGTATATTCAACAAGGAAACTATCAGAAAGCATTTGATGTTTTATTAAAGAAAATAATAAAAAAGCCTGATTCAAAAGATTTAAGAATGGACTTGATGTTGTCTTATGATAAATTGCAATCTCAAGATTTATTAAGCATTCAAGAATATAAAGAAAGCGGAAATCGTGATGCCTGGTGGCATATTCTGTTGGCTTATCAACGTTTAGATGTAAGACAGAAACAGTTTGAAGCTATTCCCGGAAAGGCACTGAAACAAATTCAATATAAATCACAAGACTATAATTCCCAAATTTTAATTTCTAAGCAGAATGCAGCAGAGGAGTTGTTTGATCTTGCAAAAGAAGAATTGGTAATTGGAAAAAGACGAAACTTTAGGGAAGCATATCATATGTTTAAAAAAGTGGATAGTCTTGTTCCAAATTTTAATAATGTAAAAAGTTTATTGGTCAGGGCTCAAGATAAGGGAACTGTTCATGTTCTTATTGATATTGATAACGAAGATAGTTTAAATTTACCTAAAGAGATCTTAATGGATCTTGATCGACTGGAAATAGGACAATTGGATGGTCCTTTTGTGAAATTTGATACTGTTTTGCGTTCTGATGATTATTATGATTTTCGATTAATTTTATGCTTAGATTCTTTATTTGTCTCCAAAGATATTACTCATAAAGATCGAATTAATGATAGTAAAAAAATACGCGAAGGATGGGAAACTCTAAAGGACTTAAATGGAAATGTTGTTTTGGATGCTCATGGAAACCCTATAACCGTGCCACGGTATGTTGAGGTTAAAGCCGATGTAGATATAATTAGTCAAAGGAAGTCGGCAATAATTGCAGGGCAATTGAAATTGTTCGACAATCATACAAACCAATTACTTCAAAACAAAGAAATAGAAAGTAAAGCAAATTTTTTATACCAATTTGCAAGAGTTAATGGTGATTATAGGGCAATTAGTGAGCGTATTCGAGAAATTGTAGATAAACAGCCAGCTAAATTTCCTGAAAAAGATAGCTTATTGCTAAAAGCGGCTCAGCAAATGAAGATTCAGATTTATGAAAGAATAAAAAAAGAAATAGAACTAGGTATTCAAGGAGAAGAAAACTACTAAGTATGAAGATGAAAATTGTGTTTTTGTTTAAATTTATCACCACCCCCAAATCGATATAGTAAGCTTGTTGTGTTTTGAACAAAGTTAGTTAGTTGTTTAGCAAAATATTTGGGTTTTGTTCTTGCTTATTTTTTGTAGTCGCCAAAGCTTAGATGGTTATAAGTATTGTCACTTATTTTTATGTTTGTAAATTCAATTGTCAAGACCGCTTTTGTGTATTTGTAAGTTATTAGAATAAATCTGAAATAGAATTTGTGTACCCATATTAAATAGAGTTAGAAAAATATTTTTCCCTTTTTTATTTCGACCCAATTATACAAGATTTTATTTCGTTATTTTGTTTTTTCTGATTCGATTAAAATAAATTAGTGATGAAAAAAGTTCTCTTTGTCGATACTACTCATGAGGTTTTACCTCAGGGGTTAGAATCATTAGGATTTGCATGTGACCATTTCGATTTAAAAACAAAAGAAGAATATAAATCTATTGTAAGTAGTTATTCAGGGCTAGTAGTTAGGAGTAAGATAAAAATAGATAAGGATATTATTGATTCAGCAACTTCTTTAGAATTTATTGCAAGAGTTGGGGCAGGTCTTGAAAATATAGATGTGCCGTATGCAAAACAAAAAGGAGTATACTGTTTAAATTCGCCTGAAGGAAATAGAGATGCTGTAGGAGAACAATCCGTAGGGATGTTGTTGATGTTGATGAACAATCTTCTGCGTGCAGATGAAGAAGTGAGGAGACTTGTTTGGAGGCGTAAAGAGAATAGAGGTTCAGAGATCAAAGGTCGAACGATTGGTATTATTGGTTATGGTAACATGGGACAGGCCTTTGCTCAACGAATCTCTGGATTTGGAGCTAACGTTATTGCTTATGATAAGTATCGTAAGAATTATTCCGATGAATATGCTCAGGAAGTAAGTCTTGAAGAACTCAAAGAGCATAGTGATATTCTAAGTTTACATATTCCATTAACCGAGGAAACAAAATTCCTTTTCAATAAAGAATTCATTCAATCATTTAAAAAAGACTTTTGGTTTGTAAATACCTCAAGAGGTCCTATATGTAAAACTAATGATTTGGTTGAAGCATTAGATTCAGGAAAAATTATTGGTGCAGCACTTGATGTATTGGAATATGAAAAGCTAGGGTTTGAATCTATTGAAAAGAATAACATTCCAAAAGCATTAAATGCTTTAATTGAATCAGATCGGGTAGTACTAAGTCCTCATATTGCTGGATGGACTCACGAGTCGAATTATAAATTATCTAAAGTTATAGTAGATAAAGTTGCAGCTCTGATTCAAGAAGACAGTTTAAGAGTGAAATAAAGATATTTAAAAATATAAATATGGGGATATTGCAACAATATTTTGTTTGCTATATCCCCATTTTAATAGATCTTTTTCAAAAGAAGAATATTATTTCCATTCAAGAATTTTCTTGAAATCGTATTCTTCTGGATTATCAACAAATTGTTTTGCTGCTTCGTAATCACCTTCAGTTATGTATTGCAAACCATCTTCGAATACAAGCTTTACTCTTTGCGATTCCATATTCACCAATCGAGTTTCGATTACTCCATTTTCCTTAGCTACTTTGTTTAAGTATAGAGGCTTGATGTTTCCGATACTATCAATAGTAACCATACAACCAGACTCTCCTTTGTCAAACAGCTTTTTTACTCCATATCCGAGTAAAGAGCAGTATAATAAATCAAAGGCAATAGGCTGAACACATCTTACTGCATATCCAATTTCTACAGGACGACTCTTTGCTTTTACATTATCTAATGTAGATAGCTTTTTCTGCAGCATTAAATTAAAGATATGAGCTTTGCTTAGTGCGCCTAGTTCAGGGTGTCCGTGTTCGTCATAGGTGAAGTTAATTCCTGCATTTTCAATTTGTTCATCGTCAACAAAGTGGAAAATGCCTTCACTAATAATGGAAACCCCATAGCTAATTCCAAGAATCTTACGTTTGATAATTGCAGAAATAATAAGACGTGTAATTTTGTCAAATGTAATTTCTGTATTATTAAACATCTCAGGAATAATAATCATTGGGTAATGGCAAGCGGCTCCAATTCCAAAGGCTAAGTGTCCTGCTTCACGACCCATTGCAACGCCAACAAACCAATTTCCACTGGTTCTGGCATCTTCATAAATGGTTTGTGCAATTTGTACACCTGCTTGTTTTGCCGATTGATAGCCGAAAGTTGGAATTCCTTCAGGAAGAGGCAAATCGTTGTCTATGGTTTTGGGAACATGTATATTCTGGATCTCTATATTATTAGATCTCAAGAATGTAGATATACGATTTGCTGTTGAAGCAGTATCGTCGCCACCAATAGTAACCAATAAACGAACGTTATTTTCCTTGAAAAAACGAGTATTGAATTCTTCATCTTTTGGCTTATAGCGACTCATTTCGAGTGCAGAGCCTCCGATATTTTTAATATGATCGGCTAATGAAAAATCAATGTCAATGGTTTGCGTTTTTTCTTCAAATAGAGTTTGATACCCTTTTTGAATTCCAATTACACGGTAGTTTGCTTTTAAGAAGACTTTTGCAACCGAACTGATTACAGAATTAATTCCTGGTGCTGGTCCCCCACCACACAAGATAGCGACTGAATTATTCATTCGACTATTTAATTTTTAAAAATGGTATTGGTATTTCAACTTCTGCAACGATACGAAATAATTTTGTATCTCGAAAAGAAATTATTTAAGAACCTTGACTGGATGTGCTTTTTAGAACAAGTTGAATAGTATCTCTACTCTTTTGTTCTAAACAAAGTTCTGAATCAGAGATTATACTGTCTAGAATGTCACTGTTGTAATGTCTGATAGTTACAAGTTGCAGATCCTTATTATGAGTGACTTTATAACTTTTGCTTAATTCACTAACTAAACTATTTACTTTTGAAGGAATATAATCGGTAACTATGCTAAAGCTTAGTGCTGAATTTTGCATCATATTAATCTTTATCCTTAGATCGCTTATTAAACCGAAAATAGAGTATAAATTGTTCTCAGCTATAAAAGAGAAGTCTTTGGGAGAGACCGAAATCAAAATTTGATCTTCTTTATAGATGTATGATGGAATTTCTTTGTCTTTGCTTTTGTTTTTATTGATTAAGGTTCCTTTCTCTAAAGGTGAATTAAAGGATTTCACATATAAAGGAATGTTTTTATTCTCTAACGGTTTTATTGTCTTTGGGTGTATTACCGTAGCTCCATAATATGCAAGTTCTATAGCTTCACCATAAGAAATATTGTCTAACTTACTAGTATCCTTTGATTTCTTGGGGTCAGCATTTAATAATCCTTCAACATCTTTCCATATAGTTAGGCTTTCTGTTTCTAGAATATGAGCTATAATTGCTCCTGAAAAATCACTTCCTTCACGTCCTAGTGTGGTAGAATGATCATTTTCTGTTTTTCCAATAAAACCCTGGCCCAGTAAAATAGGTAAGTGCTCTTTTTTGTTTAAGGTTAATCCTTTGTAAAAACCTTTTAGCCTTTCGGCTGACTTATCCCAGTTTACTTTTGCTTCACGGTAGAAGTTTCCTGTAATTATTAAATCACGAATATCAACCCAAAGCGTGTTTATCTTTTGCTCATTTAGGTAATGGCCAATGATTTTTGAACTTAATAATTCCCCATAAACTACAAGTTGATCATATTCAAAGTCGTAAGACCCTTTTGGTTTCCCACTAATTCGATGAGCGATTTGGTCAAATAAAGCACGAATATCAACAAAAACCGGATGAGTATTATGATCAAATAACTTATGTAATATATTTGTATGAAATGAAATTATCTGTTCAAAGAATTCGATGGTGTTTTGTCTTCGGTGATACCAGGAATCAAGTAAATCTTCGAATGCATTTGTCATCTTTCCCATTGCAGAAACAAGCACAAATAATTCTTCACTATTGTGGAATTTTAATATATCGCCAAGATTTTTAATTGATTCAGCATCTTTTATAGACGCACCTCCGAATTTAAAAACTTTCATCTATCCATGATTTTAAGCCAGTACCCCGAAGCCCTTTAGTTGGGAACTTCTTTGTTTTAGTGCACATTTTTTACTATGTGACAAATGTAATACATTTGTTGCAATAAATTGCATATGGAGTTTTGATCCACAACTTTTTTAAACAATAATTTTTCAAACTATATTTTTTTAATTTTACTTATAAATAATTGGTTTAAAAACTATACTGATCGTGATAACAAATGATTGTATAAACTGCTTAACTTTCGTGAAGTTGTTACAAATAATGAGTTATGCCCTTACGTGATACATATTAACAATTAGTTTGTGTGTTTTAAAATTACTATAGAGTATTAATATTATTTAAACTATTTTTTTCTACTTGAAACAATTATTTTCTATCAGTTTGATGTTTGAATCTTAAGCGCTTCATTAACTAAAATATTTAAGAATGAAAACTTTAATCGAGTTTATTAACGAAAAGCAAAACGACTTTCCTTTCGCAACCGGAGAATTTAGTCGCCTACTTCATGATATTAGTATTGCTGCCAGAATTGTAAACAGAGAAATTAATCGTGCTGGTCTTGCCAATATTTTAGGATATGAAGGAAGTACAAATATTCAAGGAGAAGATCAAAAGAAACTGGATATATATGCCGATCAGCAATTTATCCGCGCATTAAAAAATGGTCACCAATGCGCAGCAGTAATTTCAGAAGAGAATGATGATGTTGTAGTACTTAATGATAACCTAAATAGAAATTCAAGATATATTGTAGCAATTGACCCTTTAGACGGATCTTCAAATATTGATGTGAATGTACCTATAGGGACAATATTTGCCATTTATAGAAGAAAATCGGTTGGTCCAATATTAACTGATGAAGATCTTTTGCAGCCAGGTATTGAAATGGTTTGTGCAGGTTATGTTTTGTATGGTAGTTCAACCATGCTTGTTTATACTACAGGTCATGGTGTCCATGCTTTTACTCTGGATCCAACAGTGGGTTTGTTTTTGCTTTCAAACGAAGAGATGAAAATGCCTGAAGATGGTTTGGTTTATTCCATTAATGAAGCTGGATATATTTACTTTCCTGAGGGAGTGAAAAAGTTGATTAAATATTTTCAGGTGGATGATGAAGAAACAAACAGACCTTTTAAAACCCGATATATAGGTTCGTTGGTTTCCGATTTTCATAGAAATATGATTGATGGGGGAATCTTCATGTATCCAGGTAATTATAAAACTCCTTTGGGTAAATTGCGATTAATGTATGAGTGTAATCCAGTGTCTTTTATTGCAGAACAAGCGGGAGGATTGGCTTCTGATGGGTTTAATAGAGTTCTTGAAATTCAACCTCACCAAATCCATCAACGTACTCCTTTTTTTGTAGGTTCTAAGAATATGGTTCTTAGAGCTGAAAATTTTATGGAAAAGTACTCAGCAGAATTCGAAAAAGAAGTTGAAAATTATAGAAGAAATAAAGAAAAATCAAAGAAGTAAAGAAAATAGCTTTGGTTTTTTTTAATGTCAAAGTCTTTGTTTTATTTTGCAAAAATGAGAAGAAAATTAAAAAATCGGGAATTAGGACGTATTGATGCTAAAGCATACAAAGAATTGCAAAAAATGCCCATAATTCTTGTTCTAGATAATATTAGAAGTTTAAATAATATAGGTTCTTTATTTCGCACAGCTGATGGTATGCGTATTCAAGGAATTTATTTATGCGGAATTACTGCTTGCCCTCCACATAGAGATATCCAAAAAACTGCATTGGGAGCTACAGATTCTGTGCCATGGAAATATTTTGATTCTACTTTGGAGGCAATGAAAGAATTAAAAAGTAATGGATATAAACTAATTGCTTTAGAGCAAGTTGAGGGAGCTGTAATGCTGAATGATTATATGCCTTCAGAGCAAACTCAATTGGCTGTGATTGTAGGTAATGAGGTTAAGGGGGTTGATGATGAAGTTGTGAATGGGGTAGATTTATGTATAGAAATTCCTCAATTTGGAACTAAACATTCTTTCAATGTTACAATTAGCGCGGGAATTGTTTTATGGGATTTTTGTTCAAAGATTGGCTTTGATAAATTTGTATGATAAATAAAACTCTGGTTGATTTTGGCATATCTTAATAATTTACCGTAATTTGCTAGATATCGAATCAGAAAAGCGATCAAAGTAGTGGTTTTCTTGCTAAAAAAGTGATTTGCATAAGCAGGAAATGATTATTTATAAGATATTAATTGTATATTTGATTCGTGAATGATGACGACTTTGGCCAAAAAAAGATAATTTTTCCAGTTTTATTGTGGAATTATTATAAGTAGAAAAGTAAATTGAGCGGGATTGTATCAAAAAATGTTTGGATGACACCTATCTTCTTTGTTAACCACTCTCGCCTCTAATTTTCTGTATAGTCAAGGTTGTAATGATCTGGTATATATCATTATCTATTTGAAAATATACTTATTAGAACACAAAAGTAATTTTAATTGGTTGAGTCATGAGTAAAACTTACTATCTCTCGCAGCGATTTATAGCTATAGCGTTGTGTGCAATTTTTGCTATAAGTCCTGTTTTTCTTCAAGCTCAAGATACCGGTGAGGCTGAAGTTAAGGAAAAAGAAAAAACTACCACTTCCAGTTTTTCTCCTTATTGGTTTGTCAGAGGTAATCTCGGAGCAAATATCTATTATGGTGATGTTGCAAGATATCGTATTGTACCAGACCTTGAAAAAGCTAAGTTGAATGGTGAATTGACTTTTGGTCGTCAGTTTGCTAGCTGGTTTGGCGTTGAAGGTGAAGTCTGGAGGGGCTTCCTTGCTGGTCAAAAGGGGTATGATGTTGATAAGGAATTTGAGTCAGATATTTATGGTGCTGATTTAAATACCCGCTGGAATTTAAGCAATATCATTTTTGGCTATAAAGAAGGCCGTTTCTTTAATGTTGAACTGACTTTAGGTATTGGTCAAGCTCAATATAAATCTAAGTTGTATCAGAGAACTACAGGTAAATTTATTTCTTCTCAAGGATATAAAAACTCTCCTGAGAAAGATAAGGGCAGCGGAATTAGCGACCGTAAAGTTGTGGGTACTGTTCCTGTTGGTATTAGCCTGAATTTCCGTATTACTGATAACTTAGATGCAAATCTACAAAGCAAAATGACCTTTGCAGATACAAAATATCTTGATGGTTTTCATCGCCCAAGTAACGGAGGTATAGAACAAGATCGTTGGAATTATACTGGCGTTGGTCTAACTTATAAGTTTAGATTATCTGCTGGAATCAAAAAGATGGATAAAGATTTCGATGATAAAGTTACTTTAGAAGTAATTCCTGAGTTTCTTGAAGAACGCGGTGATTCTATCGAAGTTACTATCAAAGGAAGTTTCCCTGCTAAATACTTTGCAAAGAAAGCGGTTATAAACTTTACTCCAGTACTTAAGTATGAAAATGGAGAAACTGCTTTCCCTGGAATCAATTTGATTGGTGAAGATGTTGTAGGTGAAGGTAAAAAGATCTCTCATAGCAACGGTGGTTCATTTACTTATACTGCAAAGATTAAGTATAATGAAGATATGAAAGTAAGTGAATTGGTTGTTAATCCAGTTATCTATACTTATCGTGATAAAGTTCATGCTGACCGTGGAACTGCAAAAATCAAAGAAAATGCTGTTGATGGACCTCAAATTCATTTAGCTTATGGTGTAATTCAAACTTCAAAGCTAGTTGAAACTGGTCGCCAAACTGCTTTTGGTCCTCACGGATATGAAAAAGTAACCATTTCTAAGCAAAATGCTAGTTTGTATTTCTTTGTAAATAGCAATTCTTTAAGTTGGAGAGTTCCTTTGAATAAAGATGCTGCAAATAAAGATCAGCTTAAAGGTTTAACTGAAGATATGCGTAAAGGTTGGGAAGTAAAAGATATTACCATTACTGGTTTTGCATCTCCTGAAGGAGAAGAATCTTTTAACCAAGGTTTATCTGATCGTCGTTCTTCTACTGCTAAGCGTTATGTAATGAATAAGATTCGTCGTGAAGCTCGTAATCGTAAATATGATATTCGCTATAAAAATCCTAAAGACATTACTTTCAAAACTCAAGCAGAAGGTCCAGATTGGGATGGTTTAATGGCTGAAGTAAAAAATACTGAGATTCAGGATAAGAATGCTATCTTAAAGGTTTATAGTTATGCTGCTCTTGACCAAAGAGAAAAAGAATTAAATAATTTGGTGAAGATTTATCCAGAATTAGAAGAGTTCTTACTTCCTCCATTGCGTCGTGCTCATATCGAAGTAAACTGTATCGAGCCTAAGTATAGCGATGAAGATATTATGCGTCTATCTACTGTAAGTCCTGATTCATTGAAGATAACTGAATTGTTATACGCTGCTTCATTGTTTAATGAAAAGAATACCCGTAAAGCAATTTATACTACCGCTTCAAAAATGTTCCCTCAAGATTATAGAGCATTTTCAAATTTAGCATCTTATGCTATCGAAGATGGTAATATCAATGAAGCTTTAGCTTATTTAGAAACTGCAAAGAGCTTAAATGCTAATGCTCCAGAAGTACTTAATAACTTTGGTGTTGTTGCAGCAATTCAAAATAATTGGAAAGTTGCTAAGGAAAGTTTTGAACAAGCTCGTGCAAATAAACTAAATGAAGATTATAACTTAGGTGTTGTAGCTATTCATTATGGTGATTTTGAAAAAGCTGTAAAACTTCTTGCTGGCAGCAAATGTGATTTTAACTATGCATTGGCTTTAGTTTTAACTGAAAAGTATAGTAAAGCTAAAAAAGTTCTTGCATGTGCTCCACAAACTGCAAACTCAAGTTATTTGATGGCTGTTGTTGAGGCTCGTCAAGATAATGCAAAAGGAGTTTATGAAAACTTAATGAAAGCGTTTAAAATGAATCCTTCATTAAAGAAAAATGCTTCTACAGATCGTGAATTCAGAAAATTTGAAAAAACTCCTGAGTTCAAGGCTATCATAAAGTAAAAATTAGAATAAAATATTTTCTATCAGTAAAAAGGAGTTGCTAATAGGCAACTCCTTTTTTTGTAAGCTTAGAAGATTGATGCCAGCCAGTGCTATTAATAAAATTCATTATGCATGATAATTGAGGCTATCTAAGAAATTGTGCCAAGCAAAGGATATGGATTTTTTCAACTACTTAATTTTGAATAAAAAAAAGAAGAACAGTTTATATTATACTGCTCTTCTAAAATTGGTCGAGTTTTACTTATTAATAATCGAAAGTAATAATTTTACCTTTGGTGAATGTAAAGAAATCCTCATCATTTCGAAGGCTTATGCCATCGAGCAACATATCAGGAGTTTTTCCTGCAGCTTCCATACATCCAGGGCAGCACATTATCTGAACTTTTTTATTAATCAGATTCATAAGTGCATCATTAACAGAATGACCCATAAATTCAATTTTAGGAGCATCTTTTGTTGCTAAGTGAACTGCTCTAACATCTAAATATACCAGAACATCTTTTTTGTCGACAAAATTATCAGCTAAAATCAAGCCCATTATAGCTTGTTGAGGATCGTCCTGACCATGTTTTATATGGATGATTACACCATCTTTTACAATTTCTTTGGGTGGTGGAGGTGGTGGTTCTTTGGTCCCTGGTTGGTTACAAGAAAAAAACAGACCGAAAGATCCGATAAGGAGTAATAATATAAGTTTTCGCATAACATTTAAGATTTCACGATATTAGAGTTGAATCTAAAGGTAATATTCTTTATTTAAAGAGTCAATCTTAAATGTTGTGATTTTTAAAGTTTTACTTTATGAATTCCTACAGAATATTCTTGATTTATACAGCTTAAGATTTTATTATAGTCTTCCTTATTTTCAACAAAATCCAAACCATTAGTATCAATAATTAGGATTCTCTGGTTTTCTTGTCGCTGGATAAATTCAAGATAGCTAGATTGTATAGTGCTTAAATAGTCGTCTTTGATTTCTTGTTCGTAGGTTCTGCCTCTTTTTCTGATATTATTTTGTAACTTTTCAACATGAACATATAGGTATACCAAAAGCTCAGGTTTAGGTATTGAGGCATGCAGTAAGTCGAAAAATTTATGATAAAGTTTGAATTCTTCTTCTTGCAATGTTTTTTTTGCAAAAATCAAGCACTTGCGAAAGAAGTAGTCAGATACTGTAAATTGATGAAACAGATCCTGCATTTTTAGTTCTTTCTGAAGTTGTTGAAAACGATCTGCCATAAAAGACATTTCCAATGGAAAGGCGTATTTTTCTGGATCTTTATAAAACTTTGGAAGAAAAGAATTATCTTCAAATTCTTCAAGAATTAGTTTTCCATTAAACTCTTTTGCAATCTTTGTAGCAAGGCTAGTTTTTCCAGCTCCTATAGTTCCTTCTATTGAGATAAAGTTGTACTTCATGGCGCGGCAAAGATAGTTTTATCTTTAGGAAAATTAAACCTCTTGATTATAGATTTTCACTTTTGAATTATCTTGACATTCTAAGCGTAATAATTCCAGTGTTTTATGAAGCTCTGGATGTGTGTAGTTTGGTGCTATTTCGGCAAGTGGAAGCAAAGTGAATTTGCGAAGGTGAAGTCTGGGATGAGGAATAGTTAGGGTAGGAGTTTTGATTATTAAGTTGTCGTAGAAAAGGATATCGATATCCATAGTTCTTGAACTATAGCCTTCACCAGATCTTTTTCGACCCAATTTGTCTTCAATACCTAATACTGTTTCCAATAGTTTTTCGGGACTTAAATTCGTCTCTATTTCTACAACGCTATTCAGAAAATTATTTTCGGCTTTAAAGCCCCAAGCTTCACTTTCATAAATCAAAGATTTTTGAACAATTGTTCCTGTCAATTGTGTGATAAACAGTTCGGCTTGTTGAATTAATTCGGTTCGATTTCCTTGATTTCCGCCCAGAAGAAGAAAGCTTTTTGCCATTTTTAGCAACAAAGTTAAGTGCTTTTTCAATATTGAATGTTAATTTAGCAATCTTAAAATATTCCAATTAAAAATTATAAGCTAGATGAAACAATTTTTTAAATTTTTATTTGCCTCCTTTATTGGGAGTTTAATAAGTATGCTTATTATCCTGTTCATTGTAATGGGAATTGTTGGTGCCGCTTTAAGTTTCAAGAATAAACCGGTTACCACCGTCCAGAATCAAAGTGTTCTTCAACTTAAGTTAAACTATCCTGTTGGAGAAAGAACTTTGAGTAATCCTCTAAGTGGATTTAATTTTAATTCGGTTCCTAATGCTGGTGCAGGTTTAGACGATATTATAAAAAGTATTGAAAAAGCTAAGAGTGATGAAAAAATCCAAGGGATTTTAATTTCTTCAGGAAATGTTCTTGCCGGAGTTGCTGCTACAGAAGCTATTCGTAAGGCCTTAATCGATTTCCGTGAATCAGAAAAATTTGTATATGCCTATGCTGATGGATATTCACAAAAGGCTTATTATTTAGCTTCTGTTTGTGATAAAGTTTTCTTGCACCCTATGGGTAGTGTTGATTTCAAAGGGCTTAATGCTCAGATGATGTTTTATAAAGATCTATTGGATCTTGTAGGTGTTGATGTTCAGGTAATTCGACACGGAAAATTTAAGAGTGCTGTAGAGCCTTATCTTTTAGATAAAATGAGTGAAGCTAATCGTGAGCAGGTTACTACTTATTTAGGATCTTTGTGGAGTGAAATTACTTCCCAAATTAGTGAATCCAGAGGCGTAGAAGTTGCTCGTTTAAATCAAATTGCAGACAGTTTGCTTGGATCAAACGGAAAAGGTGCTATGGCAAGTAAATTGGTAGATGAATTAATGTATAAAGATCAGTTTACTTCTTACCTAAAAGAAAAAACCGGATTAAGCGATTCTCAAGATTTACGTTTGGTTTCTCCAAAGAAATATTTAACCTATGCTCGTTCTGTTGAAAAGCCAAAAACTGAAAAAGAGAGAATTGCAATTGTTTATGCAGTTGGAGAAATTAAGCAAGGAAAAGGTAGTGATGAAATTATAGGCTCAGATCGTATTTCTGCTGCTATTCGTGAAGCAAGAAAAGATGAGAATGTAAAAGCTATTGTTTTACGTGTAAATTCTCCAGGAGGAGATGCCTTGGCTTCTGATATAATTGGTAGAGAAATAGTTTTGGCAAAGAAAGAAAAGCCTGTAATTATTTCTATGGGTGATGTTGCCGCTTCTGGTGGATACTGGATTTCTGCACATGGTTCGTATATTTTTGCAGAGCCTACTACCATTACTGGATCTATTGGTGTATTTGGTATGATTCCAAACTTTAAAGGTTTGGTGACAGATAAATTGGGTGTGAATGTTCAGGATGTTTCAACAAACAAAAACTCCGATTTTATTTCTGTATTTAAACCTATGCCAACCTATCAAAGAGACGTTATGCAAGGACAAATTGAAACCATTTATGATGATTTCTTAACATGGGTTTCTGAAGGTAGAAACATGACTAAAGCTCAGGTTGATAGTATTGGACAAGGTAGAGTTTGGAGTGGAATCAATGCAAAGAAGATTGGTTTGGTTGATGAATTTGGCGGTTTAAACGAAGCTGTTGCATATGCTGCCAAACAAGCAAAAATTGAAAATTATCGTAGAAAGATTCTTCCAGAACCTATAGATCCTTTCCAAGAATTATTTAATCAGTATTTTGGTGAAACCAAAATTGTTGAGAAGACTTTAGGAAAACAAGCTAAATATTACCAGTATTTAAAATCTGTATCCGAGATGGAAGGTGTTCAGGCACGTATACCTTATGTTTTGGAAATCAATTAATGTTTAATAATTGATTTTGAAAGAAAGAAAAGTGTTGATTGCTATATTGTTTTATGGCAATCAACACTTTTTTTATTTTTTATTTTTCCTAAGTTCAAAATGTTGTCCTAGATAAACCTTTCTTACATGTGGATCGCTGGCAAGTTCTTCTGCTGTGCCTGCTTTCAATACCGAGCCTTCAAATAATAAATAAGCTCTGTCTGTAATGGTTAAGGTTTCGTGAACATTGTGATCGGTAATTAAAATTCCAATATTCTTCTCTTTTAGCTTGTATACTATAGATTGAATATCTTCAACAGCAATAGGGTCTACACCGGCAAATGGCTCGTCGAGGAGTATGAAGTTTGGATCTACTGCTAAAGCACGAGCAATTTCTGTACGTCTTCTTTCTCCCCCAGATAGTTGAATCCCTTTACTTTTGCGAATGTGTTGTAGGCTAAACTCATCAAGTAGAGATTCTAATTTTTCTTGTCGCTCAAATTTACTCATTTTGGTAAATTCCATAACCGACATTATATTGTCCTCAACCGACATTTGTCTGAAAACGGAAGCCTCTTGTGCTAAATAACCAATTCCATTTTGTGCTCTTTGATACATTGGCATTTTTGTAATATCTAGGCTATCAAGAAATACTTTTCCGTCAAAAGGTTTTATTAGGCCAACAATCATATAGAAAGTTGTTGTTTTTCCTGCCCCATTAGGCCCAAGGAGCCCAACAATTTCACCTTGTTTGACATCAACAGAAACCCCTTTTACTACAGTTCTGCTGCCATATTTCTTTATTACATTTTCCGTTCTTAAAATCATAAATCCTGATTTACTTCTCTTTGAAAATTAATGCTTTGTATTTTTAAGATATAGTGTAGCAAATGTATAGAAAAGTTTTCATTAGGCCATTAAAATTCTTCTTATGCTAACAATCGCTATCGCTCTTACCTTAAATCACCATCATTCCTGGCTTTAATTGAGTCTAACCTCCTAGTGCATCAAACCTTAATTTTTTCCATAAATTTTTCAGGACTAAAGGACCAATTAATGGGTTTGTACAAAAACTTATTATAATAGTCTATGTACTGTAGCATATCTATTTTTAATTTTTCTACCGATTCAAATTGACCATTACTCAATACGCTCCTATGCAGACGACTAAACCAGTTCTCTATTTGATTGAGCCAAGAACAATGTTTAGGGGTAAATTGGAATCTAATTCGGTTGCATTTAGATTCTAAAAACTGCATTCTACTGACCATTGATTTGAGAATTCCGCTTTCTCTTTCTAATCCAAGGTCTTCCTTATAATTAATCTGCTTCGCAATCCATTTGACTAAGATGGCTGATTTATGGGTATTTAACTGATCACAAATAATGATATGTTGGTCATTTGGGGCAGTATCTACAATGCTTTTTACATGATCAAGAAAGTCTTCTGCATTTCTGGTGCTTTTCATCTGTTGGCTTATAATTTTACCAGAAGAAATATCCATTGCAGCAATTAGATTTGTAGTTCCATTACGACGATATTCAGTATCTAATCGCTCTGGCTTATGCTGAGTCATTGGAGTTGTTTTCAGAGACTCTTTTGCCTGTATTTGTGTTTTTTCATCTACAGATGTGATATGTAGAGAACTGTTACTTTCTAGTTCTCTGGCCTGTTGATACTGCTCACATATATCTTCTATACGTTGGGTAAATTCTTGCTCATCTTCTATTTTAGGATGTAGCCAATAACGTGACTTATGAGGTTGTAATCCTCTGATTTTTTAAAAGTAAGCCATATCGTGTGGCTGAAATTTGTATTCCTAATTCTTTTGCTCGATTAGATAGTGTTATATGCGTCCATTTTTTTATAGGCAAACCATGCTGTTGGGGGTCTTCACATGCAAGGGCTATTAAACGCTGGATTTCTTTATCTTTTAAACGTCTGGGACACCCACTACGATATGCATCGGAAAGGATATTCTTTATGGTTTTTTGTAGCTCCTTGTCTGATGATTCCTCGCCTGACTCATTCTGAAGTATATTATTTTTCTGATTGTAATTATACCAATGTATACGCCACTTGGATACGGTTTTATTATCTATACGCAATACCTCTGATATCTTGTTATTACTATAACCTTCTGAACTATACTTGATAATACATAATCTTTTATATAATCCTACTTTTTGATTTCTTGAATTGGATAAATTTTCTATCTGTTCTTTTACCCTAGTACATAAGCTTATTTCCTTTGCTGGCCTTCCCATGCCGCAAATATAGAATTTTTACTGGAAATTAAGATTTGATGCACTAGGTATTTAATGAAAATCTCCTAGGTATTTAATAAAAACCTCCTAGGTTATAATACAATCATTACCCATGCCTTAGTCAAAAAAGCAAAGTAATATTGCATATTAAAGCTACCTATATGTAAATGCTTACTTTGGGTCTATAGACAGATTGAAACACTTAATTGCTATAGCTTTTGTTCGGGCAAATATACGCTTGATTGAATCTTGATTTAAAAAGTTTAAAATTAAAGAGAGTAGGAATTGATAAAATATAATTGTCGAGTACTAATAAATATAATAAGGAGAGTTTAATGAATAACCTTTTCCTTGCTGTTGTTTTCTTTTCTAAGCTTGATAAGTAGAATTACTATTCCTTCTGAGTAATGCCCCAAGCAGCTTGCTATAATAGGTTTATGGTATTCACCCTTTTTGATGATTACCATAAACCTATTATAAACCTTAAATGTTTTCTCAGTCTTGTCAGCATATATTGAATATTTTAATCGTAGCTTTCCAAAATCATGAGTGCTTAAAGGTTAAAAGCTTTATGTTGTATTGTCTTTAAAGTAAATTGCTTAAGTAAGAGATAATTACCTGAGGTTTTATAATAAACCCATAAACAACTCCAAAGACAGCACCCCAGAAGTGAGCAAAGTGATTTATATTACCACGACCTCTTTTTCCCATATAGTATGAGTAATAGAGATATATTAAGCCGAAAATAACATTCGGAATATCAATAGGAATAAAGAAAAATCGTATGCTTCCCTGAGGATATATAAGAATACTTGCAAACACAACTGCCGATACCGCCCCACTAGCTCCTAATGAATTAAATAGAGCATTGTCTTTTTGTTTTGCAAAGTCTTGAACACACGAAAACAAAATTCCTCCAAGATAGAGTAGGAAGTAGTAGAAATAGGCCTTATGGCCGAAATAATACCCATATCCTGATTCAATTACCCTTCCAAAGGAATAAAGAACATACATGTTTACAATGAGATGTATAAAGTCTGCATGCAGAAAAGCATGAGTAATAAATCGCCAATACTGATTTTCATGCTTTATGTACCAGGCATTAAATAAAAGTTTATGGCGTAGTTCATTATTTGAAAACCCTAATAAGGAAATTATAACGGTTATTACAATGATAATTATAGTCATTATTTGTATGTTGATTTTGTATCAGTTTATGTAGTAATTTATTTACAGATATCTATACAAAGATAGCTATTATCCTGCTTGCGTATAATCAATTTCTGAGCCAAAAGCCGAATGAGGGATTAAGTAAATTGTTAAAAACACAAGCAATGCAATTGCCGGCCACAATCTATTATTCGGATTCTTTCTGAGCTTTATCCATGCGATAAACCAAAATATAACGCCTGCCAGAGTTTTGTTGTCTGTAAGGTCATGTCCCCATGGCCAACCTGTCCAATAAGCATCAAAAGCGTATTTCTGAACTATCGGACCTAATATTAGTCCTCCAAGAACAAGAAATATCAATGTGTATGAAGAAATTTGAAGTGTATTTAATCTTTTAAAGATTATTTCCAATCCAACACGTATACCAAACATTAAGGCAAGGAACATAAAGATTATATGAGGAACAAGAATATATGCAGGAACAGCTCCTTTATATCTCAAGATTAGAGGAGCATCGCATAGAACTAGTTTTTTATGACCAAGCGTCAAGGTAACATTATACATTACTTTTCCTGCAGGTGGTTGAGCAGGAAGTTCGGCAACCAATTTGCCGTTGTGATAGTTCATAGGTATTTCCATCCATTCATCATGACTTTTATATCTTCTGAATCTTAGAAATCCTTGCACATCTTTATCAGGAACACTAACAACAACGGGAGCTCCGGAACCAACATCCCATGATCTTAAGAATTTATATTCTATATTACCCCCAAAAGCCTTTACATCGCCATATTCCGGATGAGTAGGGCCTGTCATTCTTTGGTAACTAGCTATTCCAATGGTTAATAAAAAAGCAATAATCCAGAGTATTATTCCAGTAGTCTTAGTAGGGTTTTTCATGTTTTTATGCATTGATAATTACGTCAGCTTTACTTTTTCTTCTACTTCTTAACAGCATTATACAAAGATTCATGCACATTTGTTCGAATGTCTTTTTTTAATAGCATTTTATTCTTTGCAGTAGGATAAACTCGATTTGATAAAAATACGTATATCAATTTGTTTTTTGGATCAGCCCATAAGTATGTTCCTGTAAAACCACTATGACCAAAGCTTTCGGATGAAGCGCTATAACAATTTGGGCCATGTGGATGGTAATCTAAAAGAGGTTTATCAAAACCTGCACCTCTACGGTTTTCATTTAGAGGAAACTGATATCTTGTAAATTCTTCTATGGTCTCTGCTTTTAAGATTCTTTTATTCCCATAAGTTCCTCCGTTTAGAAGCATTTGCATAATTATTGCCAAATCTCTGGCATTGCTAAATAATCCGGCATGCCCAGATACTCCGCCAAGCATAGCTGCTCCCGGATCATGCACATCACCTTGAATTAATTGATTACGATAATAGTTGTCGATTTCTGTAGGAACGATTCTGTCTTCGTTGAAATGTTTTTTGGGCAGAAAGCCAGTTGTTTCTAGCCCTAAGGGAATGTAGAATTCTTCAGCTACATATGTATCAAAGCTTTTATTAGTTACCAACTCAACAAGCTTTGGGAAGAGATAAAATCCAAGATCGCTATATGTAAATTGAAACAGAGTGTCGATAGGAGATTGAATAATGGAATCGAAGATAATTCGATTGTAGTTGTGATTAATATATAAGTTTTCTGCTACACGGGTATCATAATCTTCCGAGATTTTATCGGAATACACTTTCGTTTTAAGGTTATGGTCTTCATCCATTGTTCCTATATAGAATGGAATCCATGATTTTAATCCTGCTTGGTGAGCCATGATTTCCCTTATAATCATATTCTCCTTATTTGTACCCTTTAGATACAGAAGATAGTCAGAAAGTTTTCGGTCGATATCTATTTTTCCTTCTTCATCTAATTTCATAATAGCAAGAGTGGTAGCAGCTATTTTGGTTATGGAAGCAATATCGTATAAATCATTTTCCGATACATGGATGTTCTTTTTTAATGTATGGAATCCTAAGTTTCGCTCATAAATAAGTCTTCCATCTTTAATGGCTATAACCTGACATCCAGGAAAAGCTTTGTGATCATATGCGAAGTTAAGAATGCTATCAGCCTTTTGAATATAATTATCATCGATCATGTCAAAATGGGAAGCATTATAAGCGATTTTAGTTTTGGTAGTCATAATTCCTGTACCTACAGGAAAGTAAATAGAACCACTTACAGGTAACTTCCCGCGAGCAGCTAAACCACCGAAGATAACTTCGGTTGAGGCAATCTTTGCATCAACTTTATCTTGATATGAAATCAGTATAGCATCAAAAGCATCAGGGTTTATATCCTTCAACACATATGGAGCAGCAAATATATCGAGGATAATTTTACTGTTGGTATTTGCTTTAAGGGCATTTACAAAATCAATGGATGATTGGCTTACCCCAAAGTTTTTTCTTGCAGATATATTGGTGTTTTCCAGACTTACAATTATGGTCTGTGGTTTGCTTTTTATGATTTTGTTGATTAAACCTTTTTGATTTGCCTCAGTGATTTCTTTTGTATTGAAGGATTTAACTTTTGCATAATCAGCCATGCTTTTTTGAAATGAAGTAGGGTATCCATATCCAATAGTAAGTGAAACAATACTTGAATCGGGAGAATATTTCAGTGGAATAATGCTGTCTTTGTTTTGAACAAGGGTAATTGCTTCTTCGAATAACTTCCTTCTGAGACTTTTTCCGTAGCTGTTGTTTAGATCTTTAAACAGACCCTTTGTTTCTATATATGGCTTTTTGTTTAGACCAACTTTATATTTGTATTCTAAAATCTTACGACAGCTCTGGTTTATTCTTTTCTCACTTATGGTTTTATTTCTTATAGCTTTTTCAATGCTTTGAATGGCAAGAGGTACATTTTGTGGAAGCAGTAAGATATCATTACCTGCAAGAATTGCTTTAACTTCAATATCTCCGGGTTTATAGTATTTGGTTACTCCTTGCATTTCAAGTCCGTCAGTAACAATAAGTCCTTTAAAGCCAAGTCTGTTTTTTAAAAGCTTTGTAACTACTTTATGTGAAAGAGAGGTGGGTAAATTGTTTTTCTTTTCGATAGCAGGCATATAAAGGTGGGCAATCATTATTCCACTAAGGTTATTCTTTATAGCTTGTTTAAAGGGAAATAATTCTACAGAATCAATACGACGTTTTGAGTGAGCTACAATAGGTAAAGTCTTATGCGAATCATTTTCAGTATCTCCATGACCAGGGAAGTGCTTTGCTGTTGAAATCAAATTTCCATCTTGTAACCCATTCATATAAGCAATACCCTTTTTACTTACATTGAATTTGTTTTCACCAAATGAGCGCATACCAATTATAGGATTGTTTGGATTGGAGTTTATATCCATAACTGGTGCAAAGTTGAATTGTATTCCTAAACGTTTACATTCGTATGCAATCTCCTTGCCCATAAGATATATAAGACTATCGTTGCTTATTGCTCCAAGAGTCATCTGTAAAGGATAAGATATTGTTGAATCCAGCCGCATACTTAAGCCCCATTCTCCATCAATACTTACAAGAAGTGGTGTTTTGGCTTCACTTTGCCATTGATTTGTAATTTTTGCTTCTTCAGTAGGATGGCCTTTAAAGAAAGTTACCCCGCCGATATTATAATCTTTGATCCACTTCGACACTCTGGGATCGTATGCTTTACTAGGTTCATTGGCACGCACCAACATAAGCTGGCCTATTTTCTCTCTCAAACTAAGGCTATTCATTACAGAATCTACCCATTGTTTCTGAACTTTATCTTTCTTATAATTTACTTCTGCTTTTAAGGAGCAGAAAGAGAAGATAAGAGATGTAAATAATAAAAGTTTATAAAAGTTAAAATTGTTACTGGTCATGATTCAGGTTTGTTATTAAGAACGGGTTAAAATTCACTGTATTTGATTCTTTTCCTTTTTCAGACTTCAATATTACAAAAAAAATAATGTTTACTTTTGTGAGTTATTAAGTGGAGTTTATTAAACTTTTGATAATCAAATTATAATATCAAACCTAACAAAAAGTATGGCTGACGTAAAAAGATTAGAGGCTGTTGCTAGTCAAGTGAGAAGAGATATCGTCCGAATGGTACATGCAGTAAATTCAGGACATCCCGGTGGATCTCTTGGTTGTACAGATTTACTTACAGCTCTTTACCAGGAAATTATGGATATTAATCCTAAGGAATTCTCTATGGATGGTATTGGTGAAGATCTGTTTTTTCTTTCAAACGGACATATAAGCCCTGTTTTTTACAGTGTTTTGGCGCGTGCAGGCTATTTTGATGTAAAAGAATTGGCAACTTTTCGTAAATTGGACTCCAGACTGCAGGGGCACCCAACTACTCATGAAGGATTGCCAGGAGTGCGTATAGCAAGCGGTTCTTTAGGACAAGGTTTATCAGTTGCTGTTGGTGCGGCTAATGCCAAAAAACTTAATAAAGATGATAAAACTGTTTATTGTCTTACTGGTGATGGCGAATTAGAAGAGGGACAAATTTGGGAAGCTGTAATGTATGCTGCTGCAAAAAAAGTAGATAACCTTATTGCTGTTGTCGACTACAATGGTCAGCAAATTGATGGTCCTGTTGATGAAGTTCTTTCTCTAGGTAATTTAAAAGCAAAATGGGAAGCTTTTGGATGGGAAACCATGGAAATGAATGGAAATGACATGGCGCAAGTTGTTGAAGGCTTAAATAAAGCGAAGTCATTGAGTAGAAAAGGAAAACCTGTAGTAATTTTGATGAACACCGAGATGGGTTTTGGTGTTGATTTCATGATGGGTAGCCACAAATGGCATGGTGTTGCTCCTAACGACGAACAGTTAGAAAATGCATTAGGTCAATTGGAAGAAACTCTTGGAGATTATTAAAAAAATGTTAGATCAATTTCGGAATTTTTGAGCTTTTGAAAACAAGTCGCTTATTTACATCTGTACTACTACTTTTGTGTATTCTAAGTTATCCTTTGTCTTCCTATGGAGTGGGGAGTAAGGACAATGATGAGAATGAAAAGGAAGTAACCACACGTATTCTTTTTATTTTTGATGCTTCACAATCTATGGTGGGGCGTTGGCAAAGTGGAACAAAGTTTCAAGTTGCTACGAATTTATTTAATCGTATTCTAGATAGTTTAGAAGACAAAAGTAATGTTCAGATTGCTCTGCGGCTCTATGGGGCAAATAGTGTTTATCCTCCCAAAGATTGTAATGATACCGAGTTGAAGGTGCCTTTTTCTGAAGGAGGAGTAGATAATATTGAAAAGGTTAGGAAAACTCTGGCATATGTTCGACCGAAAGGTACATCTCCTATAGCTTTGTCTTTGCAAGAATCAATAAATGATTTTCCACCATGTGAAGATTGTCGTGATTTGATAGTACTCATCACTGATGGTCTGGAAGAGTGTGATGGAGATTTATGTGCGATTGCAAAGGCTTTGAAAAGAGCAAATCTGAGTCTGAAACCATTTATTATTGGTATTGGTAAAGATTACCATGAAGACTTTGATTGTGTAGGAACTTATTTCGATGCGTCTTTGGAATATCAATTTGTGCAAGCTTTAGAACTTATTGTTTCTCTTGCGTTAAATTCAACAAGTTATCATATAGAATTGTTGGACTTGAAGAAACAACCTAAAGTTTCTAATGTTGCGATAAGTTTGTATCGTGACAAACAGATTGAAAGTAACTTTATTCATTCTATCCCTAAGGATGGTACTAAAGATACCATGGCGATAGATCCTATTCCAACATATAAGTTTGTGGTTCATACCATACCTCCAATTATAAAAGAAGAGGTTAAGTTTAAAGCAGGAAAACATAATGTTATAAAAATCCCTGCATCTCAAGGTTATTTATGGTTTAGGACTCCTGGGAATTTGAATAATAGGAATAAAGTTGAATGTATTATCCGACAGACTGGTAAGCATCAAACAATTAATTTCCAACGATTAGGATCGAAAGAACGCTACCTGACAGGTTGTTATGACATTGAAATATTAACCAGACCCCGGATTTACTTGGATAATGTTTGTGTAAATGAAAATTTGACGACTATGGTTGAGGTTCCTGCATCTGGCATTGCTTCCTTTACAAAAGGAAGTGCAGGATATGGAACAATCTTCTACGAACCTAGTCCCGGTAACATTGAATGGGTTTATAATTTAAATCCAGAAAACTATTCTACCGAACACATATATTTACTCCCAGGTAATTACAGAGTTGTTTTTCGTACAAAAAAAGCTGATAAATCCGTTTTTACAATTGAGAAAAAATTTAAGGTTAACGCCGGTAAAACAACAAACATCAAACTGTATAAGTGAGAATGAAAAAATTCGAAGTACTTGGTAAAAAGGATACTCGTTCAGGATTTGGAGAAGGTCTGTTAGAAGCGGGAAAAAGAAATGAAAAGGTAGTTGCCTTATGTGCTGATTTGGTAGGATCTCTAAAAATGGGTGCTTTTATCAAAGAATTCCCAGAAAGATTCTTCCAAGTAGGAATTGCAGAGGCAAATATGATGGGAATGGCTGCAGGTCTTACTATAGGAGGTTATGTTCCTTTTACTGGTACATTTGCAAATTTCTCTACTGCTCGTGTCTATGATCAAATTCGTCAAGCTATAGCTTATTCCGGTAAGAATGTTAAAGTTTGTGCTTCTCATGCAGGACTTACATTAGGTGAAGATGGTGCTACTCATCAAACTCTTGAAGATATTGGAATGATGAAAATGCTTCCGGGCATGACTGTTATCAATCCTTGCGATTTTAATCAGACTAAAGCTGCAACTTTAGCGGTTGCAGAATATGAAGGTCCGGTTTACTTGAGATTTGGTCGTCCATCTGTTCCTATTTTCATTCCTGAAAATCAGAAGTTTGAAATAGGAAAAGCTTTGCTATTAAATCCAGGAAACGATGTAAGTATCTTCGCTACCGGTCATATGGTTTGGAAAGCCATTCAAGCAGCAGAAATACTTGAAGAAAAGGGAATTAGTGCAGAGATTGTAAATATTCATACTATTAAACCTTTAGACGAAGAGGCTATTCTTAAGTCTGTTGCAAAAACAAGATGTGCTGTTTCTGCAGAAGAACATCAAATATTAGGTGGATTAGGTGAAAGTATTGCACAAACCTTAGTGAGAAACAATCCTGCTCCAATGGAATTTGTTGGAGTTAAAGATGTTTTCGGAGAAAGTGGTACTCCTGATCAATTGATGAAAAAATATGGTCTTGAAGTAGAAAATATAGTAGAAGCTGCTCTAAAAGCAGTTGCTCGAAAAAATGCATAAACCTATTTAAGGTTTTGTTATGGAGGTCCACTTTGGTGGGTCTCCTTTTTTTATTTCTCTGAAGTAAGCTTTGGTTTTCTCGACCTTTTTTATTCTACGTTGCGATCGTATTGTTGATATGGTTGTGGTGGCAATAATAATAATTCCTCCTATAAATATCCTGAAATCAGGAATTTCATCAATTACAATGGCTGCAATAATAATTCCGTATAAGGGTTCCATACAAGCAATTAAACTGGCTGTTTGGGCTTTTATTTTCTTTAAACTTCCAATGAATAATGAATGTGCCAGCGCGGTGAAAACGACTCCCAAAATTACAAGAAGAACTATGTCGTTGGTTTTTACATAAGGTTGAGATATCCATAAAAGGGGAAGTAAGAATATTGTAGCTCCCAGATTTTGATAAAAAGCTATGGATGTACTTTTGTAATCTCGTGTATATTTTTTGTTGAGCACAGATAGTAAAGAGAAACAAAATCCCGACAAAATTCCAAATATTACTCCCTGTGTAATGTGGTTTCTGAATTCAAATTTGGGGATAATCAATAATACTCCTATAAACGTTATTACTGCCAGTAAAATATTTTTCTTGTCAATTTTTTCACGGAAGAACAAAGGTTCAAGGAAAGTGGTGAAGATGGGGAAGCTTGTAAAGGTGATTAATGCTATGGCTATTGTCGATATATGAACTGAGTGAAAGAAAGCCATCCAATGCAATGCAAGCAGAATTCCAGAACAAGGCAGCAGGATGTAATCCTTTTTTTTACTTAAGTATAGTCCATCTTTTATTCCAATTTTAATTAGAAACAAGATCAATGAAGCAAAGAAAACTCTTCCCAATACAATATATGGAGCACTTAGATCGATAAATCGTGGAAATAAAGCAGTGGCTCCAAAGAGTAGAACCGATAAATGTATCCGGATTAAATGACTGTTTTTTTTATAAGGCATTTAAAATTCTAAAGCTGGTTTTAATCAGAACTTTGGCTTTAATATGAAAATTGCTTTTTAATAATAAAATAACATGGCTTTATGTAAATAGATGTTTGTCATTGCAATAAAGATATTTATGCACGTAAGGATGACCATACGATTACTATATCCAGACCAATTAGTGCCTTTGTTGTGAGCAAACATAGTAATGAAGTGCTCAATTGACGCAGGGTCATCCTCAAGCTGACGCGGCCTCTGCTCGCAGCTGACGCGGCCTCATCTTCGAGCTGACGCAGAGTCAGCTATCACCTTAAGCACTATCGGCAGAGGCAATAACACCCATAGATGAGCACATCAATGGTAATGATTGGGCAATACATAAGGCTTAAATACATACCACATCGATATTGTTTGCCTGTAGCGGTTTGGTGAAACACCTTATTGATGCTTTATGTGGGGTGAATTGTATATAAAAGAAGCTGCCTACGCATGTTTTGTAAGGCAGCTTCAATTCGTACTTTATATGGTATACTTATATGTTGTTTTTAGTTTTCGGCTATTTCTTTTTTCGCTTTCTTTTTTTCTTTATTCACAATTAAACCGTCTCTTTCCCAGTTTTTCGTGATTAGGCTGTAATTTGGATCCACGGTGATTTTATTCGGTTTCCGTGGAACAGTAAACGAAATAAACTGATCGCCAGTGTTTAGCTTTAGTCTTTTCATCTCAATGGTTTTTCCTGAACTATTGTAAACACCAAGCTCAACATAATCATTACATGGGGTTTCGGTTTCTTTACCATTTCCATCGGCATAAAACTTTTGCATATTAACCTTGGCTTTAATGGTGTATGTAAAGTCGGGGTTTCTTTTATAAGTTGCCGAATCGATACTTGTTTTGTAGAATGTAATTTTGTTAAAAGCGTCGTCAATATAGTATTTCAAACTATCAGGAGTATTTTCTTTGATGTCTTCAATCAGCTCTGTAGTTGTTGGATATGGAGCTCCTTGAAAAGCATGTTTCTTTAAGAAGTTGCTTAAAATAGGCATCAATTTGTTTTCTCCTAAATAATTATCAAGGCCATACATGACCAAAGATCCTTTATTGTAATAGGTAGTTGATTGGTGTGGAGCTACTCTTCCTAAAGGTCTTTCTTCATGACCTTCAGAATTTCTTGAGATTAAATAACGGAAGTTTTCATTTTGAAGAAATTTCTTCATTCTATCTTTACCATATTCCTTTTCCATGGTTTTTAATGCCGAGAATTGAGTAATTGATTCCATTAACATTTGATATCCCTCAACATCTGCTGCAACTACCTGATGCGCCCACCATTGATGTGCCATTTCATGTGCAGTTACATAAAATGGATAATCGATTTTAAGATCTTCAAAGTCTACAGAATTATCATTAAGTTCTCTTAAATCTGCAATAAATCCAATGCCTTCCGAGAAAGGAATCATATTTGGAAATGACTGTGCATAGCTAGAAAATCTTGGGAATTCTACAATTCTAAGCTGTTTGAATTGATATTTTGAATAGTTAGCATTGTAATTGTCAAGTGATAGTTTTACCCCTTTCATCATATTATTTAAGTTGTACTCATGTTGAGGGTGGTAAAGAATACTAATTTCTACTTTTTGATCTGAACTATCGTTAGGCGACCAAATTTCTGTTTTCTTTTTATAAGCTCCAGATAATATGGCATAATAGTTTAGCATTGGTTGTTCAGACTTATAATGGAAATAGTTTCTGTTATTTTCTTTCCACGAACTGATTAGCTCACCAGGCGTAACTGCAGTTTGATCACTATCGGTACTAATTGTTGCTTCATAGTTAATGAAATCGGCATCTCTACTTATGAAATTTGTCTTTATTCCTGTTGAATCGTCAATGTTCTTTACAATATCACGGTCTGGTAAATTATGCTTTTTGCGAATTCGTGTTCCTGAAATTTCAAGACCATTATTGTATCCTATACTTGGAAAACTTGAATTATACATAAACGTTCCGTTCTTTTCGCAAGCATTCTTTGCTCCATAATGATCAAAGCCATCGTTTATTGCAGTATAAGTGAAGTTCAATTCAATTTTTTCATTAGGTTGAATACTTCGTTCGAATTTTATCAAAGTTACATTTTGATCCTTATCTTCTTTTTTCCATTCCACTTTTTTATTAAGCTTGAATGTTGTTTTTCCCAAATTGCTTTGTACAAATAGAGTATCTATTGCTTCATTTGAGTTGTTTTTCAAAAAGTAAGTGCCCTTGGCCTTAACATCACCTTTGCTTGGGTATAAATCGACATTCAATTTTATATCCGTAATTTTAGGTTGTGCTTTGGTCTCAAACCTTTTATATGTCTTTTCGTAATTTACAGCACTTAATTCAGATTCGTATGGGCTATGTCGTTCATTCTTGATATCAGTATTATAGTAGATAAATCCAGCATAGCCTAAGGTAATGAATCCAAGAACTACTATGGCAATTGAATTTTTGCCTTTTATGTTCAGTTTAAAAGCTTTCCATCTGCTTTTAAAACTATTGTCGGTTTGCGTAACAATTAATTGATTTACGATTATCAGCATAATTGCTGCAACCAATACCCAGTAGAATTTGAATATATAGTATGGAATCAAATCAAATCCAAACTTATTCATGTCAGAATAGAAAGTGCCAGTACTCGATCCGTAATTCAATAATTTATGTTGTATCAACTGGCTGCCAATAAAGCCATTCAGTATTTTGTATAGAATAAGAATCAGATATCCTGCATATTTTTGATTTACTATTATATGAACAAAGAATGCCAGAGCAATTGTAAGACCATATGAAATAAAATCTATTCCGAATATTGATGTGAAATAAAGATTCAGTTCGAAATTATAGTAATGATCAAGCGACTGAGTAATCAGACCACAGGCAATAATAAGAAGTTGCATAAAGGCGATACCAATATTCAATGTGATAAATTTACTAAGAAGCGAACTCCATCTTGATAAAGGTTGTGTATTGGTAATTTCATGAATATTTAAATCGCGATCTCTCCAAATCATTTCTCCAGAGAAAATAACGATAGCAATAAAGATGAATAGATTTATACTTCTCTTTAATATGTCTATTAACAGGTAAGTGACAGGGTAGGTAGTTGTGTCGTACATTCTACCTGTTCCTTGTGCTGCAGTAAATAAAAATATTAAGCAAATCAGATTGATTAATATAAAGTATGGACTCTTAAATAGCTTCTTGAGTTCAAAACCTAATAGCGACTTAAATATATTCCACTGCTTGATACTTTTCGACACCTTTGGTAATCTAAGTTTATCAAACTGATTGTTCTTTGCATTTCTATTTTCTTTCTCTGTTTGTATGTTTTTCTGTTTCTTATTAGAGAAAATATTATAGGATCGTAGATTATAACTCATCTTAAATCTGAAATATGTAAAGATGAGTATGCATAAAGATATGGAAGCCCATAATAAGCGATTAAAAAAGAAGATTCCTTCCAAAATAGCACCTTTTTCGTTCATGTCACTTGCGCTATTTGTTGAGGTAACTTTTACTGCAGCATTTAATCCGAAAGGATCTAATAGTGAAGCTATATTCTGATTGTCTAAGTCGGAGAATATTGAAGAAGAAATACCATATAGAATATATAAGGCAATAATCGAAATCCAGTTAATTACAGCATTCCTAAGCAGTAGGCTAAGACTGAAAAAGATGCTGCAAATAAAAAATAAGTTTGGAATTACTTTAGTGAGATAAGGGTATACATAACTCATAAACTCATTGGGACCAAATAGGTTTTGATTTATGTATGGCATAAATGTGCCTATATAAAATCCTATTGCGACACCTGTAAAAACAAATATTGACAATATAAAAGCGGCAGCAAACCTACCAAATATATATTGAAATTTGTTGAGAGGTGTTGTGAATGTAAGTTCTAGGGAGTTGAATTTAAAGTCTTTAAAAACAATGTTCGAACAAATTGCAGCCACTATAAATATGCCAAAATAGCTGAAATAACCCAATAAAATATCTATAATCGCAGGAGAATTTATATTAACATTGTCTCCAGCAAAAGCAATATTAATAGTTTTAAATGCTCCTCCAGCAACATTGACTATTCCAAAGGAAAGTGCAAATAATACAAACCAATATATATATATCGCAGGAGTTAGAAAAGATCTGCGTATCTCGAATCTAAAAACTTCTGTAAACATAAGCAATAGGTATTAGGTAGATAACTGATTGAATAATTAACCCAATGAAGAAAAGTAAACATCTTCAAGAACAGGTTCTACTGCTTTAAATCCATTTGAAGGATTGTCTTCACTTAAAATGTGAATCAAAGGCTTACCTTCGCGTAAATGTGTATGGATTATTTTGAAGTTATTGTAGTATTCGTTGAATTCCTCTTTTTGAATTCTTTTCTCCCAAATCATACCTCTAAGTTGTTCAATCATAGAAGAAGGAGCCCCTTTAACGATAACTTCCCCTTTATTGATAATAGCCATATCGTTGCACAAATCGTTTATGTCATCAACAATATGAGTGGATAAAATCACAATTTTATTTTCACTAATTTCACTGAGTAAATTATTGAATCTATTTCTTTCGGCAGGATCAAGTCCTGCAGTGGGCTCGTCAACAATAATTAAGCTTGGATTTGCTAATAGGGCCAATGCTATGCCAAACCTTTGCTTCATCCCTCCACTAAAAGAACTTACACTTTTCTTTCTGTCGCTATAAAGATTTACCTGATTCAAGAGATAGGCTACCATTTCTTTTCTTTCCAATCTTTTGTGCAATCCTTTTAATGTGCCGAAATGGTTGAGTAATTCCTGAGCACTTATTTTTGGGTAGACACCGAATTGTTGAGGTAGATAGCCTAGAGTTTTCTTTATTTCATCTTTTTCTTTAAGGGCATTAATCTCATTGAAAAAGATGCTTCCTTTATCCGGATCAAGTAAGCCTGCTATGATTCGCATTAAAGAAGATTTTCCAGCTCCGTTCGGGCCTAATAGCCCGAACATTCCTTCATTTATTTCTAAGCTTAAGTTGTTTAAAGCTTTAACACCATTTGCATATGTCTTTGAAATATTCTTTATAGATAGATTCATGAGATGGGGTTTTAGTTATTAGTTACGAATTACTTTTGCTCCGGGCATATTTATCATTTCGTTCAGTTTCTCTTCTTGAAGATCGTTATACTGATCTTTTGTAATTTCACGGGCCTTGGGAGTAGCAAAAACATTTTCTGTTGTAGTTTGATCTTTATTTATCTTAGTTGCCTTAAACTGAATCTTTTTTAAGTCGGCTTCCAAGATAGTTCCTTCAACAGTAATTTCTGGTAATGGACTTAGGAAGTTAGGCAAATCATTAGTTATATATAAAGTTTCACCCTCTTCATTATTCTTTAGTTCTTTACACTTATATCCGAGAATTTCTTTTGTTTTTCCTGTAGGAGTAAAGTCTTTAGCTATTTTAATATCTTCGGTATAAAAGAAGTCTTCGCCATCAATGCGTATAAAATTCTTAATCTTTTTGTTTTGTAAATCAAAGAATTGTTCTCCATTTGAACCCGAATTCATAGAAATCATCACATTACTATTTGATTCAGCTTTCCCTTTTCTTAGTTTGGCTTGTTTGTTATTATAAATTATTTCTAGCTTTGATTTTGCGAATTCTGGAATAAGAGCTTTTAATGCTTTTTGATCTTCCGATAAGTTTTTGTGTAGATTAATTATCTGCTCAAATTCAATTGATGAAATTTTTTGCTGAGCAGTAAGTTTTGAAGTTAGAGCAAAACAAAATAAAAGTAGTGCGATTGCTGTTGATAATTTTTTCATGATATAAATTTTTGTGTCGTTTAGTATAAAATGATTGTCCAGTAGCCATTGTCAATCACTGATACAAATGTATGTAAATCTTTATTTGCACCGAGTTAATACACTGTTAGAGAGTGTTAACAATTGTTAATAGCAGCTGTTTTATACGTTGTTTATTTAAAAACAAAAGTTTTCTGATAATCCCACTGTGATGAATAGAAGAATAAGAGTAATTTTTTTTCTGGTAATAATATCAATACTAGGGTTTATAGTATTGCAAGCTTATTGGATTCGGAATTTTTATGTTATAAATCGAGAACAGTTACAGAAAGAAATTGATATTGCTTTGGAAAGAAGTGTCCAAGAGGTGAAGATTGATCAGTATAAAGATTTGGGGCAAGACATACTTAAAGGAGAAAAGCAGTTTACTTCAAATTCGCATGTGAGTAATTTATCGCATAAGGTTGATTCAGTGTTGAATGGGTTAAGTATTGAGCCAGATAAGATTGTAGATGAGGGAATTCAATTTGAAATTCAGGATGAAAATAATAATGTTTTTAGGCAAAAAGTAAAAGTCGATTCTATAAAAAGCACTAGTGATACTTCAAATAAGATGCTTTATCAAGTAATTGTTTCGGGTTTAGATAAACTCGATTCATATAATGCTAAAGCAATTGATTCTTTATTCTCTAATGAATTGAAATTGCGTAATTTTGATTTCTCTTATGGTTTGGAAATTTATCATAAGTCTAATGATAGTATAATCTATAAGAATCCAACTTATGTTTCGGATAGATTTACAAAGTTTGTTTCACAGTCTTTCCCTGTAAGTTTTATTGGAGATGTTTATGCTCGTGTAAAAATTCCAAACGAATCGCAAGTGATTTATAAAAGAATGTCATTTGGATTAATTGGTACTATTATTCTGATAATCTTTATTCTCGCTTGTTTTGCTTATATGATTACAACTATTTTTAGGCAAAAGCAGTTGTCTGAAACAAAGAGCGACTTTATTAATAATATGACTCATGAACTTAAAACTCCTATAGCCACTGTGTCGGCTGCTGTTGAATCAATGCAGAATTTTGGAGTTTTAGATGATCGGAAGAAAACTGATTTGTATTTAGATATTTCGAAAAAAGAATTGCTTCGATTATCTTCTTTAGTAGAGAAGGTTTTAAATATAGCCAGAGAAGAACGTAAATCATTAGTGATGAATTTTGAAGAGCTTGACGTAAAAGATATTGCTTCTGTTGTTATTCAAGCTCAACGAGTAAAGGATAATTCAAAACCACTAAAAGTCTCCTTTAATTTTGACGAATATATTCCTAAGGTTTGGGGAGATCGGACGCATCTTTCTAATGTTCTGCATAATCTAATCGATAATGGAATAAAATATTCGAAGGAACAAGTGAATCTTAAATTAGATATTACATCGAAAGATGGTTTTGTTCAAATTCAAATTATAGACAATGGAATAGGTATTTCAAAGAAATATATGAATAAGATTTTTGACCAATTCTATAGAGTTCCTTCAGGAAATGTACATAATGTAAAAGGGTTTGGATTAGGTTTGTATTATGTAAATAAGATTGTTGAAAAACATAATGGTCAAATAAGTGTGAGAAGTACTCTGGGAGTTGGTACTGTTTTTACTATTAAGTTACCTTGTATATGATGGATAAAGTAAAAGTCTTTTTTGTTGAAGATGAAATGTCTCTAGGTATGATTGTTAGAGATAGCCTTGAAAGTAGAGGGTTTGATGTATGTTTTTTTTCGGAAGGGAAAGAAGCTTTTGATAGTGTTTTTTTGCATGAATATGATATTTATGTTTTGGATGTTATGCTTCCTCAAGTTGACGGATTTACTATTGCTAGGGAAATTAGAAAACACAATAAAAGTATTCCAATATTATTTTTAACTGCTAAATCGCAACCCGAAAATGTTGTTGAAGGATTTGAAATAGGAGGAAATGACTATCTTAAAAAGCCCTTTAGTATCGAAGAATTAATAATTAGGATTAAAGCTCTTGTTGGAAGATTAGATTTTGATCGTAAAGTAGGTTCTAAATGTAAACTAGGGAATTATATTTTTGACAGAGAGTTGCAGACTTTATCTATCTCTGGAAAAGAGAAAGAATTGACTCATCGAGAGTCGGAGATTTTAAAAATGTTGTACGAGAATAGAAATCATATTCTTGAAAGAAAACTTGTTCTGAGTGAGTTGTGGGGAGATGATAATTTTTTTAATGCTCGAAGTATGGATGTGTTTATTGCACGCTTGCGTAAGTATTTAAGTGAGGATAGTTCCGTGAAAATAGTAAATATTCGTGGCGTTGGCTATAAACTTATCGTGTGATAATGCGAATATATTTGTACAAAGTATAATGATAATGAAAATATTGTCTCTAATTTAAGCTAATTATGTTAAATAGGAAAAGATATTGTATCTAATGTTATGTACTATTTAATTAATAATGAGTGTTTTATTTTAAAATCACAGCTGTGTAAGCAATGAGAACTTTTAGTTTTATTTCTAAAATAATTAAAGAGTTATTATTTTTGTAATATGAAAGTTTTTCTTTTAGGCTTTATGGGTGCAGGTAAAACTGTAGCAGGAAAAAAGCTTGCAAAGTCATTAGGCTTAGAATTTGTTGATTTAGATCATCGAATTGAAGAACAATTTAAGGTGACAATCAATGATTTATTCAGTAAGTATGATGAGGAAGTGTTTCGTAATATTGAACGAAATGTTTTGGTGCAAGTTCTAAAATTAGATAATGTATTAATTAGTTTAGGTGGAGGAACACCCTGCTTTTTTGATAATATGGAACTTATTAAACAATCAGGGCTCTCTATATATATGCAATTACATCCTAAATCATTATTCCAAAGATTGATAAATTCAAGAAAGAATAGGCCTTTAGTGAAAAATATGGAACCTGAGAAGCTAGAGTCATATATTATGGAACGGCTGAAAATGCGTGAAGAATATTATTTAAAAGCAGATGTTGTTGTGAGAGGAGAGCGTTTTTCGGATAAGGATATAGCATTTTTAATTAAGAATCGTCCATTGAACTTATAAATAATTGGCGTTGTAAATATTTAACTATTTGTTAGATTTTTGTTGTTGTAGCTATATTGGCTGCAAGTAATTTTTACACTATAATTTACCAATCTTTCCACTACTTTAAATAGCTGTGTTTAGGTATTCATCCTAAGCATTGTTCCCTTTATTATGTCCATAGATAGTCATGATTACACATAAAAGTACCTGGTTTCTATCCAAAACCTAGGAGGTTTCTATCCAAAACCTAGGAGATTATCATCCAAAACCTAGGAGATTATCATCCAAAACCTAGGAGGTTTCTATCCAAAACCTAGGAGGTTTTTATCTAATAACTAGGAGGGTTATAGCTAATTCGAAGTATTACTAGTAGTAATTACTACCACCAATGAGTGTTCTTTGTACTGTTAAACCGAGGAGTTTAACTTGTGTAAAAGTAAAAGGCTGTTCAAAAAGTATTAATGAACAGCCTCTTTTTGCAGTTATTCTTCTTCTCTTTATTTCTTTATAATCTTGGAGTATTTGCTTGTAGTTGAATTACCACATTTAAGAATATATACTCCAGAAGGAAGATCTGAGATATCAATCTTTTGATTGAAGCCAGTTAGTTGAATATCTTTAACATTCTTACCATCTAAAGTAGAGATAGAACCTTTACTGTCTAAAGGTTTGTCTGATACAATGTTTATCTCATTTGAAGCTGGATTTGGATATACATTTAATGTAATATTTTCACTAGCTTGAGGATTTAAACCTTCAACAGATAAAGGTTGTTCTTCCCCTACAACAGGTTTTTCATATGGGCAACGTTTTCCATTAAGAGTAACATTTAGCGCTCCGCGTGAAAAATCAAGTTTTATTGCTCCCGAAATAGTTGCACTACCTCCTGCAGGCAAGCTTTGCCATGATGGTGCAGTAATTCTGTATCTTGTCCAGAATGGATGAGATTGGTCAATTACCTGAAGGTCACCAGTTCCCCATGTGCTATCCCATCTTGCCGATTTTGGCAAATCAAATTCAACATACCAACCAGCAGGAATATTTTCGCTTGATTTATTGATAATAGTGAATTTTGGCGCATAATTTGGGTGATCGTAAGTACCACTAAATGTATAATCGAAGTTAAATGTTTCTTTAGGTAATTCTCTACCTACAGGTTCTTTTAGATCAGCTTTTTGGAAGTAGTCATATATAAAATCTGTTAAGGTATTTCCACAAACATAATAATTTTTTTGTTCATCATATTTGTAGTCACCACTTAATTCCCAGAACATTACACCACCAACGCCTCTGTCTGCAACATAATCTAACTTTGCTTTTACAGATTGTTTTGTTTCGTATGTGAAAAACGTCTTCTTATTTGCATTCCATACATATGCTGATTTTGTTTCATTATCGAAATGATCGGTATATCCTGTAATGTTATTATGTTCTCCCTTATATGGAGTTTCTTTAAGGTAATCCCAAGTCATTGTTCCTGGGTTCTTAAGTAAATTCATTACATGCCATAAAGGATTTGCTCCAGCATCAGGTTCTGGCGCAGGATCATTCCAAATACCATCTATACCTCCAGCACCTTGACCAATTTTTCTGGTTACAGAATAATCTTTACCATCATAATTATATTTGAAAGTATGATTAATTTCTGGAGCAGAACCCCACAAACCATTATTGCCACCACTTACTTGCGACCAACCACGGCTATAGAAAGGGATACCAATATTTATGTTTTTAGGATTCATATATCCACTATAATATTTTACTGCCCAATCTACATTTAGAGTAGGTTGATCCATCATAGCCGTTTCCGGATCACTCTTACTTGCATATAATTCTGATTGAGGACCAACAAAACCATTCCATGCACCATGCAAATCATAAGTCATTATGTTAAGATAATCAAGATAAGGGCAGTATTGAGAAAGATCCATACCGCTTAAAGTCCATGATGATGCAGAAGCAGCAATAGTCAATAAATAGTTTTTATTGTCTTGTTTTTTTGCCTCATCAATTTTTTGACGAAGAACTTTCATTAGTTCATTGTAATTATTGTAGATGGTGTTTTTTCTTGTGCTCCAATAGAGCATATCATCAAGAGGATTTACAGCACCTTCGGCAGAAGTTGGATATTCAAAATCAATGTCAATACCATCAAAACCATATTTACGGATAAAATCAATACAAGAATTTGCAAAAACTTCACGTCTTTGAGCATTGTCAGTCATTTCATAAAATCCGATACTGGAAGCCCAGCCACCAATCGAAATTAGTGTTTTTACATGAGGGAATTTTCTTTTATATACGGTCAAAAGGTTGAATTGTCCTTTATATGGTAGGGATGGGTCAATTTCGGGGTAATTATTTTCAATAGACACTTGAGGATCTAAAATTTGAATTTTAAAATCTTTACCAACACCAGCAAAAGCATAGTTAATATGAGTAAGATTTTTCCATGGAATTTTATCTACAGTGTAGTTTCCTTTGTCAGGTCTTTCGCTCCATGAAGCATAATAAGCAATTATTCTCTTTGGATGGTTTGCATCAGGGCCTTGCGCAAATGATTTCTTTTGAAAAGAAAGTAGGCAAAATAAACTCAATAAACCTAGAGATAATTTTCTCCCAGTTGAATGGATAGAGTTTTTCATTTTATAATTGATTTAGTTATGAATTAATTAGGTCATTGCCATATTTAGGTTAATAAAAACACAAAAGTTTAAATCTTTATTTTTTCATTATGAATTTTTAACACATTCTTTTTTTTTATTAGAAATAGCTTTTTGTAGTCCCTTTTTTTATACATTAGCGGTAGGCAAAGACTCTTTGATTCGGATATTTTGAGAAAA
>JBGRQE010000029.1:0-39447 GCA_041725955.1 Bacteroidales bacterium
GCTTAAAAACAGTTAAAGAAATTTATCCTAAAGAAAAGGGAAAAGAACATTCTTTTTTTGCAAATGCAAATGTTGTAACTAATGATTTTTTGAAAGTGTATAAAATACCCTTAATAGGTGGTCATGGATTTACAGGGAGCCAAGATTCTGAAAAGAAAGTGATGGTAAACCAAGCCTTTGTAAAGGCAATGCATTGGAAAGATAGTATTTTAGGACGGACTTTTTCAGATGAAGAAGGTGAGTATGAGATTGTTGGTTTGGTTAAGAATTATAATTTTGAGAGTTTACGTTCGAAAATTTCCCCTTTGGTATTTTATTATACAGATCGACCTCATTCATTTTCTGTTCGAATATCATTGCAAAGTAATTATTTTGAAGATCAGAAAATAATAAATACAATAAAAAAGACATTGGTTGATTTTGATTCTTTTTATATCCCTTCTATTAGTTTTATAAATCATAAAATTCAATCACTATATAATGAAGATCAGCAAAAAGTTATAATGGTTTTTGCTGCTGCAATTCTTACAATAGTGATTTCAATAATGGGTTTGTTTGCTTTAACCTCTTTTACAATGCAAAGAAAACGTAAAGAAATTGCAATAAGGCGGGTCTTGGGAGCTTCGGTTCCAACAACCATTTTTTATCAGTTGTTTTCTTTATTGAAATGGGTTTTATTAGCTAATATTTTAGCATATCCATTGGCGTATTTTTTTATGGAAAAATGGTTGTCAAATTTTGTATATCGTATAAACCTTAGTATGGAAATATTTTTCATGGCCTCGGCTTTAACTCTTAGTATAGCCATAATGACTATTGTTTTTCATGTTATACGGATTGTTTATAGTCAGCCTATTGATGCAATTAAGGCTGAGGTGTAAGAGGGTTTAAATTTATATACTATTTTTGCGTTTGATATTTATTTCTAGTCTTTTTTACCAAAAGAATGTTTTTTTTATGGAGCACTGAAATATGTTAAGAATTATTACTTTGTTATTTTTATTTTTTAATGTTATTCCATTATTTGCTGCGAATACAGATACTCCTTTTTTTAAGCTAAACAAAGCTGTAACTGCTATTAATAAGGCTGATTATAATACTTCTATGCAGATTCTTCTTGAAGTGGAGCGAGATGCAAGATCTGAAGGAGATTCTACAGTGTTATTTTTGTCTAGAAATAATATGGGGAATTTATATATGTCGACCTTAAATTATGGAGAGGCTCTAGAATGTTTTCTAGAAGCTTATACTATTGCTGGTTTATTGAAAGACACTGAGAAAGAAATGACGGTCTTAAATAATATAGGCATTGTTTACGCTCAGGATAATAATTTAAAAAAATCGGAAGAGTTTATTCTTAAGGCTTATAATTTAGCTGTTAGATTGAAAAAAATTAGACAGAAATATGTGTATGCAGTAAATTTGGGAGAGCTAAAAAACAATATGGGTTCAAACAAAGAAGCTATTCCATACTTTGAGCGAGTAATCAGCCATACTACTATTCAAGATCGAATTTATGAAAATGCATATTTGGGGTTATCAAAATCATATTTTGAGCTTAGAGAATATCAGAGGTCTATAGATGTAATCCAGAAATTTCTACGAGATGATTTTAAGTTACACTTAAAGCAAAATAGAGTGTACTTTTTATTACAGGCTGCTAAGAGTTATTATGCTTTGGGAGCTTATAAGCTCTCTTTTGAATATGCTCAGAAAGCTTTAAAAGGAAATATAGACAAAGATGAATTTAGTGATCTATATGAATTGTTGTCAAAATTATTTTTGCAAAAAGGGAATTATGAAAAAGCGATTCAATTAAAAGATTCTGCAACTAACTATTCTATTGAAGCTAATAGACTTAAGATGTCTAAACTGTTTGAGGGAAGTAAGCTTAGACTTGAGATGATTAACTATCAAAATGAATTGACAGAAAGTAATTCTAGATTAAATTTTCAACATAAACTTATTCTCATAATTAGTATTGGTGGAGTGTTTATAGTTCTTCTTTTGTTGAGACTTTTGTATGCAAATAAAATAAGATCACAGCAACGAAAAGAAATTTATAGATATAACCAAGAGCTAAGTACCTTAAAACTTAGAGAAAGAGAAAGTCAAAATAAAATTCTTGAGCAAGAGCTTAAAGAAAAAGAAACTGTAGCTCTTTTGGAACAAGAGAAGTTGAAAAATCAAATCGAGCAACGTAACCGTGAACTTCTTGCTAAAACATTGTATCTGTCGAATAGAAATGAATTGCTCCAGAAAATAATTTATGAACTTCAACAAGGGAGATCGATAAATGCATCAGAAACGATTTCGGAAAAGATAAAAAACTTACAAGCTCTAATTAAATCTGAAGATGAATGGAATTTTTTTGTTAAACACTTTGAAGAGGTAAATCAAGGTTTTCTTAATCGTTTGCGCCAAAAGCACCCTGAATTGAATTCAAAAGACATACGATTTATATCATATGTATATATGAATTTGAATTTAAAAGAAATTGCTGCGATTTTATGTATTACTCATGATGCTGTTAGGAAAAGAAAAGAAAGAGTTTCGAAAAAAATGGGAATAAAGAATGATGGGTTAGATTCTTATATTTCAACCATATAACTAAAGTGTCACACTTTTTCCTACTCCTGTCACGTTAATTACAGCTCTTTTTTTGGATGATTAATAGAGTATTTAGACTTTTGAATCAGAAAAAAACGATGGGAAAAATTGACAAATAAAATTTAGTTTTATGATGAAAAGAATTATACTCTCTTGGATTATTTTGTTAGTAAGTGGGATTACTGCGGTGAATGCCCAATATGTATTTGAAGGAACTAGTCAGTATGGTTCTATAGGAAAGATATATTATCATCCGGAAAATCAGGATAGGATGTTTGTGGCTAGTCAAGGTAACCATATTTTACAGTCATATAATGGTGGATTGTATTGGCATATTCTTTTTTCAATGCCAATGCAAGGTGGTTCTATGAATGATGTAAAATTGTTGGGTGATAAATACATTACATTTACAATTTCGGGTCGAGAATCTATTGTATATGTTTTGGATTATGAGAGAAGAGAAATTGTGCATAAGTATAATTTACCGATTCCAGATGCTGCTATTGCAGATAAACATTGGATAGGAAGTTACGATATTTGTTCTTCGGATGATAATGTGATTATAGTTAATCAATGTCTAAAGAAAGGATATATTACTTCAAATAAAGTTCTTTATTCTAAAGATAAAGGTGCCACATGGAATAAAGTATATCATTCTAATGATTATAAAAATCGTGGTGTAAATGATGTTAGAGTTGCTTTTGATGATCCTAAAAGAGTTTATCTTGCTTTAGGTTATGGAAATCAAGATAAAAATGGTGGATTTTTTGCTTCAGATGATGAAGGCCAAAACTGGGTTGATGGCTTGGAAGGTATAAATATCAATGAAGCTATTGCTTTTGATCCAAATGATTCTAAACATATATTTGTTGGAACGGGAATCTCCTTTGGTGCTATTCCAGAAGCTTTATATGAGTCAAAAGATGGTGGAAAAACATTTACCAAAGCTGATATTACTTTTGATAAAGAAGGTTCATTAAAGAATATTGTTAGTATAATATATCATCCAAATAAGACTACTATTTATGCTTTGGAAGAGTCTGAAATTATCAAATCAACCGATAATGGTGTAACATGGACATCAACAAGCTATAAATATGCTGATCCTGAGAAAGATTACTATTATGGTCATAATTTGACAGTAAATCCATTTAATGCAGAAGAGTTTTTTGTAACAGGTAACTTCCGTTGTTTCCACACCAAAGATGGAGGAACAACTTTTGAAAAATATAATATTCCAGTATTTAGGACTGATCTTGCTTTTATTGATAATAGTGATGCGGATGTTGATAAACTTGTTTACATTTTACAAAACGGTGTGGTAATCAAAAACCTTGCTGATAAGACAGAGAAATTGAATGGTATTGAGCGTATTGATTATGGAACAAATAATACAATCTTGTTTTTTAACGATGAAGTGCGTAAAAATAGAATATATAGATTTATAGCTGGTTCTACACAAGGTGATTTCATTTCTTTCTCTGATGATTATGGTAAAACATATAAGAAGATTATTACTGTTGATATGCAAGACGGTAGATATTTTGGCCTTTATCCTGGACAGAATAAAGCTAAAGACATGCTCTATGTCATTACTATGAAAGAAGACTATCAAGCAAAAAAAACAGGTGGTACTGTCAGGAAATATGATTTCTCGAATCCGACATCTGTTACTAATGAAAAAATTCCTACTCCTAAAAATACAGAAATATTGCCAACATGTATTTGGGAAGATCCTGCTGATGAAAATCATTTAGTAATAAGTGGTTCTCTAGGGAGAGAATCTAAGATTTTTACAACTACTGATAAAGGACAAAATTGGACTGAATCTTCTTTTACTTTTCCAAGTATTGGATTTAAATTGATTCAATCTGTAAATGATGCGAATAAATTCTTTTTAGCTGCTGCTGATGGAGTATATATTACCAGAGATAATTGTAAAACTTGGAAAAAGACATTAGATAAAAAGAATGTAAGAAATATTACCCGAGTAGAAGGAAGACCTGATTTGGTCGTAGCAACCACGCATACCAATTCAAATTTAAATTCAGATTTTGAGATAATTGTAAGTCTTAATTATGGAGAAAAATGGAATGTGATTTCATCAAAACACTTAGAGTATTTTAATTCACAATGTGTAGCTTATAAATACCATAGTGATGTACAGATGATGACTGCATATATTACAACTCCAGATATAGGTGTTATTTCATATAATTTTAATGGATTAAAAACAGGGATTGGAGATAACAAAGAATTAAGTAACGAAATAGCAATTGCACCAAATCCAGCTACAGATAAAATATATGTATTAAATGCATTGAGTAGCCAAATTCAAAAAGTTCAGATATTTGATCTTAATGGAAAATTAAAGAAGGAGGTATTACAACAAAACACAATCAATATTCAAGATCTCGAACATGGAGTATATCTTTTGAAAATGTTGTATAATGGTAAGGTAACAACACAAAAGATTATTAAGCAATAGTAAATCACATAAAACAAGTGTCCTTGTTTTAAATTTCACCTTAATCTTCTGTAGTTCTTTGCAGAAGGGGAGTTTTCCGAATTAATGTAAAAAGAGCAGTGTGTAGTTCAGAAATGAATTACCACTGCTTTTGTTTTAAATACTTGCTCTAATATTTTTATATATGTTATAGCGATTTTTCTGATAATCTTCCTTCATCATTAACTGAAAGACAATTCCAATTACAGGAAATATTAAACAAAGGTATGGTAAATTTAATTTAACAATTATTGAGCTAATTGTTAAAAGTATAATTATGCTAATGATTCCTTCATATCCAGGTTTATGTCCTTTCTGGCTTCCTCTTTTGACTAAAATAATAGGTTTGCTTTTATGCAAGGAAAAGAACATTCCCACAGGAATTGTTCCAATTAACATGCTGTAGTACATTAATGTATAAGTTGCTGTGTTTTCCAAAAAGAAATAATGTATAATTATTGAGGGAATAGAAACTATTAAATAAAGAGGTATAATGACTTTCATATATTCTGTGTATAATGATTTTATTTTACCTCCATTAAGATCAATTGTTTTAAATAAACCAGGGTAGTAAACCCAAAAATTCCCTCCAATTGTGGTGAGTAATAATCCTGGTGTGGTAAATACTAAAAAGAAACCAAAGTTATCTGATGATAAAAACAAGTCATCTGCAGATTCAATAACATTGAAAATAAATGTAATCCCTACAAAAATTAGAGGAAGTATAACCAATCCTTTAAGGGTTTGCTTTCCTGATGGATTTTTTAACAAATAAGCTAGACCTGAAAAAAAATTAAGGCCTTTAATATTGCTTTCTTCGTGTAAATGAACATATTTGTATTCAAGCCTAAAACCAATAATTATAAAAATAGGTAAGCATAATAAATCTATGTAATAAATAAAATCACCGAAAAACTTGGGTAGCCAAAATGAGTATACCAAAAATAGCAATGAGCAAATTATAATTATAGTTTTTACTTTCAGATTAACTTTACGAGTACTAACTGTATTTATCATTCGACTAATAATTGTAAAGATAAATATGGATATAAATGGTCCCATTATATATTTAAATCCATCAGGTCCAACTCCAATACTTATCCCAATCATTCCGATAAACAGAAACAGAATTATTTTATTCTTAAATAAATCAAGGATTATATGGATGGTGGCTGCTGTTGTTTTTTTTACTGGGTATATGGGAAGAAACACTCGGGAAATATATTGGAGATTTGGATTTATTATCACAGAAATCAACACAAATGCGATGTACATTTTTATATAAGTAAAGAATTTATTATGTATTTCTGAGCTTGTTAAATCAATATTTAAATCAAGTAAGTCGGGGTGAGAAAGTCCAAATGAAGTTGTTCCAAAACTAATAGGAATAAATATCAAAAAAAAGATTGTAATAATCTTTATTGAAAGACTTTTTCTACGCCATGAGTCTGTAAAATTATTTTTAAGAACAAAATATATTAACGACATAATATTATTGGTTTTGATTTAGACTGTAAAGCTGAATGATTACATCCAGCTTAAAGAATTTTCTTTTTGTTCGCGTTTTAAAATATCAAATAAGCTATCGCTAAGTTGTCTTTCTCCGTGTTGGGTAAACTCATCAATACTGCAATTCAGTTTGATTTTTCCTTCGTCGATAATGCATAGATGAGTGGCGAATTTTTCCAGATACATAAGATTATGTGAAGAAATCAATATGGTGCGTTGTCCATTTTGATATTTCTGTAAGAATTCGATTAAAGTTTGTGAAAACATAGGATCTAGTCCAGAGAATGGTTCATCTAAGATCAGGAAGTCTGGAGTGTGAATGATACTTGCAATAATTCCTGCTCTCTTTTTCATTCCTGTACTGAATGAGGAGATACTTTTCTTGAGTACTTCGTCTGGATTATCGTAGAAATAATCTACCAGACTCTCAATACGCATATTTGCCTCTTTTTTGCTTAAACCATATATCCTAGCAACAAATTCAAGATAACTCTTTAAGCTTAGTTCCTCGATTACAAAAGCCTCTTCAGATAGAATTCCAATTTGGCTTTTGATTTCGTTGGGAATAGGTAGTTTGTTGTTATCATCAAAATAAACATCTCCTTCGTCTTTAGGGATTATATCCATAATAGAGTTGATTAAGGTTGATTTACCAGCTCCATTTTTACCAATCAAGAAATAAGTTTGCCCCGGTTTTAATTCCAAAGAGAAATGATCGAGTACTAAGTTGTTATTATATGATTTGCTGAGGTTGTTAATATTTATATACATAAGTTTTGTTTTTATAAAGTTCTTTTGTTTTATAAACTAGTGTGGATGTTTTGATATACTTTGTGTTTAGCTTCCTGGAAGTCTTCCTTTAAACATAAATGAAAGAAAATGGGAATTATCAAAAACAGTAGAGTATAAATGCCCAAATCAAATTTTGTTAAAACAGCAATGCCAATTCCTATTATGCTTAAGAATATACCTCCAAAATTATTATGGAAAAATCTGCCACTTCCTTTTGTGCTAATCTTTTTACTATGGTGTAAGGAGAAAAACATTCCACCAAATATGTTGATAATTAATATCGTAAAATAATTAACGATTTGCCAAAAAGGAGCTAAGTCAAATGCATAGCATGCAATAAGGATATTTGCAAAATGAAGTAGCCCAACAGTTATTGCGATTTTTAAATATATAGAGTAGAAATCTTTTAATTTACTTCTTCGTGTTTCAAGATTCTTGAATAAAGAAGGGAATATGATCCATAAATTACAGAGACCTGTTGATATAAAAATAGGTAGAGATATCCATAATAAAGCAGGGTTTGTTTTTAGAAAATCCATTTCTTCACCAGGGAAGAAAACTTTAAATACTATAAATACAGCATTCATCACAAAAGCAATGATAATAAGAGAAATAAACTGAGATCTTGCAGTTTTATTCTTAAATAACATATTTAGCCATATATTCTTAAAATATATTTTACTGCTTCCTTTACTCTTTGATAGATTACGTACTTTACTGTCGGATATAAAACAAGATATAAGAAGTACGATCAATGCAATATGATCGATATAGAATTCTCCTTGAAAATAACTTTCACTCTTTGAAATAACCGTTGCCAGATATAAAGTAAAAGGAATAAGCATTAATACATGAGGAAGTTTCTTGAATTGATCAAGAAAGATGTTTTGTATTATTCTAATTCCTAATAGTACATTGATTACAGTTGCCGCCAAGGATAAAGACAAAGGAAGAAGAGTAAGCTTGGTTCCTAATTGATAGCCAATAATAATAAAGAGCATTATATAAACCTGCCAACTTCCGGTAATATCCATTATTAGATTTAATGTAAAGCTTTTCCATTTTGCCAATGGATAGAAGTGAGGTATTCTTCGGTTTACAGGAATAAAATAGGGAAAGATAAAAAACAGTCCTGTTATATAAAAAATCATATAACGACTATAGTGAAGACTTTGAATCATATCATAATCATCGAAATCTTTTTTTTCAATAGCGTAATTGGTTATTTTGCCAATAAGAAATCCAAGACCGCCAAAAGCAAGGATTAAAATAAGATTTAATATCTTTCCTCCAGTGCTTTTAGTCACAAATCGCTGAACAATTTGATCTTTTGTTAAAGTAATGATTTGCATATTTCCAATTTTTGTTGTGCGACATGCAATATTAAATAAAAAGATATTAAACTAAACCCCTTAGAAATATTTATAAGGTTAATTAATGTTATTTTTTATTTTGTTGAAAGTGATTAATACCTTTTTTTGTTAAAAAAAGTTAATGTTAGTAATTGTGGGGCTTTTAAGACAATAAGTAAGGGTTTAAAATATATTTTTGCTTATTATGGCTTTTCTGATTTGTGATTTATTATAATGATTAGGAATCGGTGATATAAAGTTTAGAATTAAAAAATACGACACAATATAGTTATTGATTAATCTATTAAGTATGAATCTATTTTTAAAAATGGGGAAAGCGAGAATGACTTTTAAGCTTATTCTCGGATTTATTATTTTTATGTGTACAACATTTACAATTAAAGCACAAGAGCTTAAATATAAAACCTTTAAGCTGAAGAATGGTATGGATGTTATTCTGTGTGAAGATCATTCATTGCCAGATGTTTTTGGTATGGTTGCTGTTAAGGCAGGTGCAAAAAACGACCCAAAGGGTGCTACAGGTATGGCTCACTATCAAGAGCATATGTTGTTTAAGGGAACCACCGAATTAGGCACTTCCAATTGGGAAAAAGAGAAGGTTCATATCGATCGTATATTCAAATTGTATGACGAGCTTGGTGCAACCAAAGATCCAGAGCAACGTAAAGAAATTCAGAAGAAGATAAATAAAGAATCATTAGAAGCTGGAAAATATAGTATCCTAAATGAAACCAGTAGCATGGTTAAGCAAATGGGAGGTACCAATATGAATGCGGGCACTGGTTGGGATCAAACTGTATATTACAATTCCTTTCCTCCAAATCAAATGGAGAAGTGGATTGATTTATACAGTCATAGATTTATAGATCCTGTTTTCCGCTCTTTCCAGGCTGAACTTGAGGTTGTGTATGAAGAGAAAAACATGTATGACGATAACTTCATTACTCCTTTAATCAATGCCTTTAATGCTCAGGTTTATAAAAATCATCCCTATGGTCAGCAAACCATAATTGGTACTACCGATGACTTAAAGAACCCTTCTTTAACCAAGATGTACGATTTTTTCAAGACTTATTATGTTGCCAATAATATGGTTTTGGTTATGGTGGGCGATTTTGATATCGACACTGCTATTCCTATGATTGAGGAAAAGTTTGGAAGATTACCCAATAAAGAGATTCCTCAGTTTGAAACTCCAAAGGAAAAGTCATTTGATGGTCGTGAGTTTGTTGAAGGAAGATTTAGCCCTATTCGTCTAATCTTACTTGGTTTTAAATCTGTTCCTGTTGGTCATCCTGATGAATTGGCCTTAAATGCTTTCAATAGTCTTTTGTCTAATGGTAGCAATACCGGAGTCTTGAATAAGATTACCATGAATGGTGATGTAATGGGCGCAGAGATTATGCCTATGCGTATGGGCGATTATGGAACCGAAATTGCTTTGGTTGTCCCAAAGATTATTGGTCAGAAGATGGAAGTGGCAGAGAATATCGTTCTTGATGCAATCAAAAAGGTGCGTGATGGTGAATTTTCTGAAGAAGATTTAGATGCTATAAAGAAAAAGAAGTATCGTGAGTATTTGCTTGAGATGGAAAGCAACGAGTCTATTGCTTATACTTTTATGAATGCCTATATGTGCGGAGAGAGTTATGAGGATGCTTTGAATCGTGCACAGAAAATTCAGGAGTTGACTAAGGAAGATTTGATGCGTGTAGCCAAGAAATACTATGGCGATAACTATCTTGCATTTTATTCTAAGATGGGATTTCCAAAGAAAGATAAGCTTGAAAAGCCAGGTTACGATCCTGTTACTACTAATACTACAGAAGAATCGAAGTATGCCAAACACTTTAAGTCTATTCCAAGCAAGACTTTAGAGCCAATATTTGTCGACTTTCAGAATGATGTTGCTCGTGTTGATGTTCAACCAGGAGTTAAGCTTTATCATGTAAACAATGAGCAGAATGAGGTATTTGATATTTCTTTCCGCTTTGGAGTTGGCTCTAAAGATTTAAAAGAAGCAGAGATGGTTTCTAATCTATTGGAGTTTGCTGGAGGAGAAAACCTGAGTCCTGAAGAATATAGAAAAGCCTTTGCTAAAATTGGTTGTTCATACAGTATAAATACAAGTGGAAGCTTTGTAACCTTCAGTATTACTGGTTTGGAAGATGGTTTTGACGAGTCATTGCAGCTTATGTCTAAGTTAATGGATAAGCCCGTAATCAAACCCAATAGTTATGGTGTGGTGCGCCAGGCAGTTAAAATGAATCGTAAACTCGAAAGAGAAGAACTAGCATCTGTAGGAGAGGCTTTGTATAGATACGTTTCTGCAGGCGATAAATCACCTTTCCTAAACAGAATGACCAAGAAGGAGATAAAGAAATTCGGTCAGGAGCAGTTTAACGATGTTTTCGCTCAAATCAAAAAGTATAGTGTAAATATTCATTATGCAGGAAAGAAAAACCCAGAGCAAGTAAAAGAGTTGGTAGCTAAGAATATTCATTTCGCAAAACAGCCTATCGAATCGTCATTGCCAAATGTTATTGATCCTACTACTTATACCGAGAATACCATCTTCTTTGTGAAGAAAAAGAAAGCCGTACAGGCGAGTATTTATTATTTGATGAATGGAGATGTATTCGACAAAAAAGATGATCCTGCAATGGCTGCATTTAATCTGTATTTTGGTGGAGGATTTTCTGGCTTAGTTCTTCAGGAAATTAGAGAATACCGATCTATGGCTTATTCTGCTTACGCTGATTACAGACATCCTCATATTGCTGGTAAGAAAAACTCTATGTTGGGTTATGTAGGTACTCAGGCCGATAAATCAATTGAAGCCATTAAAATCTTCAACGGTTTGTTGGAAGATATGCCTCAAAAACCAGAGCGTATTGAGTTTATGAAACCATTCATTGCTCAGGTTGCTGCTACATTGAAGCCCGACTTTAGAGAATTGAGTCGTTATGTAGAAAATAAAGAATGGTTGGGATATGACTACGACCCTGCAAAAGATCTGTATAAATTTGCAAAAGACATGAGCTTTGAGGATATCGTCGACTTCTATAAAAGAAATGTAAAAGATCGTCCTTTTGTAATTGCTATTGTTGGCGATCCTAAACGCATTGATTTGAAAAAGCTTGCCGAGTTTGGTAAAGTGGTTAAGATAAAAGAAAAGGCTTTGTTTAGTAAATAGGCTTTTTTAGTATTTGGAGTTATTGCAAAGATGCTTGTATGCTGGGCTTTGTAATAACTCCTTTTTGTTTCGTTTGTAGGTTGTTTTATTGTATTAATTCATTTATGTATGAAAAGAACAAGTTTCTTATTCTTCCTTTTACTTATTCCCTTTTTTAGTTTCGCACATAATGCCAATAACAAGCGAACTTTTAAATTCAAGGAAGTGAAAAAGTTGAGTTTTGAAGTTTACGATACAATTAGCCCTAGAGGGCAATCATATTGTTTGTGGCAGACGTTTTATGATATGAATCAGGAAAAAGTTTATACGGGCGATTATATTTCTGATAAGAAGGCTTTTCTGTATATAGAATGCGATTTTAAAAAAGCAGAGTTAAAGTCGGTGAAAATTTCATATCCCGATGCTCCAATGGGTGTTGATGGGGTTGTTTTTTGCAAATGGCTACCATCAGGCAATCTTTGTGTTCGTTCCAATTATTCCAATCAGATTCAAATCTATTCATTAGATGGAAAATTGCAGAAAGAGATCTCTCTAAGCTTTTTAGAGAAGAATAAAGAAGCCTATTCGTGTTCGCCTTATGGAAAACTATTGGTATGCAATCAAAAGCTATCTCTACAGACAATACCTAATGCTTCTGTTGATAATAGAGCTGATAGGGCTGAGGTAAATAGTAAAACTTTTGGGGTGAGCATAGATCTTAAGAAAGGCAAAAGGCATAAATCGCTTAAAATTCATTATCCAAGCAATTATCAGGAAGGAAACTTCTATTATAATAATAATTATGCGTTGGCTATGAATAGGAATAACCAGTTGATTTGTTCTTTTCGTTGCAACGACAGCATTTTTGTATACGACAATAATAAAGAGTTTGTAAAGGCCTTTTATGCTGGATCCGATTCAAAACCAGAGTTTATTCCTTTTGATGAAGATAAGCAAAGTAGCACTGCAGAAATAAGTAGGTATAATAAAGTGGAGCCATATTATGATAATTTATTATTCGATCCTATAAGGAATTTGTGCTACAGATTTTTTTACGATCGCTTGAGTTATGATTTAAATGTTATCAAGTGCCCCGGCTTTAGTCAGAAAAGACAATCGGTAATTATCATAGACAGAGATTTTAATAGAATGGGCGAAGTTGAGTTTAAAGATGGAGATGTGCATCCAACCACGCAATCGGTTCCTACTGAAGAGGGTTTAATGAATGTGTGCGATCATGGCTTGATTTATGGAAAACCATCGGTTCGCAAATTTACCCTAAACTGGCTGAAACTGGTAGAAGTAGGGCATCACGGTTAAGCTTCTGATAAAAAGATTGTTTGCTCTGTAATATTATGTCGATCCAAGATATTTTATTCCAACTGGCTCAGAACGATAATCTGACTGGCTCAAAACGATAATCCGACTGGCTCAGAATGGCAATCCGACTGACTCGACGGAACAATCTGAGCTACTGCCAACGACCCGCTGAGCTACTGCCAACGACCAACTGAGCTAGTGCCAACGCCTCTGGCACTGGCTCAAAATGACCCCTACAACTGCCTCAGATTGGCAATTGCTCTAAATCGCCTGTGTTTTACATAAATCTGAAATCTTTCGCTTTAGCTTCGTGCTTGTTGAAAAACAAATCAAACTTTTCTTTTCTATATTCAAATATCTCTTTGAGCTTTTTATTTATAAGAAACTCGCCAAAGGCCTGCCCAAATTTCCCGTAGGGGAGTTCATAATCTACAATATCATGCATTATTATTTTATTTAAATCGGCAAGATCAATCTTATGATGATGATTCCAATAAGCAAACGGGCCTTCAATTTGCTTATCTTGAAATTCTAATCCAGGAATAACACCATGGATTTCGCTTTGCCACAAAATATGGAATTTTAGAAAAGGCTGAATTGTATATTTTATTTTCTGCCCTTCAAATATTTTACTTTTTACCTTTGACGAAATTATCTGAAAGTGTAGGTCGCTGGGGGTAATTAGGCTTAGATTATTTGGATTGCAAATGAATTTCCACAATTCTCTTTCTTTGCAATATAAAGTTTGAGTTGTTTTTAGTTGATATCTTGAGTTGTGTGCTTTAATAGATATGGATTCTTTCATTTTTGTATCGAAATAAAGGGAGATGATTCTATGTTTAGCTAATCACAAATGATTGTTATACGTAAACATGTGGAAAAAGACTTTTGTTAGACTTTAAACGCAAAAATATTGGCATGGAGTGGAAAGCAGATATTAAATGGTTAAATGAAGTTTTTGATGATCCGATTTATACAGAGATAATTGGTCGTGGTTTGCCTTTGACCGATAGTAGTTTAGAGATTCTACTTGATATTTCGGAAGAGATGTTTTGTTCGAAAGACGAAATACTGGAAGCTGCCAATACCTTCAGCAACTATATATATATTATAAAGTCGGGATCCTTGCGTGCACATTATCTTAAAGATGGAAATGAAATAACCAGTTGGTTTGCTTTCGAAAAGCATTTTGTGTTTACAACATCATTTATAACAGGAAAGCCTTCGGTAGAAACACTTGAAACTATGGAAGACTGCAAGCTTTTGGCAATAAACCTTCCTGCTTTGATGAAAGAATACGGACATAATTTGGAACTGGCAAACTGGGGGCGTCGTTTTGCAGAATTGGGTATGGTATATGTCGAGACTCAGCTATACGATCTGAAATTCCATAGTGCACAAGAACGCTATCTGCGCTTAATCGAAAGTCAACCCGAAATTATACAAAGATGCAAGCTGGGGTACATTGCTTCCTACTTAGGGGTTACTCAGGTTACCTTAAGCAGAATCAGATCATCGCTCACTTAATTTTTTATCAAATGTAAAAGGAATTGGGGGTTTGAGGCCGTAATTTTGCATTCGATACAAAAAAACAATTACGTCAAAATAAAATGAGCAATTCAATAAATCCCACACAGGGTAATTTAACCAGAGTTTTCTTTCAGTTTTCCATTCCAACCATATTGGGACTACTGTCTATGGCATCGGCTACAATTGTAGATGGTATTTTTGTAGGAAACTTTGTTGGGTCTAATGCATTAGCTGCAATAAATATATGCATCCCTTTTATGGTTTTTATATACGGCGGAGCAGTTATGTTTGCTACTGGGGCTAGTGTTATTTGTGGTAAGTATCTTGGTGAGGGGAAAAAACGTTCTGCTTCAGATTTATTTAGCAAGGCCAATTTGGCAATATTAATCCTTGCACTTGCAATATTTCTGTTTGGAATGTTGTTTCTTACCGATTTAGCTCGTTTGCTTGGAGCGCAAGGATCAGTTCTAGAGCCTGTAAAGATATATTTATTTCATATTTTGTTTTTTCTTCCTGGTATATTATTGGGATTTGCACTGGTCTATTTTGCCAGAGTAAACCATCAACCCAAAAGAGCTTCATTGGCACTGATTGCAGGAGCAGTGCTGAATTTTGTATTGGATTATATATTTGTTGTCAAACTTCAGTTGGGTATTAAAGGAGCTGCTTTGGCAACAGGAATTGCGCAGAGCACCATACTTTTAGTGCTTTTGCCTGGCTTTGTAAAAAGTAGTAGTCTGATGCGGTATATTCTTCCAAAGGGAAGCTGGAAAGATCTTTGGAAGGCTGCATATAATGGTTTTTCCGAATTACTGAACGAAACTTCAACAGGTATAGTTTTGATGATATTTAATATCGTAATTATTCGAACTGTTGGAGTAGACGGAGTTGCAGCTTTTACGGTGGTTAACTATGTGCTGTATTTTGGTGTTATGGTGAGTTATGGTGTTGGCGAAAGTTTGCATGCTCCAATAAGCATAAATTATGGTGCGCGAAAAATATTTCGTATAAAAGGGCTTATCAATAGAGCCTTAGGGTTCAATTTTATTGTTGGCTTGTTTCTGGCTGTTATGCTTATTATATTTCCACGAACCATTGCAGGTTTTTTCATTAAGGCAGAAGAAGGGAATATAATAAACCTTGCACAGCATTATATAAGATTAATATGGCCAGCATTTTTGTTTAGCGGAATTACTATTGCTTTGTCGGGCTACTTTACGGCTATGCAAAGACCCAATCAGTCGGCAATTATAGCTTTCCTTCGATCGCTGATGTTGCCAATAGGTTTTGTATTTCTATTTGAATCTATTCTTGGAGGAAGTAATATATTTATTGCCATTCCGGCGGCCGAATTTGTTTCGCTAATTGTAGCAATATGGCTATATGTCTACAATACCCCACGGAATATCTATTTGAAAAGAACTCCAAAATTTAACTTTTTCATCCTAAAACGTATGCTTTACAGTAAATGTCGTTCATAATAGTTCTATTTTTTGCTTAATTCATAAAGATTGTATAATCTTACCTTGTAAATTAAATGACAGCAATTAGACACTGCCTTTTTTAGATTTAGAGAGAATAAAGGCATAAAAACGAGGTTTGAGTTAAATGGAAAAGACAGCGATTGTTACCCTTTACAAGGATTTGGGGAATGACAAAGGTTATGTGGTAGCTCATCATATGGTGTTGGAAGATGGCCGATTGAAGAAGTTAAATTTGGATCAAAGAACAGAGGAGTTTCCTAAACGTGGGCAGGTATTTATTGAAAATGGATATAACGAACTTTGTAGTAAGTTTGACAAAGAAGAACCCTTCCTTTTGCGAAATTGTGTTCAGCAAGATCATGAGTTTACTTTATATAAATCGAGCGGAAGTTATGCGCAAAAGCTATACCCAATTATAGAAGGAGCACCTGGAATTAGACAAAACTTTCAGTTTATTCTACCACATGTACGTGCTGTATTCTTTTCGATACAAGGAGGAATTCAAGGTCCGTATGCCGTCCACGATGAAGGCCTCGACCGTGAAGTGTCTTATTTAAATGAAGAGTGGTTTTCTTATTCAATCTGCAGAAGGAATTACACAGAAATAGATCCGGATATCGACCCGAAGTACAATTCTTGTATAATAAGAATATGTCCGGAAAATGAAGAAGATAAAGACTATACAGTTTTTGCCCCTTCCTTAAGACAGCGTTTTATTCATGATGTTGGTGTTTTGCTTCGGACTTTTCCAAAGGAACGTAAAGAGCTGATTCTCGATATTTCACAAAAGGAATTATTCGAATGGGGAGAGAATACTTTTAAGCATGTGGGCGACCTAAAGCCTGAATTGTTTGAACAAATTCGCCCTTTCTTTATGGAATCTACCGAAAGTGCCCATGAGGTAGACCGCTTGATGTTTGATCATTACTTTCATGAAATTCAAAAAACCGTTAAGTGGAAAGAATACTTGGTTGCCTTTACCAAGAATTATCTAACTGAAGACGAAGGCCAAAATTTTCTTACGTCTTTCCTCGAACGTAGAAAAGATAGATATATCTCTGGATTTATTTCACAGTATAAAGAAGAAATAGAAGCAGCAGTATCTGATAAAAAAAATGAGTTGGAACTCCTGGAGGCCGATATTCTGAAAATGGAATCGGATAAAGACCGCCTCAGAGAAGAAGCTCGTGAAAATAGTAAGCAAGAACTTTTATCGCTTACTACCGAAATCACAGATAAAAGGAAAGAGCTTGTCGGAATTCTGGATAAAATAAATAAAGGTAATGATGTTACCGATTTACTGTCGCAAACCGAAGAACTGACAAGAGAAAAGCTGCTTCTCCTAGATAATATTAAAGACCTTGAATCTACACTCAAACTTAAACAGGAAGATTTTCAGGAAAGCTCCCGACAAAAGATAGCCGAGTTAAAGCCCTATTTTGATCTGTTGAATGGTATAAATCCTTCAAAAAGTTCAGATAAGTCAAAATGGATAAGTGAGCCTGTAGATGTTGTCGATTTAAAGAGATTTGAAGGAACATTAAAAGACTATGTGCTTCTTGTTCATGAAGAACTTAAGCAGAATAAGGTAATGTATCCGGTGCTTGAACTGGCAAATTATCTGGTTGCTATTCAACAAAATTTCCTGACAATCTTTGCAGGACACCCCGGAGTTGGGAAAACATATACTGCCGAAGCATTGTCAAAAATATCTTCACCCTATTCTAACTTCTTGAGTATATCTGTAAATAGAGGATGGCGAAGTAGTAAAGATCTTATAGGATGCTTTAATCCATTGACCAATCAGTATCAGGCTTCCAAAACAGGACTGTATCGTAAGTTAAGAAAACATGCCGACGAGATTTCTGATAAGGGAGTTAGTGGAATGTATCGTGTTGTACTAGATGAAGCAAACTTGAGTCCGATGGAGCATTATTGGGCTGATATGATTAAGTTTAGTGATGATTATGAACGTAAATTGCCTGTAAATGATGGTGAAAATGAAACCTTTAAACTTGGAGAGGGAATCCGTTTTATTGGAACTATAAACTACGATCATACCACCGAACCATTGTCGGCACGTCTTATAGATAGAGTTCCAATTATTACGATTGAACCTATTCAGCATTATGATATTGATATGGTATATAGAAACAATGCTGAATTCTCGTCTTCTGAAATATGGGAAGCAGAGTCTATTCATCAGTTGTTTGTTCCGGAATTGGACGAAGATGCCGATTATGTAAGCTATATAAAGCAGATTGTAAATGTTATGCACGACTCCAAAAAAGGAGAGCAAATAATTGTAAGTAAGCGTAAGTATAAGAAGATAATGAATTATTGTGCTTTGTGCTGGGACTTGTTTTATGAGCTGAAAGAAAATGATAGCGATAGAATTAAAGCTATAGATTTGGCTGTGATTCAGTTTATTCTTCCTGCAATTAATGGACATGGTAATGGATATAAAGAGAAATTAAAATCCCTACGTGAGGTATGTGTTGAGTTGGAGTTGGAACGTTCTTCTTCAAGAATAAAACGTATTCTTGAAAAAGGAGAGATGTTTAATAACTATAATTTCTTCTCTTAATGATACTTCGAATCTTTGTTTATGACAAACATCGTCTTCGTAGTTATGATCTAAAGGAAGATCATCAACCTGTGCAGGTTTCAGAGTTTGATTATATTTTCTTCGAATTAATCAAAGATACATTTGAGGAAGAAGATATGGTTACTGCTCGCTTGGGAGACTTTAGCGTTCCTTTGCAGCCAGAAATTATGGAATCAGATCAAAAGGTTCGTTTTGTTCTTGGTGATGATATCGACTTTTATTTCCCGATTGTAAAGACTCAGTTTGTCGACTATGAGTATCAGGAGAGGAATATCCGTCTGAAAAGGCTTTTCGTAAATCAGGTTCCTACAAATATCCCTGTAGTTATAGCTTATGATCAAACGGTAATTGAATTTCCAGGGTTTAATATTAAAACCCATAAGATGGATGACCCCGATTTGAAGTTAATGATTCGGGAGTTGCTTCATCGTGGTATCTTTCATAGTATGCGCGACAGTTTGTCCAAGATCTATATAAGTAAGGAAGATTGGAATGAAAAGCTTAAGATTAATAGATTTGAAGTCTTTAAGAAGAAACTTGAAGATATTCACAGGAAGTTGCCGCTTTTCAAACAGTTTCCTATAACTGCCCTTAAACCCGAAGAAACTTATAGTAATAGCTTGTCTGATGCAAGCCTTAGAACTATTGATTGGATTGTTGATAATACACATCATTTAAATAAGCAAACTCAGTTTTCTCGTGCCGATCGTACTTTTCTGATGAAAAATCAATATTATTCTGTTGATGAAATATTAACCGAGAAGTTATATAATTCGACCGATACGGAAGAGAATCGTATTATTCATGGTTTTCTGGATGTATTGAATCACTACTTTATAAGTATGAGAAATCAAATTGTAGAGAGTGGAACGGGGCAGAGAATGGGTTTTCTCTCTCAGCAGATATCCGATTGTATTCAGGAGCAGGAAATAGCATCCCTACATAAATTAGAGGCAAGGGTAAATGAGATACGAACAATCTTACACCATATTATTCCTGTAAACCATAAAGTGTATCGCTTTCCTGAATATAGCAATCGATTTATGCAGAGTTCGCATTATCAAAGTGTATTCGATTTGATGGTGTATTTTTATCACGAAATAGATGTTCATGAACATGAGGAAGATGCTCCTAACTTCGTCGGATTACAATCGGTTGATCGATTATTTGAATTGTTTTGCTTCTGTCGTTTATGCGAATGTTTAGCTCGTGTAATTAGTAGAAAGAAGGGCTACTTTATAAAGTATGAAGGTAGTACTCTGATTAATCGGAATGAAAAGAATCCGCATTCAGGAGAGTACCGATTAAGTTTTGGTGAAGTAGACAGCTGTGTTAGTATATTCTATGAAGCCATTCCTAGTGAGTTTTGTTATACCAGAGACTTAATCTTTGGTTCAAGAAAGAATAGATACTTGCCCGATTTTCTGATCCGTATTCCTGGTGAGTCTAGAAACAGATATTTTATAATTGATTCTAAATATAAGCTATATACTAAAAAGAGCCATATAGATCTGGATTTTAAAGATCTTATATTTAAATATATGTATGGACTCCGGCTGCGGGAAGATCCGAATAGAAATATTGATGGATTGATGGTGCTGAATTATAAGAAAGGAATAACCCGAAGTAGGTTTACATCCTTCTTTAGCCGTGAATATGAGAAAAGTATAACAGAACCAACTCCTATTATAGGTTCTTTTGACTTGGCTGTAGAAGATTCTAATGTAAAGGAACTTGAAAGAATTATCCGAAGATTTATGGGGTAATTATTATAGTATAGACAAACAGAGGCTGTATCTAATTTATAGAACAGCCTCTGTTTGTTTTATATATCTTGAACTTTAAATCGAATTAAAGTTTTTAGGTTTGAAAACTATGCTTCTATCATTTCAGATGATGATTTCTTTTGGTCTTTATCATTTGCAATGACATCTCCAAAGAGAAAAGTTTCTGCATTTTCAGAGCAGAATAGATGTTTTTGTTCTATATTTTCTGTTTTGATAAAAGTGTTGAGGTATTCATTGTATGATTTAGACCACAGCAGGTTTATAAGAAAATCACTACCAAATAGAATTTTGTTTTGTAACTCTGGTTTTTCTCTTTTTACAATTTTACCTAATTTCTTATAATACTTTTCAGAAAAAGCAATACAAGAAAAATCGGTAAAAACATTTGGGTATTTCAATGCATGGTCGATTACCGATTTTTGCCAACTGGTTTTTCTACGACTACTTTGGCTGCCAAAGTGTGCAAAGTTTAGTTTCAGCTCAGGGTAGTTTTCCAAAACTTTTGCCCATGAGTTTCCTGGATTTGTTATTTCTTTTGCATTGGAACAAACGGCAAATCCTCCATCGCTACAATGCGTTGTTATTGGAATTTTATTTTCCACACAGAAGTTATATATGTAATTTGCTTTCTCAAATTCGGTTTGATCATTCTCAGGCCATGGGTTAAATCCAAGTGGAGGGTATATTTTAATCCCAGTAAATAAGTAATTAAGATTATCTCCCTTGAGGTTGTGATCATTGAAAGTACCCATTTTATTATAGAGCTTCCTTTGTCTTTCCTCTGGAGTATCATTCTTAAATCCCTTGAAATATTTGTTTAAGATTTCTTCAATTTCATCTAATCCGTAGTTGCAAGGATTGATTCCTAAAAACGGATAAATTTCAAAAAGTTTATTCTCTTTATTATGACCATTGGGAGTGAATTTTAGATATTTACCCTTCCCATTTGCTTTGGATTTTATAGATGTATTGTAGTGATAATAAGTGTGTATAGATTGGAGTAGATCGATAACTTGTTCCTGGATAGGTTTCTGAGGAGGAATGTCGTAGGCTAGATCGCTTTGGTTTTTGTTTTGATATCCAAAGTCGATGATTAATGGACAAAGTACAATTTTATCATATTCTTGATCTTCGATAGTTATCTTGTTATTGGCATTTAGTACTGTATCATATTTAGGATGTTTTATAAAGTGTTCCAAAATTAGAAAGTCGTATTTTATGGAGCTTTCCATAAAAGAGAGTAAGTTTCGGACTTTTCTGAATTTGGTTTTTTTTCTTCCTATAACAGTTTTTATTAAACTGCAATAATTGCCAATACTTTTAAAAAATCCCTTTTTAGGTTCGTTAAGGTCTATGGTACTGAAAAAGCTTATTCTTGATAAAAATGCCAGTAGGTTGGCATGGCTCAGATCTAAGGAATGGAAGTGGATATCGTAAAATTTTCTTTTCATTGTCATACAATTAATTTGTGTGGAATTTACGATTTTACTCTTGTTTGAGCAATATTAATTTTTATTATGAATAAACTTAATAAGTCTTTATTCTCCGTGAAATCACTAAGTGAATTACTTTGTATTTTAATTTAAAATATTTCTAAATGGAATTATGAATTGTTTATAAACGTTATTTGCTATGTTTGTAGACTTATTTAATGTTGATTGATTTTGTTTAAAACATTTATTTATGAAAAGTAATTTTACTATTGTATCATTATTATTTACCATATTATTCAGTTTGAGCTCATTTGCTCAGAATACTAGAAATATCGTTTTATCAGAAGGATTTGAAACTTGGCCAGCAGAAGGATGGACTACTTATAGTAAAGAAAATAGTGGTTATCAATGGCAAAAGAATGAAGAAAAGGCTTATGCAGGTGATGCTTGCGCCTATCATTCAGAAGGAAAAAATGAGGTTGTTGTTGAAGATTTCCTAATTACTCCAGAAATTACCGTTCCTGTAAGTGGTGTTGTTGAGTTTTATGAATCTAATGGCGAGATGAGTTATTATGAAGAGCATGGATTATATGTTTCTACAGAAGGAGGAGACCCTGCTACATGCACTTTTAAACGTATTTCCAAGTTTCCTGACGTTTATTTTGGTGGTGACTGGGGTAAGAAAAGTGTTTCATTAGCAGAATATGCTGGCCAAAAAATTCATTTAGCGTTTTATTATAAAGGAGAATATGCTTCATGGTGGAAAATTGATGCCGTCCAGGTTTATGGCGCAAGTGATATTGATATTGAAGTGTATGATTTAAAACGTTTTGGTTTAACCATTGAAGGAGAAAAAAATTCTGCAGAATGCCATGTTCGTAATGCTTCTTTAGCTCCTGCAAGTGGTGTAGTTGTTGAACTTTATATAGATGATGAAAAAGTAAAAGAACTAACCAAAGATTTAGCTATTGGAGAAGATGCTATTGTTACTTTTGAAGATATTTTAATTAAAGAAGGTCAAAAAGATTTCACTTTAAAGGTTGTTGTAAAGTATCCTGAAGATACTCAAGCTGCAAATAATGAAGCTATTAATCAAGTAAAGATTATCAGTAATCCTGCTTATGGTTATATAGGTTATTCTGATGGTGAAAACTTGCCTTATGGCCCTTGTGTTTTTGATTTATCTGATCCTAATAGAATTTCTTTTATTCGTTCATTAGGTATAGAAACTCCTGTAACTGCTGGAGCTATTGCGAATGGAAAATGGTATTGTGCACGTGTTTTAGGAAGTTCAGGTCCTCAGCCTGATCGCCCAGACAAATTGGTTTCTATAGATATGAAAACTGGTGAAGTTACTGAAATAGGTGCTTTAGGTTTGATTCTTCTAGAAATGACTTGGGATCCTATTCAAGATCGTCTGTTAGGTATTGGTTATAACGACCAATCAGTTTGTTGTTTATATGAAATTGATCGTACTACAGGAAAAGCTAACTTAATAGCAAAGCAACCTCAAAGTATTTCTGTTACTGGTTTTGCAGCTAACCGTGACGGTGTTGTATATTGTATTGATAACAAAGGAAATATTTATAAAACCAACACTTTTAATTTCTTCTTAAAGAAAGTTGGTAATATTGGAACTTTTGAAAGTAACTTTCCTCAAAGTCTTGGAGTAAATTATGAAACTGGAGATTTGTATTTTAACTATAATACAATTGTTAAAGGTAGTTTATACAAAATTGATGGGAAAACTTTCAAAGCTGAATTGATAAAAGAACATCTATATAATGCAGCTATTGCAGCCTTTGGGTTTGATCAAAAAGCTGAAGGGTTCAATATTAAGATTAATGGTAAGTATAAAATTGTTGATACTAAAGCCAAAACAGATTTTATGATTGCTAAGGTGAATGGTAATGAATATCATGCTGCTAAGCAAAATGTATCTGGAGAGGCTCCATATAGTCTAACTTTGAAGAACCTTCGTGAGAATGATTATAATATTGTTGTAGGTCATTACAAGTTAAAAGGTGAGTGTACTGAAACTGTATTCCTTGATGATGATTACGAAGTGAATTGCGAATTTGAGCAAAAAGTAGGAATGGACGAAATGAATGCGAATATGAAATTTGCTGTAAGTCCAAATCCTGCAAAAGATCAAATTAATTTGACTGGTGCAGAAAAGGGAGATCTTCAAATATTTGATGCTTTAGGTCACTGTGTGAAAACTGTAAAAGTTGTTGATGCAAATCAAAATATTAATGTTTCTGATTTAAATAGAGGTATCTACTTTGTAAAGTTAAATTCAGAAAAAGGTGTGTTTAATTCAAAATTGATCTTGAAATAAGAACAACTGTTGATATATATTTAAGAGAGGCTGTCCAAAAAGGGCAGCCTTTTTTGTTTGTACTGAATTTGTATAAGGATGAATAAATAACAATGATTCGCTAACAAAAATATTAAGGGGAATTTAGGATAAGTAATACTATTCTGCAGATAAGTCTAATTTTAGATAAAGGGTAGAGATAAAAAAACGAATTTAGAGTACCTTATCTACAATGTTATTACTAGTGCTTTAAATTGTTTTGATAAGGTATCTTTATTCGAATCTAATAACCTAAACTTTATTTCCCCTCCCTGGTGTGGTAGTCAGGGAGGTTTTTTTTATTTTCCAAAGAAAAATTTTCTAACCATAGGTTCTACTATTTTTACATCAGTAAAAATACTTGCTGTACCATTATCTGCTTGGATATCTAATTTTGTTATTTCAGTTTCCAGAATAGTTCCATAATCAAGACGTACTTTGTTACCATCAGGAGTTAAAGTGAGTTTTTTCTTACTTAAAGATTCAAGAATCATAGGTTCTTTCAATTCTTTGAGATATTCTACTTTGTCGAGAACTAAATGATCTTTGATTGTACCATCAATTTCTGCCATAGGCATCTCTTTGACATCTTTATATCCTGCTAAGTTCATAGCCTTTGTGGCTGTTGCATTATCTGGCCAAAAGGTTGTCATTGGAGCATCTTCAGCAAGCATTTCAAATACTTCGTTGTTACGATTTGAATATTGTAGCAATTGATTGAGTAAATTCAAGTTAGGATCCATTTGCACAAAGTCTTGTAGCATAGGAGGCAGCATTACTTGATTAACTTCATTAACAATGTAATTTTCAGCAGGCATATCCATTTGGATAATTTCAGAACTCATTACTAAGATTTGATCTTTTCTACTTTTTGATTTATGTATAAATAACTGTATAGGTTTGTTTCCATGTTTGGCTATTCTAAGGGTTTCCATATAATCATTGTCCATGGATTGCATAGATGTTTTTCCAGGCATAATAGTGAGTTCAATCGCTTTTATTAAATCTTTTTTTGGAACCTGATTAATATCTTTCATTCCGAGTGTATTCAGATAATTGTCAAAGGCCTCATCATTTGGAGCCATAATAGTAAGCTCAGGAATAGCCATCATCATATCTTTGATTTCAGTGATTTCCAGAGCTTGCATATAAGAAGAGAAATTTCCTTGTTCTTTTAGCATGCTCATCATAGCATTGTATGAAGCTTCAGAGGTGTCTGGAATTGTTGATGAAGGATTATCTGTATTATCTTTGTTACAAGCAATAATGCTAAATATTAGGACGAAAAGAATACTGAGTTTTTTCATTTTAAGAAATTTAAGCTTTAGAATTAACTTTCATTTATAGAATGGAGTTACATGTTTTTTATGAATAACATAGATCAACTCATAATAGGAAGGGAGGTAATTTATTTTTTGATTTCATTCAAAATCAAATGTTGAAGAATAAAGTTAGTAATATTTCTTTTTGAAAAATTGTATTACTACAGATTAAAATCTAATTTTGGTATATTGCATTTAAGATTATAATTAATACTATTTATCTGCCGCTGACAAATTGGTATTTAAATATAAAATGTTTTAAAACGTATGAAAAAAGTTTTACCTCTAATCGTATTGTCTATTTTGCCTTTTCTGTTAAAGGCTCAAATTGAGTTAGATGTTTCTCATGTAGTTGTTTCAGGTGATGAAGCAATATTTCATGTTGCCAAACCTATTTCCTATAACCTTGATGAAGTTGGAGAGAATATGGAATGGGACTTCTCTGGCTTACAGTCAGTAGAAGTTAAAAAGTTTAAGTATAAGGCTCCTGATGATAAAATATATGATAATCTTATTGGATTCGATAAAGGTAGTGTTGATGTATCGGGGCCTTTTGATGTTGCTACTATTATACCTCAAGATCAATTGCCTGGGGGTATAACAATGAGTGAAGGAGAGATGTTTTTTAAGCTTAAAGGAAATCAATTTTGCAATGTTGGTTATCTGGTATATTATGATATAGAAAGATATTTTTTAGGATTACAGTTTCAAGAAGCAGATGTAGTATTAGATTTTCCTTTGACTTATCAAAAAGAGTTTTCTTCTCATGCTAAATTGGAAAAGAAAGCTATGCCAATGTATAAAATAATAATTGACAGAGAAAGAAATACTGTTGTAGATTCTTATGGGAACCTAAAAACTCCTATGGGAACTTATGAATGTTTGCGATTAAAATCTACTATAAATGAAAAGGATGAATTTCATGCGTATGCACAGAATATAAATATTGATGAGAATCAGCAGTATTATGAGTATACATGGATGGCTAAAGGATTTCATACTCCTATATTAAAGATAATTAAGAGTGAAAAGGGTACTATAATCTATTATTTAGATGACAAATCTAATGATGATGATAAAGGCATTACAGAGATTTCTCCTTATATGAATAATGCAATCTCTATTAGCCCTAATCCAATGGTTAATGATCTAACAATGTCTGTAAGTTCAATTATTAATTTGCAGGAAGTTAGTGTTTATGATATTAATGGTAGGATGGTTAATAATCAAGAAATTTCAAATCGTATGGAAGCTGGCCAGAGAATTACTATTTTAGAAAAATCTCATGGTTTAGACTCTGGAATATATTTTGTTAAAGTCTTAGCCAAAGAAGGTGTGGTAACTCGTAAATTGATTATTCCATAATTCATATTACTTGAATTATAAATATAACTTGCAATAATCTAAGGCTGCTCTTTTATAGTATTGAGCAGCCTTATTATATTTTATATTTCTGATAAAATTTTCCCTGCTTCAATTAAAGTTTCATCTGTTTTTGCAAAGCAAAATCGGAGTAACTTTTGATCAAGTTTACTGCTATAGAATGGGGCGATTGGAATTGCTGCAATTTTATTTTCTACAATAAGTTTTTTTGCAAACTCCATTTCTTCTTCATTGCTAATGTCTGAATAGTCAAGCAATTGAAAATAGGTGCCTTCTGAAGGAATTACCTTAAAGCGACTGTTTTCTATAGATTGAAGAAATAAGTCTCTCTTTTTTTGGTAAAAATCATTGAGATATAGGTAGTTGTTTGCATCCTCTAAAAAGTCTGCCAATGCATATTGAACAGGTGTATTACAGGTAAAAACAACAAATTGATGAACCTTTCTAAATTCTTTAATAATGTTTTTTGGTGCTAGAGCATATCCCATTTTCCAGCCTGTGGCATGAAATGTTTTTCCAAAGGACCCAATTATAATTGTATTATTGATTAAGCCAGGATATTTACAAGCACTTTCATGTTTTTTATCATCAAAGGTAAGGTGTTCATATACTTCATCACTAAGTAGTAAAATATCTCTTCCGTTGATAATTTTTTCCAGCTCAAGCATTTCTTCATGAGTAATCAATTTTCCTGTTGGATTATGAGGAGTATTGATTATAATCATTCTGGTTTTACTGTTTATATTGGACTTTAGTTGGTCAAAATCTATACTAAAGTCAGGAGCTTTTAATTGACAAAAGCGTACAGAACCTCCTGATAATCTTATTGCAGGAATATAACTGTCGTATGCAGGGTCAAATACAATTACTTCATCACCAGGATGAACCAAAGAAGTTATTGTTGTGTAAATTGCTTGTGTTGCTCCTGCTGTAATATTAATTTCTGTCTCAGGACAGTAATTTACATTGTAAAGATTGCTGTATTTATTAACTATTTGTTCCCTTAGATTTTTAAGCCCATGCATAGGAGCATATTGATTGTGCCCCTTTTGCATATAATAATGCACCTTTTCGATAAGTTCTTTGCTTATAGGAAAGTTTGGGAACCCTTGCGATAAGTTAAGAGCATTATTTTTTGCTGCCATTTCGCTCATAATGGCAAAAATAGATGTCCCCTCATTAGGTAACCTACTTTTTAATTCGCCCGTATATTCTATCATAAATTGAGTGTATTACATTTTGTCTTTAAAAATCAATGAGGCCCATCCACAATTATTTTTTCGCCCAAATATATGAGATATCCCTTAACTTTTTTTTCTCCCATATCTTGAAGTAGATGTTTATAACGCAAGATTTGTGAAATATGAGTCATTAACTTTTGGCCAGACTTATAATCGATAACGATAGTTTCTCCTTTAGATTTTACTATGCGATCAGGTCTGTGTAATTCAGGCCTACTACTTTCTGCATTTTTTAAAGAAGGAACTATTATTTCTTGTTCGTTAAATACTTCAACATCACGAGAAAACCATTTTTTTGCTTGAGGATGTTTAAAGAGATTTTCAAACAAAATTTTAAATTCGTTATACTGTTCTTTTTTTATTTCTTCAATAAAAACAGCTTTTTCTAATATAGTTTCTAATTCATCAGAATAATGAATTTGTTCAAGAATAGCATGTAATAAGTCCCCTCTTTGAATTGCTTCTATTCTAGAATTAGAATTCCATGAGAAAGGTGATGTTCGTGCAAAGCTAATTGATCCTTTTTTGGAAATTAACTTTTTTAATTCTATTTGTTCTAAATTGGTTTTGTTTTGTTTTGTATTTGTTATTTCTTTTTTGCCAATAGCAAAAGTTTGTCCATCGTTTGTGAAAATCTTCTCTTCATTTAAGAAGTTAATCAGTAAATTTTGAATGGATAATTTAGATAGAGATTTTTCTTTGCTAAGTATATATAATTGTTTCTTTGCTCGTGTAAAGGCAACGTACATTAGATTTATTAAATCAAGTCGTGATTTGTCTTTTTCTTCTTTATATTGTTCAGAAAAGCTTGTCTCGCTGAGTTTTTCAGAAAGCTGTATTCTTGCAACGGGTAAATCGGCATCTTCACAACTCCAATCAAACCATTGTTCTTTGAGTTCTAATTTTTCTGATTGCCATGCAAATGGACAGATGATTATTGGAAATTCCAGACCTTTAGACTTATGAATACTCATTATTCTAACAGCATTAATCCCGTCAGGAATATTAACAGAGATGTTTTTTTTGCGTTCTTCATAGTGGTCAAGAAATTGCTTTACCGAGTTATTTTTACTTTCACAAAAGTTCTGAACTTCATCTAAGAATGTAATGATATAGGCATCAGGGTTTTTATTAAGTTGAAATATCTGAATTATTTCTTCACATATTTCATAGAGAGAGAGTTGCTCAAGTATTTTAAAATCTACCTTTAGATTTTCCTCATTTAATATTCTTTCTATAAAAAAAGTAGAAGGTTCTGCATTATCTTGAACTCTAATAAATTTGTCGTATGCCAATAATTGATTACTTATCTTATCTTCTTTTTTTAGATGCTGATAACAATTCACAATGCATTCATTTGCGTAAATTTGACTTCTTACAGAAGTAAGAACTTTTAGTATAGACACAATGAGTTGAATGGAAGAATTAGAAGCAATAAGTAGAGATTCTTCAGATAGAATAGGGATTTTTTGTTCAATTAAAAAGCTAGCCAAATTGTTTGCATCGCTATTTTTTCGGCATAAAATGGCAATATCTCTATAATCATAATTTTCTTTTTGCAGATTGTTGATATACTTAAGAACTTTGAGATAATGATCATTTTCTGGTTTTTCTTCTTTTGAAAAGTAGAATTCAATATATCCTCCTTTATTCTTAGTATCAAATAGCTGTTCTTGATTGTCATATATTTTTGCTGTATTTTCACCAAGGTATTTTCTGCAAAAATTAAAAAAGCGATTATTAAAATCGACTAATTCGGCTTTACTTCTAAAGTTCTTTTCAAGGATTTTCTCTTTGTAATTTCGGACAAAAGTTTTTTCACGCAAAACCATGTTTTCTGATCCATCGTTTTGGTATATCTTTGGAAGATCTCTAAATTGACTAACTTCTCCGTTTCTCCATCTGTAAATAGCTTGTTTACCATCACCAACAACCATATTAAATTCACCCTCAGCAAGGCTGTTTTCAATAAGAGGAATCAAATTCCTCCATTGTAAAATAGATGTGTCTTGAAATTCATCTATAAGGAAGTTTTTATAGCGTTCGCCCAAACGTTCATAAATAAAAGGTACAGGTTCATTGAATATTATATTGGCAATTTTTTTGTTAAATTCAGAAATATGTAGAATATTTTGTTGCTGCTTAATTTTATGCATTATTTTTTCTATTTCAGATAATACAGAAAGCGCATATATTCTTTTGTAAGCTTCATTTTTTAAAACATAGGTATTCCAGTGTTTTTCTTTAAATGTCTCAAGCTCATAGTATATTTTGCAAATTTGTTCTTTAAAATCAGAAATCGTTTCTTTAGCTGATTGAGAGGCTTTACTGGCAAACCATTTTTCTTCACAAACACTTGCATATGCATAAGCATTTGGTTTTACATCCATTAATTTCTTCTGTGCAAGTTGTTTTATAAAACTGTAAACTCCACGTTTTCCCTGATAAAAGTCGGTGGCTTGTATACCTTTATTTTCAAACTGCTGAATTAATTCTTTTGCTACTTCTTGGAATAAAATATCAAATTCTCTAATTTCTTTAAACAATCTTTTTCTGATATGAATCATATCTCTAATGCTCATATCACGTAATTTTTCCATATAGTTGAAACTATCTTCTTTAAGCAGGGTTTGAGCAAATGTTGATAACTCATATTCTATATGCCAGCTTTTTTCTTCGGATATTTTACTTCTAGTAAAATCGATTAATAGGTTTGTTAATTCTTGATCGTGTCCTACTTGATCAAGTAAAAGGTCGATAGATTGTGTAAGAAGTTTATCGCTTTCCAGCTCAACCTGAAAATTAATTGCAATATTTAAGTCTTGTGCAAAAGTTCTGATAATTTTATGGGTAAAGGAATCAATAGTTCCAATTGCAAAATCACTAAAATTGTGTAGAATTAATCCCAGAAGTTTTTCTGCTCTTGAGGCTAATTGATCTTTACTTAATCCTGTTTCCTTCTCTAATTCTGGAAGTAAAAATTGAACGCATGGCGTTTGGCTTTCTTTTGGTCGGTTGTAATATGAAATAAGCTGAAGGTTGTTCAGGATTCTTTCCTGCATTTCAGATGCTGCCTTATTGGTAAATGTTATGGCTAATATTTTGGGGAATTGACCGAGGTCGTTTAAAGCAATTTTAAGGTATTCTTTTACGAGAGTAAAGGTTTTTCCAGAACCAGCAGATGATTTATAAACGGTGAAGCTCATATTTATAAGAGTAAAATGATCACAAATATAAGCTTTGTTTTGAAGAATTTTGTTGATTCTATTATTTTGCATCCTATCCTTACATGCTTTTAGTCTGCGTATAGGTATCTTTCTTTGTGTTCAGGAGAGGAGATAATTATACCTAAACCTAGTAGGTGTTGATTTGAAAACCTACTAGGTATTTGTTCAGTCAAAATTAACAATGATAGTAATTGGATGTATTTATCCGAGCCCAGTTTTGTGTGTTTTTTAATAGAACTGAATCACTTGTTTACCGATATTCTTTCCATTAAGCATATCGATAAAAGCTTGAGGTGTGTTTTCCATTCCTACAGTAATGTTTTCGATCCCAATGAGCTTACCCATAACGAGCCATTCTACAAGCTGATTAATGGCTTCTTTAAATCGTTTTCTATAATTACGAACCATAAATCCTTGCATAATTGCTGATTTCGAAATCAGTTCTGATGCTATACGTGGACCTGCAGGTCTTGGATATTCATTATAGAGACTTACTTGGCCACAAACAACTATTCTTGCAAATTTATTTATGCTTTGTAGAGCAGCATCTTCGATATTGCCGCCAACATTGTCGAAAAATATATCAATTCCATCAGGGCAATATTTTTTAATTGCTAAATTAATATCTTCTTCTTTTTTATAGTTAAAGGCATCATCAAAGCCAAGTTCTTCTTTTACAAAGTTTACTTTTTTATCGCTTCCACAAATTCCTACTACATGGCAGCCCATTATTTTTCCTATTTGACCTACTATACTTCCAACCCCCCCAGCTGCAGATGATACCAATAAGGTTTCTCCTTCTTTAGGTTTTCCTATTTCTGTCAATCCAAAATATGCTGTAAGTCCAGTTATACCCAGTGGACCAAGAGAATATGAATCAGGGAAATTTGAAGTATGTACTTTGTTTAATTCCCAACCATAGGCAGTAACATAATTTTTCCATGGGAGAAATCCAGCAACCATATCTCCTTCTCGAAACATCATGGTTGTACTTTTGATCACTTCACCTACAATACCACCTTCTATAGGTTCTCCAAGTTTAAACACAAGACCATCCTTTTTCTCAGGAGTCATTCGTCCTCGCATATAAGGATCTAAGGAGATAAACTTCACTTTAATTAATACGCCTTCTTCAGGTATTTCATCAATTTCAGTTTCAGTTATTTCAAAGTTAGAAGGTTCAGGCATTCCTTTGGGATAGCTTTTTAGAATAATCTGTTTGTTGTCCATTGTTTAAAAATTTAGTATCTATTCAATTCTTTAGCCAATGTCAGATAGTTTTAGTAGAGAGTTTTTATAAAGAACAACTTAAATAGAAAAAATATTGAGTTTATGTTTGAGTTCAAAAAACATTTCCTTTTCAATGAGTTCCTAATTAGAGTCTTAATTATCTGTAATCGTTACAAATATTGTAATCTGACGAGCAAATATAATAAAATATTGTGCGACTAGTTTTCAAAATACCTAACTATATAACCTTTATTCTTTTCCTGGAAGCTATTTTAACTCAGAGACTAAGTTTACTTTTAATAAATATTAAAGCTATGAATAGAGTATTTTATTTATCTAGGTTTTGTTTTTTATTTTTTTTTGCATGTTTAACTTTAGTTTTAAGTGCACAAAATGCACCTGCAGGTCTTAAGGGGAAACAATTAAGAGATTGGTTGCAGGAAAATTATTTTAAGGGAAAACATCATAAATTAGGGTATACGTCAGCTCGACGTTATATGTACAACTATATTGATAATCATTCTGACACCTTGGAATGTGTTTATTCGGGTTATAAAAGATATTGGAAATATGGAGGTACTGAAACTAACCCTATGCCGATAAACTGTGAACATACCATTCCTCAGAGTTTTTTTAGAAAATCAGAACCTGAAAGATCTGATTTGCACCATCTTTTCCCTTCATATGTGAATTGGAATAGTACACGTAGTAATTATCCTTTTGCTGAATTGTCTGATTCGGAAACAGAGAAATGGATGATTAATACTACTTATCAACGTTATGCTCCAACCTCAAAAGAATATAATTATAGCAAATATGGAGATCGTAAATTTGAACCCAGAGATGTTCATAAGGGTGATTTAGCTAGAGCTATATTTTATTTCTATACAATGTATCCAAATAGTGCAGGAGATATTTCTAAAGTTGCTGATCCTCAGACTTTATATAAATGGCATATACAAGATCCTGTGTCTGAAGAAGAAAAAGGGCGTAATCAGTTGATAGAGAAGTATCAAGGTGATCGTAATCCTTATATTGATCACCCAGATTATATTGCAAGGGCATGGGGTTTTAATCCTAGTTCGGTTGAAGAAATTACTAATCCAAATAACGACCATTCTTTATTGGCAAATGTTTGTAGTGTTTCTGGTGAATATAGTGATGGAGAGTGGATTAGTAATGTTAGTGTTGGAGATTCGGAATTTCATTCAGGAGCAAAAGGTTATAATGACTTTACGCAAGAACATATAGCCGTAAAAGCAGGAGAGAAATATAAAGTTGAACTTACTCCTGGATTTGGAAATTATTCATATAGTGAGTATTGGGGTGTATGGGTTGATTTTGAAAATAATGGAGATTTTAGCGATTCAAGAAATTTGATTTTTCAATCTTCCAATGTTGAAGGCAAACAATATTGTTATCTACAAATCCCTGAAGGGACAAAAGGACTTGTTAGAATGCGCATAATCATGCAATATGGGAAAAGTCCAAATTACTGCACAAATCCTGAATATGGCGCTGTAAGTGATTTTTGTTTAGATATAAAATCTAATAAATTAAAAGATGTGGTTAATAATAGTCTTCATAAAGAGATCTTGAACTATGATATTTTTCCAAATCCTGTAGTAGACAATCTTAATGTGAGAGGTTTGAAAAAGGGTGATTTCTTGTATGTTGTAAATTTAAATGCTCAGGTTTTGAAAGCGCAAGTAGTTGAGACGGAGAATGTACGAGTAGATACAAGTGATTTACCTAAAGGAGTGTATTTTATAAATATACAAGGATCTCAAGGCGTTAAAAGCTATAAGCTTGTAAAATAGCAATAGATTAGATTTTGTTTAATAATGTATAATACAGGATTCAATTAATATCTATTTTTGTTTTTATAAATTCCAAAACAAAAATATTTATTCATGCTGTCGAAACATTCCAAAGAATTTAAAATTAATGTCGAAGAGTATTCAGCAGAATGTCTTCGTCTTATCGATTGGATAAAAATTGCAAAAGAAGATGATGGGTTTGGGTCGGCAAGATTAAAATTCTTATTTGAGCAAATTTTATTTGACTTAACACATAAAGAAAGACGTGTTTTTTCTGGCATTTATGCTAGAATCATTTTTTTGGCAGATATGTATAATTGGCCTGTATTAGAGGTGGATAATTTGCAAGCTTTAAGATTTTATCTAAGTTTTCAGAATTTAAAGAATATACAAGAAGCGAATCAGTATTTTCTTTCTGCTTTAAAGTCTTTTGTATTGTTTTTGGAGTTTTTATTTCCTGAAACTTCATTTCATTTAATACAAAATGAACTGAAAACAGTAAATCCACTTAAAAATAAAAAGACAGTTACAAAAGAAAAAACTGATTCGCTTCTTTTTCGTGTTTTAAAGATAAGTGAAGAGAGTTTTGGTTTTTTAATTGAGGCAGAAAATTTAGTTGAAGGAAACATTTTTACTATTGCATTAAAAGATATAATTACTGATACTTCCACAACGATAGATGAAAAAGGACAAGTAAAGCTTGGTATTAGTGGAAAACAGAGTTTGGGTAGGAGATTTACTTTCTTTGCGAGTCTGTTGGATCAGGGAAGTGTTGTCCATGCAATGAATTTGACTTCAGAAAATTATTCAGACTATAATTATTCTGTAGGTAATGAAACTGTTTTTGTTTTGGAACCTGATTATTTAGTGGATTCTAGTGATTTGGCAGAATGCTTTCAATCTAAGGAAGTTAATCCATATTTTTATTTCTTAAGATTATTACTTCCTCATCAAATTAATAAGCCTATTGTAAAAGGAAATATTGTCAATAACGCACTTGATAGTTTGTTTGTTGACCAAACTATTTCTTGTAAAGATATTGTAGAAGAATCTTTAAAAGATCAACTTATTATTCTTATAAAATTTGGTGAAGGATTGTATGAGGAGGTGAGTTCTGAAATATTAGAATATCATTGGAAGAATTTACATTCTTTTGTAAAAGAAAATGAGAGTAATAAAGTTCGTATTGAACCGAGTTTTTATTCTTCAAGATATGGAATTCAAGGACGTCTTGATGTGATGCTTGAATATGCAGAAGATCATTATCGTAAGGACATTATTGAATTAAAGAGTGGAAAAGCCCCTTTAAGTCTTGCTTGGATGAATAATCAATATCAGGTTATTGCATATCAGTTGCTGTTGAGTTCTTGTTTTGATTATAAGCGAAAAGGAAGTAGCTCTATTTTTTACTCTCGTGCTACTGAAAATCCAATCAGAGATATTCCTTCATTCATAGGTAATGTCCAGAATTTGATGATGGCTAGGAATCTTATATTAAAAGTCATTCGTATGATTGAAGAAGGTAAGTTTTTGTTTTCTTCATTGCCTCAGCGAGTTTTAAAATATCAGGTCCCTGCATTTGCAAAGCAGAGTGTAAATGAGTTTAAAGCTTTTTTTCAGAACTTGGATTCTTTGCGTTTAAACTACTATCAGGTGTATATTACATTTTTATTTAGAGAATTAATTACAGCCAGGACTGGATCTATAGCAAATATATCTAATATTGGAGCTCCTTTTTCATTGTTATGGAATGAGTCCTTTTCTGCGAAAAGAGACAGATTTGGTATTCTTTATAGTTTAAAAGCTGATAGTTATCAGAAAGAAAAAGGGGCTGTGATTTTTTGTAGGAATGAAAAAATGATTTCTGCATTTCGTAAGGGAGATATGGTGCTTTTATATGCATATCAGCATGAAAATGATAATCCAATAAATAAGGAAATATTTAAGGGAAATATATTATCTGTTTCAGAAGAGAAAGTTGTTGTTAGCTTAAGGAATAAGCAAGTTGATGATAGTGTTTTCTCAAAGAATTGTTTTTGGGCAATGGAGAAAGATTTTTATGAAAAAAATCTTCGATCCGGTTTTCATTCTTTATATCGCTTTTGTAATTCTTCATTAAGAAGAAGACAGAATTTAATATTTGGAATTGAAGAACCAAGTAAGAAAGAGAAGCAAGAAACTTATTTTGTTGAAGGTTTGATGTTTCAGCAACAAAAGGTTTTAAATAAAATAATAAATGCTGAGGATTATTTTTTGCTACAGGGTCCTCCAGGTACAGGAAAAACATCTGCAATTCTACTTAACTTGGTGAAATATTTTATTGAAGAATCTTCAATGTCAATTCTACTTTTGGCATTTACAAATAAAGCAATAGATCAGATTTGTGAAAAACTTGAAAGAGCAAACTTACCATTTGTTCGTTTAAATCAATCCATAGATCATCCTGAATGGAATTTGAAGAATAAGATAAATGCCAAGTCTTATAAGGAATCAATGTCATATGTGAAAAGAACTAAAATATTTGTTTCTACTTTAGCAAGTTGGCAAAATAAGGGACAAGAAGTTTTGGAGTATAAGAAATTCGATGTGTTGATTGTAGATGAAGCTTCTCAATTAACAGAGCCTGATTTAGCAGGTATTCTTGTTGATTTTCCAAAATGGATTCTTATAGGCGATCAGAATCAACTTCCTGCTGTAGTTACTCAATCTGAAGAATTATGTATTGTAGATAATCAAGAATTATCCAGAATAGGCGTGAAAGATTTAAGAGTATCTCTTTTTGAGCGATTAATTTTAAATGCTTATAATAAAGGATGGAGTCAGGCTTATGATCAATTAACCGACCACTTTAGAATGCATCAAGAAATTGCAGATTCTATTAACCATTGGTATTCAGGTAATTTGAGAGCTTCTTTAGCTTGTCAACAAATAGAAGTAGAGTGGGAGCCAAATTATCAGAAGTTTGGTTTTTTGTCTATAGTTATTTCTTCAGGACGTTTGGTGTATTGGAACTCAGAGAGTAGTGGAGTCCATAAGGCACATCCTAATGAGGCATGTCAAATTGTTTCTCTGATTGATGTATTATTTGATATCTATAAAGATGAATTTTCTTGCGATACAGTTGGCGTAATTACCCCATTCAGAGCTCAAATTGCAGAAATAAAACAACGAATGGAATCAAAACCATATAAAGATTTTGTTGTTGTGGATACTGTAGAGCGTTTTCAGGGTGGAGAATGTGACCATATTTTGTTTTCAGCAGCTATTACCAACCCTATACAAATTCGATCTATTCAATGTTTGAATGAAGACGGACAAATAGATCGTAAATTAAATGTGGCTTTAAGTCGTGCAAAAAAACAATTTGTAATGATAGGGCATGAAAATACTCTAAGTAAAAGTTCTCATTATAAGGCGTATATAGATTTGTGCCGTAGGAAAAATAGCTATTTTAAAGTTATTTAAATTGCTTTACTATTTGTTTTTTTAATTTCTTTGTTATGTACCTACCTCATGATGATTGGAGATGGAGTGCTGATAAAAAAAGGCACCAATTTCATACCGTAGACCTCCATACTGAAGGAGAGCCTTTGCGTGTAATTACTAAAGGGTTACCTGAATTAAAAGGAAATACTCTTTTGGAAAAAAGAGAAGATTTTATCCGAAATTATGATTTTATAAGAAAGCTTATAATCCTTGAGCCTAGAGGGCATGCAGATATGTATGGAGCAATTATGCTTGAACCCATAAATTCTGATGCTGATTTTGCTGTTTTTTTTCTGCATAATGAAGGTTATAGTACAATGTGTGGCCATGGAATTATCGCATTGACTAAATTTGTATTAGACACTTCGATTTTCCACAAGAGAGGAGAGAGGGTAAAGCTCAAAATTGATACTCCTGCCGGACGTGTTGTTTCAGAAGCAATTATTAAAAGAGGTAAGGTTGAGAAAGTTTATTTCTGCAATGTTCCATCTTTTGTATATAAAGCTAACCGTAATATATTTATTGAAGATTTTGGAGTGGTGAAATATGATATTGTTTTTGGAGGTGCGTTTTATGCTATTATTGATAGTGGACAATTGAGTTTAGGTTTATCTTCAAAAGATTATTTTTCTATAGTAGAAACTGGAATTAAATTAAAAGAGGCAATTGTGAATGTGGATGAAATTAGACATCCCTATATAAAGGAATTAAGTTTCTTATACGGAGTTATATTTACAGGCAAAGCTTTAGAAGAAGGACATCATAGTCGTAATGTTTGTGTTTTTGCCAATGGAGAAATCGATAGATCACCTACAGGAACAGGAGTTAGTGCTAGAGTAGCACTCCTTTTTTCCAGAGGTGAAATCGAAAAGAATCAGCGTATTATTATTGAAAGTATTTTGGGGACAACCTTTTCTGTGGAAATTCAAGATGATATAGTTTATGGTCCTTATCAAGCTGTGGTTCCTGTTGTTGGTGGTAGCTCAAGTATTATTGGAGATAGTAGGTTTTATCTGGATTCTGAAGATAATATACAGGAAGGGTTTATATTTAGATGATTAATATTTATTAATGCTTAATTTATAGCTTCGTTATCAAACCTTGAATCAGCATTATTAAAATAGCTAATGGAGAAATATACTTAATAATAAAGTAGTAGATGTTAAAAAATTTGGTTTTATTTGGTAGTTTATTTGTAAATTCCTCTTGTACTTGTTTCTTGGGCATTATATACGCTACAAAAATCAGATAG
>JBGRQE010000030.1:0-37038 GCA_041725955.1 Bacteroidales bacterium
GCTATTTAATTTCATATCTCGATAAGAATGACAAAATTATAATCATTGATACCGATACCCCCAAAGAACAAATAATAGGTCAACTTAAAGACAAATTCGAACTATTTATTCATACTTACACAGCTTATTCTCGGGAATTAATCAATCAAAAAAAGATGAAAATAGAACCCAATGATCTGGTTGATCTTACAAACCTTCTTTATATTAAAAAAGGACAATACTACTGGACAAAAGAAAAACGCTGGATAAATCTAATCAAAGAAGCAAATATGGAAAAGTACATCTATACAGAACAATAACTCAAAAACAAAAGGCCGCTTTTCGCGGCCTTTATTATATATCATAAAAACAAAACAATCTTACTTCAGTCCTTCCAATTGCTCTTTAATCACAACAATCTTGGCTTCAGCATCTGCTTGTTTCTTCTTTTCGTTTTCAACAACCTGAGCAGGGGCATTGTTAACAAAGCGCTCGTTACTTAATTTCTTCATTACAGAAGTTAAGAAACCTTGTGCATATTTAAGTTCTGATTCTAATCTTTCGATTTCAGCTTCAACATCAATATTCTCGCTCATTGGAACAAAGAATTCGGCAGACTTTACCATAAAGGCATTAGCACCACTTACCTTCTCATCAACATATTCCAACTTAGATATATTACAAAGCTTTGCAATTACAGGATCGAAACGCTCGGAAACATTCTCTTGATTCTTCTTTACGAATAACTCCAAAGCTTCTTTATTTGGAATATTCTTTTGCTTACGAATATTACGAACACCATTAATTACTTCACAAGCAAACTCATATTCACCTAAAAGCTTTTTATCAACTTCACGAATTTCTGGTGCACTTGAAATAATAATATCTTCGCCTTCTGCACGCTCACGAAGGTTATGCCAAATTTCTTCAGTAATAAATGGCATAAATGGATGCATCATCTTCATTAAGTCTTCGAAGAATGAAATTGTTGCACTTAAGGTAGCTTGGTCAATAGGTTTCTGATAAGCAGGTTTTACCATTTCAAGGTATGCCGAGCAGAAATCATCCCAAACAAACTTATAGGAAGTCATCAATGCTTCACTCAATCGATAGCGCTTAAACATTTCTTCGATTTGAGCCAACACCTGATGCTTACGCTCTTCAAACCATGCTATAGCTACTTTTGCCGCTTCTGGTTGTTCAATATTTGAGTCAACTTCCCAACCTTTTACCAAGCGTAATGCATTCCAGATTTTATTGGAGAAATTACGTCCTTGTTCGCATAATGAAGGATCAAATGGAAGGTCGTTTCCGGCAGGAGATGTCAATAGCATACCAACACGCACACCATCGGCACCATATTCTTTCATCAATTGAATTGGATCGGGAGAATTTCCCAAACTCTTTGACATTTTACGACCCAACTTATCGCGTACAATTCCGGTAAAGTAAACATTCTTAAAAGGAATCTGATTACGATATTCCTGACCTGCAATAATCATACGTGCCACCCAGAAGAATAAAATTTCCGGAGCAGTTACCAAGTCATCGGTTGGATAGTAATAGTTAATCTCTTTATTATCTGGATTACGAATTCCATCGAATACAGAAATTGGCCACAACCAAGAAGAAAACCATGTATCTAATACATCTTCATCTTGCTTAATATCGGCCAGAGTAATATCTTTTAGTTCTGGAAATTTAGCTTTTGCTTTTTCCAAAGCTTCTTCTGCAGATTTAGCAACAACCTCTTCTTTATTTGGAAGATAGTAAACTGGTATACGCTGTCCCCACCATAACTGACGAGAAATACACCAATCCTTTACATTCTCCATCCAGTGGCGATAAGTATTCTTAATTTTTGCAGGATGAAACTGAACTTCATCGTTCATAACTACTTCCAATGCAGGCTTAGCCACTTCGCTCATCTTCATAAACCATTGCAAAGAAAGCTTAGGCTCAATCACTTCGTCAGTTCTTTCAGAAAAACCTACCTTATTGGTATAGTCTTCGATCTTCTCAAGAAGACCTGCTGCTTCAATATCTTTTATAATTTCATCACGAACGGCAAAACGATCTTTACCTACAAACAGTTGGGCATTTTCGTTTAGAGTACCATTATCGTTGAATATATCAATGGTATCAAGCTTATGTTTAATCCCTAGGTTGTAGTCATTAATATCATGAGCAGGAGTTATCTTTAATGCTCCGGTACCGAATTCACGATCGACATATTCATCAACAATAATAGGAACTGCACGATTAACTAGAGGTACAATTACTTTTTTACCGTGTAGATGCTTGAAACGCTCATCTTCAGGATGAACACAAACTGCAGTATCGCCTAAAATAGTTTCAGGACGGGTAGTAGCAATAATCACATGCTGATTCTCTTCTCCTTCAACAGGATATCTTAAATAATACAGCTTTGATTTTACTTCTTTATGAATTACCTCCTCATCAGAAAGAGCAGTTAATGCACTTGGATCCCAGTTTACCATACGAACACCACGGTAAATTAATCCCTTTTCATATAAATCAACAAATACATTGATTACTGATTCATATAATGATTCATCCATAGTAAAAGCAGTACGTTCCCAATCGCAAGAAGCACCTAACTTCTTTAGCTGTTCAAGAATAATACCACCATGCTTTTCTTTCCATTCCCAAGCATGCTCTAAGAATTCATCACGGCTTAAACTTGCTTTATCAATACCTTCGCTTTTTAGCTTTGCAACAACTTTTGCTTCGGTAGCAATAGAAGCATGATCGGTTCCTGGCACCCAGCATGCATTTTTTCCTTGCATTCGTGCTCTACGGACAAGAATATCCTGAATGGTATTGTTCAACATATGTCCCATATGAAGGACACCTGTTACATTAGGTGGTGGAATTACAATACAATAAGCAGGTCTTTCATCTGGTTCAGAATGAAAATAGCCTTTATCCATCCAGTATTTATACCATCTATCCTCTGTATTTACAGGATTATACTTGCTGGGAATTTCCATATCTCTTTGATCTTTTATATAAAAACTATAATCTCTTAATTTTTAGCTGGCAAAGGTAACAAATTTCATTTAGCTCCAAAACACTTTCCTTGCCATGAATCTCTCTTTACTAACTCCTTCTCTATCAGCTGAACGACCTGATCGTTACGCAAGCCCCAGTTGGCAGCAGCATGAATAAACCGAGGTGGAGCCTCGCTGGCAAAACGCTCTACAACAATCTTAGGATCAAGTAATTCAAGAAAGTTTGCCATAAACTGCACATATTCGTCCAACTCAAAGAAATAGAAATCATTAGGATTAGCTATATACTCTTTCTCCATCAAAGTGCCCTTCATAACCTGAAGCTGATGGAATTTAATATTATCTAAAGGTAAATCGGAAATAATTCTAGCCTCTTCAAACATCATATCTTCAGTTTCTCCGGGTAATCCAAAAATAAGATGTGCACCCGTTTTTATTCCATAAGAAGATGTTAGTTCAATAGCTTTAACTGATGTTTCAAAATCATGACCCCGATTAATCCGAATTAAAGATTCATCATAACACGACTCAACTCCATACTCAATAACTACATATTTCTTTTCTGCAATACGAGCAAAATACTCCAACTTCTTTTCATCAATACAATCAGGACGAGTACCAATTACGATTCCAACAACATCTTCACGATCTAAAGCTTGCTGATAAATCTTATCCAAATGATCTAAATCGGCATATGTATTGGAATACGACTGAAAATAGGCCAAATACTTACTTGCTCTACGATAGCGTGCTTTATGAAACTCTATTCCTTCATCTAATTGCTGAGCAACCGATTTATCAGGAATACAATAGGAAGGACTAAAAGCTTTATTATTGCAAAAAGTACATCCTCCTTCCGAAAGCTTTCCATCACGATTCGGACAGGTAAATCCCGCATCTATACTCAGTTTTTGCACACGTTCACCAAATAGATTACGAAAGTAATTTGGATAAGCATTAAAGCGACGATTATGATTCCAAGGAAACTGATTCATATAAATGAATTTATTAAAAACAAAAACTGTCTCACAAAAAACATTGCGAGACAGTTATATATTATATAATCGAGTAAAAATTCGATCTTATTTTGCAACTTTTTCTAAACGCTTAACGATAGAGAAAATAAAGGTCGCTGAAAGTAAACAACAAACAACCAAAATTCCCCAGAATGCCCACAATGGAACAACAGCCCAGAAAAGAACTACAAGACCAACAGCATAGTTACCTACTGCAGTAGCAGCTAACCAACCACCTTGCATCAAACCTTTGTACTTTGGAGGAGATACTCTAGACACAAAAGAAAGACCCATTGGGCTAAGGAACAACTCAGCAATAGTCAACACAAAGAATGTGCTAATCAACCAATAAGGAGATACTAATGAATCTTCAGGAGCTTTAACTTCACCAATTTCTTTTGGAGAAATACCAATTAAACTCAAACTACCTACAACAAGAATAATAAATCCTAGAGCGGTAATAATCATACCAATTCCAATCTTCTTTGGTGCAGAAGGCTCAATACCTTTCTTGTTTAACCAAGAGAAAAGACCAATAATAATTGGTGTCAACACTACAATAAAGAATGGGTTAAAGTGTTGAAACTTTTGAGGAGTAAATGGATTGGAAGCACCATAAGTATCAATTCTGTAATAAGCTAAAATTGCAAAGATTATTGCAGCACCAACACCCATTACACGAGTTTTTGCATCACTATTTTTCTTAATGGCATAATATAATCCAATAACAGCCAATAAAATAGGAAGAAGACCAAATAAATCGAACCAAATATTTGTTCCTTTACTTACAGAATCAACAACATAATCACGAGCAAAGAAAGTCATACCAGCACCATTTTGGTGGAAGGCCATCCAGAAGAAGATTACTACAAAAAACACCAATCCTAAAGCAACCATACGATCTTTGGTTTCTTTTGGTGACATTTCTACAATAGAATCTTTAAGGTTTACATCAGCAGCTTTTTGAGCTTCAGTTACATCGGCAGCTTTATAATATTTTTTAAATGCCCAGAATACAACCATTGAAATGATCAAAGAAATACAAGCTACACCATAAGCATAGTGATAAGAAGTACTCAATGAGTTTACATACTCAGTTCCAAAAGTAGTTAAATCACTACCATAATTATGAGTAACCCCAACATCATTACCAAAAGCAACCTGCTTATTCATCAAATCTGTTAACTTCTCACCAACAGAAGCGTCTCCACCTATATACTTATGTACTAATGAAGGAATACCTCCATTATAGAAGAAACCTTGTGCTTTTAACACATAATTACTTACCATTTCAGCAGCAGTAGGAGCAAACATTGCACCTATATTGATACCCATGTAAAAAATGTTAAACGCAATATCGCGATTCCCAGAATACTTAGGGTCATCATACATATTACCCACCAACGCCTGTACGTTCCCTTTAAAGAAACCCGTACCAATAGAAATTACAGCTAAAGCGCCATAAACCAACCAAATACCAGAATTCATCTCTGTTGGAATGGCCAACAATAGATATCCGGCAAACATAACAATTAGCCCCAGACTAATGGTTTTTCCATATCCAAGGAACTTATCCGCTACAAAACCTCCAATCAATGGAAGAAAGTAAACAAATGCAAGGAAGATAGCATAGATTTGGCCTGCTGTTGCCGCATCATATCCATACTTTGCCTGAAGGAAAAGTATAAATACCGCCAACATGGTATAATAACCAAAACGCTCTCCCATGTTTGCGAAAAAAGCTACTAAGAGCCCTTTCGGGTGACCTTTTAACATAGTAAGACTTTTAAGTTAGAAATTGATTTACTGATTTTTAATCCTATTTATTATCTTTTAAGCACACAAAAATAACCAAAAAATCAAGCCACACAAATAAGACAGAAGCTGCAAAAGAAAGCAATAAAGAGTTTAAAGGAAATAATTTAAGTTATTTAACTGAGCTCAAATAGTATGTTTATACTTATTAAAGAAAAAATAAAATTCTTTTTACATTAGAAATAAGGGAAATACACTTTTTTTTTCGGAAATTTGTCTCCTTGTTGTAATGAATAGATATATTAATCGTCCTTGTTGTAGAATGACTATAAATGAGTTTATAAATCGAATTTTACCTATTCGCCATCAATTGTTTCGCTTGGCAAGTCGGCTTCTCGGAAGAAGAGAAGAAGCTGAAGATGCTGTGCAGGAAACTTTGATAAAGTTGTGGAATAAACGCAAAAATCTTCATGAATACAGAAGTATCAATGCCTTAGCTATAACCATTATCAAAAACCACTGCCTAGATCAAATTAAATCTAAAGGCTTTCAAGCCTCTGTAAATTCAAGGAATATAAATCTACAGTCAGAAACAAATTCCTTAGACAAACAGCTTGAAATAACCGATCAGATTGAAATTGTTAAACAGCTTATCGATCAACTTCCTAGTCAACAAAAAGTGATTATACATTTACGCGATATCGAAGGATTGGATTATGAGGAAATAGCAGATATTACAGGTCAGAGTATTAATAACCTTAGAGTAAATATTTCTAGAGCAAGAAGGAAAATTCGCGACCAATTAATTAAAATGCAGCAATATGAATACCAGCGAAATTGAAAAGTTAATCGAGAAGTTTTACAATGGTAATTCCTCTGTTCAAGAAGAAGAAATTTTAAAAAATTACTTCTCTAAAGAGAATGTAGCACCACATTTACAATCCTTAAAAGCTCACTTTATTTTTCTGAATCAAGAAAAATCAAAAGAAATTGACGACCATAACTTCGAAAACCGATTCGAAGAGGCTCTTGATAACGAAAAAATATTTTCGCTTAGACGGATTATTCACTTGAAATGGTATTTCGCCTCTGGTGTTGCAGCCTGTGTTTTCGCTGTAATTTTCCTGTTTAATCCATTCTCAAACGAGTGGAGTTCTAAAGAAAAAGAAGCTGTAAAAAACTATGTAGAACTAAAAAAACTATTTAACTATGGTAACAATAAGTTTAATGATGGACTTGCTCAGGTAAAAACAAAACAGAGAATAAACACTCCATTGAGTGAAATGGAAGAATTTGTTAATATTATTAATAATTCATCCAAAATTTTCAAAGGATCAAAAAAGAATTAACTCATTTAAGACAAAAGAACGTACAACAATAAAAGGATCAATAAAATGAAAGCATTAGTCAAATTTTTACTACTATTCCTACTGGTTGCACCAAGCACAATATTTGCTCAAGACAGGAAAATGGATGAGCTATATAAAAAATATTCTACAGAAAAAGGCTTTGAAGCTTTTCAGTTTACTCCGGAAATGTTTAAGCTTGTAGCAAATTTGCAAATCGACAGCTTAATGACTCCTCAAGAGAAAGCTATATTCGAAAATAACTTAACAAAGCTAAAATCAATAAAAGTTCTAACTTATAAAGCTAATCAAGAAAATCCACTAAATTTCAACAATATAATCGCAAAAGAATTCCCTACAGAAAAATACAAACTTCTTTTTGAATCAATAAACCAAGATGAATCTTTCCGAGTTAGAGCTCGTTATAAAGAAGACAAAAACGAAAAGTCGCTTTTAGATGAAATTATTGCTATCAAAAAATCACCAAAGTCAACCACATTAATCAACATTGATGCTATTGTTACTTTGAAAGATTTTATGACAATAATGAAAATCGCACAAGAAAAAAATAAAGAATTACTATTTAAAAAATAAAGAGGAAAACTCCTTTTCTTCTATCTTATAAATCAAAGGAGTCTGCCAACAGACTCCTTTCTTATCCCCCCTGCATATATACTTCTCATATCAAAGTACCAACAACAGGCATTGACACCTTCCTTTTAGATCATGGCAGGTACTGATTGCATATAAACCTAGGAGGTTTTCATTAAATACCTAGGAGGTTTTATCTAAATATCTAGGAGGTTTTCATCAAATATCTAGGAGGTTTTTGTCAAATACCTAGGAGGTTTTCATTAAATATCTAGGAGGTTTTTATCAGATAAAGGTAAAACTAGTATCAACTAAAGGTAAGGGTGATGATAATAAAAGGTAAGAGTATTAGCAATTTTACAGACAAAAGATCCCTTCAATGAATAAAACATAGAAGGGATTTTTTGTGCTGATTAAAATAGACAACAATTATTTAAAAAGCATTAACTTCGGCGCCAAAATTAAGTAGAATGGAAGGTCTAAATAAATATATACAATCAAACCAACTTTTCGAAAAAGGGAAACACAAATGGCAAAAAACTCAAGATGATCTTGATATAATTATTCTTGCCGATCAGCTACGTACCCCCGAAAACATGGGTGCTATAATTCGCTTAGCCGATAATTTACAGGCAAGTAAAGTGCTATTTATAAATGACGATCCAAGCTTTAATATAAAAGAAAACAAAGTCAAAAAAGCTTCTGGAAGTAGTCATCACCATTCAAACTACTTATTTATAACTTCCAAAGAAATTGAAGAACATATTCCTGCCGATTATCAAAAGATAGCTATTGAAACCACCTCCTCGGCAAAATGCATCTACGAAACCTCCTTCCCGAAAAAATGCGCTTTCTTTGTTGGTAATGAAAGATATGGAATACGACAAGAATTATTAAATGATATTGAACAAGCTGTATATATTCCAATACCCGGAAATACAAAAAGTCTTAATGTTTCTCATAGCTTATCTATTGCCTTATTCGAATGGTTTCGACAAATGAATTTTAAATAAAACACATCTATCTTAATAATAGGGATTACATATGAAATATTCTGATATTTTTTTCGACCTTGATCGAACATTATGGGATTTTGAATCAAATGCTATTGAAACATTTAAAGACTTATACAAAAAACATAAGCTAGAGGAAAAAGGAATTACTGATTTTTTAGACTTTGTAAAAGTTTATAAAGAACATAATGAATTCTTGTGGGCCCAATATCGCGAAGGAAATATAAAAAAAGAAGTATTAAGAAGTAAACGATTTAGCCTTACTCTTAAGGACTATAAAATATATGACGAAATTCTAGCCAACGAAATGGGTGATGATTACATTGATATCTCTCCTACAAAAACAAAATTATTCCCCAATTGCATTGAAATATTAGATTATTTGTCAGACAAATACAATTTGCATATTATTACCAATGGGTTCGAGGAAGTACAATATAATAAATTAATAAATTGCGGACTGTTTAAATATTTCGACAAAATTATTACCTCAGAAAAGATTGGCGTAAAAAAACCAAATCCACAAATATTTATTCATGCAACAGAAGAAGCCAATACATCTATTGAAGAATCAATTATGATAGGTGATGATTTTGATATTGACATTGAAGGGGCTCAATCGGTAAATATGGATCAAGTATACTTTAATCCATTTTCTGATTTAGAAACAAGAAAGGCCACTTATGAAATAAGTGACCTTATAGAATTAAAAAAATATCTTTAGTAGGAATAGGAGCTTAGCAGAAACTAGCAATAATGGTTTCCTGAGCTCTTACCTTTTGTTCTAACTCAACTTTTATATCAGCATCCAAGGGTAAAAAGAAATCAATTCTTGATCCAAACTTAATTATACCAAATTCTTTTCCCTTCTTGGCAACATCTCCAACTTTTGAATAACAAACTATTCTGCGCGCAACAGCACCAGCTATCTGACGAATTAGTACCTCCTGGCCTTTTTCATTCTGAACAACAACTGTAGTTCTTTCATTTAGCTCAGAAGACTTTGGATGAAATGCCACCAAATATTTACCATGATGATGTTTCATATACTTAACAACACCACTAATTGGATACCAATTGACATGAACATTCAAAGGAGACATAAATACAGACACCTGTATTCTTTTTTCTTTGAAATACTCTGGTTCAAACACTTCTTCAATTACCACAACCTTTCCATCAGCAGTAGAAACAATATCTCTATCCTCTCCAATAGCATTTCTTTTTGGTACTCTAAAAAAGCGTACAATCAAAAAGAAAAAAACTACTTCCACAAGATAAAAAAGGTAATGAAAAACTGTTTGTTGCGGAAAAATCCAATTCACAACACCAGTTACCACACACAAAAAAATAAATACTACAACTATTGTTGTAAACCCTTCCTTATGAATTGTCATTGTCTTAAAAGAATAATAAGTAAATGAAAACAAATGGTGCTGCCATTATAGAAGCATCAAATCTATCTAATACTCCTCCATGACCAGGCATTATATTTCCAGAATCTTTTATTTTTAGATCTCGCTTAATCATTGATTCAACCAAATCGCCTATAGAGCCGGTTAAAACAATAACGATTGCCATTCCAATCCAAAACCCAAAAGTTTTATCTTCGAAATACCAAGCAAAAAGACATGAAAATAGAACGGCAAACACCCCTCCTCCTATACTTCCTTCCCAGGTTTTTTTAGGACTTATACGCTCAAAAAGCTTATGTCTGCCAATTAAACTACCTGTCAAATATGCAAAAATATCATTTATCCATATCAACAAAAAGAACCCCAAGATAATATCAAGACGATATTCTCCTGTATTCGGTTGAAAATCCAACAAAAAATTAAACATGGCCATAGGCAATGGGATATAAACTAGCCCTAAAATTTGAGCTCCCATTTCCTCTATTGGATTTTGTGTCTTTCTGAATAAAGTTTGAATTAATGTCCCAAATAATGGCAAACAAATCAGACTCAAAAACCTAATATGTATAATATTTAATGCAACTAAAGAGACTACAATGTATATAAAAAGAGAAAAAACAAAAAAACTTGGAGAAGAAATATGCCAAGTTTTCACTCTAATCATCTTAATATATTCATAAGATCCTATAGCGCAAAAAACACCTATAATTACCGCAAAAACAAAAGGGTTCCATATCATGGACCCTATGACCAGCAACACAAATAGTGAGCCTGTAATTGTTCTTAATATTAAACTATTCAACTTACAAATGTGTTAAAAAACCTCGCAAAACTAAACATTTTTTTTGTCACACCCTAAATTGAAGACAATTTATCCTCTGGCAACAAAAAAAGGAACAAATTTTTGGGTCCGTGAGCAGGCTTTACTAAAGTTTTTTCAATATCTGCCGTACGACTGGGACCCGAAATAACTGAAAGCTGAGAAGGAAAAGCTCCATGCTTTAACTTTAATCTCTTTAAAGCCTCTTTTACACTCGGAACAATTTGAGCTGTGCTAGATACTACCAGATGATTCTCTGGATAGACATTGGCTCTTCGCCCCGATCCAGAATTTGAACTCACCATAATACTCCCAAAGCGTGAAATCAAATACTCACACCTTGTTAAGGTAGATTTAGCGTCAATTAACTCTTCTTCAGACTCAAAAAACTCTATTCCATGCTTTCGCAAAACCTCTTTCAGCAAAATGTCGACACAAAAGATCTTCTGAATCTTTCCCTTATCCAAAAGAACTGCAACACTTTCTGCCAATTCATCCAAAGAATCACAGTAAACAAATTGCCCATCATTATTAATAAAATTATGTGCAAATTTCACAACTTCCTCTTCTTCAGAATCAGCAAAAACAGATTTAGATAAGTCAGTTTCAGAGAAAGGAGTCTTTTCTTTTGATACAATTGCATGGCGTATTTTTGTCAACACCTTCTCTTTCTGAGTTCTCACATCCATTTTTAGTTCCCTATTAGTTTCTGAGTGTTAATGACTAAAAACGACCTCATAAAGAGGTCGTTTTATTTATTTTTATTCTCTATTCAGAAGGTTTTTCCTCATTATTATTATCAGGAATATCTTCATTATTCGAATTATCTTCTTCCTTATTCTTAGAAGAATCTTCATCTTGTTCCTTAGATTCGGATAATTCTTTTGGCTTTTCATTATCAACCGCATCTACAGGTCGATCGCCAAATATACTCTCTAAATCTTCAGAAAAAATAACTTCTTTATCCAACAAGCGTTCTGCCAATTGAGTTAAGCCGTCCTTATTTTCTTCCAAAATTCGGATTGCTTCATTATAAGCATGCTCAACAAGATTATGAATCTCTTGATCAATAACTTCAGCAGTTTTCTCACTAAATGGTTTACTAAATGAATACTCATTCTGACCTGAAGAATCATAGTAAGAAAGATTCCCTATAACATCACTCAGACCATAATAAGTTACCATAGCATAGGCTTGTTTAGTAACTTTTTCTAAATCATTTAGTGCTCCTGTTGAAATTTTACCAAAGATAACTTGCTCTGATGCACGGCCACCTAAGGTAGCTATCATTTCATGGAACATCTGTTCACGAGTAGTAATTTGTCTCTCTTCAGGAAGATACCAAGCTGCTCCAAGAGCTTTTCCTCTAGGAACAATAGTAACTTTCACCAATGGGTGAGCATATTTTAATAGCCAGCTTGTTGTTGCATGACCTGCTTCATGGAAAGCAATTACTTTTTTCTCCTGAATTGAAATTATTTTATTTCGTTTCTCAAGACCTCCAATTATTCGGTCGATAGCATCATTAAAATCTTGACGATCTACTTCTTTTTTATTCTTTCGAGCAGCAATCAAAGCAGCTTCATTACATACATTAGCAATATCGGCACCAGAAAAACCTGGAGTTTGTTTTGCTAACATATCTGGATTAAGATTCTTGGAAAGTTTAATTGGACGCATATGAACCTTAAAAATAGCTTCTCGCTCGGTAAGGTCAGGTAATTCAACATGAATCTGACGATCAAAACGACCTGCACGCATCAAGGCTCTATCCAAAATATCGGCACGGTTGGTAGCTGCCAAGATGATTACTCCTGCATTTGTACCAAACCCATCCATTTCTGTAAGCAACTGATTCAAAGTATTTTCTCTTTCATCATTACCTCCAGTCATTGCATTTTTACCACGAGCACGACCAATAGCGTCAATCTCGTCGATAAAAATTATACAAGGAGCTTTTTCCTTTGCCTGCTTAAACAAATCACGAACACGCGATGCTCCAACACCAACAAACATTTCAACAAAGTCGGAACCAGACATACTAAAGAAAGGCACATTAGCTTCTCCAGCAACAGATTTGGCCAACAATGTTTTACCTGTACCTGGAGGACCTACCAATAACGCTCCTTTTGGAATCTTTCCACCAAGTTCGGTATATTTCTTTGGATTTTTAAGGAAATCAACAATTTCCATAATCTCGATCTTAGCTTCCTCCAAGCCCGCAACATCCTTAAAAGTAACATTGACACTTGTATTCTTATCAAAAAGCTGAGCTTTAGATTTTCCTATATTAAAAATTTGACCTCCGGCACCTCCAGAACCTCTGCTCATCATTCTCATGATAAGAATCCAAATCACAATCATAATAATGAAAGGAATTAGATAGCTCAAAATTTCACCACCCCATTCACGACGGTTTTCATTTTGAATATAAATAGGATTGTCATTACCCTTCTGAGCTTCTTCAACCCTATTCTCAAATGATTCAGGAGAAGCAACAACAAAATAATATTGAGGATTTCCTGCTTTATTAATTTCTTTTACATCTTTATACTTATCCTTACTCTCTAATGCAGCAGGCTTTACAAATATTTCGGCCTTTTCTTTATTGATAAGAAGTATTTTATCAACATCACGATCTTGGAGCATTTCTTTTAAATTCCCCCAATCAATAGGTTTTGCTGAGTTTCCTGAACCTAGAAATTGTAGACCGATTAATACCACAAAGAAAAGCGCATAAACCCAATAAATTAATTTAGATTTCTTGGGCTTAGGTCCAATATTTTTTAGTTTTTTATTCTTTTGTTCTTCTGCCATTATGACTTAATACCATTAAATTTTTCAAATATAGAATTAATCATGAAAAAACTCGAATTTAGCATCTGCCCATAACTCCTCTAGTTTATAGAAGTTTCGAACATCTTGCAAGAAAATATGTACAACAACGTCTGAGTAATCTATCAAAACCCATTCCGCATTTTTTCTACCTTCGATATGCCAAGCCGAAAAACCAGTAATTTGTTTCACTTCATCTATTACAGAATCAGCAATAGAATCTACTTGGGTTGTAGACGACGCTTGGCAAATAATAAAATATTTAGCTACTGCATTTTCTATTTCACGCAGATCAATACTGAGAACCTTTTCTCCTTTTTTCTCTTGAATACCATATATTACGGTATCTCGTAAAGATTCTACAGAACCATCATAACGACTTTTCAATAACTCTTTAGTTTCTTTTTCCATTCAATAGTTTTTAAAAAACCTTATCGGTAAACGGGTAAATTCTTTTTCTTTTTTACAGAACGAACCTACTTTTAACGATTTTTAAATGTATCTTCTTATAAGAAAACATATTTCTGCCAAAATTTCCTAAATTGCCAAAAAAAAGATCTTACTTAGGTAACAAATTTAATACTTTCGGGTTCTTAAAAAGAAAAATTAATCATCCGTGCAAAAATCAAAAAATAATTCCATGAATGTAAATTTATTTACAAAAAATATAATAACATTGGATGAAATTGATTCAACGAACTCTTATGCAGAAAAAATAATTTCAAAAAACAAGCCTCCCGAAGGAACTATTATCTTAGCAAAGAAGCAAAATAAAGGGAGGGGTTTAGATAAAAACAAATGGGAATCTGAAGACTATAAGAACCTGATTTTCTCAATAATTATATATCCTACCTTCCTTAAGATTTATGACCAGTTTTTAATCACCATTTTTATTTCGCTAGCTATTAAAGACTTTCTTCAAGAATTAATTCCAGAGGAAAAAGTAAGTATTAAATGGCCTAACGATATTTATGTTCATAATAAAAAAATTTGTGGAATTTTAATTCAAAATGCTTCTTTAGGTGAAAATCTAAACCAATCTATAGTAGGTGTTGGCATAAACATAAACCAAGAACACTTTATTAGCGATGCCCCGAACCCGATTTCCCTTAAAAATATAAGCAACCAAAATTACGATTTAAATTTTTTAATCGCCCCTTTATCCGAACATCTTCAAAAAAGATATCTCGAAATTCAAGATATTAAGCAATTAGAAAACATAAAAAACGAATACCTAAATAACTTATATAAAATAAATACCCCGTCAAAATTCATAGTTGAGAATAATGAAAAAACGGGCATAATTAAAGGCATTGACGAATTTGGAAGGTTAGAAATACGATTTGATAATCAAACTGAAGCTTTCGACCTGAAAGAGGTAAAATTCGTTATTAAAGGCATTTAGCAAAAAACTAAAGGTGACCTACAAAACTTTCATAGATCACCTTTAGTTATTCATAGATTGAAACCTCAAGAATAAGCAAAAATTAAAACGACAACTCTTCAAGTTTTTCTACCATCATTTTAAGTAAATTACTTAAAGGTCTTTTTGCCATCATTGCTAACATAGGATTCATATCTGCATTCATTTCCATTTCAACTTCACAACTTTCTGCAGTTTTTTCATTTATATTGACAAAAAGAGTAAAATCAAAAGGATTTTTTCCTGAAGATTCGATTTCAATACGGCTATTTGCTGTTTTATTCACAAATTTCATCCCTATTGCTGCCATTCCTTGAATATTAAATGAACAGGACTCTGTATCAGATTTCCAATCCACTACTTTATCTGGCATTAATGGTTCGAAATGATTAAAATCACAGAGAAATTGAAAAACATGCTCTGCACTTTTATTCACAGTATGTTTTTCACTAGTTAACTTTGTCATAAAGTAAGGTAATTTAAACTTTTTTCCATTCTGAAGGATTTTCCTTCCATTTTAATAAAGTCTCAACATCTTCTTTAGCAACATACTCTTTTTCGGTAGCCTGCTGAATTAAGGTATTATAATCAGATAGTGTTACCAATTTACATTTCTCTCTTGTAAAATTCTCTTCAGCAACAGGTAGGTTATATGTAAAAATAGCTAACATACCCTTTACAATGGCTCCTCTTTCTCTTAGAGCCTTCACTGCATTCAAACTACTACCTCCGGTAGAAACTAAATCCTCAATAACAACAACTGACTGACCAGAATCAACAACTCCTTCAATCATATTGGTTAAACCATGTGCTTTTGCTGAAGATCGGACATATGCAAAAGGCAACCCTAATTCTTGAGCAACTAAAGCTCCTTGGGCAATTCCTCCTGTCGCTACACCAACAACCACATCAACTTCACCAAATACATCATTTATTGCCTGTGAAAAACTATGGCGAATAAAATTACGAACCTTAGGATAAGATAATGTAATCCTATTATCGCAATATATTGGTGACTGAATTCCTGAAGCCCATGTAAAAGGTTCCTTAGGACTTAACTTAATTGCACGTACCTGAAGTAAGTATTCAGAAATGCGCTGAGCTATTTCTTCATTAAATCTCATACGATCTCCTTAATAAATCGGTTATACAAATTTAAACAAAAGCTTTAACTATAAATAAGACAGCCCAAAACGCAAAAATTAAGCACTGCTTTTTAACGCTTTTTTAGAAAAACAAAAGTAATACTAAAAGTAATATACATATGTTTTTTTATTTTTTTATTTTAAAAAACTGTTTATTTTGGCTTAAATAAAAACAGCACAAATGAAAAATAAAATAGCAATATTTCCTGGATCTTTCGACCCCATAACTAAAGGTCATAAATCGATAATTGAAAGAGCTACTCAAATTTTTGATGAAATAATTATTGCCATTGGTATCAATGCCAATAAGAATACTTTATTCTCATTAGAGGATAGAAAAAATATGCTTGAAAAAAGTTTTCACAATAATCCAAAAGTTAAAATAGCATCCTTTGATGGCTTAACTGTAGATTTTTGTAAAGAACATAATGCTAATTATATTATAAGAGGATTAAGAAACTCTGCAGACTTTGAATATGAGAAAACCATTCATGAAGTTAACACTTTATTATATCCTGAATTAGAAACGGTTCTTCTTTTTAGCGAACCTAAGTATGGCGTTATAACATCTTCACTAGTAAGAGAAATTATATCTCATAAAGGAGATATTTCAGAATTTGTTCCCAAAGAGATATTAAAAGAAGTTAATTCTAAAACAAAATAAGATCCGCCAAATCTAAAAAACACTAAAACCATGATTACCAAATCATATCTCAAATTAACTTTAATTACCATTCTTTTATTTGCAGTTCAAATTTCAAAAGGACAAAATAAAGCAATAATCGAAGGTGATTTTCCAAAAGGAAATAACAAATATATAGCTATCCTGGCTTATAATGATTTATTAAGTCAAACAGTAAAAGTAGTTGCATCAACAACAGTAAAAAAAGGATCAACCTTTTCACTTGAAGTTCCTTTAAACGAAACTATTTTCGCTCAAATTCAATTTGGTTTTCAAAAAGCTAACATTTTTCTTGAACCAGGAAAAAAATATCAAATTGATATTCAATCGAATGGTGATTATAGTCCTAAGACTGCATACGATGAAGATCCCCTAGTTTATACTTTTAAAGATCATTCTCCTGAAAATATAAATCTTATTCTTCAAGGGTTTGACAATATTTACAATAGTTTTATGGTCAGAAACTTTAATAAAATTTATCAAAAAGCCGATCATAATCTTATTGATAGTATTTACAATTACTCCAAACCATTTCTTCAGTCGAATAATAAATACGTTCAAAACTATGCCAAGTACAAACTTGCGAATCTAGAACTACTTGGACACCGAAAAAATAAAAATAAAATCTTTGAATCTTATTTTTATGAAAAACCTATTCGATACCAGAATATAGAATACATGACATTTTTCAACGATTTCTTCGAGATGTTTCTAAAATCTGGAGGAAATAATAAAAAAACCGTCGAACTTAGAGACGCCATTAATAAAGGAACAAATCTTTCTGATTTACTTACAATCTTAACTAATGACGTCTATTTAAGAGATGCTGAACTCCAAGATTTGATTATCTGTAAATCGCTTTCAGAATTATACTATGATCAACTATATAAACAAAGAAATATTCGCAAACTAATAATTGAACTAAAAGACAAAACTAATTTTCCAGAAATAAAAAAAATAACTGCCAATTATCTTAATGTCTTCGATAAGTTAACCTTAGGTTCTATTGCTCCTGAATTTAATTTACCTAATACAGATGGTCAAAGAGTGAAATTAAGCGACTACAAAGGATATTATGTTTTACTTAATTTCTGGAAAGATGGCTGTATGGGATGTGAATTACAAATGAAATATTTAAATGACTTACTAAAAAAATACCCTAAGAACCTTAAAGTAATTAGCATTTCTGCAGCACCTCACAGAGGTTATGATAAATCTTTAAAATTAAAGTATAATTATCCATGGATATTCCTAAACTTCGAAAATAAATTTGATTTACTCATGGATTACAATGTTAATCTATTCCCAACATTTGTTCTTATTGACAAAAATGGGAAAATACTAAAAAGCCCTGCTCCATATCCTGATGGAAACTTAGGTTCTTTATTAGAAAGAGTTATTTTTTCAAAAAAGAAGAACAAAAAATAGATTTCTTTTTTTTAAATACATAAATACAAAATTACTTCTTGCAGTAATTAAAAAACACTCTAACTCAACATGAGTTAAGTAGCGCGATATGAGTAACATTCAACAAATCCAACATAAAAAACACTATAACTTACTCATAACGCGCTACTCCATATTTATATCAGAATCGTTAAATTGAATATATCTTTAACTAAAAACCTTAAACTACTAATATTAAAATTCTTAGTATCTTTAATAGGTACTCACCTCTTAAAAAACCTCAACCTATGCACTTGATTACAACTGCATGCCTTGCCTCAAGTTTTTTTAAAATGTTTTCAAATCAAAAAGAAAACCAATTTAAAGGTTTCTACAATATTATTGAAATCAAACACTCCATTCCTGGAAGAATAAGGTTTAAAATCCCTTTGCTTAAATGCAATGACAAATACGGTGAAATTCTTCAAGCTCAACTACCTAAAATTAAATCAATAGAAAAATTTTCATGGAGTTCTATTTCAGGATCTCTCATTATAAATTACAACAACTCTGAGCTTAGCTCTGACATAATTTTAGGTATAATTATTAAGTTATTGAGATTAGAGTCAATAATAGAAAAAGAGCCAAATTCTAACCTTGGAATGAAATTAGTTTCATTTGAAAAAAACCTAAATAGAAGTGTTTATGAAAAATCGCATGGTGCAGTAGATTTTAGGTCTCTAATTCATATATCTTTTATTGTACTTGGTGTTGCAAGCATGTTTAAGAAAAACAAAACTACCCCTGGGCCCTACAGTTTGCTTTATTGGGCTTACAATGGAATTTCTAAAAGACTACAATAAATTTTCAATATTACTATGCTAAACAAAACACTCCTAAATATCTGGATAAAAACTCATAAAGCGAAAATCGTCAGATCCTCGCCTGGTCGTTTAAGAATAAAGATCCCTGGATTAAACAAAGTTTCAGAAAAGCATAAAGGTTATGAAAAGGATCTATCCGAGGTAATTAACTACCTTGAAGGGATCTCAAAAATAGAAGTAAACTTTATATCTTCGAATGTTCTGATCCTTTATAAAACTGAAAAAATTCATGAAAAAGCAATTTCTTCCTGGATAAATCATATTTGGAAAGAAGTAACTACAGAAGCACTTAAAAATAGTGAAATGCCTTCTGAAGAAATCATAAGTCAACAACTAAAAGCTATTAAATTACGCCTTAAAGCTGATGCATCAAAATTTACTTCCTTATGAATCTCATAAAGCACAAACCACTACCTCTACTAAAATGCAAAACTATCCATGAACTTCCTGGCAGAATAAGAGTTTTTTGTCGTGCTTTAGAATTTCTACCAGAATTTCAGTCTTCAATTGAAGAAAGATTAAATGAGTTCTCTTTTATAGAAAAAGCTACTGTCAATCCTATATCGAAAAGGATATTAATTTTTTATAGTAAGGATAAAATTAAAAAAGAACACCTTATAGATCAAATAGAAAACACAATTGCAAACTATTCTATAATTGCCTTTCAAAGGGAACGCTCAAAAAATAATCGGCTAACTGTAAATGAACGAAGACTTCAGGAAGAACCAATTGCTAATATACTTAGAAATGTAGCTTTGAGTACTTTTTCATTAATTTACTCATTTGCAAAACGGGCCAACTATTCAAAACTAGGAAACAACACTAAGATATACACTTCCTTCCCCTCCATTAGTAGCCTAATACTATCTTTTTCTATTTTTAAAAGCGGTATAAAATCATTAATTCAAGATAAAAGACCTAATGCCGACACCTTAAGTGCAGCATCTATTGTTGCCAGTATTATCTCAAAAAACCCAATATCTGCGCTAACTATTATTCTTTTGGCAGATATCGCAGAGCTACTCACTTCCTATAGCATGAATAGAACCAGAAAAGCTATTTCGGGAATGATATCTACTGGAGAAGAATTTGTATGGAAAGAAACTGCCAATAAAAAACTTGTAAAGACTAATATTGAAGAAATCAAACAAGGAGATATAATTGCTGTACACACCGGAGAGAAAATCAGTGTAGATGGCACCGTAATCCAAGGAGATGCACTTGTTGACCAATCTTCAATAAGCGGGGAATACATGCCTGCATCCATTCAAAAAAACCATAAAGTCTTTGCTGGAAGTATTGTTCAAAACGGTACAATTAAAATTATAACAGAAAAGACCAAAGACGAGACAGCGGTTTCAAGAATAATCCATATGGTAGAAGAGGCTTCTCAAAATAAAGCACGCGTACAGAATATGGCCGACAAGTTTTCGGCACAGCTAATTCCTTTGAATTTTGTTTTATCAGCTATAGTATTTTTAATTACAAAAAGTCCGATTCGTGCCTTAAACATGCTAATTATTGATTATTCGTGTGGCTTAAGATTATCAACAGCCACAGCTTTATCTGCTGCTATTTCTACAGGAGCACGAAATGGAATTCTATTTAAAGGAAGTAATTTTCTTGAAAGTATAGCAGAAGCAGATTCTTTAATCTTTGACAAGACAGGTACACTTACTCTTGGAACACCTAAACTAGAGAGTATAATCCCTACAAGTAAATACTCAAAAGATAGTATCCTACAATATACAGCTGCTGCAGAGGAAACAAGCAAGCATCCAATCGCATCAGCCATACTCGACAAACTTAAATATCAAGACATTAATATCCCTTCTCATTCTGATATAAAAATCCATACTGCAAGAGGTGTTGAAACAAAAGTAGAAAACAGCATCATTCGAGTAGGAAGCGAACGGTTTATGAAAGAAAACCAAATTTCTATCGCTGAATATAGAAACAGTATTCATAGCCTGTCTATGAAAGGTCAAAACATTGCATTTGTAGCAAAAGACAATTATTTGATTGGTATTCTGGGAGTGCTTGATCCGCTTAGAGATAATATGAAGAAAGCAATAAACAGATTACGATTTATTGGCATAGACGACATTGTTCTTTTAACGGGCGACCAAGAATATCAAGCTGAAGTAGTAGCAAATAGAATGACTCTCGACCGATTTGAATCAGAACTACTCCCTGAAGACAAGGCTCGCTTTACATTGAATCTACAATCAAAAGGATCAAAAGTAGTTATGGTCGGCGACGGAATTAATGATGCTCCTGCATTGGCATATGCTGACGTAGGCATAGCCCTCGGAGGAAAAAGGACAGATATTGCAATGGAAGCAGCAGATATTACAATAACTTCGGATGATCCCCTAATGGTTCCTCAGACCTTTTTATTGGCAAAAAAAACCATGCAAATAGTAAGACAAAATTTTGCAACTGCAATAGGCGTAAACAGTATTGGCCTAATTTTAGGAGCCATAGGAATACTTCCCGTGTTTTGGGGAGCATTTATGCATAATATGACTACAATAGCTGTTGTCGGAAATTCTTTAAGACTTATTTTCCATGATATGGACAAAAAAAGATAAATATGGAACCCTTGAACTTATACATAAAACATAAAATAAAAGGGAGAATAAGGTTGAAATTTTCTTCTCGTCCTAAAAATACTCAAGAGCTAATTAGTCAGGTTTTAGAGCATGAAGGAATGCATAGCTTTAAAATGTCTAAACATATCGATACTGCTTTAATTACTTTTGACCCAAACACTATTGATCCTCATGAGGTAATAATGCGTACAGCTATTGCATGGAGTGTTACGCAAAACTTTAACGACATCGAGGTTTTCGACATAAATAAACAACCGTACTTAACACCTAAAAGCTTTTCTGCATTTTTGACTATACTAATTGCCGCATGCTCTAAATTTATCCCCACATTATCACCTCATCAGAAAATTTTCAACTATGCAGCAATAGGTTCTGTAACACTGGCTGTTTTTGAACATGCATCTATAGATATAAAGAAAAAAGGGGGAATTGATCCTGAAATTTTATCCCTTGTTTTCTTAATTAATTCTATCTTTAAAAATCATTTCCTAATTCCTTCAGCAACAGCCTGGATGATTACTTTTGGAAGACACCTAATATTCAACAATCATGAATCTGTTCATTTATCTACAAAAGAAGTAATAGATAAAGATTCAGGATCTTATTACTATGATGTAACTATAAAAAAAGAACAAAATTCTAAAGGAATTTTTGAAGTATTACAAATTCTCGCTGATCGATTTATAAGTTCACAAATAGGTTATTCGAATAATATTTTCGAAAACTCAAAATCTGTTGCACATAATCATAAGGATAAATTGGAGGGAATGGGAAAAGCAAAAAATGGAATCATAATTCGAACCTAAATAAATCACAATTTAATATCAAATAACATGGCTTTTAACAACAATGCTCTTAGCGGTTTTTTAGCAGGGTTAGGACTAACTTTAGCTGGTGTATATTATTACAAGAAAAACAAAAACAAAATCCATGATCTTCTAAGAAGCCAAGGAATCAATATTCCTGAAGAAGAAAATAGTAATTTAAAAAACCTAAGTCTTGAAGAACTTGTATGCAAGAAAGAAGAAATTGAAGACCTTCTTGCTGAATTAGAAGAAAAAATGAAAAGTTCTGAATAATATTTAGTTATTTTTGCACGCATTTCTGTGCTTAAAACCTAAGAATCTTTCTGAAAATTATTACTTTTCAAAAAGATATTATTCAACAATCACTTATGTGATAAAGGAATTAACATTTTACTTATGAAAAAACCAATTCTATACTTTATTCTACTTCTATTTGTAGGAATAAATAGTTGTCAGAAAAACGATAAAGAAACTGCTCCTTCAAACAATGCAAATATTATCTCTGCAGAAATCACCGAAAATAAAGAAGGCATTGATATTCTAAAAGAAGGAGTGATTGATCTTCCTGCATCTTCTGTTCTATTTCGATCAAACGAGGAAATAAAATATCCTGTTACCTTAGGAATAGACGTGGTTATTTCGCCTAATGCAAAAGTAATTTCGCCTTTAACAGAATATACCTTTAAAGATGAAAACGGTGTTAAAATTACAATTCAGTCTGAAAGTGGTATAAAAAAAGACTGGACCTTTAGAATTGCAAAAGGTGATTTGCAAATAGAAAATAGCCAATTTAAGATTTGGAGAACTGTTACAAATCCTAATGGCAAAACATATCCTGAAATAGGAAAAGACGACAACTCAGCATGGGCAACAGCAAATAAAGGCATCACCATTCTGGAAGATGCTAATGTTGTTCCTTATAAAGAGAATAATGTAATTATGGGAGCAATGATTACTACTGAAGAAGTTCCTGTTTATACAGTAGGAGCAGGAGCATTATTCACAGGTGTCTTTGACTTCGATCAGTTTGATCCTAATAATCCTGAATCAGCTACGATTTTTGGCACGCCTTTCTTTTTTAAACCAAAAGCAATGCGCATAACTTTCAAATACACTCCTGGCAAAAAAAACACTGACAGAAATGGTAAAGAATTGGGTTATGCTGATCATTGCGATATTTATGCCATAATAGAAAACCGAAAAGGTGAAGTAAAAACTCAATTGGCCAAAGCTCAATATAATACTACAGAAACTATTGATGATTTTGTAACCAAAGATCTTGAATTTAATTATACAAATAACAGCCTAAATTCAACACATATCTCAATAGTTATGACGTCAAGTGCTGAAGGAAACGACTTTAAGGGTGCTATAGGTAGTCAACTTATTGTCAGAAACATAGAAATGATTTACGAATAAAAAAACTGAATATAGATAAAAAACACCTGACATGATATATTTGTGTCAGGTGTTATCATACCTCTATAAACTCTCCCCCTCTCACAGACTTATACCTATGAAAAATAAAATACTCATTATAAGCCTTTTATTTCTTATCAGCAGTCTACAGTGTTTAGGCCAAGAAAAAAAAACCCGTAAATTTGAATTAGGTCCCAAAGTTGGGTTAAGCCTAGGAGCTGCAATCCCCTTTCCTCTGAATAAAATTCCCAAAGGAGCAACTGCTTATCCTCAAATAAATGCGCTCTTAGGGGTATTTAGTTTTTATCATATCTCTGATTTTTGGTGTATAGGAACAGGTTTTGATCTAAGTAAAAATAGTTTTGCTTTTGATGCAAATGTAAAATCCCAAAAATATATATCTACAAGTCCACTTACAGGGAGAAAACAAACACTTTATTATACAGGTCCTACATCTGGCAACTTTGAATTTGACTACATCCTTTTTCCTATAAAGGCCAAATTTAAATTTAGCAAACTATATACAGCTACTTTCGGAATCTATTTTTCGTATGTTTATTTTCAAAAATTTGAAATCGAAGCTATTGGAGGAAAAACAGGTTTAAGTCCTGATCCAAATATGCAAAATCCAACTCCACGAGTAGATTATGACTTCAATGATGATTTATCTAATTTTGAATGGGGATTAAGTGGGGCTGTACAAAGAAAAATACTAAATCATCTTTTTATTGAATTGGAATTAGAGTTAAGTCCGAAAACCATTTTCAAAAAAGGTTTCGATTCTATCGACTATAAACTATATCCCTTTCACATACAAATTGGACTGTCTTACGACTTATTGTAAAAAAAGTAATTCAATTTAAATATAATTTGATCAACGATTTTCTATCTTTGTTCTTCTGAAAACCATTTCAATCTGTTTATATGGAGCAACAAAAAGTACTTACTGTAAAAAATGCAGATATTTATCAAAATAACAAACTTATACTATCAGATGTAAATCTTGAAATTGATAGTGGTGAATTTGTTTACCTTATTGGAAGAACTGGTAGTGGAAAGAGTAGTCTTCTAAAAATCATATATGCAGAAATACCTTTGAGAACAGGAACAGCTGAAATAGCTGGTTTTTCATTAGATAAATTAAAACCTTCAAAGGTCCCTTATTTACGCAGGAAATTAGGAATTGTTTTCCAAGATTTTCAGCTTCTAAGCGATCGGTCTGTTAATGACAATTTATTTTTTGTATTAAAGGCTACTGGATGGAAGTCGAAAAGTGAAATGGATAAAAGAATTACAGAAGTATTAGAGAAGGTCGACTTATTAGATCACCGACATAAAATGCCTCACAGATTATCAGGGGGAGAGCAACAAAGAGTTGCTATTGCACGAGCCTTACTTAACAAGCCAGAGATTATATTGGCAGATGAGCCAACCGGAAATCTTGACCCCGAAACTAGCAATGAAATAATGAAATTGCTATTGGATATCAGTACTTCCGGTTGTGCAGTATTAATGGCTACTCATAATTACAATTTAATAATGAAATTTCCATCACGAATTTTAAAATGCGATGATGGACAAGTAATTTCATCAGGAAATAGCACGAATTAATTGCTTTACTCCCTTAGAAAGGCTATAAGCCTTTCTAAGCTTTCTTCTTCGTCTTTGTATTGCTTCCTCAGAGAAATCATAACTAAAGATATTTTGTACTTCCCTCTTCATGGTGTAAGCATCATTTGCAGTAATACACAAATCATCGATCGAATTACCCATCAACATATTGTCATTTACAAGGCAAAATCTACCATTATGGAGCATATTCAATAATTTCAACTTCAATCCTGTAGGCTGCTCAGAATAAGCAACATTTACCTGTGCATTTTGTATCAAATTAAACAAAACTCGATCCGTTGGATTTGGAATAAGCTCGATTAATTTATTTTTCTTGACTAACTCATAAATCTCTTTAGAAGGATTTAGGCCTGCAATTTTCAATGGAACATCAATATGATTAAACACCTCATTAACAAGAAAGCGAACAGCATTTACATTTTCTGCACACGAAAGATTTCCATGATACAAAGCATACTTCCCCTTTCCTTCTCTAATATTAATTCTACGATAAGGATGAAAACTTAAAACTAATTTAGCATTATCGTATTTGTAATTAAAGTATCTGTTGTCGGCTTTTTTCACAGTTAATATTCCATCAGCTTTCTTCAAAACACTTTCATATGTTTTTAATTTCTTTGCTTCTCTTTTGTAAAAAAGTCTTTTAAAGAAATCAGTTTCAACACGAGAAAGTTGTTCATAATAATCATGCTCTACATTATGAGCTCTAACAATTCGTTTTCTTCCATTCAATTCCTTACACTCCAAAAGAGAACAGGTATGAATACCCTCCAAAAGTATTGGATAATCATCTTTCTGAAGTTCAGCAATCAATTGCTTATTCACTCTAGAACTAACAATATATGGGCGTTTTCCAAAAAGCTTTAAAAAAGAAGTGTTTCTTTTATAATAATGAACACTTTCACAAATTTTACTCAATACTTCAGCTTTTCCTCTACCATATTCAAAGCAATGCAAATGTACTTTTACGCCTGCACGACTTAAAGCTTTGGCTTTGTAAAAAACATCGATAACTCCTCCATAATTTGCCGGATACGGCACATCGAAGGAAACCAGATGTAAATTTAAATCAGACATACTTTTGATAAACTTCTTTTAATTTCTCTTCCTCCAGATCCCAGTTCAATTCATTGGCTGCCTTCTGAAGGTTTTCTTTCCATTTAACTACTCTAGGCTGATCAGAAAGTATGCTATTTATTTTACTTGCAATATGTTTAGGGTCGTGGTTATCTATAAAACCACCAATTTGATATGTGTCTATAACCTTACTTATTTCGGTAAGTCTTGAGGCTAAGACAGGAACTCCAGCTTGGATATAATCGAAAAGTTTATTTGGTAAACTATAACGGTAATTTATATTGGTATCTTTATCCAGCGTAAGTCCCAAATCGCCATGAACAGTATAATTTATTAATTCCTGAAAAGGAACTTTTCCTGTCATTATCACTTTATCCTGTAGATGGTAATTTTCAACCATTTCTTTAAGGATATCTATTACATCGCCACTTCCAACGATATACAACACAGCATTATTAACATACTGCATGGCTTCAACTAATTCTTCTGCTCCTCTTTGCATATTGATTCCTGCACCTTGTAGGATTAGAATCTTTTTATTTGTTGGCATTCCCAGTTCTTCTTTACTTTTAGCTACTGAGAAAGCTCGCTTTGGAGGAACATTACGAAGAATATTAACTTTCTTTCCATACTGCTTTTCAAATAAGTCAGCGATACTCTTGTTGACCGTGAAAACATCTTTCAATTTAGGAAAAATAAAGGCTTCTATTCTTTTCCATACATTTTGAACGAATTTTCGATTTATTAGCTCAGGTGTTTCAGTATAATACTCATGGCTATCATAAACTAAAGGTTTATGCTTTAATTTAGAAACCATAAAATTAGGCAACAAAGTATCTAAATCATTCGAAACCAATAAGTGGAATTTTCTAAGTAATAGGAAGAAAAATAATCTAATATTAAATTCTGCATAAAAGAAGGGACCTTTTTCGAAAAACAATCTCATACGATGCATCTTATAAATCCTCTCCTTTAATGGAAGACTTTTCTTTTGCTTTCTACCTACCAAACATACTTCAAACCCCATACGGGTTAAAGAAGTACACACTTTATCCACCCTTTGATCTGTTGCCAAATCATTGATTACACTAACAATTACTTTCCTTTTCAAGCCTTATCATTTTGGTGCGCTAAGTTAATAATTTATTTTCTGAAGAAAAGTATTGTTTTCTACTACTTTACTAAATTTGTCACAAATTATACGAAGAGATGAATTTCACAAAAAACCAATGTCTTAAACCATTTAATACTTTTGGCTTTAATGTTTCTGCCACAAAATACATTAAAGTGAATGATTTTTCTAAAATAACTGAATTATGGAGGAAGCAGCAATTTGAGAAAAGACATCTAATTTTGGGAGGCGGAAGCAATATATTATTTACAAAAGATTTTAATGGATTAGTTATTCATATACAAAACAAAGGAATAGAAGCCATTAAAAAAGATAAAGACACCATTTATGTAGAGGCTCAAGCAGGTGAAATATGGGAAGATTTTGTCCGATACACAATTAAAAATAATTGGGGAGGATTAGAAAATCTTAGCCTTATCCCAGGTACAGTTGGGGCATGTCCAATTCAAAATATTGGTGCTTATGGTGTTGAAGTGAAAGACTTGATTCACAAAGTTAAAGTGTTTGATAAAAACTCAGGAAACACTCTTTTCTTATATTCAAAAGACTGTAACTTTGGCTATAGAAACAGTATCTTCAAAAATGAACTTAAAGATAAATATATAATCCAAAGTGTAACCTTTGCACTAAATCTTAGTCCTAAAGTTAACATATCATATGGAAATATAGCCAAAGAATTACAAAGACAAAATATAGAAAATGCAACTATAAAAGATATTGGAAGAATAATTGAAGAAATCAGGAATGCTAAAATCCCAACTCCAGCAAAGCTGGGAAATGCAGGAAGTTTTTTCAAAAATCCGATAATTTCAAATAGCACATTTGCTACACTTAAAAAAAGCTTCCCTGAGATAGTTTCTTTTCCTATTGATGAGCATTGTACAAAAATTGCAGCAGCATGGTTAATTGATCAATGTGGATGGAAAGCTTTTAAAAACAAAAATGTAGGTGTTTATGAAAAACAAGCCTTAATCTTGGTTCATTTTGGTGAAGGTTCAGGCAAAGAAATTGTTGAGTTATCTCATAAAATTATTGCCTCTGTAGAAGAAAAATTTGGAATTAAAATAGAACCAGAAGTAAACTTTATTTAAGCAAAATGAGAGAATATCTAAAAGAAATAGGTAAATTCTACTTTAGAAACTTAGAATTACTATTTTGGATAGCAGCAATATTCATATTAGCTGCAAACGACCCTAGAAGATATGACAACACTCTTTGCCTTTATACTTGGATTACTGGAAATTCATGCTGGGGCTGTGGTATAGGGAGGTCGATTTCATGGATCTTTAGAGGTGAATTCTCAAAATCATTTGATACACATGCATTTGGTTTTTTAGCAATTATAGCAATTGTCATAAGAATAGCAATGATTTTTAAAAATACAATAAAATATCATAAAAATAAAAAGCAATAATATATGGCAACAATTTCACAATATCTTCCTGAAATAATGGGTACAGAACTCCATGAGTTAGAAAAAATTTGTGGATCACTAAATGATGTTCAATTAGAAAGATTCGCCTTCACCTATAGAAACAACAGAAGGGATCCCATATTAATTTTACTTTGTTGTATAATTGGTTTCTTTGGTATTGCCGGAATACACAGACTAATAACAAATTCAATACTGCTTGGTGTGGTCTATATTTTTACTGCAGGGTTTTGTGGTATCGGAACACTTATAGATGCAATTAATTTTAAAAATATTACTTTAGAATACAATTTAGACATAGCTTATGAAATAAAACAAAACATACAAAGGCTTCAATAAAATAACGTAGGGCTGTTTGAAGCAGCCCTACGTTATTTCAAATACTTTTTAATAAAACTCTATCTCTATTGATTAGATATGTTTTTTAATATTGCCTTATTAATTTTTCTGGCAATAACAGGTCCTTCATAAATAAAGCCTGTATAAACTTGAATTAAATCGGCTCCAGCCTCTAATTTTTCGATAGCATCTTTTGCAGTAAAGATTCCTCCTACCCCAATTATAGCAAATCCTTTGTTAGATTTTTCTGCAAGATATCGAATTACTTCAGTAGATCGCTCTCTAATTGGAGCTCCACTCATACCACCATTACCAATTTGCTCGATACGGCTACTATTGGTATTTAATCCATTACGACTTACTGTAGTATTGGTTGCTACAACTCCATCAATTTGGGTTCGTTTCACCAAAGTAATTACTTCGTCTAATTGTTTCGTATTAAGATCTGGAGAAACTTTAAGTAATATAGGTTTTCTCTTAGGCATCTCCTTATTATTGATATCCTGAAGTCGTGAGAGTATAGCAAATAGCTTCTCTTGATCTTGCAATTCTCTAAGGTTTGTCACATTAGGACAACTAACATTCACAACAAAATAATCTACAGAAGAAAAAAGTCCTCTAAAGGTGGTTTCATAATCTTGGAGAGCTAATTCATTTGGAGTAAGTGTATTTTTCCCAATATTTCCTCCAATGATTACTTTAGACTTCTTTTGCTTTAAACTTTTTTTTGCATGTTCGCACCCATAATTATTGAATCCCATTCTATTTATCAATCCTTTATCTTGTGGTATACGAAAGGATCTGGGTTGAGGATTTCCATCTTGTGGTTTTGGAGTAATTGTACCTATTTCAACATGACTAAAACCCATTGAATAAAGCTCATCATAGAGGTTTGCTTTTTTATCAAAGCCAGCAGCAATTCCAACAGGATTTTCAAATTTTATTCCAAATACAGTTCTCTCTAAAGAAGGGTGTTTTACTTTTAGTACAGAAGTTACCAAAGGTTTAACAAAAGGAATTTTAAACCCCATTTTAAGAGCACTACCTACAAAATGATGAATAGTTTCGGGTTGAAAATAAAACAGTAAGGGTCTTATTAATAATTTATACATGATAAATTTGGAATTATAATAGTAAAAATCGCTGTGATGAAATTAAAAAAAAAGCCACCTTCAGGTGACTTTTTTTTAGATTTTATTCATTCTCTGAATTTTCATTCTCTTCATTATCTTCATCTTCAAAATCAAGAAGCTCATTTGCCTGAAGTAAATTATACCAAGAAATCATTTTCTTAATATCCGAGACATATACACGATCACGATCATATGAAGGTATCGCTTCACCCATGAATGTTTTCAATTGATCGGCAGAAGATTTATGATTGATAGCTTTTTCACCATTGCACTTTTCCTTAATAGCCATAAAAACTTCTTTTAATGGCATATCTTGATCTTCAGTAAAAACGCTAATTTCTTCAAGAGAGCTTACACGTTCATGAGAAAATACAGGGAATTTCTTTCCATCATCAATACCTTCTACTAATAAACCATTCTTTGCCTGTCCTGATAATATATACAATCCTGGTTTTCCTGCGATCGCTAAGATTTTACTTAACTTCATAATGATTCTTTTACAAATTATATTTTACTTAATCAGATTTACGAGATACTTTGAATATCATTCAACTTTTTATAGATACCGTTAAACTCAATCAATTCGGAATGATTTCCTTGTTCAACGATTTTTCCTTTTTCAATAACGAGAATTTTATCCGCATATTTAATTGTGGATAGCCTATGTGCAATCACAATAGAAGTTCTCTCTTTCATGACTCTATTCAAAGCATCTTGTACTAATTTTTCGGATTCAGTATCCAAAGATGAAGTAGCTTCATCTAAAATCAAAATAGGAGGATTCTGCAGAACAGCCCTTGCTATACTAACTCTCTGACGTTGTCCTCCAGATAATTTACCTCCACGATCTCCAATATTAGCCTGATACCCATTCTCCATTTTATCAATAAACTCATGTGCATTGGCAATTTGCGCGGCTCTTTTCACGTCCTCTAAAGTAGCTGTTTCACAACCAAATGCAATGTTATTATAGATTGTATCATTAAACAAAATTGGTTCTTGGGTAACAATACCAAATAAAGATCTTAGGTTTTGGATTTTAAGATCTCGAATATCAACTCCATCTATCTTTATGCATCCTCCAATTATATCATAAAATCTTGGAAGTAAATCCACAAAAGTTGATTTTCCACCTCCAGAAGGACCTACTAAAGCATAAACCTTCCCTTTTGGTATTTCAACATCTATATGATTTATTACAATATCTTTGTCATACTTAAATACTACATCATCATAATGGATTGATGACTGAAAACCCTTTAACTCTAAAGCATTTTCTGATTCTTTAATTACCTCATCTGCATCAATAATTTCATAAATACGATCGGCAGAAGCAATTCCCTTTTGAATGTTATAATATGCCTGTGAAAGAGTTTTAACAGAAGGAATGACTTGAGAAAAAATAAGTATATAAGTTATAAATGAGGAAGCATCTAAACTACTCTTATTTCCTAAAACCATCTGCCCTCCAAAATAAAGGATAAAGACAATTACAATCGACGACAAAAATTCGCTCATTGGAGAAGACAAATCTTTTCTTCGATAAATTTTTCTTTGCAGATGTGCATGCTCTTCATTTCTTACAGTAAAAGAGTTCCTTATAAATGGAATCGCATTAAAGGCCTTAATTATTCGTAAACCAGATACAGATTCTTCAATCATATTTAAAATCCCGGCATACATTTTCTGACCACGAATAGATTCTTTACGTAAAGATTTACCAACCCAGCCAATAATACCTCCTCCAATTGGAAGAATAATAAAAACAAACAAAGTCAAGCTTGGACTCATAAAAATAAGAGTAGCCAAATAAAACAGAATCGTAATAGGATCTCTTACAAGTCCTTCTATATAATTAAATATATTAAATTCTATTTCTTGAATTTCAGTTGTAGCTCTAGTTAAAATATCTCCTTTTTTATTATCCTTATAAAAGGATATTGGTAGGATCATCATCTTTTCAAAAACATCTCTACGTAAATCTTTTAAAGCTCCCAAGCGAACTGTAGCCATAAAATACATACATAGATATCTGAAAAAATTTCGCATCAAGAAAGCTGTAATCATTATTAAGCAAATAATACTCAATGCTTTTATCTTACCATAATCATCAATCAACGTACTTAATTGATAATTCGTAAACTCTTTTAAATACTTTGAAGAAAATGAAAAAACAGGTTCTTCCTTTACGAGTTGAACTTTCTCAAATAAAAGATCCAAGAAAGGAGACATTAGCGTATAGGTAAACAGAGAGAAAACAATAGTTAGAATATTTGAAAGAATATTCATTCCAAAAGACCCTTTATAAGGTCTTACATATCCTAAAATTCGTTTAAAATTGCTCATTTAATATTTTTTTAACCAAAAAAGTTGGTGTTTAAAACACCAACTTAACTCCTGTATAATTTTGAGGGGTAATATTTTTCAATTCTTCTTTAACTTCTTCCGAAACATTTAATGTTTCGATAAAAGTATGAATACTATCCCTAGTGATCTTCTCATTTGTACGAGTCAAAGCCTTTAAACTTTCATAAGGATTTGGATAGTTCTCTCTTCTTAAAATAGTTTGAATACCCTCGGCTACAACAGGCCAGCAATTTTCTAAATCACTATCCAATTTTGCTTCATTAAGCAATACTTTGCCCATTCCTTTCAATAAAGACTTCCATGCAATTAGCATATGCCCCAAAGGAACACCAATGTTTCTACTAACAGTTGAATCAGTCAAATCTCGTTGCAAACGAGAAATAGGTAATTTTCCAGACAAGTGCTCAAGAATGGCATTTGCAATACCTAAGTTTCCTTCAGCATTTTCAAAATCAATAGGATTTACCTTATGTGGCATGGCGGAAGACCCTACCTCTCCTTTTTTAATTCTTTGCTTGAAGTAATCCATAGATATATAAGTCCAGAAATCACGACAAAGATCAATTAAAATCGTATTCACTCTCTTTAATCCATCAAAGAAAGCTGCCATATTATCATAGTGCTCAATTTGAGTAGTAGTTTGAAGTCTGCTTAAACCAAGTTTTTCAGCAACAAATTGATTACCAAAATCAACCCAATTGTTGTTAGGATAAGCAACATTGTGTGCATTAAAGTTACCTGTAGCTCCACCAAATTTTGCAGAAAAAGGAATATTTTTTATCTGCTCCAATTGTGTATTAAGACGCTCTGTAAAAACTTGCATCTCTTTACCCAATATACTTGGAGAAGCTGGTTGTCCATGAGTTCTTGCCAAAATTGGAATGTTTTTCCATTCTTGAACTTTCTCATTTAACACTGAAATCACTTCTGAAAATACTGGAAGAACTCCTCTTTCCCATGCCTCTTTCATAGACAATGGAGTAGCTGTATTATTTATATCTTGACTTGTTAGTCCAAAATGTATAAACTCCTTATAATCATTCCAACCTTCTTTATCAAAAAGCTCTTTTATAAAATATTCTACAGCTTTAACATCATGGTTGGTTACCTTTTCAATTTCCTTTACTTTTTTCGCGTCTTCAACAGAAAAGTCTTTGTACAATTTTCTCAATTTAGAAAAATCTTCTGCTTTAAAACTTTTAAGCTGAGGCAAAGGGAGTTCACATAATGAAATAAAGTACTCTACCTCTACCAAAACACGATAACGAATTAACGCTGCTTCTGAAAAATACGGCGCTAATTCTTCTACTTTTCCTCTATATCGTCCATCAATTGGCGATATTGCTGTTAATGCTGAAAATTCCATCTGTCCTAATTTTTGATCTCCAAAAATAGAAAAACTTTTGGCTTACTTAGATAAGGCTTTTATATTTCAAGAAAAGGCCTTATAATAATTAACTAAACCTACTGAGAATAACGCAATGCCGATACCTCCCAATACATCACTAGGATAATGAACTCCTAAATACATTCGGGTATAAGCTATAAATATAGCCCAAACTAAAAATAAATAGCCCCATACTTTATTTTTACTGTAAATTGTAATCAAACCAAAAGCAATCCCAAAAACCTCAGTAGTATGACCTGAAGGAAAAGAAGGACTACCTGCAACAGATAATTTTTCAATAAAATCATAAGTTTCAAAAGGTCTTGGTCTGCCAATTAACCACTTTAACAAACTGCTAAAAACCAAAGAAAGAATCCAACATAACCACAAATGAAAACTTCTTAAAATTAATTGTCGCTTCCATCTGATTGTCGCATATAATAACAACACTACTAATATCAAAATACATAAGTATGATGATATATTTGTACAGAATTGAAAGATAGGATCTAACTTTGCAATACGATGCGAATTAAAATAATGTAATAGTTCAATATCAAGTCCTCTTGCAGAAAAATAGCCCTTAGACACACCTGCAAAATACGCCACTATAAAAATTACAAAACCTAATATTACAACAAATAAATATTTTTTCATTTTTCTTTAGTCATTGGAAAAATATTCCGAAGCGGACAAAATTAAAAAATATATTAAGCAAATTATCCGATCTAATAATCAAAGAATTTAAGTCTATATAAAACAGCTCTTTTTATTTACGATTTAGCTTTCTTTAAAATGGTTTTTGAACAACCATAATATATCAATCCACTATAAAACAGCACATAAAAAATTCCTCCCAAAACATCAGTAAAATAATGTACTCCCATATATGGTCTGGAATAAGCAACAATTATTGCCCATATAAAAAACAAACCACACAATATTTTTTGACGAGGAAACAAAAAAGAAAAAATAAAAGCAGCAGCAAAAGCTGATGTAGTATGTCCTGATGGAAAACTAAAATTTGTAGGTGCAGCAAGATTGTTTATAAAATCATATGTTACAAATGGCCTTGGTCTTGTAAAGATAAGCTTCAGTATATCTTTAAAAAATAAAGCAGAAGTAAATGTTGTCATTAAAATTGCACCTTTTGCTACCAATCTGGATTTTCTAAAGATAAAACCATAAAAAATACAAATCAATGCAACCACTGTAGGTACAGTTTTAAAGGTAGTTGTGAAAGAGGTAAGAAACTCAGTCATTCCAGGAGTTCTAGAAGAATTGACTAATTTCAATAATTGAATATCCCACTTTTGAAAAATTGATATTCCAGGTACTACAAACAATATTGCTATTATTATAAAAACAACAATACCTATAAGCATCGCTTTCTTTGAATTCATAATTAAAAAATTATTTTCCTGTTCAAATTCATATTAAAGTTACCAAAAAAGACAAAGAGTTAGGTAAAATACTGTAATTGAAGTGATTTTTTATTAAAAAATCTTAACAAAGAAGTAAAAACAATTATTCTAAAGCGTAAAAAGCAATTTTATTTTCCAATACAAAAATTTTAAATTCTATCAATTTTAAAGTTTGTTTACTTTTGCAGTAGTTTTTAATCCAAATTATACTCCATTGAACTCAAATAAAAATACATCAAAACCAAAGAAAGTATATTTTGCCTCTGACTTCCATTTAGGAGTTCCTAACCACAAGGAAAGCCTTGAAAGAGAAAAAAAACTAGTAAAATGGTTAAATACAATCGAGGATGATGCTTTAGAAATCTTTCTTTTAGGTGATATATTTGATTTTTGGTTTGAATATTCTACAGCAGTACCAAAAGGTTTTGTTAGAATATTAGGCAAACTAGCAGAGCTTACTGACAAAGGGATTCCTATACACTTATTTAGAGGAAACCATGACATCTGGGCTTTTGAGTATTTACAAAAAGAGGTGGGTATAAAACTACATCGAAGACCTCAGGTACGTGAATTCTATGGTAAAAAATTTCTTTTAGCACATGGCGATGGCCTTGGTCCTGGAGACAATGGTTATAAATTATTAAAAAAAGTTTTCGAGTTCAAACCCAACCAATGGCTATTTAAAATACTACATCCAGATATAGGAACTCGACTAGGTTTATATTTTTCACGAAAAAGTAGAATTGCAAATGTTGCCCTTGAAGGATCTAACACTTATATTCCGCCAAAACCAGAAGAAGAAAATCTATACATTTATAGTAAAGACTATTTGGAAAAAGATTCAAATATAAATTATTTCATCTTTGGACACAGACACATTATCCTTGACCATGCTATCACAAATTCTTCCAGACTTGTAATTCTAGGTGATTGGGTAACAAATTATTCTT
>JBGRQE010000031.1:0-36676 GCA_041725955.1 Bacteroidales bacterium
ACTGCCATTTGGTGGGAAAGTAGGTCGTCGCCGATTTTCAAAGCCCGGTTGTTTTAACAATCGGGCTTTTTTTGTATTATATTTTTCGAAACCTGAAGCACGAAACCTCCGTTTCCCAGAAATCACTAATTTAGTGCAATTATCTCCAAATTTTAATTCATTAGCTATGAAAAAAATAATGTTATTTCTTGTCTGTGCTTTTATTTTCCTATCCTGTGAAAATCAACAAACAGCAGACAATACCAGCAATAAAGCTGAAAACGATACCGATATAACTGTTGCTGATACCACAGCTGTAGTTGAACAAATTCAGAAATTAGATGAAGTGAAATCGTATGCTGATTTTTATCGTGGATTGCAGGTTCTCGTAAAAGAGAATAATAAGAATGCAATTGCTGATTTTATTCAATTTCCATTGCATACAGTGAAAGATAGAAAAACATTCTTACAAGATTATGATTCTATTTTTACTCCTGTTGTAAAAGATAGCTTATTTGCTGCCAATTTAGATAGTTTATTTACCAATTATAAAGGATCTATGATAGGTAATGGACAGATTTGGGTAGGAGAGTTTGACAGTATTCCTCATTACCGTATTATTGGAATAAATTACTAATAATTTTATATTATGCGTTATGCGTAATATGTTTTTTTAAATTTATATTACGTATAACGCATTACGTACAACCCCTTTATATTACGACTTTCATTTATTTTCATTCCAAATAAATAAAAAAAAAGCTTTAGGTTATTGTCAGGATTAATTTCGCATTAAATTTGCGTGTTAATAAAATAACAATGTTAACTAACTAACATTATAATCATTATGAAGGTCATGCAGAGTGCACAGGCGGGGACTTTTGAATCAAGCGATATTTTAATCCTTGTAGAGCCTGTTTCTGAGAAATCAGGAAGAATTATAGAACTCAATTCTTCCGTAGAGACCCAATACGGAGAACAAATTTTAAATGACATTACCCAAGTTTTGGATCGTCTTGAGGTAAAGGATATTCACATTATTGCAAGAGATAAAGGAGCTTTGACTCCTACTATCCAAGCTCGTGTGGAAACAGCTATTAAACGTGCAATTGCAAATCAGGGGGAAAAGTAATGAAGAAAGTAAATAGAAAGCGTAGAACAATGCTCTACATTCCAGGAAATAATCCTGCAATGGTGCAGCAGGGGGGTGTTTATGGTGCTGATGGTTTACTTCTTGACTTAGAAGATGCTGTAGCTATTAATCAGAAAGATGCTGCTCGTATTCTTCTACGTAATATGATTCAGACTATCGATTTTTACGATTCTGAAGTTACTGTTCGTATAAACCATTTGGATACTCCATTTGGTATGGACGATTTGAAGGCTATTGTTCCTATTCAACCCGATGCAATTCGTATTCCAAAAATAGAGCGTGCTGAAGATATACAGCGCATTGTTGAGATTGTTGAAAAGATTGAGGATGAGCATGGTTTGTCTCATGATAAGATGAAACTTCATCCTATGATAGAAACTGCCTTAGGGGTTCAAAATGTTTATGAAATAGCTTCTTGTCATCCTCGTATTGATGCAATTAGTATTGGAGGACAAGATTTAACTTCCGATATGAGTATTGCATCTACTAAAGATGGAATTGGTATTGATTATGCGCGTAAGCGTATTGTAATGGCAGCAAAGGCTAATCGCATTGATGTTTTAGACACTGTTTGGGTGGATATTGATGACGAAGAAGGTTTACGTCGTGAAACTGATTTTTCCCGTAAAATTGGTTTTACAGGTAAAGCGGTTATTAATCCTCGTCAGATAGAAATCATTCATGAGGTATATACTCCTACAGAAGCAGAAATTCGTAAAGCAGTTAGAATTATCTTAGAATTCCGTAAGAATAAAGCTGCTGGCATTGGTGTTTTTGCTGTTGATGGCAAAATGGTTGATGCTCCTGTTGTAGCTAGAGCCGAGCATGTGTTGAATTTGGCAGATGTTGATATTGACAACCTTTAATCTTTAACAATCATTCTTTAAATTAGGAAGACAATGAAAAACAAATTAGGTATAGAAATTCCTGAGTTTGTTGAAGGTTACGGTAAAACCGAGCCTTATCAGGGTGCATGGGGAAAACTTTCTAGTGGCTGGTTAGATGAGCATGTAGCTCCATCAGCATCAAAAGCTCGCCGTCCTCATACCAGCAAAATGGAAGAAACTTTGCGTGCTGCAATAGATAAAAGTGAGCCTAAAGATGGTATGACAGTTTCATTTCATCATCATTTACGTGGTGGTGATGATATCGTTTGTATGACATTAGATATCCTCGCTTCAAAGGGGATCAAAGATATAACCATAGCTTCTTCTTCATTAACCAATGTTCACGATCCTTTGGTGAAGTATCTTGAAGATGGAACCATTACTAATATGTGGTCTTCAGGTATTCGTGGAAAATTGGGTGAAGCAGTTACTCAAGGGAAACTTCAAAATCCTGCAATTATACATTCTCATGGTGGTCGTGTTCGAGCAATAAAAACAGGAAAGGTAAAGATTGATCTTGCTGTTATTGCTGCTGCTGCTGCCGATGAGGAAGGAAATGCAACTGGTTGTCATGGGCCATCGGCATTTGGATCTATAGGATATGCAATTATCGATGCCAAATATGCCAAGAAAGTAATTGTCGTAACTGATAACTTGGTTGATTACCCATGTGTTCCAGGCTCAATTCGTCAGACTTTAGTAGATCATGTAGTAAAGATGGATGCTATTGGCGATCCAAAGAAAATTGCCTCTGGAACCACTCGTATTACGAAATCACCAATGGATTTGCGTATTGCAAGCATTGCTGCCAAAGTTATTGAACATTCTGGCTATTTTAAAGAAAACTTCAGTTTTCAAGTAGGTGCAGGTGGTGCATCATTAGCTGTGGCAAAGTTTGTTCGTGAGCGTATGAAGCAAACCGGAATCCGTGGTAGTTTTGCTCTTGGAGGAGTTACCTCATACATTGTTGATATGTTGAATGAGGGATTGTTCAAAAGCATTTTCGATGTTCAGTCTTTTGATGCTGCAGTAAGTAGTTCTATACTGAATAATAAAAATCATATTGAAATCCCTGCATCTTTATATGCCAATCCGTTTAACTGCGGAAGTATGACCAATAAGCTAGATATAGTCGTGCTTGGAGCATTGGAAGTAGATACAGATTTTAATATAAATGTAATTACAGGTTCCGACGGAAATATTCGTGGAGCTTCTGGAGGACATAGTGATACTGCTTCCGGAGCACAGCTTACTATTGTAGTTTGTCCTTCATTTAGAGGTCGCATCCCTATTGTAAAGGATAAGGTTCATAATGTAATTACTCCTGGAGAAACTGTACATGTGATTGTTACAGAGCGTGGAATTTGTGTAAATCCTAAGTTTCCAGAACTACGCGAACAATTGGTAAAAGCAGGATTGAATGTAAAAGATATTTTCGACTTAAAAGAAGAAGTTGAGAAAATTACTGGAAAACCAAAAGAAATTAAAACCACTGATAAAGTGATTGGTTTAATTGAGTATCGTGATGGTACAATTATTGATGTAATAAAACAAGTTCTTCCTGAGGAAGAATAGTGTATTGAGTGTCAACATTGGTTTTTATAATAAAGCGACTGTCTGAGTTTTTTCAGGTAGTCGCTTTTTTTAGATTATTTGCTTGAAGTCTAGTTAATCCTATTTTAATAAACTTATTTTCTTATCTATCTTCTAAGAATTATGTTATTCAAATAGATATCTATAGAATTTTGGACATTAAAATTGCTTTGTTAATCCGAGTAGAAGTAATAGCAAAGAATGTTGCTTTTAAGCTTTCTTATTTCTCCACAAAATAAAACCTCCTGTTAAAACAAAAGGAATACTTAAAATTTGTCCCATATTAATAAGCATGTTTTTTTCAAAAAAGACTTGTGGCTCTTTTATAAATTCTACTCCAAACCGGGTTCCAAATATGCATATTAAAAATATTGCAAATAGACTCCCTTTACCTAAAGACTTATTTTTCTTCCAGTAAAGATTATATAAAAATATAAAAGTGAGAAGGTAACATATTGCTTCGTAAATTTGAGTAGGATGATGAGCAGGACTATTAAAACCTGAATCTATAACAAAGACAAAGCCCCAAGGTAAATTGGTTATATCTCCATAAATTTCCGAATTCATTAGGTTTCCAAGTCGAATTAGCATTCCTGCTAAAGCAATTACAATTACTGTTTTGTCAAGAATACTTAATACATTTAGCTTGAATTTTTTAGAGAAGATGAATATGCCGATTAATATACCGAAAGCTGCTCCATGACTTGCTAACCCTCCTCTCCATATCATTAAAATTTCCCAGGGATTGACTAAATAATAATCCGGTTGATAAAAAAGGATGTGTCCTAATCTAGCACCAATAATTGTTGAGAAGAAAACATAAAAAAATAAAGAGTCTAATTTCTTTTCTTGAATATCTTCAGCTTTAAACATTTTCCGAAGAATTATATATCCTAAAGTAAAGGATAAAGCAAAAGACAGACTGTACCATCTAAAGGCTAAGTCTCCAATTATGGGAATGTTTGAAATATGAAATATTTCTGGATCTACATTCCAGATGATTTGATTTGTTTTCATAGTTATATGCAATTTCCTTCAAAGCTATAAAAACATGAAAATAAAACCTAAGCTGTTAAAAATGTGAAAAAAGAAATAAATTTAAGTCTAAGGATTGCTTAAAGTCCTAAAATCTATATCTTTGTGCTCTAAGCTATGGTTAACTCATATCTTTGAGTTATTAAAAGGGAATCCTGTGGAAATCAGGAGCTGTCCCCGCAGCTGTAAACCCAGAGATTTATCCAAAATGCCACTGTAATGGGAAGGCGGATAAATTATTCAGGTGAGCCAGAAGACCTACCAAAGTTTATAATCATCATCGCTTCGGGTGAAAGTGACTGCAATGAACCTTTATATCGGGGGTTTACTGCTCCATTTCACATCTAATGCCACACCCCTTGTGGCACTTAAACAAAGCGCTGATTTTAATTTTTCAACAAACAAACTTATGAGATGATTATCATCTTATGATTAATTAATTTCTGGACTTTATTTTTCGATGTGAGCCGTTTCCCCCGGAGACGGCTTTTTTTATTGGTCTGAAAATTAGGAATTTAATATGTTTTTTTGTACCTTTATACAAATTCATTAACCATGAAAAGAAAACAATATCATCAAAGAAATCCTAAGTTATTGCTTTCTTTTGAAAGGCTTGAAAAGATAAATATCAAGGTGATGTCTGTTAGCAATAAAGGTTTAGGAAATTTAAAGTTTAAAATGAAAACGAATCAATTTTGTTAAATAATAAAAATCATATTATATGAAAAGCTGTCCAAGAAAGGCAGCTTTTTTTTGTAACCTATTATTGGATTATTCCGTAGAACATATATTTCTAAAGGATTTGATATGGTTAAGAATTATTTTAAGATTTATTTTCGCTTAATATCGGCTAATAGGTGGACTTATATCATTAATATACTTGGGTTATCAAGTGGTTTTGCAGCATTTATACTCTTATTATTATATTTAAATCACGAACTGAGTTATGATAAGTTTCATAAAGACAGTCATCGTACATATCGTATTGTTTCTGAATTAAATACTGGAGATAAATTATTAAGTGTTGGATTATCCCGCTTAAGTCAGGGGCCTTATGCAAAAGAAAGTAACTCTAATATTGAAAGCTATTGCCGTTTACGATCTTCAATGGTTAAGGAGAAAATTATTCTTGACGAGTTGATTTTTATGGAAAGGGGCTTTAGTGTAGATTCCAACTTTTTTAGTTTTTTTGATTATCCTTTGTTAACAGGAATTCCTTCAACTGTTTTAAGAGAAGCAAAAAGTATTGTAATTTCTAAACGATTGAAGGATATAGTTTTTGGAGATAAAAATCCTATAGGGCAAATTATTGAAATGGAAGGGGTTTCTTTAAAAGTATCGGGGATTATGAAAGATATGCCAAAGAACTCTCATATTCAGGCAGATTTTCTTATTCCTATGCATTTATTTTTCTCCAATAAAAACAATCAGGATTTGGGAGGTATTAGTTTTACCACCTATCTAAAGTTTTTCAAAAATCATAATTCTACAGCACATATTCAATCAGTTATTACACAATTAGATAAAGAAAGTAGAAATTCTGAACAATATTCAGATTTAAATCTTAATACGCGATTGCAAGTATTGGAAGATGTACATTTGAAAAGCGCTGATCTTTCTTATAATATGCTTATGCAAAAGAAGGGAGATCCAAAGTATTTATGGATGTTTTTCTTTCTTGCAATTCTTATTATTTTAATTGCAGTTATTAATTTTATTAATTTGACAACTGCTTATGGTGAAGAGCGCGGTCGAGAGTCGGGTATTCGTAAGGTATTAGGAGGATCCAAACAAAGTCTTATTTATCAGTATTTATCAGAGAGTATTTTCTCAAGTTTAATCAGTTTAGTTTTAGCTTTAGGGATAGTATCTCTTCTTTTACATCCTTTTGAAGCTTTAATGGATAGGGATTTATCTTTTAGCTTTTTTGATCAATGGTATTTGATTCCGATCTTTATATTTTCTACAGTTATTTTAGGAGTATTATCGGGCTTGTATCCTGCTTTTTTCATCTCAAATTTTTCAATTATTAAATGTCTTAAAGGAGGAGTAAGTGAGCCAAAAAATCGGAATCTATTGCAAAAAATACTGGTTGTTTTACAGTTCTCAATGGCTTACTTTCTTATTATATGTCTTTCAGTAATAGTACTTCAACTAAATTATATAAAAAAGAAAGATCTTGGATTCCAAAAGGAAAATGTGATTATTTTCGATAAATTGACTTATAATCAAGAAAAAAAGAATGCTGAAATAATTCAATCTATTAAGGCCTTACCTTCTGTTGATGACGCTTTTGCTACAGAGAATTATCCTGGCGATTTAAAAGACTTAAATTATGTGCAAAAGGAGCATAATAGACAAAGCTTAAAGTTTCCTGCACATGAGTCGCGAGTGAGTAAGAATTATTTTTCCTTCTTTGGGATGTCTTTTCTTGAGGGGCATGGATTTCTAGATGATTTACATAAAAAAGAAAATTCTGATGAGGTTATTATAAATTCAACTTTAGCCAAGAGTTTAGGGATTGATCCTCCATATACAGGAAAGAAGTTTTATCATATGGGCGAAAAAGTTTCTATTGTTGGTGTGGTGCCAGACTTTAACTTTCAAAGTTTACATAAACCTATTGAGCCGTTGATGTTTTTTCAAAAGTCAGCTTTTGATAAGATAATAGTACGTATTAAAGGAAATGATAATAAAAATGCTATTCGAAGTATTGAAAAAATACTTTCAGAATACGATTCTAAGTATTTTCCTTCACATATCTTTATGGAGCAACAAATTGAAGCCTTTTATAAGGAAGAAGAACGTAGAAATAAATTGGTTTTTGTTTCCTCAATTTTAGGCTTATTGATTTCAGTTTTAGGACTTTTTGCTTTAACGACTTTTACTTTGCAAAGAAAGCGAAAAGAAACTGCAATTCGTTTAGTTTTAGGTGGCAGACCAAAGGAAATAGTTATTCGCTTGATAACAGATTTATTGAAGTGGGTATTAGTAGCGGATATAATTGCATTTCCTTTTGCTTATTTAATAATGGTCGATTGGTTAAATAATTATGCTTATAAAATTAGTATAAGCCCATGGATTTTCATTTTTTCAGCTTTATTCACTTCAATAGTAGCTATGTTAACTGTATTTGGGCAAACACATCGATTATCCAAGCAAAATCCTGTGGATGTCCTTCGAACAGAGGGATAAATTTTTAACTTTGGTGCCACTTAGATTATAATCTGAATTTCGAAAAATATTTATATTATGTACAGTAAAATGCAAGAGTTCCTTCAACAGGAACTTAAGGCTATCGAAGAAGCAGGCCTATACAAAAACGAAAGAATCATTGTTTCTCCTCAAGGTGCCGATATTAAAGTAAGTTCTGGTCAGGATGTATTGAACTTTTGTGCAAACAACTATTTAGGTCTTTCTAATAATCAGGAGTTAATTGATGCTGCAAAAAAAGCATTAGATACTCATGGTTACGGAATGTCTTCTGTTCGTTTTATCTGTGGTACAGGTGATCTACACAAAGAACTAGAGAAGAAAATTGCTGATTTCTTCGGTACTGAAGATACTATTCTTTATGCAGCATGTTTTGATGCTAATGGTGGTGTTTTTGAACCATTATTGACTGCAGAAGATGCTATTATCTCTGATTCATTGAATCACGCTTCTATTATTGATGGTGTTCGTCTTTGTAAAGCAAAACGTTATCGTTATGCTAATGCAGATATGGAAAACCTGGAAGAATGCTTAAAACAAGCTCAAGAACAACGTTTCCGTTTAATTGTTACTGATGGTGTTTTCTCTATGGACGGTAATGTTGCTCCTATGGACAAGATTCTTAAACTGGCAGAGAAATATGATGCTATGGTAATGGTTGATGAATCTCACTCTGCAGGTGTTGTTGGAAAAACTGGTCGTGGTGTTACCGAGCAATTTGATATCCGTAGTAAAGTAGAAATTATTACAGGTACCTTAGGAAAAGCTTTTGGTGGTGCTATTGGTGGATTTACTACTGGTAAGAAAGAGATTATTGATATGTTGCGTCAGCGTTCTCGTCCTTACTTGTTCTCTAACTCTATTCCTCCTATGGTTGCTGCTGCTGGTAGTGCAATGTTCGATATGATGAACCGTACTAACGAGTTTCAGGATAAACTTCATGCAAATACCAAGTTCTTTGTAGAAAAGATGTCAGAAGCAGGTTTCGATATCAAACCTACTCAAAGTGCTATTTGTGCTGTAATGCTTTATGATGCGAAATTATCTCAAGATTTTGCTGCTCGTTTGTTGGAAGAAGGAATTTATGTAACTGGATTCTATTATCCTGTAGTTCCTAAGGGTGAAGCTCGTATCCGTGTTCAGCTTTCTGCTGGTCATGAGCAAGCTCATCTTGAAAAAGCGGTTACTGCTTTCACCAAGATTGGTAAAGAACTTGGAGTATTGAAATAAGAAATATGATACTTGGTATAGGTACAGATATTATAGATAACGCTCGTATTGAGCGTTATCTTTCAAGAAATGAACTGCTAAAGAATCGTTTGTTTTCTAAAGCAGAGCAAGAGTATTGTGATTCAAAAGCTAAATCGGCCGAGCATTATGCTGCGCGTTTTGCTGCAAAAGAGGCTTTTTTTAAAGCTTTAGGGACGGGTTATCGTTATGGTATGGCTTTTCATGAAATAGAGGTGATGAATGATGAATTGGGGAAGCCTTTTATTCAACTTTCGGGAAAGGCGCAGGAGTTTGCAGATAATATGAAAGTGAAAACGGTTCATATTTCTATTTCACATTTAAAAGACATAGCTTCGGCATTTGTTGTTTTAGAGGGATAGATCTTATTCCCTTCTAATTTTATCTTCTATTTTTTCTCTCCCAAATCTTTGTAAATTTGCCTTTTCATATAAAAAGTAAAATATCGCTACTGAAAAGCGTTTACTTTTTTATATATCGAATTTATTTTCGGATTGTCCGTTGCACATTGAAATCAAGAATTTTATGGAACTACAGATCTATAATACCTTAAGCAGAAAAAAAGAATTGTTCGAGCCTATAAGTCCTAATCATGTAGGGCTTTATGTTTGCGGGCCTACCGTATATGGCGATGCGCATTTGGGTCATGCACGTCCTGCCATTACTTTTGATGTGGTGTATCGTTATCTTGAGCATTGTGGCTATAAGGTAAGATATGTTCGTAATATTACCGATGTTGGGCATCTCGAAAATGATGCTGATGAAGGGGAAGATAAAATTGCAAAGAAGGCACGTTTGGAGCAATTGGAACCTATGGAAGTCGTACAATATTTCTCTGATCGTTACCATGAAAATATGGATCAGCTAAATGTATGCAAACCTTCTATCGAGCCTCGTGCTTCTGGTCATATTATAGAACAAATTGAGATTATCAAAAAGATCCTTGATGCAGGTTATGCATATCTTTCTGAAGGCTCTGTTTACTTTGATGTTGAGAAATATAATAAGGATCATAGGTATGGAGTTTTAAGTGGTCGTAATATTGAAGAAGTTTTAGAAAATACTCGTCAGCTTGCAGGTCAGTCGGAAAAGAAAAATGGATTTGATTTTGCTTTATGGAAGAAAGCAAATCCAGAGCATATTATGCGTTGGCCTTCTCCATGGGGTGAAGGATTTCCGGGATGGCACCTCGAATGTTCTGCAATGGGATGTAAATATCTGGGAGAAGAGTTTGATATTCATGGTGGAGGTCTAGATTTAATGTTCCCTCATCACGAATCAGAAATTGCTCAATCTATTGCTGCTAATGGCAAATCACCTGTTCATTATTGGATGCATAATAATATGATTACTATTAACGGGCAGAAGATGGGCAAATCTTTGGGTAACTTTATTACTCTGGATCAGTTTTTTACCGGAGAGCATGAATCGCTACAACAAGCCTATAGTGCAATGACGATTCGTTTCTTTATTCTTCAGGCACATTATCGTTCGACTGTCGATTTTAGTAATGAAGCGCTTTTGGCTGCAGAAAAAGGAATGAAGCGTTTAATGTCGGCTATAGAAACACTTCCAAATGTTAAGGCGAGTGATACTTCAGAGTTCAATGTAGCAGAGCTAAAAGAAAAGTGCTATGCTGCAATGAATGATGATTTTAATACTCCTATTGTTATTGCGCATTTATTTGATGGCTTAAAAGCAATCAATGCTGCAAACGATGGGAAATTAAAATTAACTCAAGAAGATCTTAACGAATTGGTGGCTATTTACAATACCTTTATTTTCGATGTTCTTGGATTGAAAGAAGAGGCCTCAGGCGAGAATAATGAATTGATTGATTACCTAATGGATTTTATTCTAGATATCCGTAAGGATGCCAGAGATAAAAAAGATTGGTCTACTTCAGATAAAATTCGTGATGAATTGGCAAAACGAAATATAGTAATAAAAGATTCAAAAGATGGGTCTTCCTGGTCGTTGAATTAATTTTATCCTATCCTTATTGAGTAGCGAGTAATGAGTGATGAAACACTGCTTATTACTCGCTATTTTTTTGTTTAATGTAAAAACAGAAGTATGTAGTAAGTTGTAATCAGAAAAATAAAATTTTGCTACTTAAAGTAAAGTCATATATCTTTATGCGAAATCTTATAATTTATTATCTATGAAAAAGTTCTGTTTAATTTTTGTTCTGAGCCTATGTGTTTTTGCACTCAAAGCTCAGATGGTTGATGATTGGAATGAGCAGTTTTATAAAACTCCAAAAATTGCCGATTGTCAATTGATTCTTGATAGTGTTTCGCGAAGCAATCTTGATATGTCAAAAGAAATTAGTCTGGAGAAATATCTATATGATGATATGGGACTCATTTCTGAAATCGTCTACGTTTTCCCTCCAAAAAAAGAAGGTAAAAACAATGAAAATTGTAATGGAGATTGTAAAGGCAATAAAGGAAAAGGCAAGGGCAATAAAGGAAAAGATTGCGATGGAAAAGGCAATGGAGATTGTAATAATGATTGCGATAAAGATAAAAAAGGTAAGGGTAAAGGTAAGTTTGGAATTAAGCCAATGGGCAATTACAAGAAATTTTACCATGAATCTGGTCTTTTAAGCAAAATCGAAAGCTATTATCTTTCAAAAGATAAAAATGTATTATTAGCGAAAGAATCTTTGGAATATAATGGCGATACTATTGCTCGTATAATTTATGCTATGGGTAAGAAAAAAGGCGATGAATTGATTCCTATGTTTAAATTTGCTTATCAATTAGATGCTGATGAAAAACCTTTGGAAATATATTTCTATAAGCCTACTCAAAAAGGTTTTGCATATGCCCATAAAGAAGTTATAACTTATAATGAGAATGGACAAACTCTAACAAGAGAGCTTGTTGATGCTCCTGAGACTTGTAATTTTAAGGTTGAGTATTTTTATAATGAAGATTCTCATCTTGTAAAAATTGTAAAGCAAGGTCATAAAGGCTTTTTTAAAGGTAAAGGCAACAAAAATAGTAAGTGGGGAAATAAAGGTAAAGGCAATAAGGGTAAAGAAGATAAAAACCCTAAAGGCCCTAAAGATTGCATAAGCACTTTCTTTTTTGATTATGAAGATGGGCTGTTAACTACAATTCGTTGTGAGAAGAAATTTGCCAATCAAGAAGCTTTTACTTCTTATAAAAAAGTGTTTACCTATAATGAAAATAATGTATTGGCTTCTTCGGAAGAGTTTGGCTTAAAATTGAAAGAACAAAAAGAGCTTACTCTAATGGCGAAAAGTGAATATCAAATGACCGATTGCCCTTTCAATAAGGTGCTTTATCCTCAACAAAATCCTTTCTACCTCTATTCGCATAAAATGTATAAAGCGTATTTTGAAAATCCTTATGCAATAAAAAAGGTTACCCATACCTATTATAAGAAAGATAAGGAGCATAAATGTGAGCATAATTTCTATTATTCTGTAATAAATTCGGATAAAGGACAATTTATGGGTCTAAATGAACTTGATTCACAAAAAATAAAGTTATATCCAAACCCAAGTTCAGGAAAAATTCAGATTGAAAGTAATGAGGATCTTACAAATTCTGATATCTATGTTTATGATTTAAGTGGTAGAATTATGTATAAGCATATTTATACTGGTAATGCTATTGATTTAAGAGAGCTTGCTGAAGGCACTTATATCTTAAAAGCTGTAAGTAAAGAAAATGTAATTCAAAAGAAATTCGTTATCGAATAAGTTTAGTGCCTTTGAATGAATTAATAAAAAAAGACTGGTAAAAGCCAGTCTTTTTTTATTAATTTTTATAAACAATACAAGAATAGAATAATTGTTAATTTTGAATCGCACTTTGCCTAAAGCATATATAGGTTTACAATTTTATAAATAGGCATTAGTTTTATCATATAAAATGGTTCGGATGAAAGTAACATTCTTAGGTCTGGGATATATTGGCTTGCCCACAGCAGCTGTAATTGCAAAAAAAGGAATTCATATTACAGGTGTGGATATAAATAAAGAGGTTGTAGAAACTATTAATCAAGGAAAAATACATATTGTCGAACCTGGATTAGAGAATTTAGTAAAGGCAGTAGTCAAAAATGGTTATCTAAAAGCTTCTCTTGAAGTTAAAGAAGCCGATTATTATGTAATTGCCGTACCTACACCTTTTAAGGGAAATCATGAACCCGATATTTCTTATGTCGAAGCAGCTGTCGAAGCTATTATTCCAAAACTTAAAGAGAATGATACTTTAATTATAGAATCGACCTCTCCGGTAATGACTACCGAGAAGATGGCCGATCTTATTTTCAAGAATCGTCCTGAGCTTCAAAACAAGATATATCTTGCTTATTGCCCTGAGCGTGTGCTTCCGGGAAATATTATTTATGAACTTGAGCATAACGATCGTGTTATTGGAGGTATAAATACAGAAAGCACACAAAAGGCAATAGACTTTTATGCTGTATTTGTAAAAGGCCAACTTCATGCTACTCGTGCACGTACTGCCGAAATGTGTAAACTAACCGAAAACTCTAGTCGCGATGTGCAGATTGCTTTTGCAAACGAATTGTCCTTGATTTGTGATAAAGCAGATATAGATGTGTGGGAATTGATTCATCTTGCCAATAAACACCCAAGGGTAGATATTCTTAAACCTGGATGTGGTGTTGGTGGCCATTGTATTGCTGTTGATCCTTATTTTATTACTTCCGACTATCCTATGGAATCTCAAATTATAGGTAAAGCTCGTGAAATCAATAATTATAAATCGTTTTGGTGTGCCGAGAAGATTATTAATAGTATGCTTCAATTTGAATTGAAGAATGGGAAAAAACCTGTTGTCGCTCTTATGGGCCTGGCCTTTAAACCCGATATTGACGACTTGCGTGAATCTCCGGCAAAATATATTGCACAAAAAGTTATGCAGGGAAGTAGTAATGCCGACTTTTTAATTGTAGAACCTAATCTTAGCTCTCATAAAGTATTTAAGTTAATCGATTGTCAGGAGGCATGTAAACAGGCAGATATTATTGCTTTCCTTGTTGGTCACTCAGCTTTTAAGACTCTTTCGTGGTCTGATGATAAAGTTGTTCTCGACTTTTGTGGTATTACTACTCCACATAAATAGTATATGAAGAAACTTAAAGAAACACTAAATCAAGGGATTGCTAAACGCTTAGAAAAAAATCCTCTGGTATCTCGTATGTTACACGGAGGCTTTTATTCTATTTTGGGGAATGTTTTCCCCAGAATATTTCTTTTGATTGCTTTTGGTATTATTTCCAATAAATTGGGAAAAGAAATTTATGGACAATGGGGGTTAATTCGTCCTACAGTGGATACTTTTATGACTTTTGCTGTATTTGGATTGGGAAATACAGCATCAAAATACATTGCTGAGTATAGAGAAACCAATCAGGAGGCTTTGCGTAGAACCTATTTGGTAACTAGCATTTTTTCATTGCTTCTGATTATTATTCTATCTCTGGTACTAATATTTACTTCCGGGCTGATTGCAGAGGGGTGGCTTAAAACGCCTTCATTTAAACCCTATTTATTGGCAAGTATCGGAATGCTGGTGTTTTCTTCAATAAATGGTCTCCAGAAAGGGGTAATGAATGGCTTGGAAGCCTTTAAAGAATTGGCAAAGAACAATATTATTTCCATTTGTATTCAAAGCGTATTGATGGTTGTCTTTGTGTATTTATGGGGTTTATATGGTGTAATCATAGGATACTCTATTGGTTTTATGACTTTAGCTATATTAAACTTTCGTTATATCCGATCGCAGCTTAAAAGCAATTGGTGGGGAGAATATTTACGGAAGCTGAGGTTAAAAGACTTTAAAGTTTTGTATTCTTTTAGCTTTCCTTCTGCTTTGGCTGCTGCAGTTGTTATACCTGTAATGTTTTTTTCTAAGGCAGAAATTGTTGCCGGCAATGGGTTTTCAAAACTTACAATTATAGATATTTCAGAGCAATATATGTTTATGTTATTTCTTATCCCTACAGCAGTTGGGCAAGTGGCATTGCCTTTATTGTCAAACATTTTGTCTAAGGGAGGAGCAGATTCAAAGCGTAAATATTGGAAAATGCTATTGTTTAATATTGCTATTGGCTCAGGAGCCATTTTTATTGCAGCAATAATATTGAGTTTGTTTTCAGAATTTATATTATCCTTTTATGCTAAAGGTGTTCTTACACAAAATATAGTGTTTATTCTATTTTTGTTTGCTGCCGTATTCCGTTCGGTCTGTACCGTTGTTGGACAAGCAATTTTAAGTAGAGCCATTACATGGATGAGTTTATTGTTTAATCTAATTTGGGCAGCATTATTCTTGGGCTTACTGTTCGGTTTGCCTTTATATTTAGATGGAGCATTGCGTTATGCATGGGCTTTTTTTGGTAGCTATGGGGTTTATATGTGCATTCAGATTAGCTTCCTTTTCTTTATATATCGAAAAGAGAAAGGAGCCTTTGCTTAAAAAGCACTAAATTTGATGCATTAAATTTATGCTATAGAATGAAAAAGAAAACTTCCAGGAAGAAGGTATTGATGGCTGTATATAATGATATACAGTTGGATGGTCGTGTGCAGCGAGCAGCAAGAGCTTTGGCTTATGATTTCGATTTATTGCTATGTTCTGTAAACAGTTCTTCCGATTATACCGATGTTCCATGCCGAAATGCCAATTTTAAACTGGGGCGTTTTGCTTATATTCGTTTTCTTTTTAAACTTCTTTTTCTTTTCCTAAAAGAGCGTCCGGATATCCTTTATATTCACGACTATAATATGGTAGCTTTTATTCCTATGGTTCTTCCTTTTTTGGGAAAATCAAAATTGGTTTATGATGCCCACGAAACCATTGCTGTGAATAAGCGTAGTGAAGTAGTAAAAATAGTAAGGTATTTTGCTTGTATTGAGAAACGATACATTAAGCATGTCGATTTGGTAATTACTCCAATTGAAGATCGGGCAAGCTTTATGCGTCGGTTTTATGGTTTAAAAGACATTCATATATTTAAAAATATTCCTATCTATTCATTTACTCAACTCCCCGAGAAGAAAATCGAAGAGAAGGTAAAGATCATTTACCAAGGGATTTTAAATAAAAACAGAAAGTTAGATAGTCTGATTTTTCTTGCTGAAGAATTGGGCAATCAATTTCAGTTTGACTTTGTAGGATATGGCACCGACGAAGATAGGCTCAAGAAGATGGTGAGCGATCGTAAGCTTACTAATGTTAAGTTTTTAGGAAAGGTGTCTCCTCAGAATTTACATAAATACTTATTGCATGCCGATATCGGATTGGCATTTTATCCTATGGATTCTATAAATACACGATTCTGTGCCCCCAATAAGATTTATGAATATGCCCAGGCGGGTTTGATTATTGTAAGTTCAAATCAGTGGTTATTCCGAGATACTTTCAAAAAATATCCTTTCGGAGTGGCTGTAGATATAATCCATGATCCAATATCTAAGCTTGCTGATGAAATTAGAGAGATTGCAAAAATTAGAGGGAAAAGTTTAAAGTATTCACAAGCGTTTTTGTCAGAAAATAATGCCGAAAAAGAAATGAACGCCTTAAAAGACAGGATTTTTGAGTTATAAAAAAAGGCTCCGAAGAGCCTCTTTTTATTTATGTATGAATCTGAAATTATACTTATTTTACGGTAACCATTCTGGTTAATGTATCCTCCAAGTATTTTGTGCCTAGATTACAACCTAGTTTAAGCCGATATTCTCCGGCAGGAACATCTGCAGGAACACGAGCATGAAGTTCTCCTGATGATCTTGGTACGAAGCTGGTGAATGGAAACTTATTATCGTCCATGTCCTGAAGAAATAGTTCTACATTCTCCATATTGTTGAAATCAAAATTAAGACCTCTGATTACAGCAATTTCTCCAGTGTTTAAAACATCTTCCTCGCGAGTGAAAATGTCATAAGCCTCTTGCATAGATGGCTTAACTTCAATACTCGAACTCCTTTTGTAAGGAATTTTACTTCTCTGGATTATATCAAGCATCTCATAATCCAATCTTACATTGATACCAAATTTATGATTCTTATTATGCTTTGGCGAAAAATAGTCGTCCTTGCTTTCAAGAATTCCTTTTGCGGTTACATTTCCATGAAGCCATTGTGTATTGAACGACTTGCCAATACTAAGAATTCGGTAAACTGTAGCGAAATAGTCTTCTAAAGCAGCTTTCATTTCGCTTTCTCTGATTCCTCTTCTTTCGCATGCCATAAGCAAGAATTCTTCTTCACTAACAGTTTCGCTAGTAGACGAAAGAATACAGAATTTTCCTTTTTCCAAAAAGCGACTTTGATGCGGATGATACAGAAGAACATTACAAAAAAAGCGACGGGATTTTGTTTTGATTTTTGTCATTTCCAATTTGTTTATAGACTCTCCTTTTTATAGGTTAAGTCCTGATTCATAATTTGTTTAGAGCTCTTTGTTGTGCGCAATTCAAATATATAGACCTTTTGAATGTTCTTATGTTAAGATTGATGGAACAAAAGATTATATCGCAAAAGACTAAGTTTCTGATTTACAACTATATAAAAGAAGGCCGTTTTAATTGCAGATTCCTTTATTTTTTTATAAAAGAAGTGTGTTGTTGAAAATGAGGTGTTTAGCTGTTTGTTATTGCAGAAACTTTATGTGTCGCAGAATGCTAAAATTCCTTATATTTGGTCAACTTATCTATTTTTTTATTCCCCAATCAATGAAAGTATATTATAGTCCAACAAAAGTTCGCTTAAAGAAACTTTATCAAGCAGACTCTTCATTGAACTTAATAATTATTCCCGGAGATCCTGGCCTTGGATCAGAATATTTGCTTGATTTTGCTTCTTCATGTATGGCCAATTTTAATATTTGGCTTGTTGATTTCCCTGGATGTGGAAACTATTTGAAATTTGAAAAAACAAATTATTCTCAGTACACATCCTATATAATGGAAGCAGCTCAATATATTGAAGGAGAGAAAATATTTATGGGACATAGCTATGGTGCTATGCTGTTAATGAATAGTTCTGAAGTATCGTCTATAGCAGATGCTATAATTTTAATGAGTGCTACATCTATGGATATGGTAAAGCAAGAAATTGATGCTGCTATGTTTTATCGTGATCTTAAGAGTTTGGTCTTTTCTTATCAATTGTCACCTTCCGATGAATCGTTTAAGAATATGGTTATCTCTTTATGCAGTAATTTTTTCTCGTATAAAACTTCTGGAAAAGGAACACGGATGATTAGCAATAATTCTTTTTCACATAAATCTTTTGATTATTTTATAAATGACTTCTTTAGAAATTATACAATACGTTATAAATTCGATTTACCAACACTAATTATAGGTGGTGAAAAAGATGAAATTACTCCGATATCGTTATTTAAGAAGTCGCATCAGTTTTCGCTCGACAATATTCAAATCAAAGAAGTTCGTGGGGCATTTCATTATCCATGGATAGAAAATCCGCGTGAAACGCGAAAAAATATTGTTGAATTTGTGAATTCAATTTAATACATAACAACCTTATAAAAACCTTGTGCTTAAATACTTTTTATAAGCAATATTTCCCCTTTTATAGATTATCACTGCTAGTGATTACACGAAAACCTAGGAGGTTTTCACTCAAAACCTAGGAGGTTTTCATCCAAAACCTAGGAGGTTTTCATTCAAAACCTAGGAGGTTTTCATCCAAAACCTAGGAGGTTTTCATTCAAAACCTAGGAGGTTTTCATTCAAAACCTAGGAGGTTTATGTATAATCAACGGTAAGAGAGGTGGAAATTAAAGGTAGGTGTAGAGTTTATTAAAGGTAGGAGTAGTAGTGATTTATAGTCGCATATCAGTGAAATAAAAAAAACTCTGACCTATAGGTCAGAGTTTTTTTTACTTATTTGAATAATGATTTACAATCTATTTTCAACGGCTTTCCAATTTATAAGTTTCCAGAAATCTCCGATATATGCTGGTCGGGCGTTTCTTTTGTCGATATAATATGCGTGTTCCCACACATCGCAAGTCAATAAAGGTTTTAATCCTTTGCGCATTGGATTACCGGCATTGCTTTCTTGCACTATGCTTAATTTACCGCTTTTGTCAGCAACAAGCCATGCCCATCCTGAGCCAAATAAGCTTGCTGAAGCTGCCGAAAACTTATCTTTAAAGCTTTCAAACGATCCGAAATCTCTTTCTATAGATTGAAGAAGAGTTCCTGAAGGCATTCCTCCACCTTTTGGTGACATTGATTCCCAATAAAAGGTATGATTCCAAACTTGTGCAGCATTATTAAAGATGCCTCCTTCGGCTTTCATTATTAATTCTTCTAAACTAGCGCCTTCAAACTCAGTTCCAGGAACAAGTTTGTTCAAATTATTAACATAGGCAGCATGGTGCTTTCCGTAGTGATAATCAATAGTTTCTTTTGATATATATGGTTCTAATGCGTTGTCGGCGTATGGTAATTTTGGTAATTCGTAAGCCATCTTGTTTTCTGTTATTATGTTCGTCGCTTGCCTAGTATATATAATCCATATAGTTTTTTTATGCCAGGCAATTTTTTAAATTGTTATCTGAATACTTTAGTAACAATGGAAATCTTTTTTTGTTTGGAGTTTTGTGTTTTGTTGATTCGTCTTTTGACATCCGAAACCTGAAATCCGAAACACAAAGATCAATGCAAAAAGAAACCTCCAAAAAAGGAGAGATTCAAGAAAAAATATGCTTAGGGTTTTTTATCTGTTTAACCTGTTTTATTTAAGAAACAGTTATATATGACGATTTTTCTCTTTTCTGAACACTCCTTATTGAAGGTTAATGGTTGTTAAGAACTAGTCTCTAATTGTTTATTGCTGGCTTTTAAATTTAGATTTCTAACATTTTATGATTTACAGACGCAGGAGTGAATAAAAAGGTTGCATAAGTATAAAAAAAAAGACTGTAATCAGCTATGAAGTACAGTCTTTTGTTCTCGGTTGAGCTTTCGCTCTGCAAAATTAACTAAAAAAATGTTCCAAGATTCAGGCTATGAAACTGAACCTTACATGAACTTTGTTTTGGGCTATGAAACCAAAACAATTAAAACTAAAACTCTAATAGATTCGGAATAAATCCGAGTAACCTGTAAACTATTAAAAGTAAATTTAGACTATGAAACTAAATTTACTCGAAAACTATGATCTCTAATTTAACAACAGACTATGAAACTGTTGTTAATTATAAACTATGAAAGCATTACTGCCTTAAGTTTGATGTTGCAAATATATAGCATGTTTTCATACCAAAAAACAGCACCTTTACCCCAATTTGTATAAGTATAGTTTAGTAGGTATTTTTACTAATAAAAAGAAGTAGGCGTATAGTGTATTTAGGAGGTTTTACATAGTCCAAAAATATTATATTTGTCTCCTAATGATGGGGTTGTTTAGTTTTGTAGATCTAATTTTAATATAAGAGATAAATTATGAGTTTTTTTAAATCAATAGTATTGTGCTTAGCTCTTGGGGGTTTATGCGGTACTGCTAATGCACAAAATGATAAAACTAAGTTGGAGGTGAGTGGTTATGAGTTTGAAGAACTTTATAATGCGCCATATTCACCAGTCAAAAATCAGTATCGCTCTGGTACATGTTGGGCTTTTGCAGGTATAGGGTTCTTAGAATCTGAAATCCTTAGAAAAGGAGGGGATACTATCGATTTATCCGAAATGCATATTGTACGTAATATATATCCTGAAAAAGCGCGTAAATATGTGCAATTGCATGGTAAAGGAAATTATTCTCAAGGGGGAGGATTTAGCGATGTATTGTATTCCTGGAAGAAATATGGCTTGGTACCTGAAAATAATTATTCTGGCTTAAGTTATGGAACCCAAAATCATGAGCATGGTGAATTGGAGGAAGTTTCTAAGGATTTTGTAAAGGGAATTGTAAAGAATAAGAATAAAAAAATTACTCCAGTTTGGATGGATGCTTTTCAGGGAATTATGGATTCTTATTTTGGAGAAGTACCACAATCGTTTGAGTATAAGGGTAAAGAATATTCTCCTGCATCTTTTGCGGCTTCCCTAAATATTAACCCTGACGATTATGTCGAGATAACCAGTTATTCGCATCATCCATTCTACAGTCAATTTGCATTGGAAATTCCAGATAATTGGTTGTGGTCTAACTATTATAATGTTCCCCTTGAAGATTTAACAGAAATAATGCACTATGCATTAAAAAAAGGGTATGCAGTAGGTTGGGATGCTGATGTTAGCGAAAAAGGATTCTCACATTCTAAGGGTGTTGCCATTCTTCCTGATTCAAAAAAAGACGATTTAAGCGGAACAGAAAAAGAAAAATGGGAAAAGTTAACTGCTAAGGAGAAAAAAGCTGCTCTTTTTGCATTTAATGGTCCAGTAGACGAGAAGGAAATTACACAGGAAAGTCGTCAGGAAGATTTCAATAATTATCTGTCTAAGGACGATCATCTTATGGTAATTACCGGATTAGCAAAAGATCAAGCAGGAAAGTTCTTCTATAAGGTTAAAAATTCCTGGGCCACCAGTAATATTTGTAAAGGCTTTTTCTATGCATCAACTCCATTCGTTCAGGATAAAACCATTTCTATACTGGTACATAAAAAAGCAATACCAAAAAAGATACTTAAGAGGTTGAAGATTGTATTTTAGACGATAGTTTTATATTTTTATTTTATGAGAAAAAATTTACTACTTATTTTATTGTTGATCTTGTTTTTTGTGCCAACCCAGGCAAATTCAAAATCATTTTTAGAAAATAATAAGCAAACAAAAGGCTTGCTCAAAAAAAAGTACAGACATTTGTATAGTCTTCAATTGGGTATGGCTTCTTATATTAGCGATCAAAATATTATGACTTTTGTGCCTAATTGCTCTTTGGGTTTGTCTTTTAAATTGGGCTATGGTATAAACCGCTGGCGATTTAGTTATAGTACTTCAGTTTATAGTTCTTATTTAAAAAATGAAATTGAAGCGGATGATTCCTTTATTGAGGATGAACATGTATTCTTTTCAAATTCTGATATAAGTGCCGGATTTGAAGTGTTTAGATCGGATCGGATATCTATAGTTCCTTACGCCGGATTTTCGTGGTCGGAAATATTTAAATTTATTTGGGATAATAATAGCAGCAATACTGTGAAAAATATTATTAGTGTTAATCCGAAGATTGGGTTATATGCTGAGTATAAATTTAAGCATAAGCATAATCCTCACCGTTTTGCAAGAAGGTTAAGAGTATTGAGAAGAGATAAGCTTGTTTTTGGTGCAGAATATGTTCCTTACAATTTTAAATATATAGGAAATGGTTACTATTTTCAGATGTATTTACGCTACAGCTTTTCCTGGGATCAGTTTTATAAATAATATTCAATGATTTTTATTTTATGAAAAGAAAATTACTCTTTCTTTTAATTGCAATTTTGGTTTCTGCGCAAACTCAGGCTTATCAGATACATGATTCAAAAAAACAGGATAAAAAAACATATATAAAAGGAAAAAGATTTAAGAAACCGGATAATTATTTTCATTTTTCAATAGGTGCATCAGTTTTAGATGGGAATTCAAAATTTCATACTTTTCTTCCTCCTTCTCAAGGAGGTCCTTCTCTACAGTTTGGGGCGGGAGGTGATCATTGGGATTTCTTTTTCAATTTCTCCCTATATAATGGTAAGTTAAAAAGGCCAATTAAGGTTGCTGATTATTTAGATAGAGGGAAGCGTGTGAACTTTTATAATTTGGGACTGAATGCAGGATATCGTATTTTACAAAATAGATATTTTACATTAACTCCTTATGCAGGAATTTCTTTATTTGAAATCTATGAGGCTAGGAATAATAAAGGGGACGAAGAGGAAGAAAAAACAAAAAAGATACATTGCTTTGCTCCAAAGGTAGGGATGAAACTCGATCTTCATCTTTTTTCATCGACAAAAATAAGTTATCAGGATTGTGTTGCTGAATATAAAGATCTATTCACTATTTCCTTTGCAACAGAATGGGTTTCTTATGATTTGATTTCTATAGGGCAGGGAGATTATCTTCAATTCTCTCTTTGTTTTAATTATTTAAGAGCTTGTTATTACGACTAGTATATTAACGGAAGTTTTATATAAACCACCTGACGGCTTGAATGTCAGGTGGTTCTTTTTTTGATATTAATTCTTTTTTGGAACAAAACCTTCTGCATTTAACACCAAATTTCTGTTTGGAGTTTTTGCGTTCATTGCTTTTAGGTTAATTCCTGTAAATTTAAATTTCTTTCCTTGCTTCGCTATTTTTAGTTTACCTATTCTGCTTATTGCTCTGGTTCTATTTCCTTTGTCAAAAAAGCTAATTATAAAACTGCTAAAGCAAGTTTTTCCAAGTTCCAAATTTGCATTATAAGTAGCAGGTAAGATTTCTGTACTTGAGTGTTTTATGGTTTTTAAATAAACTCCACAACCCTTGGTTCCTATAAACTCATATTCACGGTTATTATCTTTCTTTTTTACAACTTTCAGATCCCCGCTATATAGAAATATATGGATGGTCTTATTTTCATAGACATAATAAGCATTTGTGAAATTAGAACTTAGATTATTCCAACTGATATTTCCACTTGCTGTAGTATTAATATCTATAGGTTTATCATCATCATCGTCATCCTTGTCCTTATCATCATCGTCATCGTCATCCTTATCCTTATCATCATCATCCTTATCCTTATCGTCGTCATCCTTATCCTTGTCGTCATCATCCTTATCCTTGTCGTCGTCATCCTTATCGGCCTCATTATCATCTTGATTGTTGTCGTCGGCAGCTTGTTCGGTTGTTGTTGGAGTACTATTGTCTTTTTTACAGGTGCTTATACCTAAACAGCATATAAGCATAAATAGGGCAAATAGTTTAATTTCTCTCATGTTCTTTTTTATTTTAGTTAAAATATGTAGGAGTAAGGAGGTCCTTGCTTAGGGGAACCCTCCTTATCATTTTTCGTGTTTGGTATTCGATATTTATTATTTTGAAATCCGAAATTACTTCAGCTCAAGGAGAGGTACTTTTCCGCTAGCACTAAATATCATTTCACTATTAGAAGTACCACCAGAGAAGGCAGTTAGTTTTACGCCTTTAAAGCTATAGTTTTCACCACTTTTGGTAATAGATATCTCACCTTCTTTAGAGATGGCTTTTTTTACCTCTCCATTTTTAAGAAAGCGATATTCAGCAGTATCAAAGGCCAATTTTCCAATAGTTAATTTGGTCAGATAGACTCCGGGTCTGATAGTCCCGCTATCGTGTTTATTTGTTTTTAGGTGTACGCCTATACCATTACTACCTTTAAATTCATATTTTACATGATTATACTCATCTACCTCTTCCACAACTTCTAATCCAGCAGTATACAGGAAGATATGGATAGATTTATCTTTAAAGATATAATAGGCTTTGTTTAATTTTCCGGAATAGTCTTTCCACTGAATAGAACCATTTATAGCACCGGGAATATTGGTTTCATCGTCTCCGTTTTCATCGTCTCCGTTTTCACCATCTCCATTTTCATTATCGTTGTTATCGCCATTATTGGTAATTTGTGGTTCGGTTTTATCTTTTTCCTTACAACCACCAAGACCAATCATTCCAATTAACAAAAAAACAGTTAGAAACTTAATTGCTTTCATTCCAATTTTTATTATTAAATACTAAAAGATTTGAAAATTGATTCTAAGTTTTCTTATTATGGAGTTATGGTTTTTATTATGTCATCCCTGTAAATAAAAATGTAACCCGCATAAAAGAACTTAGAACTTAATAGTAAGACTTTAGTTTAGTTCTCTAATCCTTCTAAAGTCTTATTTAGGGTTAAAGTGGTTTGTCTTGCGTGTTTTTTATATCGCATAAATGGAAGACTTACAACTTATAAAAAAGGTTGCATGACACTTACCACATTAATTAAAAAAATCTAAGATAATTAAAAATTGGAAATATGTATATTGCTTTCTTATAAAAACAGATTAATAAGAATTCTTTAGTAAACGAATAATTGTGATTATAGATAGATAATAAAATCCATTTAAGTTAAAACATATAGGCCTGTCTTTTGGAACGCAAAGCAAGAATACGCTCTAGAATAACTATCGAAACAATTCCCAGAACAATTCCGTATTTCGAGAATACAAAGTCGAAAGAATGTCTGAGTTGCGACGATAATTCAAAAAACTTCGAGATACTATTATAAGTAGATTTTGTATCAAGTTGCAGACTGTCTTCTAAAGGAAAAAACCAAGAGGAATCAAAGAAGTATAATAATGATACCATAGCTACAACCCCAAGAAGGCAGTATAGTATAACCTTAAGTCTTGGAAGACCTGTTTCGGTAAGAAAATCAGATTGTTCTTGCTCGTCAATTCTACCCATTACTTTATTTGTAAAGCCTTTTGGAGCTTCCTCTTTGGGTAGTTCATCCAATATTTTTCTTAAAAACTGATCTTCAAATTCGTGCTTTTCCATTTTTTTGTCCTCCTAAAAAAAACATAATTTGGTAGCTTTGCTTTTTATATAAGCATTTAGCTCGTTAAACATTTTTTTTCTTAGTCGATGTAGCTTTACTTTAATATTGCTTTTGCTTAGTTCTGTAATTTCACTAATTTCTTCTACCGAAGTTTTTTCCATATAAAATAAATGTACTAAGGCACGATCTTGTTCGGGTAGAGAAGAGATTATCTCTTTTAACTTATCCTTAACTTCCTTACGATCCATCCCTTTGATATCTGTGTTTATTTCTTCGACAGAATAGTTCTCTGTAATTTGTTCATTCATAGGACAAAATTCGATTTTCTTTTTGCGAACTGCCGATATAGAAGTGTTATAAGCAATTCGGTAAATCCATGTCGAAAATTGAGATTCCATCCTAAAGTTCTCAATATTGTTAAATGCTTTTAGAAATGTGTCTTGAGCAGCCTCTTCAGCCAAATGTGGTTGTTTGCTTACTTTTAAGCAAATACGATATACCATATCTTTGTATTTTTCCACAATATGAGAGTATGCTTGGCTTTCGCCATTCATGATTTTATTTAAATAATACTCATCAGACTCTGTTTCCATTTCTTATTACATTTACTTTTTTGTGGAAGAATAATTTCTTTCCCTGGTTTTTGTTTGGTGTTTATTTATGTCTGTTTCCTCTGTATGACGCGATTAATTTTAAAATGTTACATTCGTTTTAAAATTTAAATAAATCACCTCTTTTCTCTTGAAAGCGAAGCTACAAATTTTTGATTTTGCCTAGTGTTAACGAATGTTATTTTCGTGGGAGCGATGATTTATGTTTTGAAATTAGCGATAATCCGACTTTCAGAGAATGTCTATTGCCCAGAGAATCAACCTGACAGGTGTATTTAGCAAAATTTAGAGAAGCGAATAATAAAAAACGAAATCATAAGCATAGATTTCAAAAAAAAAATGTACCTTTATGTGCCCATAGGAAAATATTCCTTCCCCAAAACATTCCTTTCTATTTATTAATTCTAAGTTTCACAAACAGTATTGATTGGTTAAACTCCTTTACTTTTACAAAATGGATGCTATTAATATTCTAAGATTTATAGATAATGCTCCTATATTTGAAATTATCGCAGCTTTTATTCTCGCTTTTATTTTCTCATTAATGTTTATACCTCCCGTAGTAATTATTTCCCGATTTAAAAGATTGCTAGATATCCCCAGTGGGAGACATGTACATGCGCGTGCAATTCCTCGTTTAGGCGGAATTGCTATTGCCTTGTCAATTATATTTTCCTTAATTATTTTTTGTGGTGAGTATCAGTATCATCTTTGCCGTTATTATCTATTGGCTTTTATTATCCTTGCTTTGCTGGGAGTTAGAGATGATTTACTTTCTATACGACCTTATCAAAAAGTATTAGGTATACTATTATCAACAGTTATCTTGTTTTTTTTGGCCGATATGCAATTTCATCATATGGCTGGATTTCTAGGACTGGATAGTTTAAATATTTATGTATCATTTCTATTTACTGTCTTTTTGGTTCTTCTGATTACCAATTCGTTGAATTTAATGGATGGTATCGACGGATTGGCCTCGGGTTTAGGAATGCTTATGGCGGTATTTTTCGGGATTTACTTCTTTATAATTGGAGAATTATATGATGCTTTATTTTCAGCTGTTTTATTGGGAGCATTAACTGCCTTTTTCTATTTTAATGTTTTTGCACATAGATATAAAATTTTTATGGGCGACACAGGTTCGCTGATACTGGGTTTTTCAATATCTATATTGTTGGTACATTTTAATGAATTGTCGGCAGTTTCGACAAGCCCCTATGCTGTAGCTTCTGCTCCTGCAGTTGCTTTTGCTATTGTTCTGGTTCCTTTAATGGATTGTTTAAAAGTTGTTATTATACGTGTTTATAATCATAGATCTATAAGCTGTGCTGGTCGCGAGCACTTACATCATTATCTACTGGCCTTAAATTTAAGGCATAGACAGGCAACAACTATAATATTGGGATTGAATGCGATTCCTATAATAATGTCTTTGCTATTTAATAATATAGGCTTATATAACCTGATTACACTTAATGTGTTATATGGTGCTTTTGCTGTAACATCACCAAATCTATACGCCTACATTCACAGACGTATAGATTCTTGGCGTAAGGTAAAATTATCTACCAGGGATTATTAGGATAAACTATTGGCCTTTCTTTCTCGTTGGCTATTTTCCAGCCAATGAGAAAGAATAGCTGAGCGTCTTGGCGTATACCTCTAAAGTCCATGCTTAATTCAAATTCATCACTGGGTTTATGATAGTTTTCTTGTATCCATTTGGTTTCTTTTTGCTGCATCCATTCTTTGCCATGTTTGCGTGAAATTATATTCCCTTTGGCAAATAGAGCTGGAATGCCTTTCTTTGCAAAGCTATATTGATCAGAACGAAAGTACATTCCCCTCTCTGGATGATTATCGGGCAATACTTCCCTATCTTGTTTCTTCGCAAATTCTTTTACCAATTCATCCATATTACTCTGTCCGTAGCCCGTTATCATAACATCTTTCATGGGGCCAAAAGGCAACATTAACTCCATATTTATATTGGCAACAGTTTTGTCTAAAGGAAAAACAGGATGTTCTACATAATATGCCGATCCATTTAAACCGCTTTCCTCTGCTGTAGGGGCAAAGAAAAGAATACTTCGCTTGGGTTTTTTCTTCATGCTCTTAAAGGCACGGGCAATTTCAAGCATACAAGCAATAGAAGTTCCATTATCTACAGCACCATTATATATAGAATCTCCTTTTATTGTATCTCCAATTCCCAGATGATCCCAATGAGCTGAATAAATCAGACATTCATCCTTTTGTGAAGTTCCCGGAATATAACCGATAACATTATGAGAGGTAATATCTTTCCACTGATTTTGTAGCGCATAAGTCATCTTTGCATCCAAATCGATAGGGCTAAAGTCTTTTGCCAGAGCCATAGCTTTGGCTTCTTCCAAACTGGTATTGGCACAACGCAATAAACTGTCGGCCACAGCTTCCTGAACCCATGCCTCCACCTTGCATCTGCTTTTATATCCATCTTTGGCCTTTAGGTAGACTTCTGTTTCTGAGTTTGAATTTTCTACTACTGACCATGGGTAGCCTGCTGCTGCAGAATTATGTATAATAATACATGCTTCTGCCCCCTGGCGCGCTGCTTCTTCATATTTATAAGTCCAGCGACCATAATAGGTCATGCTTTTTCCTTGAAATAGCTTAGGGTCATTACTGTCAAAGCCCGGGTCGTTTACCAAAACCAGAGCTACCTTCCCTTTTATATCTACATTCTTATAATCATTCCAATTGTATTTGGGAGCTACAATACCGTAGCCACAGAAAACAATCTCCTTATCTTTGATACTTATCTGTTTTTCCAGATGTCGTGATTGGGCAGCAAAGTCTTTGTTCCTCTCCAAAACAATATCTCTGCCATTGCAATTTATAGTCATACTGCTATCAGGCATTCCCTTAATTTCTACTAAGGGTACTTCCTGAAAGTAGCTTCCGTTTACTGCCGGAAGCAATCCGATTTGTTTATAGCTATCGGCTAAAAAATTAATGGTTTTCTTTTCTCCTTCAGTACCTGGTTTGCGTCCTTGAAAATCGTCGGAAGCCAATATTTCAACATCCCATATCATCTGCTGATCCGAAATATTATTTTCTGCATTTAGAAGTTGGGTTTCTTCGCTTTCGCAAGAACTAAGGAGTCCAAAGGAAAGGATACATAATAAAGTAATAATACGATTCGTAGGCATAGAGCAATTTAGTGTTGTTTAGTTGTTTACAAAGATAGTTTTATTTGGGATTCAGGGTTCGGGGTTTGTGTTTTGTGTTTTGTAATTTGTATTTCGAAACACGAAACACGAATCACGAAACACGAATCAACGAAACACGAATCAACCAATATATTATTCTGAAAGGAAGTCTAACTCCAAATTCAATGATTCCTAATGGACGTGATAGTTTTGACAGTAAAAAATTTATTTTCCTCCATCTTACACAACAAAAATCATAAATTTTATTGCCTCTTTTCACACAGCTAACAATTCCTAAAAACTGAGAAATTGGAATAGGGGGGTCATAGCTTTTTCTCCGATCGCTTTTGGTAATAATACAAAGTTTCCCATTTATTCTCTTAAAACGAATAAAGCGATGTGTTTTAATACGATTATCTTCGATAAAAAAAACTGCAATATCGCCATAGTTTAGGCTTTTAAAAGGAATAGGAATTATATGAATAGTATCATTTTCTTGCATAATTGGTCGCATGCAATGGCCAGTAAGTTTTAAATCGACTTCCACTCCCTTTTTTAATAAATTGATTGCAATTTTATGGGGAGCATGTTTTTTGTATATCTCCTTTTCTGTAATTTTAGGCATAACTTTCGGGTTTCGAAATACAAATTACAAAAAACAAAACACAAACCCCGAACCCCGAAATCTAAACCCTCCCAAACTCAATTGAAATGCTTATGCGAAAGCGTAAAAAAAACACTTTTATCTCTTATTTTTTTACACTGATCAGTGGGGCTTTTATCGCTCAGTTGATAAGTTTTTCGCTTATGCCCTTGCTTACCCGCATTTATAGTGAAGAAGCTTTTGGCTGGTATGCTTCTTATGGAGCCATGGTTGCCATTGTGTCGTCTGTAGCTACATTAAAGTATGAGTCGGCAATTGTGCTGCCACGTAAAAAGTGTGATGCACGTATTTTGTTTTTACTCTCTTCGCGTTTAATGTGGGCTATATGTTTCCTTGCCTGCTTGATTTTATTTATTCCCTTGCCCTATTTTGATAAGTATCATGGTTTAGAGGTTGCCATTTTTTTGGGAGCCATACTTCTGGTACAATATAATATGCATATTTTATGGAATATACGTTTACGTAAATTTGGGTGGATTACCTATGCCCGTATTTTGCAGAGTATAAGTATCTTCGGATTTCAGTATATTCTATATTATTTCTTTCAGTTTAGGGGTTTGGTGGCAGGAAATATTCTGGGTGCTGCCGCAGCAACACTTTTTCTTAGCTACCGCAGAAGAAAAAACTTAAAGCATTCTATATATATCAGCCGCAATGATTTGATGCGGGTAGCAAAGAGATATAAAGACTTCCCACGGTATTTTTGCTGGTCGAATGTGCTTATGAGCTTTAGCAAAAACCTTCCTGTATTGCTCTTTGTAGAGTTTATTCCTTTATCGCAATTGGGTTTGTATTTGCTGGCGATTCGAATATTGTCGCAGCCCAGCATCTTGATTTCCCGGAATATGCGTAGCGTTATATTAAGCTATATGAGTAGGTTTAGGCAATACAATATTCCTATATTAAGATGGTATTTACAATTGATGCTTTGGTTATTTTTGATATCGGTATGTATATGTATATGTATAATTTTCTGGGGACCACAGATGGTAAACTTTATTTTTGGTGCTTCATGGCAAAAGGCAGGAATTTACCTGCAAATGCTTATTCCTTTTTTTATAGCCCAAATGATTAGTGCTCCGGCCAGTGTAGCTATTCGTGTTTTTGAGATGCAAAAGTATAGCTTATTCTATTCGATATTGTCTCTTGTGATTCGTAGTATACTTTTGCTCTTCTTATTTTATAAATCCATTCCCTTTGTTCAGATTATTTTATACTACTCTTGCGTTAGCTTACTATTGCAAGGGGTAAATAATGTATTTACTTTGCGCAAAATTTGGAAGTACGAGAAACAATAAGCCATGGCCGGAATATATATACATATCCCTTTTTGTAAGCATAAATGTTATTACTGTAATTTTTATAGTGTAGGAAATCATAAGCGACAGGCTGAGGTTGTTCAGTCGATTATCCGGGAAATGGAAATCCGTAAAGATTACCTTCCTCAAAAGGATATTCAAACCATTTATTTTGGTGGAGGAACTCCTTCATTGCTTTCTACAGCTCAGATTATGGAGATTATAGAGTATATATCTATGCATTATTCTATTGATTCTTCTGCTGAAATTACTCTGGAGGCCAATCCCGACGATCTTAGCCCTTCCAAAGTAAAGGAATTGCAAAATACCCCTGTAAATCGACTGAGTATAGGAATACAATCCTTCTTTAGCGACGATTTGGAGTATTTACACCGTACGCATAATGCTGCAGAAGCCCAGAACTGTATTCAAAGGGTGCAAGATGCAGGCTTTAGCAATTTGAGTTTAGATCTGATTTATGGTATTCCCACCCTTACAGAAGAGAAGTGGCATAAAAATCTAGATCTTTTCTTTGCCACAGGAGCACCCCATCTTTCGGCATATAGCCTTACCGTTGAACCTGCTACTCCCCTCGAAAAGCTTATTCAAAAAGGAAAGCGACTGCCCACCCAAGAAGAAGAAAGCCTAAAACACTTTGATATTCTATTGCAGCGCATACAGAAAGAAGGTTTTACTCAGTACGAAATCAGTAACTTCTGTAAAGATAACACCTATTCACGCCATAATAAAAACTACTGGAACCAGTCATTATACCTTGGTGTAGGGCCTTCTGCACATAGCTTTGATGGCAATTCCCGGCAATGGAATACCGCTTCTATTCCCAACTATTTGCAAGGAGTGGAAAAGGGAAGTGATTTCTATGAAAAAGAGATCCTCGATTCTACACAATGTTATAATGAATATATAATGACGTCTCTGCGCACAATATGGGGCTGTTCTAAAGATTATATACTGAAAAACTTTGGTGAAGAAGTATGGCAGCACTTCTATAGAACTGTAAAACCGATGATCGGTAAAAAGCAGGTTGTTCAAAAGGATAATAACTTTGTCCTTAGCAATCAGGGGAAAGTATTTGCAGACGGGCTGGCATGTGAGTTATTTCTTTGATTTGATATCCGAAACTCACTGATAATAAAACCCTAAAAGAGAAATATCTCAAAAAAGGGTTAAAAACTTTGGAATAGCATTTATTTTTTTAATTTTGTGCACGTTGGATTTGCGGGATATAGTAAGACTTACCTAAAAGAGAATAAATATCTAAAGTAAAAAAGTCCCTATTTTTATCTTGCAATTTTACATAAAGAAAACTGGAGCTGTTCTTGAAATGGACGATCGGAATAGAAATAAAAAATGGCATGCTCTTTATACCAAAAGTCGTAACGAGAAAAAGGTATACCAACAACTCATAGGCAAAGGCATAACTTGTTATTTACCCTTAAAAAAAGAATGGAAACAATGGTCGGATCGGCGAAAGCTTGTCGAGAGTCCATTAATTAACTCTTATCTTTTCGTAAAGGTAAATAGTAAAGAATACTTTGAAGTTCTAAACACTTATGGGGCCGTTCGCTATATATTTTTTGAAGGTCGTGCTGCCGAAATTCCGGAAAAACAAATACAGGTTCTTCGCCAAGTTGTAGAAAGTAATCAATTGCAATTTCAACTGATCAATACTCCCTTGCAAAAAGGAGATCAGGTAGAAATTACCAAAGGTCCTTTATCGGGATATTGTGGTGAGGTTTTCCAAGAACCATCAAATCGCAAAATCCTAATCCGCATAGACTATATAGGAAATTCACTGGTCGTAGAAATCGACAAAACCTGGGACGTTGTGCGAAAAAGTAAAGTGACTGCTGGATGAATGTAATAACTTGGAGGATAAAGTTTTAAAGGTAATGCCTGCTCACCTGTTATGGGACTGAGGAGGCGAAGCTGTATGGTGATTCGAGATTCGGGTTTCGAGATTCGTGATTCGTGTTTCGAGTTTTGTGATTCGTGTTTCGAGTTTTGTGATTCGGGTTTCGTGATTCGAGATTAGAAATTCGAAAAACGAACTTCGAGATTCGAAAAACGAACCCCAAATTAACTAACCCCTAAGCCCCCACCCCAAATCATGAAAAGCTTTAGACAACTTGATGTTTGGAAAACCTCAAAGGAATTAGCAAATTTAATTTATACGATAACAAAGAGTTTTCCTAAGACGGAGTTGTTTGGATTGACAAGTCAAATGAGAAGAGCCTCTGTAAGTATTCCCTCAAATATTGCTGAAGGGATTGGAAGAGGTGGATATAATGAAAGAATTCGTTTCTTGTGTGTAGCAAGAGGTTCGCTTTTTGAGCTAATTACTCAACTCGAGATTGCTCTAGATCAGCAGTTTGTTTGTGTTGATGACTTTGATAAGATATATGAACTTACAGATCAGTGTGGTATGCTGATTAATGGTTCAATACGTTATTGTAAGAATAGGGTTCAGTAGAAGGATTGAGATTCGGGTTTCGAGTTTCGTGATTCGTGATTCGTGATTTGTGTTTCGAAAAACGAACTCCGAGCCCCGAACCCCGAGATTCGAACCCCGAATTAACGAACTCAAAACCCAAACCCAATGTCTAAAATAAAGAAAATATGTTGTATTGGAGCCGGTTATGTAGGAGGACCTACTATGGCCGTTATTGCCAAGCAATGTCCACATATAGAAGTAAATGTTGTAGATGTCAATGCCGAGCGTATTGCCTACTGGAATCATAAAGATCTGGACCAGCTACCTATTTACGAGCCCGGATTGGCCGAAGTAGTTGCAGAAGCCCGCGGAAGGAATTTATTTTTCTCTACCGATATGGAGAAGCATATCCGCGAGAGTGAGATGATCTTTATTTCGGTAAATACACCTACAAAAACCTATGGAGTAGGAAAGGGTCAGGCGGCCGACTTGCGCTATATTGAATTATGTGCACGTCAGATTGCGGCAGTAGCAGAAAGCGATAAGATTGTTGTCGAAAAATCTACTTTGCCCGTACGCACTGCCGAAAGCCTTAAGCGTATACTCTACGCTCAGAATAAAGGAATTAACTTTACCGTACTTTCCAATCCCGAGTTTTTGGCCGAGGGTACTGCCGTAGACGATCTCTTAAATCCTGATCGTATGCTGATTGGAGGCGATTCCGATGAGGCAGGTCAAGATGCTATAGAATCATTGGTTGAAGTATATGCAAACTGGATTCCCAGAGAGCGATTAATTACAACCAATATATGGTCGTCGGAATTAAGTAAGCTAACTGCCAATGCATTTCTGGCACAGCGAATATCAAGCATAAACGCAATTAGTGCATTATGTGAGCGCACCGGAGCCAATGTCGACGAAGTAGCTCAGGCTATAGGTATGGATACCCGCATTGGCAGCAAATTCCTAAAAGCATCTGTAGGCTTTGGAGGCAGTTGTTTTCAGAAAGATATATTAAACCTTGTATACCTAAATCATCATTTTGGTTTGCCCGAGGCTGCAGAGTATTGGGCACAGGTAATTAAGATTAACGACTATCAAAAAAGTCGATTTGCCCTTCAGATTATTGAAACTCTTTTTAATACCGTTTCAGGCAAGAAGATTGCCTTTCTGGGATGGGCCTTTAAAAAAGATACCAACGATTCGCGCGAGTCGGCAGCCATTTATATTGCCGATATGCTAATGGAAGATCAAGCAAAAATTGCTATCTACGACCCTAAGGTTAGCCATCAGCGTATGCTTTCTGATTTGGATGCCCTAAATACTCGTAGTGAAGACGATAATAAACACCTATTACAATACCATACCAACCCCTATCAGGCATTAAAAGATGCCCATGCTATTGCAGTAATTACCGAGTGGGATGAGTTTAAGACTTACGACTGGGAAAAAATATATAATGCAATGCCTAAACCTGCCTTTATCTTCGATGGTCGTAATATATTGGACCACGATAAGCTTAGAAAAATTGGCTTTGAGGTTAAAGGAATTGGTAGGGGGTAGAGGATTGGGTTTTGGGTTTCGTGATTCGTGATTCGGGTTTCGAAAAACGAGCTCCGAATTCCGAACTCCCAAGCCCGAAAAACGAAAAAACATGAAAAAAACAGCAATAATAGGTCTCGGCTATGTCGGACTACCCTTAGCCGTAGAATTAGGAAAGATTACCGAAACCATAGGATACGATATCGATCGTGATCGTATTGAAGAGTTAAAAGACGGTCATGATTCTACATTAGAGGTAGCGGATAATGATTTGCGCAAAGCCAGAGAGCTTACTTTTTCCGAGAATATTATGGATATTCAGGATGCGCAGATTTATATTATTACTGTTCCTACCCCTGTAGACGAATTTCGTCGCCCAGACTTGACCCCATTAATTCAGGCATCAAAAACTGTAGGGCAAGTATTAAGCAAAGGAGATATTGTAATTTACGAATCTACCGTATATCCCGGAGCCACCGAAAACGATTGTGTGCCTATATTAGAAAAAGCCAGTGGTTTAAAATACAATAAGGGTTTTTATTGTGGTTATTCTCCCGAACGTATAAACCCGGGCGATAAGGTACGCACCCTTCCTAAGGTAGTAAAAGTAACCTCTGGTTCTACACCAGAAATTGCCGAAGAGGTAGATATGCTTTATCAGGCAATAGTAAAGGCAGGAACTCATAAGGTAAGCAGTATTGCTGTTGCTGAAGCTGCCAAGGTAATTGAAAATTCGCAGCGAGATATAAATATTGCCTTTGTTAATGAGCTGGCAGTTATCTTTAATAAAATGGGTATTGATACCCTTGAAGTATTGGAAGCTGCCGGAACCAAATGGAACTTTTTGCCCTTCCGCCCCGGATTGGTAGGAGGACATTGTATAGGTGTTGACCCCTATTATCTTACCCATAAAGCGCAGGAGTTGGGTTATAACCCAGAGATTATTCTTGCCGGACGCCGACTTAATGATAATATGGGTATTCATGTTGCCAATCAGGTAGTAAAGCTATTAATAAAAAAAGGCCATAAAGTAAATGGCTCCAAAGTATTGGTATTAGGTCTTACCTTTAAAGAAAACTGTACCGATATTCGTAATACCCGTGTGGTAGATGTTATTCGTGAACTTAAAGAGTTTGGATGCCAGGTAGATTGCTATGATCCATGGGCCAATGCTGCTGAAGTAAAAAAAGAGTATCATCTGCAGCTTCAGGAAAGTATTTATAGCAAAAATTACACTCGAAGCGTATTGGCTGTTGCTCAT
>JBGRQE010000032.1:0-35607 GCA_041725955.1 Bacteroidales bacterium
GTAATCCTGGGGGAATGATCAACCCGGGATGTAATCCTGGGATAATGATCAACCCGGGGCCAATCCGGGGGTAATGGTCAACCCGGGGCCAATCCGGGGGTAATGATCAACCCGGGATGTAATCCTTGGTATGGGACAATAATCAATCAAAGCAAATATAGAACTGCCCTGTAAGTCCGATAAACTCCTCCGAGAAAGTATTATCCGCATTACGAATACAAAGTTCATTGATCTGAACATCCATTTTTGTAAAACTCAATTCCATAAGCCATCGCGATGCTTCTTTGCCCCGACGCGTGCTTAGGCATGTTTTTCTATTTAGATGCAAGCCGTGCTTTTCGGCTATTTCTGTAAAAACAGATGCTTCGAAGGAAGGAAGAATCAAGGCAAGTTTTCCATCAGGGCTTAAGGTTTGCAAAACACCACAAACCATAGCATCGAAGGGTAAGCTATCGTTGTGCCGGGCTTGATTGCGCTTTGCCTTGGGCCCTTTCAGTGAATTATGAAAATATGGTGGATTACTTACGACAAGGTCGAACTTTTGATTTGATTGTTGAGCAAAGTCTTTAAAATCTATACAAGATGCATCAATCTGAAGTGTTTTTTGTGCCAATTCAATATTCGATTGGGTTTGATGTATGGAATCGGCATCAATGTCAATGGCCATACCTTTTGACCCAGGAAATCGTTGCGACAAAAGCAATGCTATTATGCCGCAACCACAACCTATATCGAGATAATGCCCCTTGCCCAACCAATTTAGCCACGATGCCAAAAGAATGGAATCTGTTCCTATCTTCATGGTCGATTGGTGGTCGAACATCTCAAAACTCTTAAATCGAAAGGCTTTACTCTCTTTCTTCATCTTTCTGATCGGATAAATACACATCCAATAATCCATCGGGTGCAGAAACCAATATCTCTTTCTTATCGCGATCTACATTTTCAATAATATGATCGTTGATAGGAATAAGCACTTCCTTCTGATTGATAAAGATTTGAAACAATGACTGATTCGGATATTCCAACACTTCTTTTATAGCTCCCACAGTACCAAAGTTTTTATCCACAACAGTAAACCCTTTTACTTCGTGAAAGTAAAATTTATTTCCACTTAGCTTTGGAAGAAGATCTAAAGGAAGATATATATGCAATCCAGCATACTGAGCAGCAGCTTCGATATCTTCAACTTCTTGAATCTTTACGATTCCCTTATTTCCAAGAAATTGAATGTTTTCAATAAAATAAGGAATTAAACCTGTGCGTGTATCTATTAAAAACATGGGCAACTCGAGGTATTTGCCAGGGTCGTCAACATCTGCATAAATATTTACCTCTCCCTTCATGCCGTGGGGCTTCACTATTTTACCGAAATAAAAACAATCCTGCTTATTCATTATTCTATTGCATTAAATATAATTCACACTTTAAACTGCAAAAGTAAAGGATATATATTTAAAACCTGAATGTATTATTCAATAAATAAAAAAGCAGAAATCAGGTTTAACTTAATATTAACACACCTGATTTCTGCTTGTTTTACAATAAATTTAACCTTTTAATATTCACTAATGATTAAAAAGTGATGGGTAATCTATAAAATAAGCTTTTACTGATTGACAGTAAGAATGATTTATAGTGGTATGTAAGTGAGGCTCATTTCCTGGGTCAAAGATATTAATACCAAGGTCTGCATAACGTCTCATTTTATAAGCAAATGCTTGTGCATCAACCCTCTGAGTTTCCTCTTTTCTATTCCTTTGCATAATAGGATTTTCATCTATCCATAATTCATGAGATGCCTTAGCTATACCGACTATCCCAGAATACAAAAATTTTTCTTTTACAGAATATTCAGATCCATTTAATATTGTTAACAAAAATGAATCTAACCTCCTAATCACCTCTTTATTTACATCCTCTAAATCAACCTGTTCTAAACCAAATTCTTCTTCAAATTCAGTATAAACCTGTTCAATTATAGCAGTAGTCATTCCTGCCTCCTCTGAAATAAATTTTGGATTCCTATAAAGCTTACCTGTTGTTTCATAATTACTTTTTATCTCGTTTTCTTCGCAAACAATCTGGGAATATAAATCGGGAGAAACATTCATGCTTTCAATCCTTTCTAACATATCTTGAGTTACAAGATCGAACTTTTCAGTTACAGAATAATCAATTAAATTCAATTCATTCTTGACTATTTTGTCAACACACTCCTTGCTAAACTGATTATGTAAGCCACCTACATAATTAGCAAAATTAAAATAAATTCCTAAATCATTACCCTCAGTTTTTTCTACTAAATTTGAAGATGAATCTTTATTTACATTTGTTTTTTTTCATGCAACACAAATAGAAAAAAACAGTAAACACATTACAAACGCCTGCTTATTCATTTTATTCGTTTAATTCGTTTATTGCTAAGAACTACTTTTTACCACTATAATCAAGACCAGAAGCTACTGCTGAAACATGTGCTATTTCTTCCATTTCCTCTGGTGATAAAACCTGAGCTTCCCCATCTAAAGCTTTTGCTTCAATTAAAGCATACGAAATTTGCGCAAAAGCCTCTGCATCAGTTTTAATTACATCATGATCAGCCTTATACACTTCAAGGTCTTTATCAAACCAAAAACAATTTGATGCCTTAGCAATTCCAATTGGATATAAATACAAAGCCTTTTCTTGCTCTGAATAATTTGGATTTGAAATACTGGAAATTAAGTATTCATTCAAATCTTTATCAATAAGATTCTTAACTTTAATAACATTCTCTTTAATATTTAACTCCTCAACAGAATACCTACTAAAATTTCTATTAATGATATTCTTAATTTCATCTAGAACTAATTTCTGCCTATCGGTATAATCATAATTAGAATAATTTTCTGGATTTAAATTTTGTCTTACTTTTTCCAAAACCAAAATCACCGAATAAGGCGTTATATAGTCAGTATTGTATTGCAAAGTATAACCCAAGATACTATTGAATAGCTCTGGGACCAGACCGTTTTCAAAAAATTGAATGGGAAATTTTTGCAGAAAAACCTCCGCATATTCATTATGCTTGATTCCTGCATCAACAATTTTATTATACAACTCCAAAGATTCAGGATCCAAAACATTTGAAACCTTATTATTCGCCATTGAAGAATCTTTTCTCTCCTTCTGACAAGATACTGTAAATACAAATCCAATAGTCAAAAGAAAAAAAGAAATCAAAACGTGCTTTTTCATATTTTCTTAGATTAAAATCTCCTTAATGAAGTTTTAAAAAAAACAAAAAGGAAATTTGAGATTAGGTTAAAAACAATATTGTTTAATACTTAAATATAGAATTCTACTACTAAAATACAACAACACCTTCATCAAAACAAACTTTTATTGTTTTTTTTTATAAGCACATAAAAAAACAACATCTAAATAAATTAGTATATTTATATCAACAAACTAAGTACACGACAATAATTTGCAATATCTTTTAAATTCATTTGATTTAAAGCTATTTAGCAATGCATGAGTAAGGTGCATTAAACCATATTTAAAGAAGCTGTACTGTCTCCTAGTTTTAGCTTTCTTAAATTTTTTTATTTTGATCTGTTTGATATTCTCATGAATAAATATACCAGTCTTATAAGCCCAAATATAAGCAATAGCCATTATGGCAATAAGTTTTTTAATTCTTTCAATATGGACTAAGTGAATGTCTTCCAAATTGAAACCACTTGATTTTAGAGCTCTAAATAAGGTTTCTATTTGCCATCTATCCTTATATATTTCAATTCCATTTCCTTCAGAACAATTGGATACTATAATAATATGCTCCGTTTTTACCGTCTCCATATTTTTGTATTTCATTCCCCAAACGGAAAGTTTGCAAGAGGTGATCATTACTTTTTCAGGAAACTGGTGTACTACATCATACTTCTTGTGAAAAAACAATTTCCCTGACTTAATTCTCTTATTTCTACCAAACTGCACATCCATATTATTGCGGATTCTGATATAGAATGTGATATTTTTCATGCTAAGATATTCAAACCAGGATTTTCCTATAAACTCTCTATCTGCTGGAAGACAATCAATACTATCTGATCCAAAAAGTTCAAGATACCGATCAATCAGGTCTTTTCTTTCCTGAAAATTAGAATTACCTCTCTTTGGGAGTAATTCCCATAACAAAGGAATCGCAAGTCCCTTATAACATACACTGAGCATCAGGATATTCACATTTAACTTACCAAATTTCCAATTACTTCGATCCAGACTTAAACGCAACTTCTTTTTATCGGGTAAAAGACTATATATCAGTAAGGCAATAAGTTTAAAATCAATATCAAACTGTGAAAAGAATCTTTGAATCCGTCGGTAATTTGATTCTAACAGGGAGCCATTGTGAATTCCCTGACTTAATTTCACAAAGGAAACGCTCTGAGTTTTATGCATTGAGATGATCAAATAGCTTACGAATTTCACTCTAGATAAATTCCAATTTGTGGAATCTTTTATCTTTTCTTCTAATGTTTTATATTTGCTGCGCACTTTGTCTTGCCTATGTTTTTATTGTTTTCACAGACACTAAAATAAAGGTTTTTCAAAGTGCTTTTTTGTTTTTATACCTTTCCTATACTATTTTTTGTCGTGTACTGTGACCTTATCCTCAAAATCTTCTCCGTTACAAATCAGAGAACTAAGTGCAATAAATAAAATATCACTTAATTTATGGGAACATTTATTAACCATACGTGGATCTTTTATCTCCAAAAATTAAGAATGTACATCTCCTTTCATGCGCGAAAGCTAATAATTTATTAAACTAAATTTTGATAGGATAAATTTCATGCGTTTGCCCTAATTCTTTATTGTCTCACCTTGATTTTTAGATTTTTTTTTCACAACTCTAGAAACTTTAAAGATATAAAATACAACTAAAAATGAAACAATTAAAAACTTGAAAGTAAACAGAGGCGGCATATCAAAATCTGCTCCTGTTATACCTTCTGCAATAACAACAGATAAGGTAACTGTTCCTGCAATCATGAAAGATATTTTAAAAGAAACATTTCTAATATCTTGTATACAAGAAGTTTCATTTTTTGTTTTTGAAATACAAAGGATATAAAGAAAGGAGAACAATAATGCTTTAGCTAAATTTACATCCTTACCTTCTGTTGAAAACAAAAAGAAAAAAAAACTTCCTACAGCGCCCATTATAGATATATAACGCCAATACCAGTTACATAAAGGAAAACTTTTTCTCATGTGCTATATTGTTATAATTTAAATTAAGTTCTAGGAGGGTGAGGAGTAATAATGATAGAGCCACCTATAAGCCATGCGTCGTATCTTTCTGCATCTAAAAGTTCGTATGCAACTGCTGAAGCTCCGCCCCCAATTATAATTGATCCAGCACCTGTTTCTACAGTAATAAGCCCAACTAATGTATCAATCACAATGCATACAGTACCCTGTTTATAAGTCCCTAGATGAATACATTCTCTACTATTCGAAGTGCTATTTACATTAATCATAGCGTTTTTTTCACTAAGAAAATTTTCCCAAAAGCTAGCTGAATGTGTAAAAATATCTATAAAAGTATGTTTCATTTTTTCATCATGGCTATTGTTGAACGATGTAGATCCGAAGTCATTAACAACAAAATTCACACATGCTTCCATGTCACAACTATTTTCCCTAATAAAAGCAAAAACCTCTTTAACAGCATTAATAAATTCAATTGAAGCGTTAGCGGAAACCAGCATATCTGTATAGTAATAATCAAAGGTTTCTTTACCCATAATTTTGTCAAGTGATTCTGCTGTAAATATATAGTCAGGTGTTAAAGACAAAGAGTCAATATTTGAAATCAAATCCGTAACAGGAGAGAGATACTCTGGAGCGATTTCTTTTAGATAATCTATTTCTTCCTGAGAAATATTCTTTTTTAACAAAAAAGGAGTTACAGCATTAATCATTTCAACTCCTACTTCAGGAGTAAGATTATTTCTTACTATTTCTTCACCATTAGCTTCTTCATAAAAAAACTTTAAAACTTCATTATGCATTTCTCCATAACTACCAAATGTCATATTTCTTTCGTTTACAGGCTTTACATCTGTTTTTACATGATTTTCTTTTTCACATGTTCCAAAAAGAGTAAACAAGCCTATGCACATAAAAACAATAAAACTTTTTTCATCTTTTAAAACTTAGGTTTTAATTTAATGCTAAATCCACTTAGCTACTCTACCCGACATTTTTCAAATAGGGTATAAAATAAATCGAGAAAAGTTGATATTTGTAGTTACGACACCAAAAAACAACTTTTCTCGTGGCACCAAGTGCTTTCGCAAATATAAATAAAATCGCTAAGTACACGACAATAATTTATTATATTGTTTCAATTCTTTTGATTTATAACTATTTAGCAGGCAATAAGCAAGATGGATTAATCCATATTTAAAGAAGCTATATTGCTTTCTGAACTTTGCTTTCTTGAATCTCTTGATCTTTATCTGTTTGATATTCTCATGGATGAAAATACCAGTGATATAAGCCCAAATAAAAGCTATAGCAGTTATTGCTATTAACTTATTGATCCTGTCAGTATTAGTTAGATGAGTGTCTTCAAGATTAAAGCCACTTGATTTTAAGGCTTTAAACAAAGTCTCTATTTGCCACCTATCCTTATATATTTCAATACCATTTCCATCAGAACAGTTTGACACAATGATAATATGCTCTGTCTTTACTTCACCCATATTCTTGTGTTTGATACCCCAAACATAAAGACTGCAAGAAGTGATGATTACTTGCTCTTCAAGACTATGTGCAACATTATACTTTTTATAATAAAATAATTTACCCGCTTTAATCTTCTTGTTACCACGAAGATATACGTCCATATTATTTCGGATTCTTATATAAAAAGTAATCTGTTTCTCCGTAAGATAATTAAACCAAGACTTCCCAATAAACTCTCTATCTGCTAAAAGACAATCAATACTATCTGATCCAGATAATTCAAGGTATCGATCCATCAGATCTTTTCTTTCCTGATAATTAGAGTTTCCCCTTTTAGGAAGCATATTCCACAAAATAGGTAGAGCAACTCCTTTATAACATACACTAAGCATCAATATGTTAATGTTCAGTTTGCCAAATTTCCAATTACTTCTATCAAGGCTCAATCGCAGTGGTCTTTTATTGGGTAAGAGTTTGAATAACAGTAAAGAAATATGCTTAAAGTCAATATCAAATTCCGAAAAGAACCTTTGAATCCTACGATAGTTCGATTCTACTGAAGCTTTTGTATCCATTCCCTGGCTTAATTTCACAAAGGAAACACTCTGTGTTTTAAGCATTGAGATAATTAAGTAGCTAACTAATTTAACTCTGGATAAATTCCATTCTGTAGCTTCCTTGATTTTTCCTCTTATGTCTGTATATTTGCTGTGCACTTTGTCTTTCCTTGGTTTTGATTGTTCTAGCAAACACAAAATAAAGGTTTTTCAAGGTGCTTTTTTGTTTCTAGCCCTTTCTTATTTTATTTTTTGTCGTGTACTTATATCAACAAATTAAAAAAATCAATTTCTAAATATTACAAAAACAACAATTTCATATACTTCGTAAAATCTTCTCTAAAAATTTCAAGAGGATATATGTGTCCAACAAAAACGGCTACGAAAGCAATTATTCGTAGCCGCTATAAACATAAACACACAAAAGGAATTAATCGTCTAATGTAGGGTACTTATCCTCAGTAATATCAAACTGACCTTTGCGCAGGGAGAAACCCGAAGCAAGACCAATTATAAAGATTACTAAAGCTAAGGCTCCCAAAGCGAAAATCGTATCACCAATTACACGCAACCATTTGAAGGTTTGCATATAATCTTGATTGATAAAATCGGAAGATCTGGCATACCACATACCGTGTTTTACTGATGCCAAAGTCTGTGCCAAGCCAACAGGCAGAACACTAATCAAAACCATTAATAATAAACCAATATTCAATGCCCAGAAGGCAAATCCTATCATTCCGTTTTTCCAGATATTCCTTGAATAAAGACCCTTTAAAACGAAGAGCATTAAACCAATACCCAACATTCCGTAAACGCCAAACAATGCAGTATGTCCGTGAACAGGAGTAGTATTAAGACCCTGCATATAGTAAAGGGCTATAGGAGGATTAATCAAGAATCCGAAGATGCCGGCACCTACCAAATTCCAGAATCCAACGGATACAAGGAAGTATATTGGCCATTTATAGGTTCTTACCCACGACTTATGCTTTCCTAGTCGTAGGGTATGGTAAGCCTCGTACGATATAAACATCAGCGGCACCACTTCCAGAGCACTGAAAGAGGCCCCGAGTGCCAACACCGCCAGCGGGGTTCCCGTAAAGTATAAGTGGTGGAATGTTCCTATAATACCACCAAATAAGAATATAATGGTACTGAATAAAACAGCATTGGTTGCAGAACGAATCTTAAGCAATCCCATACGGGTAAACAAGAAGGCTGCAATTACAGTAGCAAATACCTCAAAGAAACCTTCAACCCAAAGGTGAACTACCCACCAACGCCAATATTCAACAATTGACAAATGCGTATGCTGTCCCCACATCAAACCCGCTCCATAGAACAAGGCAATAGCAGCAGAAGCAATAACAAACATAATCAACAATGGCTTGGCATCCGAACGAACTTTTAAGGCTGGCAATAAAGCGCGGAACAAAAGGAAGAACCACAACAATAATCCAACAAACAGCAAAATTTGCCAGAAATGACCCAAGTCGACATACTCATAACCCTGATGGCCAAACCAGAAGTTTTCGGTAAGTCCCAATCGTTGCATTACACCAAACCACTGACCAATCAATGATCCGATAACCACAATCAAAAGAGCTACAAACAAAACATTTACTCCGAAAGCCTGATATTTAGGTTCTTTACCTGATACGGCAGGAGCCATATACAATCCGGTAGCCAACCAAGCGGTAGCAATCCAGAAAATAGCCAATTGCACGTGCCATGTACGGGAAATAGAATAAGGTAAGAAATCGGCAAGAGCAAAACCATAAAAGCCATTACCCTCAACACCATAGTGAGCAGTAATTACTCCCGAAATAATCTGAACAATAAACAATAATGAAACGATCCAGAAATACTTCAAAGTAGCCTTCATCGATTTTGTAGGATTAAACCCAATCAGAGGATCTTTCTTCGGATAGTCAACTCTTTCTGGTTCATGCTCACCCTTACGAGCATGATAGAATGCAAGCAAAGCAATACCGATCAGAAGCATAATAACACTAAAACCAGTCCATATAATCAGAGAACCCGTTTGGATATTTCCAATCATAGCATCAGGAGGCCAGTTATGCGAATAGGTAACATCCTCGCCAGGACGTTCTGTAGAACAAGTCCAGCTAGCCCAGAAAAGGAAAGCATTCAGACATCTGGCTTTTTCAGGATCTTTAAGTACACCGGCAGGGATACTATAATCATCACGTAATTCTTCAAGGCTAGGATCGCCAAGGAAAAGCTTTGCATAATGATCCATATTATTCATTATAGCTTTAGCCCGAATATCAGATACACTGATATTGCCATCATCCTTATTATAGGTGTTTTCACGGATATCTTGCTGAAGAACAACTTTCAGTCCGGCTTGTTTTTCCAAGCTCACCTCATCATAAGGCATTTGATATTCTCTTATGGCAAATGCATTTACCATATATAAAGCTTCACGATGAATCCAATCGGCAGTCCAATCAGGAGCAACATAGGAGCCATGCCCCCATATAGATCCAATTTCATGACCACCCATAGATTGCCATACATTTTGCCCTTTCTGAATATCCGACTTAGTAAATATAACCTGACCATTAGGTGTGGTTACAGTTTCGGGAATTGGGGGTTTCTTATGATATATTTCACCTCCAAAAAACAGAAGAACGGCAAAACAAACAATCATTACTAGGGCAAAGCCCCACCATAATCGTTTTGACTTTTTCATAGGGGTTAAATTGTTTTAGGATTTTTAAAAGACTGATATTAAAGATAATCATAAAAACATTTATCCCATACAAGCGAATAAAAAAAGCGTAAGAATTTTTAAACCCTTACGCTTTCTTTATGGTAATAATCTAGATTAAGCTCTAATCAAGCATAAGCTTCAAACTCGATGCTTGATCTTCTTGTATTATCTTCAATATATATAAGCCTTTCGGATAATTTAGATCTAAGATCATCATTTTTTTGTCTGAAGTCCATGATTGAATTAAAGTTCCGGTAACAGACCATAATTCTACACTCTTGATATTTTCTTCAGATTTTATATTTATCTGACCTTTGGATGGATTAGGATAAACATTTAAGTTTTCTATCTTATTCACATCTATAACAGAAGTACTTTCTTCTTTCTTTACTTTAAGCATAGCACTTACAGAGGCACCATAAGAATCAGATGCAATAATCTTTATATCAAAAGGAGGAAGTTCATTAGTTTCTCCAGAGATATTACCTGTCTTCTCATCAATCGTAAAACCACAAGGAAGATCTTCTGCAGAATATTCCAATTCATCTCCTTCAGAATCCTCAAAAGTATTTATTGGTAAATTATACGCAAATGGAGTTTTTGTATCCCACTTAACTTCAGACAAAGGATTTTTCACTTCAGGTTCCTGATTATCTCCAACCTTTATCCATATAGGAAAAAGCTTAGTATTTATTCCATCAGTAGCTTCAATAACAATCTTGGATTGACCCGTTGTAGAAAGCATTGCATCATTACAATCAATATAATAAATGGTAGAAATCAAATTACCTACAGTAACCTTTGTTGCATCAATAAAAGAAGAGTTGGAAGAAGATTTTACATTAAAAGTAACATCTCCAAAACCTTTAGCTTTTATTAACGAAAATTTACTTGACACATCTTCTGATCCAGATTTAAACAAATATCCTTTGGCAACATTCAGATTTATTTTTTCCTTAGGAAAAACATAAACTTCAAAACTACTTATTGCAGAATCAGTTCCGTCAGTTGCAGTAATGGTTATAATTGTTTTCCCAGTCTTATTTCTTGGACTGATTGATATTATTCCATTTCCATATTCCAATCCATCACAAGAAACAACTTGTGGATTCGAAGACTGTAAATCGACACTAATACCCTCACTATCACTGGAATTTATATAATTACAGGTAAAAGGAAGCTCAATATCTTTTACAGCATCTTCATAATAGAACACATTCTCAATGTTTTGAATAAAAATCTTTGGATCTTGAAATTCCACATAATTATTTGTGTAAGTCTGAGGATTTTGGCTTAAGTTCACTATCTTTCCCTTATAAACAACCGACTTACTAATAACACCTTTGTTTTTAATAATAGGTAAATCTGTATAAGCCAATTCATCCCATTTTACACCATCTTTAGTTACAAAAAACTTTGCTTTTGATAAAAAAATATTTCCTTGATCATGCTTACTATTTCCATCGTTATTGGCAAGTACATAAAGCTGATCGTTATAAACAAAATAAGTCCAGCATTCATCCAGATTAATCTGAAAAGGAATAGTATTTTCTTGCCAAGTTTTTCCATCATCGTTAGAGATAAAAACATTACGTTCGTTATCATTAAAACCCCAATCAGTTTTATGACCTCCAAACAATACAAGCGATCCGTTTAACGAAACTAATTTGGGATTCCAGAAATGCGGAAATTTATCTGAAATTTTGTCGCATGCTTTTGTCCAGTCTTTTCCATTTTCAGTAAACCAAACATCATTTAAACCTGAACCACCAGCAACAAAAAGCTTATTATTATGCACACAACTACCCATCTTTTTTCGTGGAGAAAAAGAGGCAACCTGAGTAGTCCATATAATACCATCTTCCGAAGATATTACTTCATTAGATACATCAATATCTGCATGTCCACCTATAGAATATAATTTACCCTTAAACACCTCTCCAGCAGCAAATGGCTTTAGATTTAAATCTCCTTCAGCCGCTGTTGTCCAGTTAATACCATCACTTGATTTATAAATCTTAGATACATTAGATTCAGTTTGAGAAGAACCAAATAAATATAAATTCCCCTTAAACTCTTTCAATGAATATGAACTTGTTAAAACAGCTCCTTCAATTTTTGTTTGGGCCTGTATAGCAACCCCTTTCATTGTTAACAATAGTAATAATAAAAAACCCCCAAGTAATTTTGCAATCTTCATAATTCTAATTTGGTTAAATTAATCTTATTATAATTAAGGTTTGTAAGACAAAAAAAATCCACAATCAAAAAAGAAAGTGGATTTTAATATCTTAGAAGAACAACTACTAAGCTTCTGCTTCTTCAGCAGCAGCTTCTCCTTCAGCAGGAGCTTCTGGTTGCTCAGCAGCTTTAGCAGCAGCTTCTGCTTCTGCTCTTTTCTTAGCAATTTCAGCAGTTCTAGCTTCTTTAACTGCAGTTTCAGCCTCAAGACGCTCCTTCTTAGCAGCTCTTTTAGCTTCATCTTTTGCAGAAATATTAGCCTGAATTTTTTCTTCTTTTTGCTTTCTCCATGCCTGGTATTTCACTTCAACCTCAGCTTCGGTAAGAGCACCTTTTCTTACACCATTAAGTAAGTGATTCTTCATCATCGCACCTTCATAAGAAAGGATAGATCTTACTGTATCAGTAGGTTGAGCACCATCCTGAAGCCATTTCACTGCTTTGTCAAAATCTAAATTGATTTTTGCAGGACTGTTAACTGGATTATAAGTTCCAATTTTTTCAATGAATTTACCATCACGTGGCGCGCGGCTGTCAGCAATTACAATATGATAAAAAGGTCTACCTTTTTTACCATGTCTTTGTAATCTAATTTTAGTTGGCATAATAGTTATTTTAAAAAATTAACACTCTAATCTCAAGGCAGACGAAAACTCGCCACCTCTCTTAATAAAATGGCTGCAAATATGATTCTTTTTTTTTATCTACACAAGAATTTATTTCTCTTTTTCGAAAAAACAATCAATTAACTAATAATGAATTACATTACTTCACAACCTCTTTCCAAGCGTAATCTTTTTCTAAAGTATATTGTATAGTTCTTTCTCCTCCAGTTGGCCTTACATTTGAATCATCTTTCTGATAAACGGGAAACTTACGATAAATCATATTATTCTTTATCCATAAAGAATCATGCCCCATATATGTATCTTTAGCAGAGAATGGCAACTGAAGTGGCTTTAAACCAATAAAACTATCTTGTTTAAACTCAAATCCCACAGCATTTTTATATGATCCACTACCCGCAGATTGTGTGATTAATACAATATTCGGAGACTTATCCCGGTTATAATCGCCATAATATATTGAAATCACAGGATCTGTTTCTACTGAGTCTACAGCTAACACTTCTCCCGATTTAGATGCAGTGATTATTGATTTATTTATACTTCCGCTTCCTTCAATACGCACTTCAATACTATAATCATCAAAAACATCATAAACAAAACTACGTTGAGAGCCCTTAACCTCTGTATGAATATTAGGGATAAAAACTCCTTTCTTATCTGATTGATCATTTGATGTTGAATTGCAGGAAACCAAACCTAGAACGCAACATAATACGCTAAAGGTAAAAACACTTAATTTCTTCATTCTAAACAGTATTTATATTTGACTAACTACACATGCTACAATTAAACATATAAAACACTAATTTCAGGTCATTTAGACTAAAAAAAAAGACTGCAAATAGAATAATACTAAATCTATTGCCGTTATCACCTTCGGGTTAACATACTGAAAGACATAATATTCAACCATAATCTTAATCACCCGAATCGCCTATATTAAAGGTGATCTATTTGATGAAAGAGAACAAAACATTCCAACCCCGGTAAACGGCTTTGCTTCCAAAGCAGAGCATTATAGGCTGCCAATGACTCCGTGCAGCCTATTTTTATTTTGTATACTTTATTATTAATTCCTTAAACTTTGGATATAGCTTAACCAATTCAGGACGTTTTGCCATTTCAAAATCATCAAATTCAAATCCTGGAGAAACAGTACAGCCAGTCAATGCAAAATCCTTATTATGCAATAAACCCGCCGCAAACCAGTAACCTGCAGGAACAAAAGCAAAAGGTTCTGCACCTTCATCGTCCTTTCCAACAAGAGAAGAAGTATATTCACCCTGCGGACTAATCATATGCAGTTCGATGGTAGCCCCATCATAGTGATGCCATAATTCATCTGATTTAACTCTATGAAAACATGAAAAATCATCTTTTTCAAGTAGATAATAAATAGCTGTTCCACATGACCTATCTCCAGAATAATAGTTTCCCAAAGCATTTTGGGAAATCATTTGCTTCGATTTATAAATTTCTTTATAGTATCCTCCTTCAGGATGAGGCTTTAATTTTAATTTATTAATATAATATTGGCTATCCATTAATTTTTCTTTCTGCTCATTATTCGGTCATTAACTTGCTCATCTCCAAACACCCATATAAAGCGTAAACTTGCAGTGTTATTATACTGTTTTCTTGTAAGATTACCTTCACTACTTTTTTTCCAAACTCTTTCTTTTATAGGGGTAAGAGAATAAGAGTAACGACCATTTACATGTAGATTTTTCCAAACTCTAAAGGTAATATCTCCAATAATATTATAATCGTTCTCATTATAATTTCCTCCACTTACAGCGGGATCGGTAGTTTCTCCAAGTTCTTTTTCGTAACTTCCTAACAATCGACTATAAGAAAACCCTCCTCCTAATGTAAATATTTTCTTATCTGTGTAATGCACTAATAAAGGAACTTCAACATAATTCAATCTTAAATCATAAGAGCCTGATTTTTGCTTTACATCAGAATAATAATTAAGATTTTCATAAGCTCCTTTTTGAGAAAATAAAGTCTCTAAAGTAATATCCCAATTTTTTATAGGAATTATTGCTGCTGCACCAATATTAAATCCATATCTGCTGAATCCATAAACCCTATCGCCATCTACTTGAGCAAAATTGACTCCAACAATTGCAGCCCCTTTTATATACTGTGCCTTTGCCCCAAAGGTTATACATAAAAACAAAAACGAAATAACCAGTTCTTTTCGTAGTAATAAATGTCTCATAGTAACTCTCTTTTACATTAAACTTCGCCCTATTATAATGATTTAAGCTTTCATACTCAAGCCAATTCGTCGTCTTCGAGTATCAATACTCATTACCTTTACTATTACTTGTTGATGAATAGAAACCACTTCATTCGGATCTTTTATAAATCGATCGGCCAACTCACTTAAATGTACCAATCCATCTTGATGAACTCCTATATCAACAAATACTCCAAAAGCAGTAATATTAGTAACTATACCAGGAATTCTCATCCCTTCTTTTAGATCTTCTATAGAATGTATATTATCGGCAAATGAAAAAACTTCAAAAGAATCACGAGGATCCAATCCTGGCTTTTCCAACTCCTCCATAATATCTTTTAATGTAGGCAAACCCACCTCTTCACTTAAATAATTATCTAAACGTATGGCTTTACGATATGAAGCAGACTTCATCAAGTCGCTTACATTACAGTTTAAATCATATGCCATTTTTTCTACTAACTTATACTGTTCAGGGTGAACGGCACTAGAATCCAATGGATTCTTTGCATCTTTTATGCGTAAAAAACCAGCTGATTGTTCAAAAGCCTTTGGTCCGAATCGTTTTACCTTTAATAATTCTTTACGACTATTAAATGGACCATTATCATTTCTATAATCTACAATATTCTGGGCCAAACTAGGGCCTACACCCGAAACATAAGTAAGTAATTCGGCACTCGCTGAATTTAGATCTACACCAATCTTATTTACACAACTTTCAACTACTTGAGATAAACTTCCGTTTAAAGCATTTTGATCTACATCATGCTGATATTGACCCACACCTATAGATTTAGGATCTATCTTCACAAGTTCTGCAAGTGGATCCATTAATCTTCTGCCAATAGAAACAGCACCTCTTACAGTAATATCCTTATTTGGAAATTCACGGCGAGCAGCTTTAGAAGCAGAATAAATTGAAGCACCACTTTCGTTTACCATAACAATCAAAAGCTCACGCATAAATGGAATCTTCTTAACCAATGCTTCGGTTTCTCTACCTGCTGTGCCATTCCCTATGGCTATAGCCTGAATGCCATAGGCCTCAACGAGTCCTTGTATTACTTTAACAGCACTTTCTGAATTTGATTGTGGGGGATGAGGATAAATAGTTTCATTATGTAGCAATCGTCCTTCGGGATTCAAACATACCAACTTACATCCTGTGCGAAAGCCAGGATCGATAGCTAAAACATATTTATGACCAAGAGGAGCTGCTACCAATAACTGGCGTAAATTCTTTGCGAAAATCCGAATAGCTTCGTCTTCTGCCTTTTTCCTTGCAAGATTTCTGATCTCTGTTTCCATTGAAGGACCCAGTAGCCTTTTATACGAATCCTTTACAGCCAACTCCATTTGATCTGATGAATCGCCTCGACCCTTGTGGATAAATTTACGTTTAATTAAATCCAAAGCACGTTTTTCGGCAGGAGCTGCATTTAATCGCAAAACCCCCTCCTGCTCGCCACGTAATAGTGCTAAAACTCGGTGAGATGGAGCATCCATTAGATGTTCCTGATGATTGAACCATGATTCATATTTATGCCCTTCACTCTCCTTTCCCTTAACTACCTTGGCAAAAACAATAGCTTCGAATTTATATAGTTTTCTCATATCATCGCGGCATGATAAATCTTCATTTATCTTTTCTGCGATAATATCTCTTGCTCCAGAAAGAGCTGCTTGAATATCTTTTACACCTTTATTCTTACTTACAAAAGTTTTAGCAATTTGATTTAGCCTAAATTCTTTTTGAGAAAAGACAATATCTGCAAGTGGTTCCAGTCCCTTCTCACGGGCAATAGTTGCTTTAGTTTTTCGCTTAACCTTAAATGGCATAAACAAATCTTCTAAACGCAGAAGATTGTTAGCAGATAATATCTTCTTTCTTAAATCATCACTTAGTTTTCCTTGTTCTTCTATAGTTTCAAGAACATAAGTTCTTCGTTTTTCCAATTCTAAAAGACGAGCATGGCTCTCACGAATCTGAGCAATTTCAACCTCATCCAACTGACCACTTCTTTCCTTTCTATATCTGGCGATAAAAGGAATAGTAGCACCTTCTTCAAACAGGTTTAGTACATTTTTTACCTGCCAATCCTTTAAACCCAACTCGAGGGTCAATCTCTTTATATTCTTTTCTTCCATTATAGGCTTCGATTAAGACGGAGTAAAACCCAATATTAAGTACAAATATAAGAATATGTTAGAGCCTTTTATTTAATATTTAAAAAAGGGAAATATTTATCGCAATGATTTCTGGAAATAATTCTCCAAATCAGATAGCTTCACTAAAGGGAAATATGAATAATCAAATTCCTTTTGAATTTTATGTTTTACAGTTAATCCGTCTCCATCGATAAAATCACGATCAAATATACTTACAACAAGCATTCTCTTTCTTGGCAAACATTTTAACATTTTAAGATACTGAATTAATGTTTCTCCAGTAACCACATCATCTTCAATCAGACATATATTTTTCGCTTCAATAACTGGATTCACAGTAACTGGAGCTGCTTTTATATATGGTTTGGGGTCGGTACGAACCAAATTCAAAGGAATTTCCTTCTCAGGATACTGCTCTTGATGTAATACATTCAACACAAAACTCAATAGATTTCCCGTATCTGGAATACCCATAAAATAATCAATCTTCGGATCTGAAGCAATAATCAAATTATAAACATGCTTCAAAAACATTTTAGCTTTATGTAGATTATCGCAAGCTTTCCTTAAGTCTATCTCATACTTAAACATAACTCCAGATCGAGTATTAAAACCCAAATCGGAAAACCTAAAACAATTATATTTTTCTGCTAAAGCAATCAATTCTAACACTTTCTTTTCTTTTTCCATAAGGAATAAATTTAAAGACACTCAAAAGAGAAATTATATATCAAAGTTTTTCAAACTCATCTATTTTTTGACTTTGAGTTTATACCTAAGCTATACGCTTATAGCATAAACTCAAAGTCAATACTATTAGAAAGATTAACAAGCAAAAATGGAATTGTTCTATAAGAGAACATAAGTTTTCTATTAAAAAAGCTTAAACAATTACCTAAAACTCTGTAGTTTATTAAATTTATGCGTAAGTGTTCTTCCTTTCTCTCCACTAATCTTCAAAAGATAAACTCCAGGCTTAAGGTCTGCTACAGAAATCTGAGATGAATTTAGATTTATATTTCTTTTAAGAATTTCTTTTCCACTTAAATCAATCAAGCGAATATGACCACTTTCATTCTCATCACCTTTTACAATAATTTCTCCATTATCCTGATTAAAATATACATCTAGCCAAGATTCTTCCTCTATTCGGTTTATAGAGGATTTATAATCATTCTTTTGCTTTCCCATTAATGGAACCTTAAAAAATGCTATTCCCATATCATTTGTAGGAAGAAATAATTCAACGGAATCATATCTTGCAAAGAATGCCAAACCATGACCTGAGATATAATCTAAATCCACTTCAGTAATCTGATTCCATGTTTCACCATCATCTTCGGAAATAATTACTCCTGCTTTACCAAATCTTCTTGATATCAATGTATTTGAAAATTCTTTTACATACTCTACATCCTGCAATTCGAATTCCGTAAAAACAGGTTCCCAAAGCAAACCTCCATTTTGAGTTTTATATAAGCCTTTCTCCAAACTCAAACTGGCAATTATCTCATTATCATCATCAGGATTCACTGCTATAGACCATATACCGGCAAAAGGCAAGCCATTTGAAATTTTTTCCCAATGAACACCATCATCTACCGATTTATATATATCAGTCTCAACTGAAGCATAAACTACACCTTGCTTACCATTTGCAAAATCTATATCAGTAATCTGACCTTCATTCCCTTCTACAACACTAATTTCTTCTATGGTAAAACCCGATGCTTCTACAGTAATTCTTAATATTTTACTATGTACCACATCTATTTTCATAGATATCCAATAACGGTTCATTACATTAGGATCTACTCGCATTTTCCATATAGACTGACCTATATCTGTGTGAATTATCTCTTTAGATTCTCCATGGTCATCGCTAAAAAAGAAATCAATTTCTCCAAGTAAACTTGTTCTTGCAGTAATAACCCTACTATTCACTCTTGAATCAGGCAAAAAGAAGTAAGAAAATCCAAATGTCCCTCTCTCATAGTCAGTATTTTCCTTGCCAGTTTCTAAATCTCTTGCAAACATTGCAGACAAAGATGTATAATACAGAAATTCCTGACCACTAGAATACTTTACAGGAGCAACACCATCTATATCCATATACGGAATATCAATAAGATTCCAGTCACCACCTGAATTTCGACTTTCTATTACACCTTTATCAGTAATAATAAAAATATCACTATCATCAAGAGGATTCATTGCTATATCCTTACCATAATAATATAAATCATCTTTTTCAAAATGCTGAACCTCCCAAGTCAATCCATAATCATAAGAATAAAGAATTGATTTTTCTTCTGCCACAATTACTTTTGCAGAATTTCTTGGTGAAAATGAAAATGTATTAAAGGTTTGTAACGTTCCGGGAGGCAAGTCAATATCTAACCTTTTCCAGCTCTCTCCACCATCGTCAGAACGAAAAAGTCCTTCTCGTCGATCTCCGTACGTAATTGAAGTTCCGGCTATAATTACATCTTTTTTACTTGGAAACGGAGCTACAAATCGCATATTCTGATTGTCAAAATCAATTGTACGCCATGTTCTCCCCAAGTTTTCAGTAATAGAAACTCCTCCAGGAGAAACGTGAGACACAAAAACTTTATCTTTATTATAGGGATCAAAAGAAGCATGATTCATTTTTCCTTCTTCATCTCCACTACCTCTTATAATTCGCCAAGATTCGCCTGCATTCTGAGTAAAATATAAATTAGATTCTGATAAAGATATTTCATCATCAAAATGAGAAGTAACAGCCAAAATTCTTGATGGATCTTCTAAATCTACCTCATAATCAACAATGGCATCATTCTCAAATGTTTTATACTCCCGTACAAGTTCTTTTGTTTTAGTATCTAAAACATACAATCCATTTTCCTCATAAGTATATCCTCCCACTACATTTGCCATAAAATACAGATGTGTAGGCTGCTCTTTGTCAGGAAAACTAAATTTACTTATCATCATAAGATTATCGGGGAAAGAATAAAAAATATCCCAATTCTTGCCTCCATCTGCCGAAATCAATACCTGATTTAACTTGGAAGAAGCATACAATACCCCATTATTATCAAAAATAATTGCATTGAAAATACCGTATGGATGGCCCACAAATTCGACATCCACATTCTCTTCACTTCTCTCTAAGGATACTTCTTTATTTTCTTTTGGTTTATCCAAAGTGGTAAAAACGGTTTCTTCTTGCCCATATGAGAAAAAACCTAAAAGCATTATATATGAGGTTATCAGGATAGATTTCATATTTTTTGGTTTTTATATTATGTGTATACAAAGCATAACCCATTTATTTAATTTAAACTCCAGAAAAAATAAATTGAAAAATGCTCACTTTATAGAATAAAAGCAAAGAAGAGAATACTCAAAAAACACCACCAACAACCTGAAAACAAAAACTATACCACAATAAAGATCATTCTATACTCCTTGATTTATAAGGTAGTTTAGCTAGTTTATTAATTTCTAGAGAAGGATACAAAAACTCCTCAACAACTTTTCCTTTAAGCAAATACACTCCAATTCCTCTAAAAGGGTATTTCTGTAGTTGCTCAGGAAAAATTACACCGTCAAAAAAATTCCCTTCAACATCCAAAAAAGTAGCAAAACACATAAGCTTATAATGCTTTGTTTTCACATATTTTACACAAACCAAAATCCCCATCATTCTAACTTCATGCCCTAAATAATTCATTAGATTACTAAAGTTAACAGATGCTCGATACTTTGTTTCTAATAAATCGAAATAAGATAAAGAAACAGGAAAACCCAATAAATCAATTTCATCCCAGGTATATTTATATAAATCTTCTTTCAATTTTGGAAGTTTAAACCCTTTCTCTTCCTTTGTATATAATGTATGTATATAACTAGATATACTTTTTTTATAATTTAAAAGCTGTGCTTCCCACATAAGTTCACCTCTACTTTTACCTGTAAACCTAAAAGCTCCCACTCTAATCAATAAAATAAGTTGGTCTTTACTAATCATTACTCGTTCAAAGAAATCTTGTAATGATTTATATAAGCCTCTTGATTGTCTTTCTTCTTTAATTCTATTTGCCCATTTATTTTCAAAATCCAGAATATGACTAAACCCTATATAAATATCCTTATCTTTTATACATGTATTGAGTTCACTATGATTGACCGATGGTAAATTTATAGTTGCTCCAAATCTCATTGCTTCGTAAAAATAAACCCAAGAAGCATAAAATCCTCCATGATTATTAATTACAGCAACCATAAATTCTAAAGGATAATAAGTCTTTAAATACAAACTTTGAAAGCTCTCTACAGCATATGATGCGGAATGTGCTTTTGAAAAAGAATATGCTGCAAAGGACGAGATCTGTCTCCAAACTTCATAAATCACATAATCTTCTCTTCCCTTCTTTCTGGATAAATCAAAAAAATGATTACGAAGTTTCTCTAACTTCTCATTACTTCTCTCCTTGCCACTCATCATTCGTCTTAAAGTGTCGGCATCACTTAAATCTAATCCTGCAAAATGATGACAGACTTTCAATACATCCTCTTGGTAAACCATTACTCCATAGGTTTCCTTAAGCTGTTCTTGCATTATAGGATGTAAATACGCTATCAATTTGGGGTTATGAGATCGTTCAATATAAGCTTTCATCATTCCTGACTGGGCTACACCCGGACGAATTATAGAGCTGGCAGCAACTAAACTTAAATAATTATCACACTTCAATTTTGTCAATAGAGATCTCATTCCGGGACTTTCTATATAAAAACACCCAAGAGTTTCTCCCAACTTTAACTGCTCCTTAACAAGTTTATCTTCCTTAAATTTATCAATCTGGAATACATCTATCTGCTCACCTCTATTATATTTAATTACCTCAACAGTTTCTTCAATATGCCCTATACCCCTTTGACTTAAAATGTCCAGCTTCTCATAATTTAAATCTTCGGCAATATGCATATCCCATTGTGTTACAGGAAAACCCTTAGACGAAAGATCTAAGGCTGTATAATAAGTCAATGGTTCTTCTGAAATCAAAATTCCACCTGCATGTATGCTTCGTTGATAAGGAAAATTCTTTACTTTTTTTGCTAAAGACCAAATCTCTTTAGTTAGGTCATTTGTATTCCAATATCTTTCAGGTGATCTACTCAAATTTTCAATATCATCTAAAGGCAATCCTTTTACTTTACCAAATTCACGGAATATAGACCTACCTCTAAAAGTTTGTGTTGCCCCAAGCAATGCTGTATGCTCCTGACCATATCTTCGAAAGATATAATCTTGTACCTTTTTTCTATCTTTCCATGAATAATCAATATCAAAATCTGGCGGAGAAGTCCTTTTAGAATTTAAAAATCTTTCAAAATACAAATCCAACTCTACAGGATCTACATTAGTTATCTGCAAACAATAAGCAACAATGCTATTTGCACCACTTCCACGACCTACATGATAAATATTATTTGACATTGAATAGCGAATAATATCCCAGGCAATCAAAAAATATGCAGAGAACCCCAAGCGATTAATCACATCTAGTTCATTCCTTAAGCGTAACTCTAAAGCCTTTGGAACTTTACAATACCTTCTACTTAAACCTTCAATAGCAAGTTTTTCTAAAAGCATACGATCATCATAAAAAGAAGATGAGAAAACTTGCTTATTCTTTGGCTTTTTAAAATCAAAAAAAATGGAACAGTCTTTTAAAATCAAAGAAGAACGATCAAGCCAATCTGAAAAAACATTTAATAAATCTTTATACTCTGATTCAGCGCTAAATCTATTCCAGTAATATATCTTTTCTTCATTACTCAGCTTAGACAAAAGAGTATTATTCTTTATTGCCTTTAGATTACAGTGTAAAGTATAATCTGAATCTGAAGAAAAAGTTGCTCCTGCCAGTACACAAGCTTTTGCTCCAAAAAGTCTTTTTTTATGTATAATAGAGCTTAATTCCCATGGATAAAAACCCAAATACTCGTTCTCTTTTAAACTAGAAACATCTTTCTGTCCATATCTATATATCACATATACAGATAAAAATTCAAAAGGCAAACTGCCCACTTTTTTCCCAGAAAGATTACATTTAGATATATAGTCATTAATTTCTTTTAATCCCTCCCGATCTCTTGCCAAAAAAACCGTAGAACGAAAATCACCACTTCCAACTTCCATTCCCGCAACAACATGAACTGGATAATTCTTTGCCACTTTTATAAATTCGGGAATTCCCATTGTTGTATCAATATCTGTAAGTGCCAACATACTCACATTATTACTGGTTGCTTCTTTAAGCAAAAGTTCTGGCGATAAAACACCGCATTGTAAACTATAATATGAGTGACAATTCAACCACATAAGACTAAACTATTTACGATATATTGCACTTACTTTTTGTACAGACTGATTCCCATATCTAGCCCGAATAGAGTCTAATGCCTGATATAAAGAAGTTCGTTTATCGTCATCAAAAAAGGTAAGTTGCTGACTCCCCCGTACCAAATGACTAAAACGTATACCTATCAAGCGTACCAATACCCGCCTTTGAAAAAGACGTAAAAACAAACTTTCTACAATTTCACTAATCAGATGATCGAAAGAAGTATAAGGTATCTTCTTCTGTAAACTATGAGTATCAAAATCGGAATATCTAATCTTTACTGATACAGAACCTGTAAGCATTTCACGCCTACGAATTTTAAAACAAAGCTTTTCGACCATATTGGATAAAACCGTTTTCAGGAAATTCAGATCGGCAGTATCCTGATCGAAGGTATGTTCTGTACTTATCGATTTGCACTCCGAATAAATATGTACAGGAGTATGATCTATGCCATTTGCGCGCTTCCATATCAATAATCCATTTTTTCCTAAAAGGCGACAAAGCATTTCTGAAGGAACTTTTCTTAAGGTAAGAATACTATCAACCCCCATCTGCATAAGCAAATGAGAAGTCTTTTTCCCAACCATAGGAATCTTTTGTATATGAAGAGGGTCTAAAAAAAACTGAACTCGATTATATGGAATATATAAATGACCTTTAGGCTTAGACTCTGTAGTAGCCATTTTCGAAACTGTTTTATTGACAGACAAACCTGAAGATATAGGCAAACCTGTTTCCCGACTAATCTTTGCACATAATTCATTGGTCCATTTTTCACAACCAAAAAAACGATCCATACCACTGATATCCAAATAATGTTCATCAATAGATGCTTTCTCGAAAACAGGAGCTGAACCACTTATGATTTCTGTAACCATACGAGAATATTTTGAATACAAATCCATATCTCCCCGAATAATTCGTGCTTCAGGACATAAATACCTGGCCTTATGCATAGGCATAGCCGCATGTACACCATATTTACGAGCTTCATAACTACAGCTGGCAACAACACTACGACTTGAAAGACCACCTATAATTACGGGCACTTCTTTTAGCTTCGAATTCAATAAACGTTCGACAGAAACATAAAAAGAATCTAAATCCATATGTGCAATTACTCTCTTTTCCTCTCTCATCTTTTTCTCTCTTAAATTGCATATTTAAACTTATTTTCTATATCTTTGACTAGTATTTAATCAAACAAACGACTACAATATAGTCATTCATAAAACCAAAAGTCAAGAAAAAAGGGCTTTTTTTCTACTTAAAACTATAGTAAACAACTAAAACACCTATACAATGTACTTTTCAGGGAATATTAAATTACTTAGAAAGCGGGCAAAACGAACACAAGATGAAGTAGCTTCGGCCTTAAACATAAAAAGATCGACATATAGCGGATATGAAAACAATATTGCTCAGCCTGCAATGTCTATCCTAATCAAAATATCAGAATATTTTCAAACCAGCATAGATATACTACTAAAAAGTAATCTAACTGAACTGGGAGAAAAAGAATTATCTCAAATAGAAAAAGGGTATGACGAATTTCTTGCAGGTAATCAATTACGTGTGCTTGTAACATCTGTTGATTCAGATAATGAAGAAAATATAGAGTTGGTAAACGAAAAAGCTAAGGCAGGCTATAAAAGCGGATTTGCCGATCCTGATTACATTCGTATCCTACCTACATTTCGACTTCCTTTTCTTTCAAAGCAAAAAAAATATCGAACATTCCAGATTAGCGGCGACTCTATGCTACCCATCCCCGATGGCTCATGGGTAACGGGAGAGTTTATTCAGGATTGGAAGAGTGTAAAAGACAGAGATGCTTATATTATCCTTACTGTTGAAGATGGTATCGTATTTAAAGTTACTGAGAACCTAATCGAAGAATCTCAAATGCTACGCTTATATTCTCTTAACCCTGAATATGAGCCCTACGAAATCAATATTAAAGACATTAAAGAAATATGGAAGTTTGTAAATTTTATCAGTCCTGAAATACCTGAACCTGAACCTGAAAAAGAAATCGAAAATAGCATTCGTGAACTTCGCAAAGATGTAAGAGAGATAAAAGAAAAACTTGCAAAACATAGCACAAATGCATGAAATTACATCCAAAGAAATTCGATTTTGAATATAAATAACACTTACTACGACATACCCCATGTCCTAGCGTGCAACATACCCATGTCTCAGTATGCAACATACCATTGCTATCAGTAAAAATGGAGAATATTAACTTTATAACAATCTTTAAACACCGAAAAATGTGTAATAAAAAAACTGCAATCGCTCAGCAAAGGCAAGACCAGATAATAAAATCAGAAAAATAGAAGTTTATATTTTACAATTGGAACCTCTTTGTACCATCCACTCAAATTCGACTAAAATTACTAAAAACGATTTGTTTACTATGCAAAAGAATAATTTTCCTCCAATAGGCCTTGGAACATTTAAGCAAACAAATGACAGCCTCATTGATATTGTTACCGAAGCTTTGGATTTAGGTTATAGACATATCGACACCGCCCAATTTTATAAAAATGAGCACCTGATAGGTAAAGGTTTAGAAAATTCCGACATAAAAAGAGAGGATATTTTTATAACAACCAAAGTTTGGGTCGAACATTATAATCAGGAAAAATTTATTTCTTCAGTAGAAAAAAGTTTGGAAAAACTTAAAACCCCATACGTTGATTTGCTACTACTACATTGGCCTCCAAAACCACATGAATTTTTCCAGGCTCTGGAATTATTGAATCAATGCAAAGAGAAGAAACTATGTAATAGTATTGGTGTAAGTAATTTCAATATAACCTTATTGGAGAAGGCCTTAAAAATGGGCATAAAATTATTTACCAATCAAATTGAATTCCATCCATTAATAGACCAAACCATTCAAAAGAAGTTTCTTGAAAATCATGGTATCAGACTTACTGCATACGCTCCTTTTGCTACAGGACAAATCTTTGGAAACAGAACATTGAGAACTATTGCAGAAAGATATCACAAAACTATTGCTCAGGTATGTTTAAGATGGGCTTTACAAACTCCCAATACCTACCCAATTCCAAAAACATCTTCAAGTAAAAGACTGAAAGAAAACATTGACATATTCGATTTCCATTTGGCAAAAATTGATATGGATGTTATTAACCAATTGAATCGGGTTAATATACGCTTCTTTGATATTGCAGGTCTGGCTCCAGAATGGGATTAAGTTGGCTTTTTCCTATAAAGCTTGTAAATTGCCATAACTACAGTAAAGGAAATGAAATATGTACGCAATTATTGATGTCGAAACTACAGGCTTAAATCCCAAAGCAGAAAAAATTACAGAAATAGCAATACTTTTGCATGATGGCAATCAAGTTACAGACCGCTTCTCTACGCTAATTAATCCAGAAAAGAAAATCCCTTATAGAATTACACAAATTACAGGCATCGACAATAAAATGGTTGCTAGCGCTCCTAAATTTTATGAAATTGCCAAAAGAATTGTCTTACTAACAGAAAATAGAACAATTGTCGGACATAATGTTTCTTTCGATATAAATTTTATAAAAAACGAATTCTGCTCTTTAGGATATTCCTACTCAAAAGAAACAATTTGTACAATTCGAAAAAGCAGGAAACTATTACCAAAACAAAGAAGTTATTCATTGGGAAATCTTTGTGAAAACTTTCATATCCAAAACAAGAGTCAACACAGAGCGCTTGGAGATGCCGAAGCAACAGCCAAATTATTCGAATTATTATTAGATTTAGAAAAGAATCAAGACAATATTCCTACAGAAAACGATGCTCCAAAATCAAAACATATAATTGACACAAATCACTTACCCGAGAAAGCTGGAGTATACTTCTTTTACAACACTGAAGGTAAAATAATATATATCGGAAAAAGTATAAATATAAAACAAAGAGTACTCTCTCATTTAAGCAAAAACACGGATAAGAAAACCCTAAGAATGCGAGAACAAATGAACTCTGTACATTATGAAAAAACAGGGAATGAAATTACCGCACTTCTCTATGAATCATTCTTGATAAAAAAACATTTACCCGTTTTTAACCGTGCACAAAGAAGAACATCTTACAATTGGGGACTTTTCTCTAAATATGATAAAAACGGCTACCTACAGTTATTTATAGGGAACACAAAAGAATATGAAAATATAATCAGCCAATATTCCTCACAAAAAGCTGCTAAAGATCATCTTTTTATGATATGCGAAAAATTCGAATTGTGTCAAAAGCTATGTAATATTTATTCATCACAAGGAAGTTGTTTTCACTATCAGATTAAGCAATGTAAAGGAGCCTGCATAGGCATAGAATCACCCGAAACATATAATATTCGTGTAAATAATGCTCTTCAATATTACATTTTTGAAGTCGAAAACTTTTTCATTATTGAAGATACAGACAAAGAACATTGTTGCTCTGTAATTCATATAGAAAACAACATTTACAAAGGGTATGGATACATTGACCTTTCTATTGAAACAAAATTCGACGCAGAAACCTTATCAGATTGCATTGACTCTTACCCCGACACAAAAGATGCCAAGCAAATAATTAACTCTCATCTAAGAAAAAAGAATCTTCAAAAAAGAAAATTAGATTCAACACACTATTTGTTTCTCTCAAAATCTCTTGAATCAAATCGTTACAAAGCCATTTTTGAATTCAGGAACCAACTGAATCTTATCGACTGAAAAACAATAGACCAGATCTTTGTCAAGGCTTTTACTCTTTAATAAATTATAATGCATACATTCTGACATTTGATGAATTACATCTTCATCTTTCTCTGGAAGTGAAGAAACAATAAAACTTCCCAAATCATCTACATTACATTTTACTTTATTCTGCAAACGACGAATAATTGCTCCTGCACAAAGCGCATCGTCTAATGAAAATCTATTCTGAGTACCAGAACACAATAAGATAATCTCAGAACTATTAGAATTAAGCAATACCTCTACCAAAGCTTCTAAATTTAAATATGCTCCAATATATAGCTTTCTAGCTCCTTCAGAGTTTTGTATGGCGCGGGTTCCGTTGGAGGTAGTCATAACCATAAGCTTATTTTGTACAACAGCTTTTTTATAATCTAAAGGAGAATTTCCTAAATCAAATCCATATGGTCGTTCAGCAGCCCTTTCTCCACATAAAAGCTTATCTTTTTCTTTTAAGTTTGAGAAAAAACACCTTGCTTCATCAATGTCAGAATAAGGGAAAATTCTTTTCACTCCATTATTCAAAGCAGTTAACATTACCGAAGTAGCCCGTAAAACATCAATAACTACAACAACTTTATCTTTTGCCATTTCAGGATTCATTTCTCCTGCATGAGACAACACACGTATATTTAATTCTAAATTACTCATAGTTTGGAAAGAATTAATTTTCAGGCAAATTTAAACAAATAATTCCACAGCAAAATTGTATCTTTATTACACTCATCTCCTGCCTATTAAAATACATATATAATGAAAAAGCTCCTTATAATAGTTCTCCTGTTTATCTCAGTCTCTTTCATAAATAAATCAAATGCTCAAGACCGGTTTCGTAGATTTTCGTTTAATGCAAATGCAAATTTTGCATATCCCATTGGAGAATATTCTGATATTATTGAGTTTGGTTATGGGATACATGTGGGAGGCAATTATTTCTTCACAAAAAACTGGGAAGTATTTTTAGATTTTGGTTTTTATCAATGGAGCTTTAAACAAAGTTATCTGAAAACGCAATTCTCAGAATATCTTGATTTTGATTTCCAAAACATTGAAGCCCCAACTTATCAGGCCTTCAAGATTTTCCCGGGAATACGGTATTACTTTCTTTCAAAAAAGATTAGACCTTATATAGAAGGATCATTTGCCATTTTATTTACCAAATTTCCACGAACCCTTTCTATACAACACAATGTACCCAATCCAACAAATCAAATAACACTTATTCAAGATATAAGTACAAAAACCAAAACGGGTGCCTCAATTGGAATTGGACTATTAATTCATTTAAACGAAATAAACTCATTAGAGTTTAGCATAAATTACAACCCTATTTTTGAAGGCTTAAATCAAAACTTTCGCTTTATAAATGAGAATGCAGAATTCAGCAAAAGTAATCCAAGTACTATAAATAATATTATTTTCTCTGGTGGTTATAAAATACATTTTTAAAGACTATTTTTTCATAACTTGATGATTCAAAATACTACAATCATGTTTAAGTTTGGGAAAAGATCAAAGCAATGCTTACAAGGGGTGCATAAAGACTTGCAACTTATTATGGAGGAAACCATTAAGGTTTCACAATTGGATTTCGGAATTCATGAAGGAGCAAGAACAATCGAAAAACAACTTGAATATTTTCATAGTGGAAAAAGTAAAATAGATCCACGAAAAAAGGAAAATCTAATTCATGCAAAACATGTTCTATACGAAGGTAGAAAAAATGCCGAAGCTGTAGACATACATATATCTTCAAAACAATACGCATGGAACACTCTTCATTTATCTTTTGTAGCAGGAAGTATTATTGCAATAGCAGAGAAGTTATATCAAGAAAAAAAAACAACTCATAAAATACGTTGGGGCGGAAATTGGGATAGAGATAAAATCATTATCGAAGATCAAAGATTCGATGATCTCCCTCACTTTGAAATTCACAAACCTGAATCGACATAATAAACTAGCTAGAACCAGTCAGGTGGAAATCCCTCCTGACTGGTTCTCGTTTAAAATTACCCTACCAAAAAATAGCATAAAAAACAACCAAGATTATCAATATAGCATAAGCAACTATATTGAAAACAGGATCGGTTTTAAATACACTTTTGGTAATATTAATTCCTTTCTTGTCATTTACTCCCTTATTTTGGAATAAACTAACCAAAGCAATAACTATAGCTGACAAGAAAAAGGTATATAGCATTTGGTCTAAGAATGGAAGTTTTGGAAACAATCCTTCAATGGCTGTTCCCGAAAACCATCCTTTTGATCCTACCTTAAAATACATAGCAAAAGGGATGGAAGCTAAAACACCCCAAATAGCACCTCTATTGGTAGCTTTTTTCCAGAATAATCCCAGCAAAAAAACAGCTAAAATTCCCGGACTCACTACACCTGTATACTCTTGAATAAATTGAAATGCCTGATCGATACCTCCCAATAAAGGAGCTACAAATCCTGAAATTATTAACGCAACCAAAGCCGATAAACGCCCCACATTTACAGTTTGCCTATCTGTACTACGAGGATTTATATATGGTTTATAAATATCCATAGTGAATATGGTTGATGTAGAATTAAGCATAGATGCTAAAGAAGAAACAATAGCTGCTGCTAATGCAGCAAATGCAAGCCCCTTAAGCCCGACAGGCAAGAATTGTAACAACCAAGGATAAGCCTTATCTGCAGCCTCCATAGATGGAAGATTTTGTTGTGCCGAGGCTCCCAAACTTGACAGAATACTTGGATCATTTACAATAACATAGGCAGCAATACCAGGAATAACAACAATCAGTGGAGTAATTATCTTCAGAAATCCAGCAAACACGATACCTCTTTGAGACTCTTTTAAAGATTTAGCAGCAAGGGTCCTTTGGATAATATATTGGTTAAATCCCCAATAATATAAATTAGCAACCCACATACCTCCAACAATTACACCTATACCTGGTAGATCATTATAGTTTGGATTACTTTTATCTAATATCATTTTAAACTTTTCCGGAGCTAACTGGTAAATCTCTTTAACCCCTGCAAAAACTCCATGTCCCTCTGAAACGAAATCAAGGGCAAGATAAGTTGTTATTAATCCTCCCAAAATCAGAAAGAAAACCTGAATAACATCCGTCCAGGCAACCGCAGACAAACCACCATACAATGAATAACTAGCAGCAAAAACAGCCAGACCAATAATACCATAAGATAAAGGAATTCCCATTATGGTTTCAAGAGCCAATGCACCCAAATAAAGCACAGAAGTTAGGTTTACAAAAATATAAAGGGCAATCCAAAATACTGCCAATATGGTTTTCAAATTCTTCGAATACCTCTGTTCTACAAACTGAGGTATCGTATATATATTTTTCTTTATAAATATTGGCAAAAAGAACTTTCCTACAACAATTAAAGTTATAGCAGCCATCCACTCATAGGAAGCTATTGCCAAACCAATAGCAAAACCAGATCCCGACATTCCAATAAACTGCTCGGCAGAAATATTTGCAGCAATAAGAGATGCTCCAATTGCCCACCAAGGTAAAGCTTTACTTGCTAAAAAATAATCGTCTGCATTTTTTTGTTTCCCTTTCTTATCTCGAGAAACCCACAATCCAACTCCAATAATAATTATTCCATAGACAACAAATATCGCGTAATCTAGAAATGCAAAAGTATGTCTCATCTTATTTATTCCTTAGCTTGTAATGAGTTTTAGATAATGATTTTAAGCGTTTTGCAGCATCCTCAGGAGTAATATCTCGTTGTGGAGTTGCTAACATTTCATATCCAACCATAAATTTCTTGACTGTAGCACTTCGTAATAAAGGTGGATAAAAATGCATATGCAAGTGCCACTCTGGATGTGATTTATTATCTGTTGGAGCCTGATGTATTCCTGCAGAATAAGGAAAAGAAATTTCGAATAAATTATCGTATAATACAGTTAGATCATGATAAATTTTGGCAAAATCATAATGTTCTTTATCGTTTAATCCTAAGATATTAGGAACAGATCTTTTGCTAATAATCATAGTTTCAAAAGGCCATATTGCCCAATAAGGAACTAAAGCAACAAAGGAATCATTTTCAATCAACACTCTTTCTCCAAATTCAAGCTCCTTACAAAGGTAATCTGACAAGAGTGTCTTCTCATGCTTTTTATAATATTTTTTTTGTGCAACACTTTCTTTTGAAGATTCGAGAGGGATAGATGAAGAGGCCCATATTTGACCATGGGGATGAGGGTTTGAGCATCCCATAACAGATCCTTTATTTTCAAAGATCTGAACATAATTAATATTTCGAATCCGCCCCAATTCAGCATATTCATTACACCATAAAGAGATTACTTTTTCAATATCCTCTATATCCATTTCAGGAATAGTAAGACTATGATCGGGACTAAAGCAAATTACTCTACAAATACCATATTCACTTTGAGCCTTAAAAAGATCATCTTCATTTATTAAAATAGATTCTTCATTCTGTAAAAGTGCGCTAAAATCATTTTGAAAGGCAAAAACATCTTTATAATTTGGGTTTATTAGTCCTCCCACACGTGTATTTCCCGGGCATAAATAACAATCCTTGTCGTAAGCAAATTTCTTTTGTTCACAACTCTTTTCTTTTTGTCCCTGCCAGGGTCTTTTTGATCGATGAGGAGACACCAATACCCACTCATTTGTGAGTGGGTTAAACCTTTTATGAGAACCGTTAATATTATTCATAGCTTTCTTTTTTTGTTTGAGAACAGAGACTCTCAAACAAGCAAGATTAAATCAGTTAATTCAAAAAATTATAAAAAACGAAGAATCTTATGAAATTCTTCGCCCTCCTGCTCCTGCTTTTACTGTATAGAAATCTGCTTCTATTCCTGTAGTTTTAAAATATTCTTCTCCTACTTTTTCAATAAAAGCATCTATATATTCACAATTTACAATGCTAACAGTTGAACCACCAAATCCGCCACCTGTCATTCGAGAACCAATTGTTCCTTTTATTTTTTGGGCGGCATCTACCATAGCATCTAAATGAAATCCTGTCACTTCATAATCATTCCTAAGAGATTGATGAGAAGCATTCATTAATTTTCCAAAAGTGACAAAATCATTTTCTTGCAATGCAGAAACAGCTTTTTTAGTTCTGTCTATTTCCGAAACAACATGATGAGCTCTTTTTCTAATGGTATCATCACGAATTAAGGAAGATATTTCGTTAAATTCATTAAGAGTAATTTCTCCCAATTTCTTTATAGGCCTTATTCTACTCAATGCTTTCACAGCCAATTCACACTGAAAAACTCTTTCATTATATAATCCGGAATCAAGTTTATGCGGACTGTTTGTATTAGATATTATGATTTTCATATCATCAAGAAAAAGAGGTACTTGAATATAATCTAAGGTGTCACAATTTAAATAAATAGCATGATCTTTTTGCCCTAAACCTGAAGCAAACTGATCCATAATTCCACACATAACACCTATAAATTCATTCTCTGCCTTTTGACAATACTTCACCAAAGTTATACGATCAATCTTGAAATTATAAGTTTCATTTATTGCAACAGCAACGGCCACCTCTAATGATGCCGACGACGAAAGTCCTGCTCCATTAGGAACATTTCCATAAATTAAAATATCTGCACCTGATTTTAAATTATATCCATGATTTTGAAACTGAGCAATTACTCCCAAAGGATAATTCACCCATGACTTATTGGGAAGAGGACTCATTATATCTTCAACAGCTACTTCAATCAATTCATTGGTATCATAGTTTAGGGTTCTAAAACGGAAAACACCAGAGTTATTTTCACGAATTATACAGTAAGTTCCCAAAGTTAAGGCACACGGAAATACATAACCTCCATTATAGTCTGTATGTTCTCCTATAAGATTTACTCTTCCGGGAGAAAAATACATTTGGAAAGGTTCATTTCCATAAAATGCAGCAAATTCTTCTTTTAGTTCTTCCAAGCTTAAAACGCGATTACAGAGTATAGGCATGATAGAGAGTATTTAAACAATTAACCAACGTAAAAAACCTAACAGAATAAATCACCTCCTAATTGCATTGCCCAACCTATGCCACACAAAAGCCTCCAAGCAGTGATTAAATCTATCAAGTAGAGATTATATTGTCAAAAATATCGAAAGATCATTCCCTGAGAAAACCAACTCTCAAATGACCCATCTTATTATAAAGCGTTTTAATTGAGCAAAATATTACAATCTATATCAAAAGCAATTTGAAATTTCAGGTTATGGCATATAAGATATGTGTGATATTTTCTACTGACACATTATCCAAACCTCTCATGATAACATCATAAAGATTCTCAAAAGCATTATCGCGATTGTCAAAACTAAAATATCTAAAAGAATAAATATCTTTGTTTGAAGCTTTAGGATCTAGGTATCTAAATTCTAGTTTATTTGACACACTTATTTGAACAAACCCCGAACAAACCCGAACAGACTCTATCACCCAACGAATTAACACCCAACACACAGTGAATTCCTATCCAATACCTAGGAGGTTTCTATCAAATACCTAGGAGATTTTCATCAAATACCTAGGAGATTTTCATCAAATACCTAGGAGGTTTTTACTAAATACCTAGGAGGTTTTCATCAAATACCTAGGAGATTTAAAGTCAACTAAAGGTAGATGTCGTGGAATTTAAAAGTAGGAATGGTAGTGATTTAAGGTAAGGGTCAGAGTGATAGTGAGGGGCAATTAAGATCTACACATAAATTCAATACAGTAAAGCACGCAATGATTGCGTCTCTTTTATGAAAAAAATTCCCAGACCCAACTTTTGCAGGTGATCCGGGATCCGTAATCCGGTTTTCTACAGAAATTAGGGATATAAAAAAAGAGCCTTAAAAAGGCTCTAAATCTTTTGTGTTCTGCGGAGAGTGAGGGATTCGAACCCTCGAAACCCTTGTGGGGTTTACACACTTTCCAGGCGTGCGCCTTCGACCACTCGGCCAACTCTCCAACACTTCTCCGTATCTAAGCGGAGAAAGAGGGATTCGAACCCCCGGAGGCTCGCACCTCAACGGTTTTCAAGACCGCCGCATTCGACCACTCTGCCATTTCTCCGT
>JBGRQE010000033.1:0-35062 GCA_041725955.1 Bacteroidales bacterium
CCTCCTAGGTTTTGAATGAATACCTCCTAGGTTTTGAATGAATACCTCCTAGGTTTTGGATGAATACCTCCTAGGTTTTGATGCTATGATTACTCCTATGATTAGCTTAACCAAGCACAATCAGTACCTTATTAACAGGGCATAAAGAAAGGAAACAGTGGTATAAGTATGTCAATAAAAGGATATACAATTCTTTATTTACGGCAAGAAAACTACTCCTCCACAATTATCTCTTAAAGCTCCGGTTACAGACGATAAACAATTATTCTCATTCCTCCATCTTAACACTCCAAGAAAAGCAAAAACCAAAGCTTCTTTAAAATCGATTATATCCAAACTTGGAACTACTATCTTATTTCGAGAATAATACTTGATTCGGGAAACAAGAAATTTATTATGAGCTCCGCCTCCAGTTATAAGAAGTTCATCATTTTCATTCTGGTTTAGTTGCTTTGCAATTTGATATGCAATATGGTCTGTAAAAGTAGCAATTTGATCTTGAGTAGAATTTCGATCTTGATTCAGAATAGGTATAATATTCTGCTGAAACCATTCTCGCCCCAAAGATTTCGGATAAGGCAAGTTAAAATAATCAAGAGCATTTAATTGGTTCCACAATTTATGAGACACAATCGAATTTGATGCAATTGCACCATTTTCATCATAATCAAGTTGAATTTGATTACACAGATAATTTAATCCCATATTGGCAACACAAATATCATAAGCAACTCTTTTTCCTTGAAAAGGGAAACTAATATTTGCTATACCTCCAATATTTAAGCAATAGGTAAAATCTGAAAACAGTAATTTGTCGCCAATAGGAACTAGCGGTGCTCCTTGCCCTTCAAGACATAAATCTTTTTTACGAAAATCACAAACAAATGGCAAATTGCTAGATATAGCTGCCTGACATCCATCACCAATTTGAACGCTTATTCCTTCCTCAGGCTGGTGGAAAACAGTATGCCCATGCGAAGCTATAAAATCAACACAACAAGCATTTTTTTTCAGAAAAGCAGTACATTGCTCTCCCAAATATTTACCATATTGTTTATGCAAACAAAACAATTGGTCGGAAGTCAGTAAATGTGCATTACTTAATTTTTCTTTCCAGAAAGAATCGTAAGATTTGGTATTTGTTTTTTCCAAATTGAAAGTCCATATACCAAATGAATACTCGAATGTACATAAAGCAAAATCAAGCCCATCTAAAGAAGTTCCCGACATTAAACCCAAAACCCTATACTTCTGACTTTCCATATCTTCTAAAAGTTATCTATACATTTCTCCAATTGAATGCCACGCGATCCTTTTACTAAAATCAAATCATTCTGAAATTTATATTCATCTTTTAGAAATGTAATTAGATCATCAACATTCTCAAAAAACTCAAAGAAAAATTCATTTCGAAACTTAAACATTTCCGGACCAACAGCAAAAACATCAATATTAGATTTAGAAGATACTTCTGACAATAATTTCCGATGCTCTAAATCACTTTCCACTCCCAATTCTTTCATATCTCCAAGAATTAATAAGCCTCGATTATATTCTTGATGGAAGAAATTATCAACAGCAGCTTTCATACTTACTGGATTGGCATTATATGCATCGAGAATTATCAAATGATTATTACGCTTTAAAAGCTGACTACGGTTATTTTGAGGCACATAAGATTCAATCCCTTTTACGATTTGATTGAGATTTAAACCCAAGTAATTTGCAACACAAGAAGCTGCAAGAATATTCTCTAGATTATAGTTGCCAACAATATTAGTTTTACACAACTGTGTCTCTTTATTCAAATGTAATAGCAATTGCAGGTTTCCAATTTTATTACAAACTTCACCACCAACAGCAGCTTGATGATCTTCATTACTTGAATAAATAATTCGATCAATTTTTTCAGTATAAGGAAATAAGATAGAGTTATTCTGATTTACAAAAACTTTTCCTTGAACCGATTTTATATATCGATACATTTCAGTTTTTGTTTTTATAACATTTTCAAAACTTCCAAAGCCTTCAAGATGGGCACTACCAACGTTTGTAATTAAACCCATGGTAGGTTCAGCAATTCTACATAATGCAGCAATTTCCCCCATATGATTTGCTCCCATTTCAATAATTGCAATTTCAGTTTCTTTCGATATAGATAATAAAGTTAAAGGAACACCAATATGATTATTAAAATTACCTTGAGTAAAAGTTACCCGAAAAGCTTGACTTAATACAGACGAAATCAATTCCTTAGTAGTAGTTTTACCATTCGTTCCAGTAATAGAAATAACAGGAATATCAAACTGCCGACGATGATAATTTGCAAATTGTTGAAGAAAAAACAATACATCATCAACCAATATGCATCTAGGATTGTCTGCTACCTTAGGATCATCAACTACAGCAAATGAGGCTCCGGATTCCAAAGCCTTTTTTGCAAATAGATTACCATCAAAAGCCTCCCCTTTTAAGGCAAAAAATATAGAATTCCTCTGTATCTTCCTTGAGTCGGTATCGATACGACCATTTTTAAGGAAATGTGCATATAATTGATCCAATACTTTCATAGAGGCAAAGATAAAAAAACCCCGTTTCTTTTTCAGAAACGGGGTTTTGTATTATGGTTGAGAAAATAATTTCTATTTACGAGCTCTTGCTTTCTTTGGATCTGGTACAGAAGTACCTACTCTAGACATAGCGCAACGGAATCCAATAGTAGAAGCAGCTTCATCCTCGTTCAAGAAACGACGAACAGAAGGGCTTAAATAATAAGCGTCATCATTCCATGAACCACCTTTGTATACACGAGACTTATCACTAATTAAAGAAGTCTCTCCATAAGCATACATATCTTTGGTAGCAGATTTTTCTTCTGCTTGATTTTGCCATTCGTTAGCATTAACCAATGATTGTAAGTCACCATCAAGATAGTTAATATTGTCAGCTCTACGATAGTTCTTTCTGTGAGCGGATTCTTCAGCAGTAACATTTTCGTGAGTGATACGACCTAAGCTATCTTTTTCCATGATGTAACCTTGCTCATCTTTCGCAACATTGGTAAATGTATTACCACGGAAAGGATTTAAATCATCTTCATCTTCAAAAGAAAGAGGACGATAAACATCCAATACCCATTCACTAACGTTACCAGCCATATTATATAGACCGTAATCATTTGGCCAGTAAGAACCTACAGGTGCAGGAATTGAAGCAAAATCGTTCAAATTACCAGCAACTCCCATATAATCACCTCTACCACGCTTAAAGTTTGCAAGGAAACTTCCTTCATACTTTCGCTCATCGGTACGGATGGTTTGACCATTCCATGGATATTTTCTTCTTTCAACTACTCTTTCATAAAGGGTATTACCAATTAATCCTAAAGCTGCATATTCCCACTCTGCTTCAGTAGGAAGTCTAAACTTAGGAAGTAGAATACCGTCAGAGAAATTCACATGACGAGTACCTTCTCCATTAGGATTTAGGTTTTTCTTACCCTCTTTTACCAAACCTTCATACTGTCCAGCAAGATATGCTTCAGTATTATAGTTGTTTTCATTCTTTTGATCAGGATCCAAATCAAGGATTCCTTCTTCAATCAAAAGCAATTCATTCACACGATCAGTTCTCCAGCTAGCATATTCATTAGCTTGTAGCCAAGTAACACCTACTACTGGATAATCATGATATGCCGGATGGCGGAAATAATTTTCCACCAAAGGCTCATTGTAAGCTAAGCGCTGACGCCAAACCAAAGTATCTGGTAAAGCATTCTGCACAACTTTTGGGTAATCCTCCCCGAATACTCTACTTAACCAGTATATGTATTCAAGGTAATCCAAATTACTTACCTCTGTTTCATCCATATAAAATGAAGAAACAGTAGCTCTTCTAGGAATATTATTCCAGTCAAACATTACATCTTCCTGAGTCGCACCCATTACAAATGTACCCCCTTCTATAAATACCATATTGGGAGGTGTAATCTGCTCACGATTTTCTGTAACCTCGAAACCACCGTTTTTCGGATTGTTGTACTCCCAGCCTGTAGTCGCTGACTTAGGCTTTTTTTTACATGAGCACAACGCAATGCCGGCCAGGAACAGAATAGCAATATTAAGTCTCCTGATTTTAATCATGTTAGATTGGTTTTTATTTCTTCGATTGCAAATATAAACTTAAAAACTAAAAGCGCGGTGATTTAATTGCTTTAATTCTCCTTCTCGCCTGTTCCTTGAACAAGCAGAAGTCGGCCGCCAAAGATATTTCATGCGCACCTCCAGATTTAGCACCTAACTTTGACAGTGTTAAATCATAGCTATAACCGAATCTTAATCCTTTGTGCTTAACACCTACTAGAAGTACTAATGCATCAGGATTATTGAAGTTCCAACGGAACCATGATCCAAAAGCTAAGAAACTCTGACTAAGATAAGCCCCAAAATTCAATTGTTTGAAGTCACCCTGTTGTTGATAAAGAATGTTAGGTTGCAAAACTAAATCTTGGTCATAAATATTTCCAAGACCACCTCCCGATAAATTCATATTCAATCCTCCGTGAACCGAATACTTACGAGGTAATTTTGCAGATCCATCAACATTGATCATCTGAACAGAAGGTTCTGCCAAGTGGTGAACAGCGAATCCACCAAAAAACTTGTCTTCATTAGCAAATACTGCTCCGAAAGAAAAATCTACTACCCCAACATCTGAATATTGCGAAAAATCTTCATTTGTTTGTTTAGTAGAAGGACCAAACTTATTTGCTGGATCATACATATCCATAAAAACAAGTTTACTAGCATCCAATTTACGTTGTAAATAAGTTGCCCCTAGTCCCATTCTTAAAGAAAGAGAATTGCTCAATTGAACCTGGTATGCGTAGAACCCATTAATAAAAGTTTTACGAAATACTCCTTGCCCTGCATCATCACTCATAAAACTTAATCCGAATCCACTATTAATAGATTCTAAGTTCTGATCATAAGATGCACTGTAAGTAACAAATCCATTACTAATCTCTGGCCATTGGTTACGGTAATTAAATACCAACCTGCCGCACTCTACAGATCCTGCAAAAGCTGGATTTAAATAGAGTGGATTAGAGTAAAACTGTGAAAATCCTGGGTCCTGAGCAAAAATTTCTTTGGAAACCAACCCAAGGAAAAACGCCATAACGATAGATAAAAACTTCCTTGTCATCAACATTGGTTCTGATTTTTTATCAACACAATGATACAACCATTTTTTTAATTTACCTAAATGACTATTAAAAAAAAAGTTACACTCTTATGCCAAAATACTCAGCCAGATAACACCCTTTAAACTTTACAAATCGAATTCATATTTTTTTTTCAATTTTTTATTTTCGAAAAACAATATACAACAAACCTGTAAAAGTCCAAAACAAAACCCAACTATACTGTTAGGATATGAAATGTAGAAAAATAAATCTCTTTACGAACCCCTTTTTTTAGGTATATTTTAAATGAATGACAAACAATGAAATAGATAAAAAGAAAGGAATATTGAGAAGACCAAAACCTTTCCTGAAAGACAAATCAGAAATATACTTATAAAGCATAAATACTGACGATCCTATTAACACCCATTATCAAAATTAAAACATTCCAAAAAACATAAAAAAAGTCCGATTTGTTTTTTTGGTCATTATGCAAATTAACACAAGCATTATTTAGACTCATTCAAAAGAGATAAAATGTAATGGGCACAGCAATATGCCATATTTCATCAATTTTAATTGGATAAAGATCCAACTTTATATAAAAAGAATGCATCTAATTACATACAATGTGTCGTACGTCAAAACGAAAAACAAACGCTTTTATTTCTCGCAAAAAACCTAAAAAAAGTCAAAACTCTCAATTAAAACGATATTTTTATTTGTATAAAATCAAATTAATAGTACTTTTGTTTTTCAAGGGTTATATAATGCTCTTCTTAGATGTAAGAGTATTTCTTTTCAGATAATTTATGGGGATATTTGGTTTTTGTATTTTTTCTTGCTTTAACTGGAATTTTTTTCAGTCTAAGGAAGAAATATATTGAGAAAGTAAATCGTTTCCAGTAACTAAACCAAAATTAAAGATTCATGAAAAGAAGTTCTAGGATTGCCTCATCTTTTTACTTAATTCTGCTGTTTTGTTTTGGCTGTCAACTTAGCTTTGCAGTCACCTACCCTAATGACTCTTTAGAGTTTAATATAGAATGGAATAAAGAAAATTCAAAATGGACATTTGAAAATGCAAATGGCTACTTTACAAAGAGTATTCCTATAAAAAGCGAGGCAAACAACTTCTCTGTTAAATTCAATGTTATTAGCACAGAAAAAATATCAAAGAAGGAAGTCTCTCCAGAAGTAATCAACAATATTCTAGGTAAAAAATTCTTCTTTAACTCCTCCACAAGTAGAAGTAGAGATATCAGCATCTTAGATATTAGTGTTTTTCCATATGCTTTATCCGACAACAAGGACAGTATAAACATACTAAAAGACTTTTCTATAAATTATTTTCCTCTAGAAGAACCCGAAAGCACAAAAAAAAGCACCCTCGCATGGCCAACAAAATCAGTATTAAATGATGGTGATATTTACAAAATTGCAATCAGCGAGTCGGGAATTTATAAGGTCACAGGAGATGACTTAAAAAATTTAGGAATAGATATTAATCAAATAGATGCTTCTAAAATCAAACTTTATGGTTTGTCAGGTGGTTTACTCCCCGAGGCAAATAATAAGCTTAAATATACAGATCTACAAGAGGTACCTTTGAAGATCTCAAAAAATGAAGGTTCTTTTAATTCCAGCGATTATTTCTTATTTTACGGAGAAGGACCTGACAAAATAATTTTTGATAATAGTAGAGAGCTATTTACACATGAATACAATTATTTAGATAATCAGACTTATTACTTTATAAAAATAAGTAACACGAAAGGAAAGCGATTAAGCAACGCAGAAAATAATAATGAGGCTCCTACTACTACCACCAGTAAATTTCTTGATTACCACTACACTCAAGATGCAAAATACAACTTAATTGGTTCAGGAAGACAGTACTTTAGTGAAAAGTTAGATTATTCAAACAAAACAATCGATTACAATTTTGACCTTAATAATAGGGTGATTGAGGATCCTATGGATGTTGTTATCCGAATTGCAGGAACTCAAGACGGCGATTACTTTTCCGTAAAGCTAAACGATAATTTTCTCGCAAACATAACTTCGAGTGCAAAGCCTCCTAAAGCTAAAGGTTATATCATTCGAAAAAACACAAAATCTAATACTCCTTCAGCAAATATTAATATAAAATTTTCGCCGTCAACATCAAATGCAAAAGGTTATATTCAATCTGTGGCAATTAATTCATATAGAAGTCTAAAATACAGTAATCAACAAGACATATTTTCTTATCCATTTAAAATAGCAGAGAATAATATAACTGAATATCAGTTTACCGACAACTCTTCTTTTAATGTATGGAGTATTACAGATCCTTTTGATACGAAAAACATTAATCTTCAAATAAAAGACGGGATAAAATATTTCCGCTATCCGAACAAGGATGTAGAAAAATTTATAATGTTCCAAGACAAAGATGTTAAAACTGTAAATCTCCATGGAAAAATAAACAATCAAAATTTGCATGGCGTAAGAGACATCGATTATCTTATGATTGTTTATCCAGATTTCTACAATGAGGCTGAAAGATTGGCAAACTTTCACAAAACTCATTCTGGCCTAAAAATATATGTTACCACACCACAAGAAATCTATAATGAGTTTTCGAGTGGAAGAAAAGATATTTCTGCTATCAGAAACTTTTGCCGAATGCTATATACCAGCTCTCAAGAAAAAGGGAAATTTAAATATTTACTTCTTTTTGGGGATGCGTCATATGATACAAGAAATGTTATGGGCGATAACCAAGATCTTATTCCTACCTGGGAAGACCCATCCTTCGACACTCTTGACTTAGTAGAAAACATTGCTACTGACGATTTTTATGGTCTCCTTGATGAAAATGAAGGTGGTAGCATTTTTTCTGGCAGCTTAGATATTGGTATTGGAAGATTTCCAGTTCTTAATCTAACACAAGCAAAAAATGCCGTTGATAAGGTTATTCGATACATTACCTACAGTGATAACAATGCTGGTGAATGGAAAAACAATGTAACATTAGTATGTGACGACAGACAAGCCAACATGCATTTAAATGATGCTCAAAGGGTTGCTAGAGTTATAGAAAACAAACACCAAAGGTTTAATATTCAAAAAATATACCTAAACACCTTCAATTTAGAAGCAACTCCAAATGGAATGAGGTCTCCAGAAACCAACAAAGCCTTAAATATGGCTATTGAAAAAGGGACTACAATTGTAAATTACTCTGGGCATGGAGGTGAAGTAGGTTGGTCGGAACGTAGAATACTAGAGGTTTCAGATATTCAAAGCTGGAATAATAAATATAAAATGCCAATCTTTATAACTGCTACCTGTGAATTTTGTCGATTTGACGACCCAAAAAGAGTATCTGCAGGCGAATTGGTATTTCTCAATCCAAACGGTGGGGCTGCAGCTCTTTTCACAACAATTAGAGCAACCTTCAATGGTTCTAATAGTCAATTAAATACTACTGTAATCGACTCCTTGTTGCATGGAAACAAAAACACTTCCATGGGTATTGGAATGATTCTTAGTATCGGTAAAAACACCTCTGGAGCTGGCACAAATAACAGTAGAAGATTTTTATTGATAGGCGATCCGGCTATGAAATTCTCTTATCCTGATAAAGTTGCTAAAATCAATACCATTAACGGAAAAGATATTAGTATAACAGAATCCTCTGATAAAGAAACTGTTTTACAAAATGACACTATAAAAGCCCTATCCAAAATCAATCTTACAGGAGAAATTTCAGATGGCGATCAAATAGATCCTAATTTTAATGGTGAAATTTTTGTCAAAGTATACGATAAGCCATCAAAAATAATTACAAGTAGTGAGAACGATAATGTTGCAACAACAATATACACCCAAAACTCATATATCTATCATGGGAAAAGTGTGGTTAAAGACGGTAAGTTCTCTTTATCTTTTGTAACTCCAAAAGATATTGATTACAATTTTGGTAATGGAAAAATCTCACTTTATGCAAAAAGCGAGAATCAAGATGCAACAGGCTATAATAATGATATTGTCGTAGGCGGGTTTAATGACAACTTTGAAGACGAAAGTGATGGTCCTACTGTTGAGCTATTTATGAACGACAAAAGCTTTAAGCATGGAGGAATCACAAACGAAAACCCTATCTTTTTTGCGGAAGTATCTGATAAAAATGGTATTAATGCTACAGGAACTGGTATAGGTCATGACATAAGTGCTATAATTGACGGAAAAATTGAAAAGCCTATAACTTTAAACTCTTACTATCAAACTAAGCTTAATAGTTTTAGAGAAGGGATAATAGAATATCCTTTTAAGGATTTAAGAGAAGGTAAACATACAATTGAACTTAAGATCTGGGATGTTTTGAATAATTCAACAACAAAATCGATTGAATTCGAGGTAAAGAAACAAGAAAACATTGTTATGTCTAACGTTTCTAACTTCCCTAATCCTGTTCAGAATCAAACTCAATTTTTCTTCAATCATAACCAAGCAGGTCAACCACTTGAAATCACAATACAAATTTTTGATATTTCAGGTAGGTTAATCGACAAAATCCAAAAGGATATTATTACTGAAGGATTTTCCACCCCTGTAATAACTTGGAACACATCTGAGAGTAGTAATAGCACCTTATTATCTAATGGAGTCTATATTTACAAAGTTGAGGCAAAAAACAAGAATAACGGAAAAGTTACCTCGGGTCAAAACAAGCTGATTATTGCACATTAAAATAAAATAGCAAAAAGATTTTAAGAAGATATTTTTAGAATCTTTTTGCTTTTAAAATATTAATTGGGACAAATACCAAAATATTAATTTATAAGAAATCACCCCTCTATGAAAAGATATTTTACTCTATTATCATTCTTTATTTTACTATTTAATGGAGCTATAAATGCCCAAGAAAATAAAAGTCAAGAATATTTTGCCAAAAACTCTGTAATGAATGAAGGAGATTGGTATAAATTCAAAGTATTTAAGAGGGGTATATACAAAATTCCAGGAGAGCTTCTAAAAGATATAGGAATCGATTTAAACAAAACATCAAAAAAAGAAATTCATCTTTTCTCTTACCCATGCGGAACATTAGAGGAAACTATAAACACAAACCGACCAAAAGATCTCATCCAACTACCAATTTCGTGGTCTGTACAAAGCGATAAAATACAAGAACAAGACAATCTTATATTCTTCACAGAGGGTGCTGATAAGGAATATTATGACGAAAAAGAGAATCTTATTACGTTTAAGAAGAACAACTATACCGATTCATCATTCGTATTTGTATGTGTAAATAAAAACATTGCTCCAAAGGAGATTAAGCTGATTGACAACTCCGATAAAAAAACTGAGATTACCTTAAAACAGTATACAAATTTTGAGGTGATTTGCATGGACGATATTCCATTAGTTTTTGCCGGCAGAAGAGGATATTCAAAGTATCCAATTACCCCTAAAAATCCAAGTGCTGAATTTAAGTTTAAAAGTAATAACATATCTAGCAATACTAAAGCAGTATTACATTTTGAAGGTATGGCTATTTCAAGTAAAGACATAGACTTTCAAATCACTATAAATGGAGAACAAAAACTAGATATAAGCACTATTCAGATATTTTATAAGAAATCCAAATTAGGCAACTCCTTTAAAACTGATGTATCCTTTGTTACAAAATCAAATGAAGCAAATATTAAATTTGAATTGGTAGGGGATCAAGATTGTACTATTTCTCTCGAACATATAAGCCTTCAATCCATAAACAAACTCTCTTATAAAAACAACTTAGAGTTCAACTACTCTTTTGCAGGAAACCCAAAAAAATGGACAAAGTATAAGATACAAAACTTAAATAAGGAAGCCAAAATTTGGGAAGTATCATCTCTAGATACTGTATCACAACTGAAATACAAAACAAATGAGGTATCTTTAGAAACCGAATTTAATTCCTTTTACAGCAGATCTAAAAAATACTATGCTTTTCTTGACAAAGATTTACCAAAAGCAGAATTTCAAGAAAAAGTAATAAACCAAGATCTACATGGACTTCCAATTACAGATTATTTCATTATTACTCATAAGAAATTTAAAGACCAGGCCTTAAGACTAGCTGAATTTCATTCACAAAACGATGTTTTATCCGTAAAGGTCATCACAATAGATCAAGTATACAATGAATTTGCTGGGGGAAAACCAGATCCTATCGCACTTAGAGATTTTTTAAAATCAAATCATTTAAAGAAAGAACGTCCTTTTTATGCTCTATTCTTTGGAGATGCTAGCTTTGATTATAAAAACCGACTTAACTTAAATCAGAATTTTGTCCCCACTTACGAGCAAGATATAACACGTTTAGATAATTCGGGTTTTGCTAGTGATGACTTTTTCGCTATTATGGACGAAACGGATTCTTTTTCCAGTAAAAATGTCAGTTTAAAATTGGGGCGTATTCCTGTCAAAACAGAATTAGAAGCAAAAAATGCTGTTGATAAAATTATTGCATATGCTGAATCTGCATTTAAAGGTGATCAAAGCTGGAACAATCAATTTATTTTTGCCTGTGACAATGAAGCAGGAAATCAGTATTTAAGACTTAGTGAAAGTTTGATTAAAAAAATTGAAGAGAAAAATACTAACATTAATTACAGCAAAATTTATTTACAAGCATACCCTCTTATTGTAAATACCCTAAACAAACATATTGCTCCATCGGCATCTAAAGGTTTAGAAAATGCATTGCAGAATGGTTCTTTATTCTTTTGCTATACCGGACATGGAGGAGCTACAGGTTTCACGGATGAAGAACTATTTACAATTCCTACAATAAACAATCTAAGAAACATAAATAAACTCCCTATTTTCTTTACTGCAACTTGTGAGTTTTGCAGATTCGATGATCCTAATAGAAATTCTGCAGGAGAGTTAACTTTCTTAAGTCCTAAAGGCGGAGCTATAGCTCTTATAACAACCACACGATCGACAATACCATACGACAATCAGAATATGGCTTTAGGAATGTTTGAAACTTTCTTAAACCATCATAATGACGGATCAGACATTCGTATAGGCGATTTATTTTATGGAGGAAAAAAAGAACACCCTTCAAGTAATTTGCTTTTTGTTTTGATTGGCGACCCTGCATTAAAATTAAATTACCCTAAATTACAAATCGCTGCAACATCCATAAATAATATAGATTGCTCAAATACAATTGAATTAAAAACTGAAGATCTCATTACCATTAAAGGAGAAATTACAGATAAAGACAACCAACAAATACAAAACTTTAATGGGATCTTAAATTATAAGATTTACGATCAACCAGTTCAAATAAAGACTTTACCTGAAAAAAGAGCAACTACTTCATTTAATATTCAAGAACAAATACTGAATGCAGGAAAAGTAAGTGTTAAAAATGGCAAGTTTGAAATTACTTTAAAAATTCCTGGAAAATGCAATAAAGGGAAACTGCTTTCAAAGTTATCCATGAACGCTGTTGATACCACAAGCAAACAAAGGGCAATTGGTAGCTTTTCTAAGTTAAAAATTGATCAGTCAGAAAGCTTTTCCATCAATCAAGGCCCAGAAATAAAATTACATATCGACAAACGCTCTGAAGTTTTACCAAAATATTGCTCAAACAAACCATTATTCATAATCGACTTTAAAGATGATGATGGAATCGATTTTTCGGAAAAAGAACTTGGTAAATATTTATCAATAACTATCGACGGAAAAGAAGATAAAAGCAAAAATATAAATCCTTATTTTGTACCTACAATCGATAGTTACAAATCGGGTTGTGCAACATATCAAACAGAGAATTCTCTTTCGGATGGCACTCATTCTATTAAGATTAAGGCATACGACAACAATGGGAATTTAAGTACAAAATCTTATCAATTTGAAGTGAACAAGAATAGGTTATTAAACATAGAAACATTATATGCCTATCCGAACCCAAGTAACGGGGAAACAAAATTTCACTTATATCATAATCAAGATTCTGGAAATTATTCAATAGAAATTAATATATTTGACATTCTTGGAAAACGAGTATATAATAACGAAAAGGAGTATTTAATTTCTGAACGTAAATTCGACGACTTAACATGGAACGGACAAAACAATTCTGGAATTCCGGTTCCAGGAGGCTTGTACCTTATCCGTATAAAAATGTCGGATAGTAAAGGAAATGAATGCGTACGAAGCCAAAAATTACTTATTCAAAGACCGAATGATAGGTAAAAAAACTGGAAAATATTAATCAATAAAAAACGTTCGCATTAATATTCATAAATAAACTTAGGATCTTTATGAAAAATTTAAAAATTGCATTAGCAGCAATAATTGCATTATTCTTCTTCGAATCAGCTAAATGTCAGGATAAGAATCCAACCGGGCAAAGTGGTAGCAAAGTTATTTCAACTGCAACACCATTTCTAACAATCTCACCTGATGCTAGAGGAGGTTCTATGGGAGATGCAGGAGTTGCTTCTAGCCCCGATGCAGGATCAATGTATTATAATGCTGCAAAATATGCCTTTATCGAAGATAAGGCTGGACTAGATATTTCTTATACCCCATGGTTACGTAAACTGGTTAATGACATTAACCTTTTTTACTTAAGTGGCTACTATAGAATTGACGATATGTCAACTGTTGCTGCTTCATTAACATATTTCTCATTAGGAGACATAGTATTTACTTCTGCTGGAGGAATTGTTAATGGAACATACCGACCAGCTGAATTTGCATTTACTCTTGCTTATGCACGAAAATTCACAGATCATTGGTCAGGATCAATTTCGTTCAAATACATAAATTCTAACCTTACACAAGGGCAAGCAGATCAGCAAAACGACAGTAAAGCAGGTAATGCTGTTGCTGCTGACTTAGGAGTTTATTACCAAAATGATATAACCTTATTTAATCTTCCTGGTGAATTTGCATGGGGTTTGCAATTATCAAATATGGGTAATAAAATATCTTATAGCGAAAGAAATAATGACAAATACTTTCTACCTGCTAACTTCAGGATTGGACCAAGAGTTAGTTTAGATTTAGATGACTACAATAGATTGTCATTTATGGTTGACTTTAACAAGCTTATGGTTCCTACTCCAGATCATTCTGCAAATCCAGAAGATCGATATAAATATTTAGCTTCAGATATTTCTGTTGTAGAAGGTATGCTACAGTCATTTTATAAAGCTCCAGGTGGCTTTTCTGAAAAAATATCAGAAGTAACTACTTCGTTTGGTGTAGAATATCTCTACAATAATGTCTTTGCACTAAGAGGGGGATATTTCTATGAATCTAAAGATAAAGGAAATAGAAAATATTTCACTTTAGGAGCTGGTCTTAAATATAATATCCTAGATATCAATTTCTCATATCTAATACCTCAAAACCAACAAAACCCATTAGAAAACACAGTTCGTTTCTCATTGGTTTTCAATCTTCCTAAATAACACAAGTTCAATTTTATGAAGATAAAGGTAGGTTTAGGTTATGATGTTCACCAATTGGTAGAAGGTAAAGATTTTTGGCTTGGCGGAATAAAGATTGAGCATATAAAAGGAGCAAAAGGTCACTCCGATGCAGACGTTCTTATACATGCCATTTGTGATGCATTACTTGGCGCAGCAAATTTACGTGATATTGGGTTTCACTTTTCTGATAAAGATCCTAAATATAAAGGGATAGACAGCAAAATTTTGTTACGCAAAGTAATCAACATGCTAAAAAACGAAGGATGGGAAATATCAAATATTGATGCTACCATTGCTTTGCAGCAACCAAAGATAGCGCCTTATATTAACTTAATGAAACAAACACTTGCAGATGTAATGAGCCTTCCGCTTGAAGATGTTTCAGTTAAAGCTACTACAACAGAGCACTTAGGTTTTGAAGGACGCGAAGAAGGGGTCTCTGCTCAGGCAGTTTGCCTAATTCAAAAAGATTAAAATCATAACTTATATAGAAAAAGAGGTTGATGCTATATCAACCTCTTTTTGTTTAGATATTACTCTATAATCGAGTACAGCAAATATTCTTTTTAAGAGAAAATAATTCAAAGAAGATTTTGAAATTTTTTTTAAATGGGCTTTAAATTCAACTATATAATCATTCTACTACTTCTGCCTCTATGGACTATAGCCTCAAAAGAGAAACCACAAGACATAGAAACCACAAGCATCAACATAAAGCTCAATAATAATCCATCAGATTTAATATCTCTTGCAGAAAACACCAAAAACAAAGACCCTAAAAAAGCAATATTATATTGTAAAAAAGGAATTACGCTAGCAAATAAAAATAAATCAGAGAATGAATATGCAAGAGGCAGCAGAATACTTGGCGAAATATATACAAGCCTAAATCAAGTTCAAACAGCTATAAACTTCTATCTTATTAGTATTAAAATTAATGAGGAAAATAAAAACGAAAACGAATTAATTATAACATACAATCAACTTGGCGAACTATACTATAATAATAAGTATGATTTAGACCTCGCTTTAAACTACTTTAAGAAATCGCTAAGAATTGCAAGAAAATTAGATAAGCTCAAAGATATTGCAAACGCATACAATAACATTAGTAAAATATACTTTCAAAATAAAAACCTAACTACTGCCGAAGCCTATTGCAATAAATCATTGAGTATTAGGCAAGAAATCAACGACTCTATAGGTATAGCCAGCTCATTAAACAATCTTGGAGAAATTGAAGCAAGAAAAAAACACTTCGACCATGCACTTGAATTATATAATTCATCATTAGAAATACATAAAAGACATAATCTTAACTCAAGAGAATCTACAAACCTCAGAAACATAGGAGTCTTATACCTCAAGAAAAAACAAAGCAGAATTTCACGAACATTCTTTGACCAAAGTTTAACCTTAATAAAAAACACAAATCTATTAAGTAAGCAAGCGGAAATTCTAACATATATCTCAGAATCATATTTCCTTGAGAAAAAATATAACAAAGCAAAACAAACTATTTCTAATGCAATTCAATTGGCTCGAAAATCTAAAAACTTAGTAATTATATTAGAGACACTAAAGACAAAAGAGAAAATTGAAGAGACTACAGAAAATTACCCTCAAGCACTTTTGATCCAAAAAAATATTCAATCTATTAGTGATTCCTTGAATTTAATGGAAAAGAGTAAACAAATTGATGAAATACAAGCCCGTTTTGCTTTTATCGAAAAACAGAAGGAATTAACTATTAAAGAAAAAGAAAACTCCTTGCTGAAACGCAACCAATCTATTGCCAGATACAAACAATTATTCTTAGTAATTGCAATAATTATAATAGTTGTATGCACAACCTTAATAATCCTAAGACTTAAAAGAAGAAATACCACCAATAAAAGGCTGATTCAAAAAAAAGAAGCTTTGCATAAAACTCAACAATCAATTATGGAAAGCGAACTTGAAAAGAAAAATAAAGATCTAACAGAATTTGCACTACATATTGCTCAAAAAAACAACTTCTTAAATCAAATTCAAAAAGATATTAAAGAATTAAAAAAATGTATTGAAAGCGAAAAAGAAAATAAAATTAAAAATATTAATAACTCTCTGTCAATTCATTTACAAATAAACAATGAATTACAAGTTCTAGAAGAAAAAATAAATGCTGTTCATGAAGCATTCTTCAAAAAACTACATACTAAATTCCCAGACCTTACAAAAAAAGAAAAACAACTTTGTGCATTCCTTCGCCTAGATTTGTCAACCAAAGAAATTGCATCCTTAAAAGGCACCTCAATAAAATCGGTAGAAATGGGAAGGTACAGGCTAAGAAAGAAACTTCAACTGGAAACAAATGATAATATTAGCGACTTCTTAAAAAGCATTTAATATAAAACTTAGCCACACAAAAAACATCTGTAGTCAAAAGAATTTAATGATTTAACTGTTGAAAACAATTTATTTTTAATTGTAGAAGCATGCCAAATCATAACAATCTGTATATCAAACACACTAACCTCTACCCTCTCCTTTTTGTAGTATATTTTTTAATAGTTTTTTAGCTTTTGTAGAAGTGTTTTAGAAGTCGAAAAAGCAAGAAGAATACATTTATCAATTACTTTCGAATTGTCGAAACCAAATTGTTAAGAAATAAAACCCCCGAAACAATGAAAACTTTTCTGCAAAACGAAGACCCTAATCATGAGAAAAACTTAATTGAAGAATGCATAAAAGGAAATTCTACTGCCCAAAGTCTGCTTTATAAAAAATATGCCAATAAAATGTATGGGGTTTGTATGAAAATGGCAAAAAACAAATCTGATATTCCAGATCTATTACAGGAAGGATTTATAAAAATATTTTCCTATCTGAAGTACTTCAGACATGAGGGTTCTTTTGAAGGATGGATTCGAAGAATAATGGTAAACTCAGCACTAAACTATTATAAAAAAAAGCAAATTCCTTTTAAAGAATTAGAAACCTACACCAACACTTCTTATTATTGCGATAATGATGCTATCTCAAACCTAAGTATCAAAGAACTATTATCAATTATACATCTTCTCCCTAAAGGCCATCAAAAAGTTTTACTGCTAAATGTTTTCGAAGGTCACTCTCATAAAGAAATAGGAGAAAAACTAAATATCTCTGTTAATACAAGTAAATCACAATTAACCCGAGCCAGAAAAAATTTAAAAAAGAAATTATATAGCTCTTATCAAATAAATAATTCAGAAAGCATAAACAGCAACACTTTCTTAGCCCTATAAATATAGAAAAGAAGATTTTAAAACAGAAAACAAACACATAATCCACTGATTTTAACTATATTTAGGCTTGGAATCCATATTTTAACTACCAAACTTAATAATATATGAAAGCCAGTGATCTTTTCATTAAATCATTAGAAAACGAAGGGGTAAAATATATATTTGGCCTACCAGGAGAAGAAAATCTAGATATTATTGACTCTATCTTCAAATCAAAAAAAATAAAACTAATCATCACTCGCCATGAACAAGCAGCAGGTTTTATGGCAGCTACTTACGGACGATTAAGTGGAAAACCAGGAGTTTGTCTTTCAACATTAGGTCCTGGAGCAACAAATCTTGTAACTCCAGCCACCTACTCATTATTAGGCGGCTTCCCTATGATCTTACTTACAGGACAAAAACCTATCCGCGAAAATAAACAAGGGCTTTTCCAAATTGTCGACGTATGTCAGATGATGGAACCAATTACAAAAGCCACGCAATCAGTAATCGACGCAAATCATATTCCATTTATAATACGAAATAGCTTTAAAATAGCCAGGAGAGAAAAACCCGGCCCTGTCCATATTGAATTACCAGAAGATGTCGCAAGTGAAGAAACAAATAGAACACCTTTGCCTATCAATCCTCCACAATATGCAAGAGCAGACGAAATTTTCATAAAAAAAGCTGCAGATTTAATTCACAAAGCAAAATTCCCAATCTTATTAATTGCTTCGGGAGCAAATAGGTACAGAGTAAGAGGTTCGCTTTTAGAACTACTTAACAAAACAGGTATATTCTTCTGTACAACTCAAATGGGAAAAGGTGTTATCGACGAAAGACATCCCTCTTTCCTAGGAACTGCTGCTTTAAGTGCCCATGACTATTTGCATTGTGCTTTAGATAGAAGTGATTTAATTATTAACATTGGCCATGATGTAGTAGAGAAACCTCCTTTTATAATGAATCAAAAAGATAATAAGCAAGTGATTCATATAAATTACTACCCTGCCATAATTGATGACGTTTATTTCCCACAACTTGAAGTGGTAGGAAAATTATCTTCAAGTATTTCCAGACTTACAAAGTATCTTAATAAATCACCAAATTGGGACATCAAGTACTTTGAGCGTATGCGTGATGAGATAAACAAAAATATATTTGATTGTGTCCCTAGTAACGATTTCCCAAATTCACCAGAAAAAATAATTAGCGATATACGCTCTGCAGTGCCAGATGATGGAATATTAACTCTTGATAATGGTATGTATAAAATCTGGTTTGCACGACATTATAAAGCACATAACCCAAATACCATTCTTTTGGATAATGCTCTGGCAACTATGGGCGCAGGACTACCTTCTGCTATGGCTGCAAAATTAGTGCATCCCGACAAACCTGTGATTGCAATATGTGGTGATGGAGGATTTCTTATGAATGGTCAAGAGCTTGAAACAGCCAAAAGATATAATATAGATCTTACCATTATTGTTCTTGTGGATAAAGCTTTTGGAATGATTAAATGGAAACAAGCAGGTACAGGATTAACTGTCCAAGGTCTTGATTTCGATAATCCAAATTTCCAGGATCTGGCAAAAGCTTATGGTGCTCACGGATATAAAATAACATCAACCGGAGAATTACCAAAAACGCTATCTCATTGCATGAATACAAAAGGAGTTCATCTTATTGAGGTTCCTGTAAATTACGATGATAATGAAAAAGTCTTCTACCAAGAATTATATAATAAAACCTGTATCATCTAAAACTTTGAAATCTTGTATTAGATGAAAAAGAGGAAAAAAAGGAAAAAGCAAAGATGGTGGAAACTATTAATTATCATTATTATGCTCATTAGTGCTTTATCATTTCTTTCAAGACATTTATTTCGTGAAGATATCACTCAAAAAGAAATAAACAACACCTTTAATAATACAAACTTACCAACCCCTGAAATAAAAAATCATAAAACCGCATACCATAATATAAGGTATATTATTTCTGGAAATCGCGATGGACCTAGAATTCTATTTATACATGGTGCTCCAGGTTCATTAAAAGCCTACTTAAATTTCTTCAAGGATTCGACTCTTGTGTCAAAAGCTCTATTGATATCTGTTGACAGACCGGGCTATGGAGGTTCGAATGAAGGAACCGTTTTTCCAAGCTTAACAGAACAAGCTCAGTTAATCCATTCTGTCTTAGATAAAGAAAAAGGTGGTCCAATAATCCTAGCAGGGCATTCACTTGGAGGACCTATATCTGTTAAAATGGCTATCGATTACCCTAACCAAATTGAAGCAATGCTACTTATGGCCCCATCAATTGATCCTCGGTTGGAAAGTTGGAAATGGTATCAAAGATTCGCAATTTCAAAAATCGGAAAGCTTATAACCCCTCAATCTATGTATGTTGCTGCAAAAGAAATATACTTCTTAAAAGAGCAATTAATTGAAATGCAAGAAAATTATTCTAAAATCAAAGCAAAAACTATACTTATTCAAGGAGAAAAAGACAGACTTGTAAATATGGGTAATGCCTATTTTGCACAAGAAAAATTTCCATCTAGAAGTGAAATTAAGATTGAATTCCTCCCCAAAGAAGATCATTTTATTCCATGGACACAACCCAAATTGGTTCTGGAAAATTTAAATGAGCTTATTCAAGAAGTTAAGTAGTATTTACTATTTTCTTTGCACTTGATCTAGCCATTTAAATAAATTAAAGAAGAAATCGTCTCTTACCAAAGATTGTGATAATGCCAAATCATGCATACCTCCTCTAACTTCGTAAATGCTAACATTATCACCCAATAAGTGTGCGTATTTTTTCATATGGGCAACATTTAATACAATGTCAGTATACATAGTATCATCACTCCACTTTTTCTTTATCTGAGATTTATCCGAATGCATAACTAAGATAGGAATATGAATTGAAAGACCTTTATGAAACCTTCTGTGAGCATTTCTAATTGCTCTCACCCAACCCAAATACACAGGAGTTCCATTATAAGGTTTATATTTTTCATTATAGTTCCACTCTCCATGATAATTAACATGTATGCTTTGTCTATACACCTTTCCCATAAAATCGTCTAAAGAAAGAATTTTATTCGGAAAATATTTACCTAGAAAACTAAAGAAAGAAACAACTATTTTTAAATATGCGGGCAAATAATACTCAAAGAATGGGCTGTTTAATATTAAGGCGTCAATCAAATTTGCATTCTTACGATCTTCACAATACAGAGATGCGATTAAGCCTCCAGTAGAATGGGCATAAAACAAAACATAATCATGATGATCTCTTTCTCTAATCAAGTTGATAGCAAAATCTAATTCTTCATAATACTCACGAACATCTTCAACATAATTGAATTTTTGATATTCTTCCCATGAGCGTCCATACTTCCTTAATTCAAGAGCATAGAAATCATACCCTTTAGACAAAAACTTATTAGCAACATGCTGATGAAAAAAATAATCACAATAGCCATGTAAATAAAGAACTGCTTTATTATTGTTATTAGGAGAAATAAATTTTAATAATGTAGCATTAACCTTACCTTCTTCATCATCTTTAAGAGGTATCTTTTCCATTTTTTCGAAACAATTACTAATATCTTCTTCCATCTGTTTGCTGAGTTAATGATATCTTTTAAATTCAAAGAATACTAAAGGTTTAGTATTTTAGCAAATTGATACTAAAAATAAGTATAATTAATATGAGAACAAATTGTAAATCAAAATTTTTTAGTGATGACACAAAAACCTAAATTTTATTTCTTAACAATAAGTACTCATCAAGAAAACTACTTAATGAATATTCTTTAACAAACCACAATAATCATGGAACTTAGTTACTTAGATTGGGGCGTAATTATCGTCTTTTTTATACTATCGCTCTGGATAGGTTTTATCGGAACAAAAAAAGCAGGAGAATCCTCCGTGAACTTTTTCTTAAGCGGAAGAAGTATGCCTTGGTATGTTCTCGGAATATCAATGGTTGCAACCACTTTTAGTTGCGATACTCCAAACCTAGTCACTAATCTTGTCCGCGAGAGTGGAGTTGCTGCTAACTGGAATTGGTGGGCTTTTCTTTTAACAGGTATGCTTACAGTTTTTGTATATGCGAAACTATGGAATAGGTCGAAAGCACTCACCGATTTAGAATTTTATGAGGTAAGATATAGTGGTAAAGGAGCTTCTTTTCTTCGTGGATTTAGGGCCATATACTTAGGTGCATTTTTCAATATTGTAATTATTGCATCTGTTTCTTTAGCGATGATAAAGATTGGAGGAGTAATGCTTAATTTAAGCCCTTTAAATACTCTTTTAATTACTTCGGTTATTGTACTATTTTATAGTATGGCAGGTGGATTAACCAGTATTCTACTCACCGATTTCTTTCAATTTGTAATAGCTATGATTGGTGCTGTTGGAGCTGCATACTTTGTGGTTACTTCACCCGAAGTTGGAGGCTTACACAATTTAATGACTCATCCAAATGTAATTCCAAAACTTGATATCGTACCCGATTTAAACAATTGGGATATGCTTTTAACCTTATTTTTAATTCCACTAGCAGTTCAGTGGTGGAGTGTTTGGTATCCTGGGGCTGAACCTGGTGGGGGCGGTTATATTGCACAACGAATGTTAGCTGCAAAAAATGAAAAGCATGCCATCAAAGCAACTCTTCTATTTAATTTCTTTCATTATGCAATTCGTCCATGGGCATGGATTATTGTAGCTCTTGCGTCTTTAATCGTTTTTCCTGATTTGGCATCATTAAATTCTGCAGTAGAAGGAGTAAGCAAGAATATTGTTGCAAATGACATCGCTTATCCTATTATGCTCGAAAAATTTCTACCTTCAGGTTTCTTAGGATTAGTGGTTGCTTCATTAATTGCAGCTTATATGTCGACAGTTTCTTCTCAAATTAACTGGGGAGCATCATATATTGTAAATGACTGGTATACTCGATTTATCGACAAAAAAGCGAGTGAAAAAAGAAAAGTAAGAGTGGGTCAGATAGCAACTTTATCTATTGTAATTCTTTCAATGTTTATTGCATTGACATTAACTAGTGCTCTTCAAGCTTTTCAAATTCTATTGCAAATTGGGGCAGGAACAGGTTTAATTTATATTCTTCGTTGGTTTTGGTGGAGAATTAATGCTTATACCGAAATTGCAGGTATGATTATCTCTTTTGTAGTAGCCATTACTCTAGCGATATTAAAAAATAATCACATAATAGAATTAAAGGATTATGCCGAAATATTACTGGGTGTAGGAATAACAACTGTAGGTTGGTTGTTAGTAACATTTCTAACTCCTCCAACAGACCAAGAACAATTAAGAGCATTCTATAAAAAGATTCGCCCAGGTGGCCCAGGATGGAAGAGAGTTGTTAAACAAGCTGAAAAAGAAAATATAACCTTGGTAAAAGAAGAAGATCTTGCTTATGATGTGCCAACAGGAATACTTTGTATGATTCTGGGTACAGTAGCAATCTTTTCATGTCTATTTGGTATAGGATTTATCTTATATGAAAACCCAACATATGCAATTAGCTATTTTGTTGCATGTGCAATCTTTACATTCTTATTATTTAGGAATATGAAGAAACTAAAAACATTATAGTTTTCTAAATAAAAAAGTCTTTACCCATGTTATTTTAGAATAACTTTTAAAGTAACATGGGTAAATATGAACTCTCAAACCAAAATAACTCTTGTTATTATGGCCGCAGGTCTAAGCACAAGATATAAAGCTCTTAAACAAAAACAAAGCATTGATTCAAGCCACCAATCCATTATTGACTATACAATTTTCGACGCTATTGAAGCAGGTTTCTCTAGAATTCTTTTTATAATCAACCCTATGATGGTTAATTTCTTCACCTCTGAAAAAATACCAACCCTTCCAAAAATAATAGATTACGACTACGTTCTTCAAGATAAAAACAACATTCCTGCATTTGCGAATAATTTATTAACCAACAGAATAAAACCATGGGGAACAGGACATGCTATAATTTGTGCAGCTTCGAAACTAGAAACTCCCTTTGCTGTGGTAAATGCAGATGATTTTTATGGTAGAAATGCATTTATAAGCATGGCTCAAAATTTACAAAGTATTAAAAAGAATGAAGTTCTTCTTACTGGATATAAACTCATTGATACGCTATCAAAAAACGGAGGTGTTTCAAGAGGAATCTGCAAATTGGATAAAAAGAATCATATAAACTCTATTACAGAATACAAGCAAATAATAAAAGCTGGAAATTCTATTACTGGAAAACTAAACGAACAGCAACAAACGCTGGATCCTAAAGAAATTGTATCTATGAATTTTTGGGGACTATCTCCAGCTATTCTACCTAAACTCACAAATGAATTTCAATCTTTTCTGCAAAATATACAAAACCCAACTCAAGACGAGTTTTATCTGCCTAATGCTATCTCTGAAATAAAAGATAAGGACGATATTAAAATCAAATTACTAAAATCTGAAGATAAATGGTTTGGTCTTACATTTCCTGAGGATCTGCAAGAGGTTAAACAAAATGTTCAAAAACTCATTACTAATAAAAAATACCCAAATACATTATTTTAACATCTCTCAAAAAACAAAAATATGCCTGCTGATTTGAACTTAAAGTATATTCTTAACAAATTTAAAATTGAAGGTAACTTTATACAAGCAAAAGAATTAACCTCTGGCCATATTAATGACTCATTTCTGGTTGAAGTAGAAAATAAAAACAAACAAATTAATTATGTCCTACAAAAAATAAATTCTACTGTATTTAGTAAACCCGAATTTATATCTCATAATATCGCAACTATAAGTCCAACTCTTCAACATTTTTATAAAGATTACCCTGATCATTATTTTATAAGAATATATCCAACAAAAGATAATCAATATATTTTCTTTGATAGTGAAAAAACTCCTTGGCGGCTAATTAACTATATACCCAATTCATACAGCCCTTTAATTCCTGATTCTCCTGAGTTGATTATTGAGGGAAGCAAGGAATATGCTCTTTTTCAAAAAGCATTGATAAACGTTGATCAGAAAAAAATTAAATGCCCTATTCCTAATTTCCACAATCTAAACTTTAGATTTCAAGAATTCAATTCTGCTTTAGAAAAAAACAATAACACAAGAATAAAAAGAGCAAAGAAACAAATTAGCTTTGCCCAATCAAAAAAACATTATGCCACTGAAATGGAAAAGTTATTAAATCTTATTCCTACAAGAATTACTCATAATGACACCAAAATAAGCAATGTTTTATTTGATATAGATAGCAAAAAAGCTAAAGCCGTAATTGACTTAGACACCTTAATGCCAGGAAACTTACTGTGGGATTTTGGTGATATGGCAAGAACTTTTTGCTCATTGTCCGCTGAAGATGAAGTGCATTTAGAAAGCGTTCATTTTCATCTCGATCTATTTGAATCGCTTTGTAAAGGATATATCTCTGAACTTAAAGATATAATGACTAAAGAAGAAAAAGACAATATTTACTTTGGAGTAAAATATATAACCTTTATTATGGGGCTGCGATTTCTTACGGACTATCTAAATAATGATATCTACTATAAAATTCAATATTTCGACCACAATCTAATACGATCGAAGAATCAATTTCGCCTGGTTTCGGAGATTGAAAAGCATGAAAAAGAAATAAAAACCATCATAGAACAAGCTATAGACAACTAATTTCAGAAAAAAAGCATTTTTTTTCATGAAAAACATTCTAGTTATCAAGTGCTTATTTTACTACTACCACCAAGCCTCAAAATAACCCTTGGAATAAATCATTTTCTTTTTACCTTTGCATCGCAATCGCGGGAGTAGCTCATCTGGTAGAGCGACAGCCTTCCAAGCTGTAGGTAGCGAGTTCGAGCCTCGTCTCCCGCTCAAATTAAAAATACAATTGCCGTTGTAGCTCAGGGGTAGAGCACTTCCTTGGTAAGGAAGAGGTCACGAGTTCAAATCTCGTCAACGGCTCGGAAAGACATCTAATCTATTGGATGTCTTTTTTTTTATCCTATAATTCTGCATAGCCTATAAGGGATGGATCAACGATAAAAGTTGAAGGCCAATCCATGAAGAGTAGTTCCTGTTTTTCTGGAATTATCACAAACTTTTTCCTTTACTATAAAAGAATGTAATTCAATAGTTAATGCGCTACTACACCCTACCTATAGGTTATTTAGCCATATAGCTGTTCTCAATGGTATGGTTCTGGCATCTTCTTTTATCAATAAAGAAACTGGCGAAGAGGTGAAGCTTGGGCAAATTAGAATTAATGAGCCTCGAACCCTGCATTTTATTGTCCCTAATTTGGAGGCGGGAAAATATAAGCTGGAGATTAGGAATTCTGCCAGAGATGCTTTAGGCCTAAGAGTTGGTGGTGCAGACACCGAATATACAGTAGCATAATAAAATTTATAAAGCTTGCGAATATCATGCAGGCTTTTATTACGTCCCCTTGCCAAAGTGACGTCGACGTATGGGGCAACGAACGACGACGTATGGGGCAACGAACGACGTTCGTAGGGTACGACGGAGGAGGTTGAAGAATAATGATTAGATAAGTATAAAGAAATGTTTAGAGGCTTTTTTTTCTGCTTCGCAAAGACGCCACAACCCCTTTGTAGATGCAGGATAGGCACTCGAAACGCCATCATAGTAATGATTGCAACAATCTCTAGTAAGTTCTCACTCTAACCCAAGTAAGCTTTCGTCCAAAACCTAGGAGCTTTTCGTCCAAAACCTAGGAGCTTTTCATCCAAAACCTAGGAGCTTTTCATCCAAAACCTAGGAGCTTTTCATCCAAAACCTAGGAGCTTTTCGTCCAAAACCTAGGAGCTTTTCGTCTAAAACCTAGGAGGTTTTCATCCAATACCTAAGAGGTTTAGGTCAAATTAGAGGTAACAGCAATTGAGTTTTGACGTCATTTCACAATGATTAATAGTTAATGAAACACGCAGAAAGGCATAGGCAAGCCTTAGTAAAGAAAGGAAAAACCATATTATTTTCTAAAACTTTTAAACTGTGCTATAATTACTCCTACCAACATTAAAAAACATCCAATAAATGCATTAACTCCCATAATTTCATTTAGGATTATATACCCCCCTATGGCTGCAAAAACGGATTCAAAAGACAAAATAATAGCAGCATGAGTAGGATGCGCATGCTTTTGAGCAAAAACCTGCAATGTATATGCAATTCCAACACTTCCCAAACCTCCATAAAGAATTGGAATTAAAGCCAAATAAATACTTTCCCAAACTATTTTTTCTTGAATTACGGCACCAAGCATACTTAGCAATCCACAAATTAAAAACTGTATAATAGATAACTTTAAAGCATCTACTTTTGATGAATATTTTCCGATTACAATTACATGACCGGCCCAAAATATAGTACTTATTAACACCAAAATATCTCCTAACTTAAAATCTAGCGACTGAGGGTCGCTTAAAAAATACAAACCCACAGTAGCTAATACTGCTCCTATCCAAACATTTACAGATGGGCTTTTGCGCCAAATCAACCAAATAATCAAAGGTACCAGAACCACATATAAACTGGTAATAAAACCACCACTACCTGCACTTGTATATACTAAACCAATTTGCTGAAATGTAGAACCTCCAAACAAAAACAAGCCTGCAATTATTCCTCCTAAAATCAACGGTTTTCTATTCTCTTCTTTAGGTTTAGCATTTTTCTGTCTAATAAAATAAAGTGGTAATAAAGAAACTGCACCAAGAAGAAACCTAATTCCATTAAAAGTATAGGGCCCCACATAATCCATTCCCACTCTCTGAGCAACAAAAGCGAAACCCCAAATAGCAGCTGTCAAAAACAATAAAAAATCGGCCCTAAGTATTTTATTTTTCCACATAAATAACTTTTTATCTATTCTCCTTCAATACACAACATCTTTAGGTATATTAAAGACTATATCAGTAAACTAAAAATAATGACAAACAAAAGTCAATCGAAAATATCAGAAAACAAAACAAAATAATTCATTTTAAAATGTAGTTATTCAAGTAGCGGCTATTTTGCCGTGATAACAATTTGAATATGACAATCGCAATACAACATCATCACCATCATTATAACAAAACTCCTTTTTACAAGGCAGGGTGATAAATTGTATTGTTATTTTTAAACCGATCAGATTTCATTAATTACATGCATAATAAGCCCGCCTGAATAGGTGGGCTTTACTATATCTCACCTATTCGAGTGGCTTCTTCTTAAAAAACAACTATGGATACATTAAAAATCGCAATTCAGAAATCAGGAAGATTGAACGAAGATTCCTTACAATTGTTAAAAGAATGTGATATCTCTTTAGATAATTACAAAGATCAATTAAGTGCAAAATCACAAAACTTTCCGTTGGAAGTAGTTTACTTACGAAATTCTGATATTCCCAAATATGTAGAAGATCAAATTGTAGATTGTGCAATTATTGGAGAAAATACGGCTAAAGAAAGTCAGGTATCGATAAAGAAAGTAATAAACCTTGGCTTTGCCAGATGCAGAATGTCTCTTGCATTCCCCAAAAGCATAAATTTAAATTCAATTGATGATATTGAGGGAATGAAAATTGCCACCTCCTACCCCTACACCCTTAAAGAATATTTAAACAGTCAAGGAGTATCTGTAAACATTCACCTTATTAATGGATCAGTAGAAATTGCTCCTGCACTTGGCCTTGCTGATGGAATTTTCGATATTGTTAGTTCTGGCAGTACTCTATTTAAAAACAACCTCAGGGAACAATTTTCAATATTGAAATCTGAAGCTTGCATATATTCTTCTCAAGTATTATCAAAAGAAAAGCAAGAAATATTAGACAAGCTTGTGTTTAGAACAAAAAGTGTTTTGGCATCGAAAAACAATAAATATGTTCTTTTTAACACTCCAAACGAAAAGATACCTGAAATAATTAACCTACTTCCCGGAATAAAAAGCCCAACTATTCTGCCTCTCTACAAAAAAGATTGGAGCTCTATACACAGCGTGATAAATGAAAGTAAATTCTGGGAAATAATTGATGAATTAAGGGCTTTAGGAGCCGAAGGAATTCTAATTATTCCAATAGAAAAAATGATACTCTAAACTCCAAAATTACAAGTTAAGCATTATGGAAATAATAAAAAATCTCAACAAAAACGATTGGAAAGAAACTTTCCAAAGACCTTCTATCGAATTTGAAGCCATATCTGAAGCAGTAGATGAAATATTCAGAGAAGTTGAAAAAAAAGGAGATAAAGCCCTATTCCGCTACACAAATTTTTTCGACAAAGCTAAACTAGACAAACTCAAAGTTAGCGACGAAGAACTCGACTTATGCGACTCTGAAATTAGCGAAGATTTAAAGGATGCTATCAAAATAGCATGTAACAATATTCAAAAATTTCATAACACCCAGAGTATTGTTGATGTAAAAGTTAAGATCGAAGATGGAATAAACTGCTGGCAAAAACATGTTCCTATAGAAAATGTAGGACTATATATTCCTGGAGGAAGTGCCCCTCTTTTTTCATCTGTGCTTATGTTGGCAATACCTGCAAAATTGGCTGGATGTAAAAATATAAACCTATGTTCTCCCCCAAATTCAGCAGGCAAAATACACCCAGCAATACTATATGCAGCAAAAGAAGCAGGTGTAAAAAACATATACAAAATCGGTGGAATCCAAGCTATTGCCGCAATGGCAATTGGAACAGAAAGCATTTCGAAGGTAGATAAGATTTACGGACCCGGAAACCAATATGTTACTGCTGCCAAGCTTAAAGCTCTACAATATAATACAGCTATAGACATGCCTGCAGGACCATCGGAAGTACTCATTATTGCCGATCAATCTGCAAAGCCTGGTTATTTAGCTGCCGATCTTCTTTCACAAGCTGAACATGGCCCCGACAGTCAAGTCATATTAATAAGTTGGGATGAAATGATTATAAAAGAAACTATAGAAGAACTAAAAGGACAAATCGAATTAATTCCAAGGAGTAATATTGCGAAAAAATCGCTTGAACATGCAAAAATCATTCTATGTAAAGATGATAATGAAGCAATTAGCTTATCAAACTTTTATGCTCCTGAACATTTAATTATCGCTACAGAAAATACTAGCATTCTAGCAGACAGGGTAATTAATGCAGGCTCTGTTTTCCTTGGAAACTATTCACCCGAAAGTGCTGGAGATTATGCAAGTGGAACAAATCACACTCTACCTACATCAGGTTTTGCAAAATCTTTTTCGGGGCTGAATATATTCTCTTTTATGAAAAAGATAAGCTTTCAGGAAATTAGCAAATCAGGTCTTAATAATTTAGCCAAAACAATTACTTGTATGGCTGAAGAAGAAGGATTAATTGCACACAAAAACGCTGTGAAAATTCGGTTAAAAGATTAATCCATGAAACCTTTAAAAGATCTAGTACGAAAAGGACTGTGGGAATTGAGTCCCTATTCAACAGCTCGGGATGAATTTAAGGGTGATGCTTCTATTTATTTAGATGCAAATGAATTACCTTATAATACGGAATGGAACAGATATCCCGATCCTTATCAACTTAAATTAAGAGAAGCTTTTGCTAATTACCGCAACATAGATTCAGAAAATGTTTTTGCAGCTCATGGCAGTGATGAAGTTATAGATCTTTTGATTCGAATATTTTGTGAAAGCCATACAGAGAATATTGTAGGAATTACTCCTTCCTATGGAATGTATAAGGTTTGTGCAGAACAAAATTTAGTTGAATATCGGGAAGCACTGCTCAATCCTGCTTTTGGATTAAATTCACATAGAATAAATGACGCAATCGATGGCGAAACAAAACTTATTTTTTTATGCTCGCCTAATAATCCAAATGGCAATAGTTTCGAATTATCAAAAGTAAAAGCCATAGCTGATTCATTTGACGGAATAGTTGTTCTTGACGAGGCTTATATTGATTTCTCAGAGAATAAAAGTGGGTTAAGTGTACTAAAAAAAACGCCTAATTTAATAGTCCTACAAACTATGTCTAAAGCTTGGGGATTAGCAAGTTTGCGCATTGGATTTGCATTTGGCTCAAAAGAAATTATTCGCCTTTTGGATAAACAAAAGCTTCCTTATAATATTTCAAAAGCAGTTGCTGATATTGCAATATCGCATATACAAAAGCCTCAATTAAAAGAGAATTATGTAAGAAAACTCATAAAGGAAAGAGAGTCTTTAATTAATAAGTTAAACCAATGCAATGATGTTTTAAGAATATTCCATTCTGATGCAAATTTCTTACTTGTAAAATTTAAAGACTCTAAAGAAGTATTTGAAAAATTAAAAAATCAAGGAATAATTCTAAGAGACAGATCTAAACTGCCATTATGCAAAAACTGCCTCAGAATTAGCATTGGTACTTCAGAAGAAAATCGTAAATTGATATCCGTTTTATCCCTTTAGCTATGAATTTACAGAAATATCTTTTTATCGACAGAGATGGAACTCTTATTGTCGAACCTAAAGATAATTACCAAATCGACAGCTTAGAAAAGCTTGAATTTATTCCAAAAGTATTTTGCTCTTTAAAACAAATTGTTGATAGCTCAAAATACAAACTAGTAATTGTAAGTAATCAAGATGGACTCGGAACAGACTCCTATCCTCTTGAGAATTTTCATACGGTTGAAAGAAAAGTTCAACAAGCGTTCAATAATGAAGGCATTTTCTTTGAAGAGGTATTAATTGACAAAAGCTTTCCTGAAGAGAATTCTGAAAACAGAAAACCCAAAACAGGTTTATTAAAACGATATATTGAAGAAGGTTTTGACAAAGAAAACTCATTTGTAATTGGAGACAGATTGAGTGATATGCAATTAGCTCAAAACTTAAACACCAAAGGCATTTGGCTTAGCAATAATCAAATACCCAAAGAACTTGAAAAAACTATTGTCTTAACAAGTAGTTCATGGAAAGAAATAAAAAATTATATCCTCACCTATAACAGGTCTACCGAAGTATTTAGAAAAACAAAGGAAACTGAAATAAGCCTTAAGTTATCTTTGGATGGATGCGGAAAAAATGAAATTCATTCTGGCCTACCATTTCTAGATCATATGCTTGAACAACTTAGTATACATGGAAAAGTAGATCTAAGTGTTTTTTGCAAGGGCGACCTTGAAGTTGACGAACATCATACTGTCGAAGATATTGCTCTTTGTTTGGGCGAGGCTTTTAGAAAATGCTTCCACGATAAAAAAGGTGTGCAAAGATATGGCTTTAGCCTCCCTATGGACGATTGCTGTGCATCTGTTTTAATCGACTTTGGTGGTAGACCTTACTTTAAATGGAAAGTAAAATTGAAACGAAAAGAAATTGGAGGAATCTCTTCTGAAATGTTTTCGCATTTTTTTAAAAGCTTTAGTGATGCCGCAAAATGCAATTTGCATATAAAGGCTAAAGGCAAAAACCACCATCATAAAATTGAAGCCATTTTTAAAGCCTTTGCATATAGCATAAAAATGGCAAAACAAAAAGATTTAAACTCAACCAGCATTCCCTCTTCAAAAGGTTCTTTATGAGTAAAAAGATTTGCATTATCGACTACGGAGCAGGGAATCTATTTTCTGTTCAGAATGCCTTAAATAAAATTGGCACAAACATTGTCGTGTCTAATGATCACAAAGAAATAATTAAATCGGATAAGATTATTTTCCCTGGAGTTGGCCATGCAAAAACAGCAATGGAAAACTTAAAGAAATATAAACTCGATAAATTGATCCCTCAACTTAAACAACCTGTTTTAGGAATATGTCTTGGCATGCAGCTTCTTTGTAAAAACAGTGAAGAAGGAAATACTCCTGGACTTAATATTTTCCCCGATCCAGTTGTACAATTCAATAATAAATTAAAAATCCCTCATATGGGATGGAACAACATTGAAATAAGCGAAGAACTTATTTGGGCAAATATCCCCAACAATACATTTATGTACTTTGTGCATTCATATTATGTTCCTTTAAGTCAATACTCCATTGCAAGCTGTGATTATGGAAAACCATTTTCTGCAGCAATACGCAAAAATAATTTTATTGGCATTCAGTTCCATCCAGAAAAATCGGGAGAAATTGGACTACAAGTTTTAAAAAATTTCATCAACCATTAAACTCTATACAAAACATGATCGTAATTCCTGCAATAGATATAATCAAAGGAAATTGTGTACGACTCAGACAAGGAGACTATCGATTCCAAACTCAATATTCTGAGTCCCCATTAAAAAATGCATTGAAATTCGAACAATTAGGTTTTCAAAAACTTCATTTGATTGATTTGGACGGAGCAAAATCAGATTCTATCCAAAACTTAGACACATTAAAAGATATTTGCCAACGTACCTCACTGGAAGTAGATTTCGGGGGAGGTTTGAAAAATGAGAAAAACATTGAAAAAGCATTTGAACTGGGAGTTCGCCAAGTAAATATTGGAAGTATTGCTATCGAATCACCCGATATCTTTAAAGAATGGTTGAGAAAATATGGCTCTGAAAAAATAATCCTTAGTGCTGACACAAAAAACGGTCAAATGGTTAGCCATGCGTGGATTACAGAAACAAAAATTCCTATAGAAAAACTTCTGCATGACTTTAGTGATACCGCATTAAAATACATTGCCATTACCGATATTATGGTCGACGGAACTCTTCGAGGCCCAAACTTCAAACTATTTGAAAAGGTACAGAAAGAATTTCCCAACCTCAAAATAATAGCCAGTGGTGGAATTGGTAAACTAGAAGATATTGAACGGTTAAATGATATGGGTATTTATGCATGTATTGTTGGAAAAGCAATTTATGAACAAAAGATCACTCCAAACGATCTAATTAAATACGCAAAAAAACACTCCTAAGATGCTGGCTAAAAGAATCATTCCCTGCCTAGATGTCCTTAATGGAAAAACAGTAAAAGGAATTCAATTTCTAAACTTAACAGAAATAGGCGACCCAGCTACGCTCGCACATCAATACTCAAAAGAAGGTGCAGACGAACTAGTTTTTCTGGATATTACAGCGAGTCACGAAAATAGAAATACCAGATTCGATTGGGTAAAAAGTGTTGCCGAAACCATCAACATACCATTTACTGTAGGCGGAGGAATTAATTCTATTGAAACAGCAAAACAACTACTGAGAAGTGGAGCAGATAAAATATCTATAAATAGTGCAGCAATAGCCAATCCTTTACTGATTAAAGAATTATCCAAGAAATTCGGTATCCAGTGTATAGTGCTAGCTGTTGATGCAAAGCTAAATAATGGAAAATGGGAAGTCTATAGCAATGGAGGCAGAAAACAATCTAAACTAGAATTATTTGATTGGTGCAAAAAAGCAGAAAAATTGGGTGCTGGAGAAATTCTATTTACTTCAATGAACCACGATGGAACCAAAAATGGATATGCGCTTGAAGCATTAAAAAAACTAGGCAAAGAAGTAAATATTCCAATAATTGCTTCAGGGGGGGCCGGTAAAGAAGAAGATTTTTATGATGTTTTTCATTATGCAAAAGCTGATGGAGCTCTCGCTGCTAGCGTTTTTCACTATGGTGAAATAAGAATAAATTCTCTTAAAAACTATCTCGATAATAAAAAAATAAGTATTCGAAAACTATCCTAAAGTCACTAAAAAAATGAAAGATATAAACTTCGATAAAAACACAGGTCTAATTCCTGCTATTATTCAAGATTTTGAAACCAATAAAGTTCTAATGCTTGGATATATGAACAAGGAAGCTATAAAAAAGACAGTAGAAGAAGAATATGTTTTCTTTTACAGCAGATCAAAAAATAGATTATGGAAAAAAGGAGAAACATCAGGAAATTTCTTGAAACTAAAAAACATGAAGCTCGATTGCGATAAAGACACATTTTTGGTTCAAGCTATTCCTGTAGGCCCTACTTGTCACAAAGGAACAGATACTTGTTGGGGTGAAAAGAACAAAAAGTCAAAACTTAACTTTCTCTTGGAATTAGAAGATACTATTGAGGATAGAAAAAAGAATCCTACAGAAGAATCTTATACATCC
>JBGRQE010000034.1:0-34851 GCA_041725955.1 Bacteroidales bacterium
CCTTTATTGTATAATCTCCTCCTTCTAAGAAAGTGATTTGATTCCCATTGATACTGCATGTATTGGGTTCTACACTATAATCCACTTGCAAACCTTCGGCATCTGTAGTGGCATTAAATTCAACAGGAATATCTACTTTTACTTGCGATGGGATATTTCCTATTGTAATTGTTTGGTTTTCCTTTGTTAGTTCTTCAACCACATTAAGTTCAAACACATAATCTTCTGCAGGCTTATACTCATTCGATCCGGATTGTTGAACTCTGATGTTATATTTGGTCACCTGATTAAAAATAAATCCATCATTATTTTCCGTATAGGTGTTGGGATTAATTCTATAAATTGGCTTAAGTGTTTTATCAGCAGTGCTTATATTAAACTTAATTGGTTTATTTACCAAAGCTTCCTCAGGCAGATTCCCAATATTTAATTCTTGAGATCTTCTATTAGCTCTAATATCCAAACATACGCTTGTTGCCTTTTTATAAATATCATTTCCTTTTTGAGAAAGAGTAATTTTATAATTTCCTGATGCAGTTAACTTCAAAATACCATCCTCCAGAGAATATGTTGGGATATTTACAGAACAACTAACATCCAATCCTTCGGCATCAGTTGAGAAGGAGATAGGAATTTCATCATTAACAGAAACAACTTTCGGAACTTGACTAACCGTAATCTTTTGTGCCTTTTTGATTACATCTACAAAAAAGTACTGCATAACAGCATCTTTGTATTCATCATTCCCAGCACAATTAACCATTACTTTACAAGGTCCTCCTTTTTTGAAAGTAATTTCATTTTCCTTTATTTCTGCAACATCAGAAGCTATCTCATAAGAAACTTTTAGATCTTTTGCATTAGTAGAAGCATTAAATATTGTTGGAGTTAGTACTTTTATATTTTGAGGAATTTCGCCCAAACTTATATTTTGAACTTTCTTAGAAATCATAATATTCCAGCATGCCACATTCGAGGCTAAATAATTATCATCTCCTGGATGTTGTGCACTAATTACATAATTGCCTTCTTTATGAAATGTAACAACATCATTATTTATAGTACAAGTATTAGGTTCAACGGTATAAATAGGTTTTAAATCAGAACTTACTTTTGCCTTAAAAGTTTTTGAATCATTCACATAAGCATTTCTTGGATTTTCTGAACTAGAAAAACTAATAGTTTGATTACCTTTTCCCACAGTAAAATCATACTTAACTTCTTCTGCAGGTTTATACTTATCGTTTCCTGCCTGATTCAAAATTAATTGATAATTCCCTGCTTTTTTAAAAACATAACGCTCTGAATTTAGGCATGTATAAGTATCAGGAGAAAATTTCACATCAACAGGTAAAGATGACGTATTTCGTATACGGAAAATCGCATTTTTATCTACTTTTATATCACGAGACATATAATAAATACTTAATACCTGTTTCTTTCTAGTCACATTTATTGTAAAGTTTCTTTCAACAGGATAATAATAATCATTCCCATCATTGTAAACTCTTACAGTATAAGTTCCTGGAGCATTAAATTTTATCTTGTAGTTTCCTGGATCATATTCATATGTTTTGGGAGTTACTGATAAATTTACATCTTTAGGTGCATCAGAATCAGGATTTACAGGATTAATAAGCGGATGAAAATTATATTTAGCACCTACTACTCCATCTTCATCCAAAATAGAAGAAGAGAAAATAGTTACTTCCAATGATTTTTTCTTTACATAAACATTTAATACAAGCTCAGATGCAGAAGCAAATTCCTCATTACCTGCTTGATTCAAACGTAAAGTATAATTACCTGCTTTTGGAAATGTAATATGTTGTTGATAACCTCCACTTGTATAATGGGTTACCCCTTCACTTGGATCAACAGTACATGAAACAGGAAGTCCTGCTGTTGAAATAGATTTAAAATAATAGTGTGTATTGATAAAGAACTCTTCAGGATATCTCTCCAATCTTATATGCTGACGTTTTTTCGAAACAATAACTGTAAATACTTTATTTGGAGCAGCATTATACTCACTATTTCCTGCTTGACTCAGAATAACTGTGTATTCACCAAGTGTTTTAAAAGTAATTTCATTAGCATTTATAATGCACGTATTCGGCGATACTTGGTAGGAAACTTTAAGATTGGGAGCATTTGTTGAAGCATTAAAAGTAACTTTTTTATTCAACTCTATATAATCAGGAATTGCACCAATGGTGATTATCTGATTCTTTCGTGTATTTTCAACAACTGTTAGAAACACCTTTGAAGTAATACCAGGAAAAACAGTATTTGTACAATTGTAGTAATAATTTCCAGGAGTATGAAAAATATATTTTCCATTACTCACTGTTTCTACATCAGAAGACGAAGCAGGTAGATTGTTTTTAAACCATCTAAAAACTGTCGGCTTCCCATTCATTAAAATATCTTCATCACAAGTAAAAACAATTTCAGTTTCATGAGAGGCACTCCTTGCTATAGGGCGTTGATTGGAATAATTAAAATTACTTAGCTCATTTGCATTCTTTTTAATCCTCCACAATACACCAATAGAAAGCATATTATTAGCACAATTAAAACCTCTGTATCTAAGATTCCCTGCAGGAAAATTTATCTGAGTAATTTCATTGTTATCACATTGCACATCTCTTGGGTTACTGCTAATACTTAATGTTTTCAATTTGTTATTAGAACAATTGAACGTTTGGAATAAAAAGCCTCTCAGATTTGATGCTTCTAAAGATGTTAATTTATTATTTGCACAATTAAAACTAGCCATCTTAGTCCCAGATCCTAATTTTAATGTGGTTAATTTATTATTGCTCACATTTACTTCACGCAAATCAGTGGCAAAAGAGATATCCAAGCTACTTAATTGAGTATTGGTAATTTGAAGTTTTTGCAAATTGGTGCATTTGGATAAATTCAGTGAAATAAGTGTATTATTTGAACACTTAAGAACTGAAGTATTAGGCACATCCAGATTGGTAATTTTATTATTCGAACAGATTATACTTGAATAATTCTTAGTATAAGCAAACTGAATATTTGTCAATTGATTATTTGGACAATACAAAATGTATAAATCTGTATTTTGACGTAAATCAAGTGTCTTTAATTGATTATTTGCACAATGAAAAGATCTTAATGCTTTAAAATAACAAATCTCTTTTACACTAGTCAAACCTTTATTGGAAACATTAATTTCTTCAGAATAAATGGCTGCCTCAGAAACTTCAATTTGACCATTTCCATTTAAATCAACGGAAGGATCTTGATCATTTATTAATGAATACTTAAATTTACTATCCTCAAATTGAATCACCTGAGAATATCCAATATTAACTAAGAAAAAAAACAAAATAAAACTTAATAAAAACTTCTTCATAATGAAAAGTATTGGGTTTATCCTAAAATTATTGTAAGCTAATGCTTGTATGGTGGGCTAAAATGAAATCTATATATTTTAAGTCTTTCATTCTATATCAACATATTGACTCTCTCATAAGATAAACTCATACATCATTCAGATAATAATCAATCTCAATGAAATCAACTTTTTATTAAATCAATCGGCAAATATATATAATCAGAATTAATTCAACCCATATTTCCTTATCAAAGGCAAGAAAATCTACATATATACAAATAAAGATACTTAGAAAAGTATTGAAGAAAACAATATTAACTTAAACAAAAGTAAAAGGCTGTTTAATAAAAATCAAACAGCCTCTAATTATATTTTTATTGAAATAAATCTCTTACTTCATTGCTAATTTTAACTCATCAAGTTGAGTAAGATCAATTGCTGATGGAGAATCAATCATAACATCTCTACCACTATTATTCTTTGGGAATGCAATAAAGTCGCGAATAGAATCCTGACCAGCAAATAAAGCTACTAATCTATCTAAACCAAACGCTACTCCACCGTGAGGGGGTGCACCATACTGGAACGCATCCATTAAGAAACCAAATTGTTCTTGAGCTTCTTCAGGAGTAAATCCTAAAACATTAAACATTTGTTGCTGTAATTCGCGGTCGTGAATACGTATAGAACCACCACCGATCTCAACTCCATTAATTACCATATCGTAAGCATTGGCACGAACTTTACCTGGGTCTGTTGCCATAAGCTCTAAATCTTCTGCAACAGGCGAAGTAAATGGATGGTGCATAGCATGAAAACGCTTACCTTCTTCATCCCACTCTACCAATGGAAAATCAACAACCCAAAGTGGAGAAAATTTCTTAGGATCTTTAAGACCTAGTTGCTCACCCATTTCCAGACGCAGTTCACACATAGCCTTACGAGTATGATCTAGATCGCCACTTAATACTAATAATAAATCACCAGCCTTAGCACCACATTTCTCTGCCCATTGTTTTAGGTCTTCTTGAGAATAGAATTTATCAACAGATGACTTAAAGCTGCCGTCTTCATTACATTTCACATAAACAAGGCCTTTAGCACCAATTTGAGGTTTTTTCACAAAGTTGGTTAGTTTATCTAATTGCTTACGTGTGTATGAAGAACAATCTTCAGCACAAATTGCCAATACAACTTCGGCATCATCAAATACTTTAAAGCCTTTATTTTGAGCAACCTCATTAATTTCCACAAATTTCATATCGAAGCGAGTATCTGGTTTATCAGAACCATAATACTTCATAGCATCAGCATAAGGCATTCTTGGGAAATCAGCAATATCAATATCCTTTACAGTTTTGAATAGATATTTTGCCATTGCTTCAAAAGTATTCAATACATCTTCTCGCTCAACAAAAGCCATCTCACAGTCAATTTGTGTAAATTCAGGCTGACGATCGGCACGTAAATCTTCATCTCTAAAGCATTTTACGATTTGATAATAACGATCATAACCTGCAACCATTAACAACTGCTTAAAAGTTTGTGGAGATTGAGGAAGTGCATAAAACTGACCTTCATTCATTCGAGAAGGAACAAGAAAATCGCGTGCACCTTCAGGAGTAGATTTAATCAAATAAGGAGTTTCAATTTCTAAAAACTTTAAATCGTCTAGAAATTTGCGTGTTTCGATAGCAATGCGATGACGAAGTTCAAGATTCTTTCTATTTGGATTTCTTCTCAAATCCAAATAACGATATTGCATGCGCAATTCTTCTCCTCCATCAGTTTCATCTTCAATAGTGAAAGGTGGAGTTTTTGAAGAATTCAAGATATTTAATTTTTCAATCTCTACTTCAATTTCTCCTGTTGGGATATTTTTATTTTTACTTGAGCGCTCAATCACTTTACCCTCAATGGAAATCACAAATTCGCGGCCTAATTTACGTGCTTGGACACATAAATCAGCTTGAGTCTCCATATTGAAAACAAGTTGAGTAATTCCATATCGGTCGCGAAGATCAACGAAGGTCATTCCTCCTAAATCTCTAGAACGCTGAACCCATCCAGACAAAATTACTTTTTTATCTATATCTTGAATATTTAGCTCACCACAGGTATGTGTACGCAACATAACTTTCCTCTTTATTACTGATTAAATACCACCCAAAAAAAAGGGTGAAAAGAATTCACCGCGCGAAAATAAGAAAATAAATGAAGTTAATCACAGTTTTATGGTGTCCAGGAATAAAGATAAAATTCTTGAGTATATTCAAATCCAGCAGCTTTTAAAGAACCAGAGCCCAATGCATTATTCTCAAAAACAGAACAGACACCCGAATAATCTAAATCTTTATACTGATTTAAAACATAAGAAAGCAAATAACTAAACAAGCCTTTACGGCGCATAGAAGGGATTACTCCCGCAAAATGCAAGCCAATTGTCTTATCCGAAAGAAAAACTGTTATACATGCAACTGCAGAACCTTCAGAATCTCTAAGCACATAATTATGAAAGCAATCAGGATAAAAGTCAATTCCTCTATATATGGAGAGAAAAGAGATTTCCTCATTTGCAAAAACAGCTTGAGAAATTTTCTCAAATGTAGAAAATGACTTATTTACATCTATCTTCTCAAATACATATCCCTCAGGCAATGGTCGTGAATAAGTTGAAAATTTTTTATAATCAAGATAAACACCCTGATGAAGCCCCTCAAAGCAAAAACCTGCTTTTTGGAGTTCTTCAGTTTCATAAGTTAATTTCAACTCATCGTTTAACCAATAAGAGAAAGGAATGTCCTGTATTTGAAAATATTGAATTCTTGCTTCAAGTTTTTTTAAAAAATTCTCTCTCTCCATTTTAATATCTTGGAAAACACCATTCAAATAATAATATGAAGAATGAGAATCATAAAGAGCCACCTTACGAGAATTGTATTCATCTATAAAGCTTTTATGAATATTGTTCTCACAAAGATTTGCAAAAAGATGTAACAATTCTTGTTTGACGGCTTTTTTAGGATTCATATGCATTTTATGTTATTTACGATACATAGCTAAGATGCAACATATTCGTTTTGCCCACAGTATCAGGCAAGGCACTACCAAAAATAACAACAGCATCACCATGCTTTAATATACCTTTCTTTTTCAAGAAATCCTGAAGTTTTTGAATCATAACATCAGTATCTTCAAATCGATCAATATAAAAAGGTTCTACTCCCCAAACCAAACTCAACATTTGTGCCAAATGCAAATCTTTGGAAAATATATATATACAAGCCTTGGGTCTTTGTGCAGAAATACGAAATGCACTATATCCTGAATGAGTATTTCCTAAAATAGCTTTTGCTCCTGTATGTTGTGCCAAATTACAAGCACTATACAAAATACTATCATTTATAAATCGCTTATTTTTACGGTCATAAGGAGGTAAAAAATGCTTATAATAAATAGTTTCATAACCTTCTACTTCACGAATAATTGAACGCATTGTAGATATGGTTTCTACTGGATGTTTACCTGTAGAGGTTTCTCCTGAAGTCATTACAGCATCAGCACCCTGCATAACAGAATAAGCAACATCACTAACCTCTGCTCGTGTAGGACGTAGACTGTCAATCATACCCTCCATAAGTTGTGTAGCAACAATAACAGGACATGATTTTTTCTGACACTTAGTTATTATAGTTTTTTGAATAATAGGGACTCTTTCCTGAGGAATTTCCACTCCCAAGTCACCTCTTGCAATCATAATTCCATCCGATACATCAATGATTTCATCAATATTATCAACAGCCTCTGGTTTCTCAATCTTAGCAATCAAACCAGGAAGGTGGTGAGGAGCATGTTGCTTTATATAATTTCTTAACTCGACAATATCTTTTGCAGAACGCACAAAAGAAAGTGCAATCCAATTCACATCTTGCTGTAGAGCAAAAATGGCATCTTCCTTATCTTTTTCTGTTATAGAAGGTATAGAAATTTTTGTATCAGGTAAGTTTACTCCTTTTCTTGAGCTCAAAGGTCCTCCGGCTATAACTTTTACAAGTACGTCATGCTTATTGACTTTTTTCACAACTTGAACCTGTAATTTACCATCATCAAGTAATACATTTTCACCAGGATTAACATCTTGAACAAATCGATTATAAGAAATATAAACACGTTCGGCTGTACCTTCACATTGTTCAGTTGTAAATATTAATTCCTTACCTTCCTCGAGAATTGCCAGATTATCCTTTATTAAACCAGTTCGAATTTTTGGGCCTTGAAGGTCGGCAAGAATAGCTGTAAATTTACCCAGCTCTTGGTTTACTTTTCGAATATTTTCAATGACCTTAGCCTTATATTCGTGAGTATCATGCGAAAAGTTCAATCGACAAACATTAACTCCTTCTTGAATTAATTTTTTTAGCACATTATAGTCTGAAGTTGCAGGACCTATAGTAGCAACAATTTTAGTTTTCATCCACTTCCAGATTTTAGTTAAATATAGTAGATACTAATTAATAAAAAATATTAATTTATATTAAATACGGAAAAAGGTGTAATAGAAGTATTTATAAAACAGATTTCTTCATAAAGTGCGACTCCTGTTCTTCCAAATCAGTAAGGACATATAAGAAATCTTTTATCGCGTCAATTTCAATGAGAAAAGCGGTTTGCACCAAATTAATTTTTAACAACCCTTTAATTAATTCCCTCAAACGTGAGTTTTCAAATTTCCTGCGAATAACAAAAAAATAATCTATTGCAGTATAATCTTTATCCTTAATTAATTTTGTTTTCTTATTTCGGTTAGAAAGGAGATAAAAAGAATGGTCATTCTCTTCTTCTGGATAATAGAATAAGGAATATGGAGATATTTCATCTGTAGGTCGTCCAGAAGTATTTAAATCACGTTGACGTCGTAAATCAATACCCAATGTTTTATTTATAAAAAAGGCAAGGCGGTATTCCTTTGAATGAGAGGATATCCCAATCAATTGATATTCTTCGGAGGTAAAACAGTCGATATTTAACGGATATTTGTTCACAACACAGCAATTTACAGTTGACAATCACCGAAATCGGATAATAAAGGCAATCACAAGATTCATTTGCAAAAAATGTGCCTTTATATCTCAAATATCAAAAAAGACAAAAATCAAACAGTTTGCTGATTTTTCTGAGAAAACATATTAAGTGTCTTTTCTGAAGCTAGTTGGTCTGCGCCTTTTATAGAATAGTCTTGACCCACTCCATAAGGCTCTGTATCGATAAAGATTTGGACGACATACTGTTTATTATAGCCATCACCCACCTCTTTAATTACTTTAAATTCGACTTTTCTCTTTTCTTTCTGTCCCCATTCAATCAATTTACTTTTAAAATTGGTATCCTCACGCTCGAGTTTTTCGAGGTCAAAGTGAACAGAAATAATACGATTAACAATAAGTTTGTAGGTAAAGTTATACCCTTTATCCAAATACACTGCGCCAATAAATGCTTCAAAAGCATCTCCCATAATTGAACGGCATTGTATACGAGTTTCTGGATTTGAACGTATAAGTGCTCCTATACCCAAACGCTGACCTAATTTATTTAGCTGAGCTCTGCTCACTATTTTAGATCGCATTTCGGTTAAGAAACCTTCTTCTTTAAATGGAAATTTACGAAATAGAAAATCGGCAACGACTGCACTTAATATAGCATCACCAAGATACTCTAAGCGCTCGTTACTAAGTTTATTTCCATTAAAGGCAAGTGTAGAGGCAGATTTATGCCTAAAAGCTAGTTCGTATAAAAAAATATTTCCGGGATAAAACCCGAAAATATTTTTTATAGCTTTATACAATTCCTTATTCTTGGAAAATAATACTCTAAGATATGGAACTTTAATTAGACTCAATGCTATTCAATGTGTTTTTTGAATAATATAGTAGCATTGTGACCTCCAAAACCGAAGGTATTATTCAATGCAACATTAACCTCTCTCTTTTGAGCTTCATGATAAGTGAAGTTCAGCTTACTGTCAATCTCAGGATCATCAGTAAAATGGTTAATAGTTGGAGGAACAATATCATTTTTCAATGCTAAGATAGTAGCAATAGATTCAATTGCTCCTGCTCCACCCAACAAATGGCCAGTCATTGACTTAGTTGAGTTGATATTAATTTTGTATGCGTGTTCTCCGAAGAGATTCACAATAGCTTTTGGCTCGGCAATGTCACCCAGAGGGGTCGAAGTACCATGGGTGTTGATGTGATCTACATCTTCAAGCTTAAGACCTGCTTCCTCAATAGCGTTTTTCATACAAAGATGAGCACCCAATCCTTCAGGATGAGGGGATGTCATATGGTGTGCATCACCAGTAGCACCACCACCACATACTTCCGCATAGATCTTTGCACCACGTGCAACGGCATGCTCATATTCTTCAAAGACGAGACCTCCCCCGCCTTCACCCATTACAAAACCATCGCGGTCCTTATCAAAAGGACGAGAGGCTGTTTTTGGATCATCATTTCTGGTAGATATTGCATGCATAGCATTAAATCCACCTACTCCAGCTTCATTAATCGCTGCTTCAGAACCACCTGTAATAAAAACATCAGCTTTACCTAAACGAATGTAATTAAATGCATCCACTAAAGCATGAGCCGAAGAAGCACAGGCAGAAACTGTCGCAAAATTAGGCCCCATAAATCCATGACGTATGGAAATATGACCGGCAGTAATATCAGCGATCATTTTAGGAATAAAGAAAGGGTTAAAACGTGGAGGCTTTTCTGAATCAAAAGCATTCACTTCCTTAAAAAAAGTCTCTAGACCGCCAATACCTGAAGCCCAAATCACACCTACGCGAGTTTTATCAACCTTTTCAAGATCAAGCCCGGAATCTTCAATTGCCTGGTCGGCAGTTACCATACCATAAACGGTACATGGGTCATACTTACGTATTTCCTTACGCTCAAAGAATTCACGGGGATCAAAGTTTTTCACCTCGCAAGCGAACCGAGTCTTGAAGTTGGTCGCGTCGAAACGGGTAATGGCATCAGCACCGCTGACTCCATTCAACAACGCATTCCAGTAATCCTGGACATTATTGCCAATTGGAGTCAGTGCACCTAAGCCAGTAACAACTACTCGCTTTAATTTCATAAAGACGAAAATTTCTTATTTTGTATTTTTCTCAATGTAAGCAACTGCGTCGCCTACAGTAGCAATTTTTTCTGCTTCCGCATCTGGAATAGCAATGTTGAACTCTTTTTCGAATTCCATGATAAGCTCAACAGTATCAAGTGAGTCAGCTCCTAGATCATTAGTGAAGCTAGCTTCTTGAGTTACTTCACTTTCATCAACACCTAGTTTATCAACTATGATTGCTACAACTCTTGATTTTGCGTCTGACATATCTATTCTTTTTAGGTTAAACAAGCTGCAAAGAAATGAATTAAAAAGAAAAAAAACAATACTTTAATCTAGTTTTTAGACTCTTAAGTTCTTAAACCCTTATAAACGAATAGGTTTAAACCATCATTTCATCACATCAACTTTTAGTTAAAATTTAATTATTTTACTGGAAACTAATCCTTTAACAAAAATCCAAAGAACTTATTTAGAACGCAAAATTAAAGAAAATCAGACAGTTTACTGCATTTTTTTCTTCAAAAAAGCGCCTTCATACCTCCTTTTAGTCTTTAAAATAGTACTAAACAATACTATTTCAATAATGTTGCAATAACTTCAGGAAAATGTTCATATTCTAACATATGAATCTTTTCCGCAAGACTTTCTGGGGTTTCCCCCTGTTCTAAATCTGTTTTTGCTTGAAAAAGTATTTCTCCTTCATCAAAAAACTGATTCACATAGTGAATACTAATTCCACTATATTTCTCTTGATTCTGAACAACAGCTTCATGCACTTTCATTCCATACATTCCTTTTCCACCATAATTAGGTAATAGTGCAGGATGTATATTTATTATTTTATTGGGGAATTTTTTTATTAAATCTTCAGGAATCAACCATAAAAAACCTGCAAGAACAATTAAATCTGGACTTATTTCTTGCAGCTCCTTAGTAATTACTCCATTTTTAAATTCATCTCTACTAAAAACTCTTACCGGAACACTCAAATGATCAGCTCGATCAATCACACCGGCTCCTTTTTTATTACAAAAAACAGAGCATACATCAACCTGTTCTGAGTCCTGAAAAAAACGAATAATGTTTTCTGCATTAGTACCGCCTCCAGAAGCAAAAAGAACAATTCTTTTTTTCATTCTTATATTGTATTATATTTTGCTTAAAAAACAAAAGTATTTATTTCAGAAGAATACTGAAATAAAAAAAGAACTAATATCTGAAAGCTCTCATAATTCGAACAGAGTTTAATATTGCTAATAAAGCAACTCCTACATCAGCTATAACTGCCTCCCATAAATTTGCTAAACCCAAAGAGCCCAAAATAAGCACTAATAATTTTACACCTATAGCGAGTGCTATATTCTGAAAGATAACTTTGCGTGTATACAAACCAATTTTTATTGCTGTATTAATTTTTGAAGGTTGGTCGGTTTGTATAACAACATCTGCAGTTTCTATAGCAGCATCGCTTCCCAAACCTCCCATAGCAATACCTATATCCGAACTTGTTATAACAGGAGCATCATTTATCCCATCACCAACAAAAGCAACTGTATTCCCTTTCTGCTTTAAGTTTTGAACCACTTCCATTTTATCTTGTGGCAACAACTCTCCCAACCCTTTGTCAATACCTAAGGTCGAAGAAATCCTACTTACAACACTCTTTCGGTCGCCCGACAACATAATTAGAGACTTTATATGTTTTTGCTTTCGTAAATCATTTATTGCCTGAATAGCATCAGGTTTTAAAGCATCGGCAATACTAAAATATCCAGCAAAAACACCATCAACAGCCACAGCAATAACAGTAGTTTGTATCTCAGAAAAATCATGTGGATAAGAGATTGACATCTTATCAAGCAATTTAAAATTGCCAATAACAAATTCACAACCATCAAGCTTAGCAGTCAAACCAAACCCTGCTAGTTCATGAAAGTCTTTTATAGTAATAGCATCTTGAGAATCTATTTCCGCATAGTTAACAATTGCTAAAGCAATAGGGTGTGTTGAATTCTTCTCAATTAATGCCACATTGTTTAGAACGGTCTGACGATCAAAAGAATTTTCGACATAAAAATCCTGCACCCTAAAGACTCCTTCAGTCATTGTACCTGTTTTATCAAAAACAACTGTATCTACTTTGGTAATAATATCAATATAGTTTGATCCTTTAAATAGAATACCATTAGCAGAAGCAGCTCCAATACCTCCAAAGTATCCCAAAGGAATGGAGATAACCAGGGCACAAGGACAAGAAATAACCAAGAAGATTAAAGCTCTTTGAAACCATGTTTGAAAATCATAGGCAGAACCCAAAAACAAAGCGGGGAGTAATACCAACGCAAAAGCTAACCAAAAAACAATAGGAGTATAAATTTTAGCCAATTTACTAATTAAGACTTGAGTTTTTGCCTTTCTACCAACAGCATCCTGAACCATCTGTAGAATATTAGCAAGTTTTGTATCTTCAAATTTGGAAGAAACTTCAATTTCAATCAAATGATTCTGATTGATCATACCTGCAAGGATTTCTTCTCCAGCCATTTTTTTTACAGGTAGCGATTCTCCAGTTAGTGCAGAAGAATCAACATTGGCTTTTTCAGATATAAGCACACCATCGAGAGCAATTTTTTCTCCAGGTCGAACCTGTATGACTTGTCCAACCATTACTTCTTTTGGATGCTTAACCACCCACTTAGTATTTTCTTTTACAATGACTTCTTCTGCCTGAACTTTCAACAATGCCTCTATAGACTGTTTTGCTCTGTTAACAGCATTTTCCTGAAACTGCTCTCCTACAATATAAAACAACATAACAGCCACTCCTTCGGCATAAGAGCCAATAAAAAAAGCTCCTATAGTTGCTACTGTCATCAAAACGAATTCATTATAAATCTTTCCTTTTAATAAAAGGCGAAAGGCTTTATAAAGAACAGTTTTTGATATAAATAAATATAAAAGCAAATACAGAAAAAAGTAAGTATCTATAGGTATTATATCAATCTCAAGCCATCTAAAGCTTATTAGCAGAAGTAAAAAAACAAAGCCCAATATAGGAATAACAAAATCCTTTAGAGAGGAAAAAAAATCTCTTGGTGAATCATCTTTATCAGAAAAATTTACCGCACAACACCCGTTTTGACAAGAATCTACCCTTTTCATAATTGCACTAATTTTGAGGCAAATTTAAAGCATCAAAACATGCAATGGAAGTGCATTATTTCTGATTACACTTATTACAAACCCCTTTTACAACCAAATTAACATTCTCTGCAACAAAACCTTCCGGAATAGAAATTTTAGGTATTCTATAATCAGTGAGACATGTAGTTTCACCACATTTAACACAATGAAAATGCAGATGTAAATCATTCTCTAAATCACAAGTACATCCCTCTTTACATAAAGCATATTTTATTATTCCCGTTCCATCATCTATCTGATGAACAATCCCCTTTTCTTCAAATTTCTTTATGGTTCTATAAAGAGTTGTACGGTCAATTAACTCCAATTCATTCTCTACATCCGTTAAGGCAAAAGCATTTGATCTTCTCAATAAAGATTTGAAAATAAGCAATCGCATTGCTGTTAACCTCAATTTTTTTGATTTAAAAAACTTCTCTACATGACTTTCACTCATAATTCCTTTGGCTTACATTTTTATACTACAAACATCTGCTTATCTTAAAAGATAAAAATAAATAATTATAAGAAGACTAAATTCTACAACAGAATATGAAATTCTGCAATTCGAGTTTTGTGTTTCAGGTTTTGCAAGATATAATGAATATTATGAAACATTTGTATTTCAAATAATCTTTTAAAACACTTTGGTTTCATTTTCTAAATTTCAAAACCCGAAACACAAATAATCAATTAAAAAGGTAAATCATCTTCATCCATTGCTGCTGGATTACTTTGTGGCTTAGGCTGCTCTTCAGAAATATTAGCAGGGATATCCTGAGCGGTAGGAGCTGGTGCTTGCGGAGCATAGTCATTATCCTTTTTTGATCCCAGCATAGTCATATTTTGAGCTTCAATTTCAGTAGTATATCTTTTGCTGCCATCTTTATCTTCCCATGTACGAGTTCTTATTCTACCTTCAAGATAAATTTGATCACCTTTACGAAGGTATTTTTCAGCAATATCTGCCAATCCTCTCCATAAAACAATATTATGCCATTCAGTTTGCTCTACCTTCTGACCTTCTTTATTTTTATACGATTCTGAAGTTGCTATTCTAAAAGTTGCGACTTTAGCACCACTTTCAAAAGAACGTATTTCGGGATCTATTCCTAAACGACCAATTAAAATCACTTTATTTACTGACATAAATAGAATTTTTATAAGTTAAATTAAAGATACTACCTAATAAATACCATTTGATGGCAAAACGTTAGCAGTAAAAAGTATTTTTTTTTAATTCTTAAAACAATTTATCTTCTGTATATTACACATAGCTCATCATTTGTAACGAATTCATCAAAATACAAGCAACTACTATTACCATTTACGATTACAAACAGCAAAGTTTTAAACCTCTCTCTCCAAAAACAATTTCAAAGCTTTTTCAACGGGCTTTGGTACGGCATAATTGTATATATTCTGACTTGACACTAAAATTGCATCTGCAATTGCTAAGTTCAAATTGAGATTAAATTCTACAGCAAAAAACCTACAGTGTAAGACTTGATGAGTTAGCTTATGCGAAAATTCAGCAAAATAGTCCAGAAAGAGCATTTCAGAAGAGTTGCCTTTATTAATTAAGAGATTAATCTCATTATGTAATTGTTCTTGCGACAACAAACAATCTCTCTCAAACATAGGAAACTGATATAAACTTTTCCAGACATCCTTTCCTTTACGTTTCTGTATTAGAATATACGGTTTATTATTTTTCTTAACTATTGGAATGAAGAAATTAAAATATCTCTCTTTCAGACTTTTTTTTAAATCTCTAACAGGCCTTTCCAAAATAGTTCCATTTTGAAAAGAAATACAATTAATTCGAAAAATACAATCTTCACATAAAGGTTTTTTAGGTTTACATATTCTTGCTCCATATTCCATCATAGCTTGGTTATAATCACCTGGATTACTTGCAGAAATAAGGTCTTTAGAAATCTCAAAGAATATCTTTTTTCCAGAATTTGAATCTATGGAAACATCAATATCAAATAATCTTGATAAAAATCGATAAACATTTCCATCAATTGCAGGGTTTACTTCGTTAAAGCTAATAGACGCTATTGCCGAGGCAGTATACGGACCAATACCTTTAAGTTTTTGTAGTTCCGACGCTGTTTTTGGGAATAGACCTTTGCGTTCATAGCAAATTTCTTTTGCTGTAAAATGAAGATTTCTGGCTCTTGAATAATAACCTAGGCCTTGCCAGAGTTTCATTACTTGATCTTCAGTAGCATTAGCTAATTTGCAGACATCTGGAAATTCTTTTACAAACAACTGATAATAATCAATTCCTTGTTTAACACGGGTTTGCTGCAGAATTACTTCTGACAACCACACAAAATAAGGGTCTTTTGTTGTTCTCCAAGGGAGTTCTCTGCTGTGGGTTTTGAACCACTTTAAAATGCGTTTTTCTATCTCCATGAGTTAGCTAGAACAAATTTATATAGAGTGATTTATGGTGAAAAAAAATTAATTTATTTAGGCTTGAATCAAAAATCTTTTATCTTTGCAGCCCAAAATAAAAAACATTTTTTTAAATCTTAAACAGCAGAAGATATGACAAAAGCAGAAATCGTAGCAGAGATCGCCAATAAGACAGGAATTGAGAAGGTTGCTGTTCAAGCTACCGTTGAGGCTTTCATGGATACCGTTAAAGCATCTATGGTTAAAGGTGAAAACGTTTATCTAAGAGGGTTTGGTAGCTTCACTATTAAAAAGAGAGCTGAAAAAACTGGTCGTAATATTAGCAAGAATACTACTATCATTATTCCAGCTCACAACATTCCTGCTTTTAAGCCTGCTAAGACTTTTGTAAACGAGGTTAAAGATAACGTGAAATTATAATATTGTTCATATTTAAAACTGACTTATTATGCCAAGCGGAAAAAAAAGAAAGAGACACAAAATGGCAACTCATAAGCGTAAAAAGCGCTTAAGAAAAAACAGACATAAGAAGAAGTAATGTTCTCTTATAAAAGAATTAATAACACAGTATCCTTCTTTCAAGGTTCTGTGTTATTAAATTTTTATTAAGTTCGTAAAAAAGAATTCGTTCCTTCTTTTTTTATTTTTTGTTTGTAATTCAATTTATTACTTATAAACACTCAATCGACGTGGATAAAGAATTAATCATTGATTCAAACGGATCTGAGGTTGAGATTGCATTGCTCGAGGATAAATTCCTGGTTGAATTACACAAAGAGAAAAACAACAACAATTATTCTGTTGGAGATGTGTATTTAGGTAGGGTTAAGAAAATAATGCCCGGACTAAATGCCGCTTTTGTAGATGTTGGTTATGAAAAGGATGCATTCCTTCACTACCTCGACCTGGGACCTCAGGTTCGCTCTTTGAATAAATACTCCAGGCTTGCTATGTCGGGAAAGGTAAATCGACCTTCCATGGGTAATTTCCGATTAGAATCTGACATTGAAAAAACTGGAAAAATTACTCAGGTTCTAAACACAGGTCAACAGGTGCTAGTGCAAATTGCCAAAGAACCGATCTCCACTAAAGGCCCAAGAATATCTTCTGAAATTTCTTTTGCTGGCCGTTTTTTGGTATTGGTTCCTTTCTCCAATCGGGTGAGTATATCTCAAAAGATAAGAAGCCCAGAGGAGAGAAACCGTTTGAAAAGGTTGATAAATAGTATTCGACCTAATAATTATGGAGTAATTATCCGAACTGTAGCTGAAAACAAAAAAGTTGCTGATTTGGATACTGATCTTAAAGATCTAGTACAAAAGTGGGAAAACTGCACCAAGAAATTGGCCAATGTAAAACCCCCACACAAAGTGATTAGTGAATTAGATCGCACCTCTGCTATTCTCCGTGACCTTTTGAATGAATCATTTAACAGTATTCATGTCAATGATGCCGGAGTTTATGAGGTTGTTAAGTCTTACATCAAGACTATTGCACCTTCCAAAGTAGATATTGTAAAGCTTTACAAAGGAAAAGCCAGCATCTTTGATAACTTTGGAATAGATAAACAAATAAAGAGTTCTTTTGGAAAAACTGTAACCATCAAGAGTGGTGTCTACCTGATTATTGAACATACCGAAGCCCTGCATGTAATTGATGTTAACAGCGGCCATAGGGTAAATAAAGAAAAAAGTCAGGAAGATAATGCACTACAGGTTAATCTTGAAGCTGCTGCCGAGGTAGCCCGCCAATTAAGATTAAGGGACATGGGTGGAATCATTGTGGTCGATTTTATTGATATGCATGACCCAAAAAACCGACGTGCTCTCTTTTCCAAACTTCGTGAAGAAATGGGCAAGGACCATGCTAAACATACAATCTTGCCTCCTTCTAAATTCGGACTGGTTCAAATTACCAGACAAAGGGTTCGCCCCGAAATGAATGTGAAGATTCTCGAAAAATGTCCTTCTTGTGGTGGAAGTGGACAAATTAAACCTAGTGTTCTTTTAATTGATGAAATTGAGAACAATCTAAAGTTTCTACTTCAGGATCAAAATGAATCGGGACTGACTGTTACTGTTCACCCCTATGTATATGCATATCTGACAAAAGGATGGATAAAGTCAATCAGATTTAAATGGTTTATGCAGTATAAAAAATGGATTCGCCTAGTGGTTGATCAATCGCATCATCTGCTAGAGTACCATTTCGTGAACAAAAATAATGATGAAATCAAGTTGTAATTCAACTGATTCTTAACCAACATCGAAGATTTTATTTCATTATATATTTTTCCGGGGCTCCTAATTGGAGCTACCGGTTTTTTTTACCCTCACTATTTAATTAGAGCAAATCGCATAAGCAAAGAATCTATTTTACAGACATGGAATGAATTTTCAAACTATAATCCTATTTTCCAAGTTATCAAATAAGTTATCAACTTAAAATCAATTTTTCTAATTTTGCATTATGGAAAAAGTTGTTAGTGGAATTCGACCAACAGGTAATTTACACCTAGGAAATTATTTTGGAGCCGTAAAGAATTTTGTAAAAATGCAGCATGAAAAAGATTGTTTCTTTTTTATTGCTGATTATCATTCTTTAACAACGCACCCAACTCCTGGTGACCTACATGGAAATGTAAAACAAATCTTAGCTGAATATGTAGCTGCAGGTCTTGACCCTGAAAAATGTACTCTATACATTCAAAGTGATATACCTGAAACTGCTGAGCTATATTTGTTCTTAAATATGAATGCTTACCTAGGTGAACTAGAAAGATGTACTTCTTTTAAAGATAAAGCACGTAAGCAACCCAATAATGTAAACGCTGGACTCCTTACTTATCCTACTCTAATGGCGGCAGATGTAATTATACATAAAGCTACCAAAGTTCCAGTAGGTAAAGATCAAGAGCAAAATCTTGAAATGATGCGTACTTTTGCTCGTCGCTTTAACCGTATGTATGATCAAGAATTTTTCCCGATACCTCAAGGATTTAATTTCGGCGAAGCTTTAGTAAAAGTTCCTGGATTAGACGGATCTGGCAAGATGGGTAAATCTGAAGGTGATGCAAATTGTATTTATCTAAAAGATGATCCAAAAGCGCTGAAGAAAAAAATAATGAAAGCTAAGACCGATAGCGGTCCGACTGAAATGAATCAGGAAAAACCTGATGAAATCAAAAACTTATTTCAGTTGATGGAAATTGTTTCTACTCCTGATACCGTGCAACATTTCGATGATTTATATAATAAATGCGAAATTCGATATGGAGATTTAAAGAAACAACTTCTTGAAGATATGATTCAATTTACTACTCCTTTTCGTGAAAAGATTGAAGATACAATGAAGAATGAAGAGTACTTAAGTAAAATTGCTCGTATGGGTGCAGAAAAAGCCAGAGCATCTGCACAAAAAACACTTCAAGAAGTACGAGAAATCATCGGCTTTAGGAAGTTCTAAAATAAATTTTAGTTTTTTGAGAAGTGCTCTAAATTACTTCTCAAAACTCTTTACCCTCTAGAAAATTACGACCAACTATTTTGTCATTATGGGCGAACTTATTGAAATAAAAAAAATTCAGGAAAAAGCAATCCTAATAGGTCTGATCACCAGCTTTCAATCGAAAGAAAGAGTTGGCGAATACTTGGATGAATTAGCCTTTCTCGCAGAAACAGCAGGAGCAATTACGGTAAAAAGATTTACCCAACCTCTAAATAATCCCAATCCAAAAACATATGTTGGAACAGGAAAGCTTGAGGAAATAGCAGAATATATTGAAGCCGCAGAAATCGATATGGCTATCTTCGATGATGAACTCTCTCCTTCACAAATCAGAAACCTTGAGCAAACATTAAATTGCAAAATTATTGATAGAAATAATCTTATCCTGGATATTTTTGCCTCTAGAGCTCGTACAGCACATGCAAAAACACAGGTCGAATTAGCCCAATATCAATATTTGCTCCCCAGATTGACCCGAATGTGGACTCACCTTCAAAAACAAAAAGGAGGAATTGGAATGAAGGGTCCTGGAGAAAAAGAAATTGAAACCGACAGAAGAATTATTCGTGATAAAATTTCTCTTCTAAAGAAAAAACTGGAACAGGTTGATCGGCAAAAATCTACTCAAAGAGGAAATCGTGGAAGAATGATTCGTGTGTCTTTAGTGGGGTATACCAACGTTGGGAAATCAACCTTAATGAATAAACTCAGTAAGTCAGAAGTATTTGCAGAAAATAAACTTTTTGCAACACTCGATACTACTGTTCGAAAGGTAGTAATTCAAAACCTTCCCTTTCTTCTTACCGATACTGTAGGATTTATAAGAAAATTACCACACGGACTAATTGAGTCTTTTAAAAGTACTCTTGATGAAGTAAGAGAAGCCGATTTATTAGTTCATATTGTCGACATTTCACATTCTGATTTTGAAGAACAAATTAAAACCGTAAATCAAACTTTGGCAGAAATAAAAGCGTCAGGAAAGCCAACAATAATGGTTTTTAATAAGATTGATGCTTTCAATTTTACTCCCAAAGAAGAGGATGATCTTACACCAAAAACTCGCGAAAACATATCTTTAGAAGACTATAAAGAGACCTATATGGCAAAAGAAAACATGCCATGTATCTTTATTTCAGCGCTAAAGAAGGAAAATTACGAGGAATTTAAAGAAATGCTTTATGAAAAAGTTAGGGAATTACATATTCAAAGATTCCCTTACAACGATTTTCTATACTAAAAACATGGCCTACATTGCTCAATTATTTATAGATAATTGGGCAATGTTTTTAATTTATTTAACGGACACTTAGTTTGTCAACTCTTACATGTCCATTGATCTCCATTTTCAGAAAATAAATCCCAGTCTTTAATCTATCAAGTTCCAGGCGAAAACTTTCTTCGCCATGAGATGTATACGACAACTCTTCATTACCCAATAAGCTAAAAATCTTAAGCCTAACAATTCCTTTTACTCCTGATATTTTCAAATAATCATTTGCAGGGTTTGGTCCAAATCGAAGCTTTTTCAGATTATTCTCAGAAATACTAAGCTGACATTTTTCAGCACTAATTTCTTTTCTTTGAGGAAGATAAACAAAAGAAGTTTCTCCTAAAGACAATCTCAACTTCTGAAAATCAATAGAAAAGTTATTGGAGAAAGAATTATAAGAAACATCAATAAAATGCAATGAATTTAATTTATTTATTTGCGTTGGAAGTTTGCCTATCAAACAATTATCAGCAACATTTAATATCTTTAAAGATGTTAGTAAACATATAGAATCAGGAAGGTCTCCATGCAAATTATTTCTAGATAAATTAACGCGTGTCACACGTTTATTTTGAACACTAACACCATACCATAACTCAACTTTTTTTTCCAACCAATTTGTTGAATTATCCCATTCACTTCCATTTGTGCTTTTATACAGGGAAACCAAAGCAAGAGAGTCCTCCGTATGCACTTGGGCAGCTAGATCACAACAAAATCCTATTAAACTGAAAATAAGAAGAGTAATAAGAGTAAATGTTTTTTTCATACAATTAATTGAGTTTAGAAATATTGCTTTGTCGTCCACAATGATAATCTGTAAATATACTGTTTTTGGCTAAAATATCCTAACTAAAAATCAAAGCATTACTTCCTTTCGTAGATAAAGATTGTTATAATAAAATAATTCTTTAGTATTTTGGTTCACTCAAATAATAATTAAAGAGTAAGATTAAAAATAAAAGACCGCATAAAAGCATTTATCATGTCGAGATTCACACTTTCATCCCCTCCTAAAACATTAAAGAAATGGCAATTAACGATCATTTCTGCAATAACAGGAATACTATTAAGCTTAGCATGGCCATTAAATGGATTTTCGCCCATACTTCTTTTTGCATTTCTTCCTTTACTGTACGTAGAGAATTATATAATTTCAAACCCCTATTCGTTTAGTAAATATGCCGCATTTAGATATTCATATCTCAGTTTTTTAATCTGGAATATTTTGACTACTTGGTGGATTTGGAATTCAACCGAAATAGGCGGAGTTTTGGCAATACTATTGAACAGCGCTTTTATGTCGCTCACCTTTCAAGTTTTTCATTTTGTTCACAAAAAACTGTATGACGGATCACGAGGTATTTATGCATTAATTCCATTGTGGATTACTTTTGAATACTTGCATCTTGATTGGGATTTATCATGGCCATGGTTAAATTTGGGAAACGGATTTGCAAGCTTTCACAAATGGATTCAATGGTATGAGTATACAGGAACTTTTGGAGGGACTACCTGGATACTTCTTTCAAACATATTAATCTTTGATCTTGTTCATTCTTTTTACAATAAAAAAGCATCTATAAAATCGAAAATAATCACAAGAGTAATTACTCCTATCGTCATAATCGTTCCAATTGTAATTTCTTTTGTAATCTACTATCAAACTGAAGACAAAGGCGAAAAGGCTTCTATTGTTGTTGGTCAGCCAAATATAGATCCTTACAAGGAACAATATGAACTATCTGTAGATCAATCTATAAACAGAAACCTTGAAGTAACCAAACCCTTACTTAATGATAAAACTAATTTCTTAATCCTGCCAGAATCGACTCTTCAAGAAGATATTGAAGAAAATCAGATAGAAAATTCTGAAAGTATTTTACGATTAGAGACTCTATTAATAAAATATCCAAAACTTTCTATTTTGGTGGGTGCATCTACATACAAAGTCTATAAAAAAGATGAGCCTTTAACACAAACTGCAAGGAAATTCCCTAATACAGATATTTTCTATGACTCCTATAATACCGCTCTGTTTATTCAAAAAGGAGAAAAAACACAAACCTATCATAAATCGAAATTGGTACCTGGAGTTGAAAAAATGCCTTTCCCAAAGTTATTATCTCCCTTACAAAAATTTGCGTTCGATCTTGGAGGAACAGTAAGCAGTTATGGTATTAATAAAAGCAGAACTGTTTTCTTTTCTGAAGATCACAAATTTGGTCTTGCACCAGCAATTTGCTACGAATCTATATATGGAGAGTTTATGAGCCGTTATGTTAGAAATGGGGCAAATATTTTTGCTATTATCACTAATGATGGCTGGTGGGGCGATACCCCTGGACATAAGCAACACTTTATATATGCAACATTAAGAGCTATTGAAAACCGACGTTCTATTGCAAGAAGTGCAAATACTGGAATTTCCGGCTTCTTTAATCAAAGAGGTGATATTATCGAAGAAACAAAATACTGGGTACCTGATGCATTACAATATAATGTTCCTGCAAATACTGAACTTACATTCTATGTAAAACATGGTGATTATTTGGGGAAAATGTTCTCCTTTATTAGCTTCTTTATGATCTTAACAACTATTGTAAAGGCAATAATAAAAAGACAAAAAAAAACATCTAAATAATAATGAAATTCTATTTAGGCCCTTTTCAGGGAATAACAGAGGCAGCTTATAGAAACGCTTTTACTTCTCACTTTGAGGGTATTGATATTGCCATGTGCCCATTTATTACAAATGTACATGGAAGAAAAATAAAAAGTGTTCATTCATACGACTTATGGCCAGAAAACAACCAAAAAATGGATACGATTCCTCAAATGTTGAGTAAAGATCCAGAAGAAATGTTTTCTATTGCAAATACCTGTAAGGATTTAGGATATAAAGAAATAAACTGGAACTTGGGCTGTCCTTTTCCTAAGGTTGCTAATAAGCAAAGAGGATCTGGGCTATTAAGTTTTCCTGAAAAGATTGAAGAGATATTACTTTCTCTTCAAGACAATTTCCCAATAAAGATGTCTATAAAGTGTAGGCTTGGATATACCAACCCGCTGGAGATACAAAAGTTAATCCCTATCTTCAATAGCTTCAAATTAAGTGAAGTTATTATTCATCCCAGAATAGGGAAACAACTATATAAAGGAACTGCAGATATCCAAAAGTTTAAAGAATTATTTCCAAAGCTAACTGCTCCGGTAGTTTATAATGGCGATATCTATACAGCTAAAGATTGGAATGAAAAAAACAAGCTGTTTGAAGGAAAAATAGATAGATGGATGCTTGGCAGAGGTCTTTTAATCAACCCTTTCTTGGCTGAAGAAATTCACGGAAAATATACGATTAATCCAGAAGAAAGAAAAACAAGACTTCAAGGCTTCCTTTACGACTTGCTTTCGCTACAATTAGAAAGATTCAGCAATGAAAACAATGCTATAAACAGAATGAAAGAACTCTGGTCGTATCTATCAAAATCATTTGAAAACCCGACTGAAGCTTTTAGATATATTCGAAAAGCAAAAACTACTGCTGAATACAGACAGGGAGAAAATCAAATCTTCAGGAATTGTAATTTTGTAGAGACACAAAAATGAAAATAAAAAATATATGTCTAAGCTATATCTAGTACCTACTCCTATTGGAAATCTGGAGGACATGACCTTAAGATCCATAAGAATCTTAAAAGAATCGGATTTAATTTTAGCCGAGGACACAAGAAAAACGGGCTTGGTACTACACCATTATCAGATAAAAACACCAATGCAATCGCATCATCAACATAATGAGCATAGAATGGTTGAAAGAATTGCTGAACGTATCGAAATCGGTGAGCAAATTGCATTAGTAACCGACGCTGGAAGTCCAGGAATATCTGACCCAGGCTTTCTTCTAACCCGCGAGTGTGTACAAAGAGGAATAGAAGTAGAGTGTTTACCTGGAGCAACAGCATTTGTTCCTGCAATTGTATGCTCTGGATTACCTTGCGATCGATTTGTCTTTGAAGGTTTCCTTCCTCAAAAAAAGGGAAGACAAACAAGAATAAATCAGCTAAAGGAAGAAGATTATACAATAATTCTTTACGAATCTCCTCATAGAATTGCAAAAACTCTAGGACAACTTGCTGAAGCACTTGGTGAAGATCGTCAGGCATGTGTATGCCGAGAGCTTACAAAAATTCATGAAGAGTACCGTAGAGGAACTCTTTTAGAGCTTGCAACTTTTTATAAAGAGGATAATGTAAAAGGAGAAATCGTTCTAATTGTAGAAGGAAAAGTTCATTATACAAAAAAATAGAAGAGATTTCTTATTTTTGCGTATAGCATACTTAGACAAAGGGAGATATCTTAATTAGCTCTCCCTTTGTTAGATTATTAATTTAAAAACAATTACTTTGGAAGATATAGATTTAAGTTCTATTCAATTTACACTCGGTACTGTAACTAAACTTTTTCAACCTTTTACCTGGGAAGTACTTATAGGTCTTATTGTCTTTATAATTCTACTCATATGCTCTGCTTTAATCTCTGGCTCTGAAATAGCTTTTTTTGCACTTTCTCCTAAAGATGAAGAAGAAATTAAAAAGGCTCAAAACCGAACTACTAAGCTAATTAAAGAGCTACTAAAAACACCTAAGAAATTACTTGCAACCATATTAATTGCAAATAACTTTGTTAATGTTGGAATTGTGGTTCTTTCCACCTATATAGTTGCTCAACTTTTTAACTTCTCAGCTTTTCCTATTTTAGGAATAATCATACAAGTTATTGTTATTACTGCTTTAATTCTCCTTATTGGTGAAATAATTCCCAAAATATATTGTACAAAGAAAACACTACGCTTTGCCTATTTTATGGCTAAACCACTAAAAGTACTCCTCAGAACTTTTCAACCCATAAGCTATGTCATGGTTAGATTTACTACCCTAATCGACAAAAAGCTTGATAAACGAGCCGAAGAAATCACTATGAAAGATTTGTCTGAAGCGATTAATATTACCACACAAGGAAAACATAGCGAAGAAGAAACTAGAATACTAAAAGGAATCGTGCAATTTACAGATATCGACGCATCAGAAATAATGAAGTCACGACTGGATGTAATTGCTGTAGATATAAAAACTCCTTTTGAAGAATTACGCCAAACTATTCTTGATTGTGCATTTTCAAGGATACCTGTTTTTGAAGATACTTTTGACGATATTAAGGGCGTATTATATACAAAAGATTTGTTGCCATATCTTGATAAAACAAATGGTTTTGAATGGCAAAAACTAATCCGAGACACTATCTTTGTTCCTGAAAACAAAAAGATAAACGATCTTTTACAAGAGTTTAGAGAAAAGAAAATTCATTTGGCTATTGTTGTCGATGAATATGGAGGAACTTCAGGAATCGTAACTTTAGAAGATATTCTCGAAGAAATTGTAGGTGAAATTAGTGATGAGTTTGATCAAATCTCTGACGATATTCACTACAAAAAAATAAACGAGGGGCAGTATATTTTTGAAGGAAGAACACCAATCAATGATTTTTGCAAGGTCTTGAAAATTGGTTACAATTATTTTGATGAAATTGCATCTGAATCAGACTCTATTGCTGGATTGATGCTTGAACTGACAGAAAAAATACCTCAAAAAGGAGAGAATACAAGCTTCAAAGATTTCTCTTTTACTGTTATAGACGCAGATAACCGAAGAATAAAAAAAATAAAAGTTGTACAGAATCAATCAAACAAAACATGAAAAGAAATTGGAGTACCTTAATCCTATTTTGCTTATTGCTTATAGGAATATTATACAGCTGTGAAAACACATACACACCTAAGCCTACTGGATATTTTCGCATTGATCTACCTAAAAAAGAGTATCAAAGCTTTGATACCACATTCCCATATAGCTTTGAATATCCTAAATATGCAAAAATTGTAAATGATCAAAATAGCCCTGATGAAAAATATTGGATAAATATTGTATATCCACAATTTAAAGGTGAAATCCATTTGACTTATCGTAAGGTAAATGATAACTTGACGCTATATCTTCAAGAGGCACACAATTTGGTGTATAAACATATGCAAAAAGCAACAGCTATTCGTGATAATTATTTCTCGGAACCTGATAATAATATATACGGAATTACATACGAAATTGAAGGTGTTGGAGCAGCATCTCCCTTTCAGTTTGTCTTGACCGATAGTACTTCTAATTACTTAAGAGGGGCTTTATATTTTGATGTTAAACCCAATAATGACTCTCTTTCACCAGTTATTAATTTTGTTGAAGAAGATATCCTTCATCTGATAAAAACATTCAAATGGAAGGAAGAAACAGACAAAACACAAAATCATGACAAAACAATTTCTTAACCTCTGTCTTTTCATCTTTACAGCAGCTGCAATAATAAGCTGTGAAGGAAATGCAGAAGAAAAAAAGATTATATCTTCTGAAATTAAACATGTGAAGGAGGTAGACATAACTTCCATACCTGAATTCAATGTTGACTCAGCATATAACTATATGGCTAAACAAATTAGCTTTGGCCCTAGAAATCCAGGCTCAAAAGGCAGAGATGAATGTGCGATATGGCTTTTGCAGAAAATTAAAAACTATGCTGATACTGCATTCTTTCAAGAATTTAAAACCAGAAGCTGGGAAGGGAATATCTTTGATGGGAAAAATATTATCGCAAGCTTTAATCCTGAAAAGAAAAGAAGACTGCTACTAAGTGCTCATTACGATACTCGCCCCTACTCTGATCAAGACCCTGACAAAGCAAATTATAACAAACCTTTAGATGGAGCAAACGACGGAGCAAGTGGCACAGGAGTGCTTCTTGAAATTGCTCGTATATTAAAAACTAAAAAAGCAAATATCGGAATTGATATTATCTTTTGGGATATGGAAGATTATGGACCTCCAAGTTGGACAAGTATTCCTGAAGAAGATCGCTTTTGGGCATTAGGAAGCCAATACTGGGCTAATAATCCACACAAACAAAACTATAATGCAAAATATGCAATTCTACTTGATATGGTTGGTGGAGAAAATAATGTATTTCCACGTGAATACTTTTCTCAGGAATTCGCTCCCGAAATACTAGACTACATCTGGGATATTGCCGCTGAAATAGGTTATAGTAATTATTTTGTCAACGAAGAAGGTCTCGCCGTAAATGACGATCACCTACCATTAAACAATATAGCAGGAATTCCAACCATCGATATTATTGGTATGGACAAATCTAAAGGATACTATACTTTCTATAAATATTGGCATACACAAAACGATAAGCTTGACAATATTTCTAAAAAAACGCTTAATGCTGTAGGACAAGTTGTAACTACTGTAGTCTACAAAGAAAAATAAATATTATAATGAAGTTAATTACAAAAGTATTTTTTCTTACAGCCCTGTTTACAGGGCTTTTTTCTTGCACCAACTCAACAGAGAAAAGGATTAAAAATAAAGAAGTAAAAAAGGACAAACAACAACATACTCTTATAAATTCACCAGAATTTAATGCTGACTCTGCCTTTTACTACATAAGAAAACAAATTGAATTTGGTCCTCGAAACCCCAATTCCGAGGGACACAAAAATTGTGCTGAGTGGTTGGTTAACAAATTAAAAGAACATACTCCAAATGTAGAAATACAGCATTTTAAATCAAGAGCTTTTGACGGCAAAATTTATAAAGGGAAAAACATTATCGCAAGCTTTAATCCTGAAATAAATAAAAGAATTATGCTTTCGGCTCATTATGATACCAGGCCTTTTTCAGATCAGGAAAAAGACAAAAATTTACATAATAAACCTATAGACGGAGCAAATGATGGTGGCAGTGGCGTTGGTGTTCTACTCGAACTAGCAAGAAATTTCAAACAACTCCCCCCTACAGTAGGAGTAGATATTTTCTTTTGGGATCTGGAAGATTATGGTATGCCTGCATGGAAAAATGGCAAAGGTGATGGAGGTTGGTGCCTCGGTAGCAAATATTGGTCTGAAAATCCTCACAAAATTAATTACTCAGCAAACTACGGTATTCTGCTAGATATGGTTGGAGGAAAAAATAATGTTTTTGCTGTTGAGGGATACTCTTTAAATTATGCTCAAAATATTGCTGAGAAAATATGGAATACAGCAGCAGAAATGGGATATAGTCATATTTTCGTTCCTTATAAAGGCATGACAGTAACAGACGATCATGTTCCTATAAATCAGATAGCAAAAATACCAACAATAGATATTTTAGGAAGTAGTACGGCTAAAGGATATTATAATTTCGATATCAATTGGCATACGCAAAAAGACAATCTGGAAAATATAAACATCAATCTTCTGGAAACTACAGGAAAAGTAGTAAGCAGAGTAGTCTATTCTGAAAAATAAAGCTACCTATTGCCACTACACTTACCCTTAATTAGACCTAAACCTCCTAGGTTTTGGATAAAAACCTCCTAGGTTTTGGATAGAAACCTCCTAGGTTTTGGATGAAAACCTCCTAGGTTTTAAATGAAAACCTCCTAGGTTTTGAATAAAAACCTAGGAGGTTATAACAGTACAATCAATATCTTAACCGATTACATTCATTACCTGTCTTAGTCAAAAAGCAAGCTTACATTGCTTATTAAAGCTGCTAATCATTAATTATATCTCTGGAGATTATCAGTTTTTGAATTTCAGAAGTTCCCTCATATATTTGAGTTAACTTGGCATCACGCATTAATCTTTCGACATGATATTCTTTAACATACCCATATCCTCCGTGTATTTGCACTGCTTCTGTAGTAACTTCCATAGCTATATCAGCAGCGTATTGTTTTGCCATGCTACTAGCTATGCCATAAGGTTTGCCTACATCCTTTAGCCAAGCAGCCTTTAAACATAAATTTCTAGCATTTTCAATTTTCACAGCCATTTCTGCCAATTTAAAAGCAATAATTTGATGCTGACAAATAGGCTTTCCAAAGGCTTTTCTTTCTTTTGCGTAGGCAAGAGCTCGCTCATAAGCGCCTGATGCAATACCAAGAGCTTGGGCAGCTATTCCAATACGTCCACCTTCTAATGTTTTCATAGCCAATTTAAATCCAAAACCCTCATCCTTGATTATATTATCTTTAGAAACTTTCACATCAGAAAACATAACAGAATGAGTATCTGAACTGCGCATACCCATTTTATTTTCATGAGGACCTATCGAAATTCCAGGAGTATGACGATCTACAATAAAAGAAGTAATACCATGGCTTCCTGCTTTAGGATCAGTCTGGGCCATAACTATGTATGTTGATGCTGTATTACCATTGGTAATCCAGTTTTTTGTTCCATTCAATACATAATAATCATCGTTTTTTACAGCAATCGTTTTTTGCTTTGTAGCATCCGAACCTGCTTCAGGCTCTGAAAGCAAGAAAGCACCAATCTTATCGCCACGAGCTAGAGGTTTCAGCCAATCTTCCTTCTGTTTTTCAGTTCCATATTCCTCCAAGCCATAACAAACCAAAGAATTATTAACACTCATTATAACACTAACTGAAGAATCTACTTTAGATATTTCTTCTATTGCCAAAACGTAAGAAATAGTATCCATACCACCTCCATCATATTTTGGGCTTACCATCATACCCATAAATCCAAGATCGCGTAATTTATTTATCTGTTCAGTGGGATAAATTGATTTCTCATCTCTTTCAATAACACCGGAAACCAGATCTCTTTGGGCAAACTCTCTGGCAGCGTCGCGGATCATTTTTTGCTCTTCAGAAAATTCAAAATTCATTAGGATAGATTTAATTAGTAAAAAATAAAGGGAACTACATATAACTTAGACTTAAATTGAGGAATAGCCTTAGAGAATAAAATAACTCGTAATTAAAACAGTAGTTCAACACAATATGTTTAAGCTTTTGCAGCCTAAATCTAACCATAAAAAAGCAATATACAAAGTACAAAAAGCTGAAAACAAAAAAAGCTTATTAAGAATGATTATAATACCATTAGCAATATCTTTACCGTTTTTAATAAAACCTTACTTGTCAAACAATTACAGACAAACACCTAAAACTCTAAAGAAACTAACAAATGAAATTACGATTATCGATACTATTGCTTGTATTTATATGTAGTATTAGCTGCAAAAAGGAAAACTTCAAGTCTGACGTACTGAATACAAAGAACAAAAATCAAATATCCTACAATTTAAATAATTGGATGGAAGATATCTTTACCAGTCGCCCTAATGTTCCTTTAAACGAGATTGCTATGCCTGGTGCTCATGATGCAGCAACTTACAAGATGACAATTGATTCTGATTGGGGAAAAGAGGTTGAGTGGTATAAAAAGCTAGCAGGAAAAAGAGCTGCATACTTTTGGTCGTTTACAACAGAAAAAAGTATCTATGAATTATTAAACCTTGGTGTTAGAAATTTTGACATCAGAATTGAGCATAATGACAAAGGTTATTATTCTTATCACGGACAAATATCAACAAAATGGGAAGAAATTATAGGCGATTTTAAACGATTTTTCCAAGAACACCCAAAAGAAATCTGCCATATGGAATTTAGAGCAGATCAAATGACGGATATGGAATATGAACATTTATTGGGTGACCTACTACTTCAAATTGGTAAAAGCCATGTTGTCGCTTCAACACAAGGATTAAGCCCAACTTCAACCATTGGAGAATTTTGGTCAAAAGGTAAAAACCTGATGGTTTCTTGTACACGAAAATCATCTTATAACGACATATTTGCTTTGCGTAATTGGTGGACTGCTGTATGGACAGGAGCAGACAATGCAGAAGGTATTAAGCAATATAATTACGATCATATAAAAACTCGTCCAAACAATATGCTTTTTGCAAATTCTTTCACCTATGCTTTATCTTTTAAAGTAATTGCACATGGTGCAGTAGGACATCCTAAAAGCTTAAAAGAATGTTCTTGTACACCTCAAAATAATGATTATGGTGCAATTAATGCACAAATAGATGAATGGCTACCCAAGTTAGAACAAGAAGCAAAAGCTTCTGGGAAAAAAATAAATATAATCAACCTTGACTTTCCTGAATTTGGAAATAATACTAAAAAAATTATTGATTTAAACCTCAAACAACAATAGTGGTCCAGACAACCTTGGATCGCACTCTTACTTAAATTAATCCTAACTTTATTGCCTCAAATAAATCTAACTTCACAGATTTAATTTGGGGCAATTTTATTAACAACACTTTAGTTGTATGATGAGTTATTAAGTAATAATTTATATTTTTTTGCTAACAAGAAGCAACTCATTACCCACAACAAATGTGTTATGAGTTCTAAATAATAAGTTATTTACTTTTGTCTCTAAAACACTATTACAATAAAAATGAATAGAATAACAAAACTTTTCGGAATAAAATATCCTATAATACAGGGTGGAATGGTTTGGTGCAGCGGATATAAACTTGCTGCTGCAGTGAGTAATGCAGGTGGTTTAGGCTTGATTGGAGCAGGATCTATGTACCCTGATATATTCAAAGAACACGTTATAAAGTGTAAAAAAGCTACAGACAAACCATTTGGAGTAAACGTTCCTCTTTTATATCCTCAAGTTGATGAAATCATTGATATAATCATAGAAGAAAAAGTACCTATTGTTTTCACCTCAGCAGGCTCTCCAAAAAAATTTACGGCTAAATTAAAAGAGGCAGGCATAAAAGTAGTACATGTTATTGCTAACACCAAATTTGCTGCAAAATGTGAAGAAGCTGGTGTAGATGCTATTGTTGCTGAAGGTTTCGAAGCTGGTGGGCACAACGGATTAGAGGAAACTACTACAATGACTCTTATTCCTGCTATAAAAAAAGCATGTAATATCCCTGTAATTGCTGCTGGAGGAATAGGCAGTGGCAGAGGAATATTAGCGGCTCTATCCTTGGGAGCAGAAGGCGTTCAGATAGGTAGCCGATTTGCTATTACTAAGGAATCATCAGCAAATCAATCGTTCAAAGAACTCGTTATCGGATTAAAAGATGGCGATACCAAATTGATGATGAAAAAAACGGTTCCTGTACGCTTGATAAAGAATAAATTCTTCGATCAAATCCAAGATGCAGAAAATAAAGGAGCTGAAGCAGATGAATTACGAAACATTCTTGGTCGTGGAAGAGCAAAACTTGGAATGTTTGAAGGTGATTTGGAGGAAGGCGAACTTGAAATTGGTCAAATCAGTGCAATCATTGATACCATTAAACCTGCAGAAGTAGTATTGAAGGAAATGGTAGAAGAATATAATGAAGCTTTAGCAGAACAGCAGCGATTTGAATAATCGTTTATTATTACTTCCATGCAAGTAATCTGTTAGACATAAAAAAAGCTTTATGAATCAATATTGATTCATAAAGCTTTTTTCTTTATAATAAATAATCAACTATTTCTTAATTACTTCACCATTTATGGTTTTGCCTCCAATACTTACTTTATAAATATAAGCACCTGAAGGAACGTCAGAAACATTTACTTTAATCTCACGTCTTCCTGTTGGCACAACACCTAAATTTTGTTCAAAAACTATACTACCCTTAATATTAAAGATTTCTACCTTTCCTAAGGAAGCAGTTTCATTATTTACTGTAAAACTCAAATTATCAACAAATGGATTTGGATAAGCCTTTTCTTGAACTCCCAACTCACCTTGAAAATCATTGTCATCAAAGCCATTTGCATTTGCACTTTTTACATTAGATTGTTTCACTGTGAAATCGCATGAAGCATCTTGATTTCCATTATTTGTATATGTATAAAATGATGGACTAAATTCAACACCATTTAAAATTGGAGTTATGGTTACAGTTTCTGCTCGACGCACAGGGAAATCGAAAGTTCCACGGGCTACTGCCTCAACAGTTTTTCCATCAGAAGAATACGAAACTCTATATTTTACATTATTAAAATAATTTCCATTAGCATCTGTAGCAGTTCCACGAACAGAATTATAATATTTATTCATCTCATGAACAACCTCAAAAACATCACCATAAGTACTATAATCGAAAACAAATGATGTTGGTCTTAATGCAGAACCTCTCCATCCAGTTAGGAAATAATCTTTTGTTCGATCATATTCATTCAAGATACGGTCGCGATCTGTTGATCCAAAACCCAATTTTGAAGTTTCACCATACATAGCAATAATATACAATGGATTAGAAACTACATCACGAATATGACACACTGGATTCATATTATTGATATCTTCATTTCCCCAACTTGTACTATTGTTCATCAACGCTTCTATTCCTGAAGCCATCTCTCTGCTATCACCACCAATCAATAGAATCTGTTTACCTGCTTTTAGAATATCTCGAGGAGTCATATTTGTATAGTCTTTACGTGGACCCATATATAACCTATTATAGATTCCATACTTGGTAAAGAAGTATTTGATATCATCGTAAGGAACTCCTGATGGTGAATCTATCTTCAATATAATAATTTCATTAGGATGACTATCTAAAAACTGAGTAATTTCAGCCAAACCATAACGAACATTTCTTTGACCAAAAACGGTTCCTCCATAAATCTTACCATGCTCAATAGCTACACTACGCTCAACATTAACATTAAATGGAAATGGTATTTTATTAATATCTAACTCAATAAAACGAATACCCTGAGATAATTGATAAGGGACTTCCTCATCATGACTATTATTCCCATTTATAAACATTGGAGGTGCAATATATGAGTTGTGTGTTGAAGGGAAGGTAAATGTTCCAAACTTTTTGTCTAAATAACCTCCATCTTCAAAGCTAAATCCATCAATAATTTCAGGTCTTTTCCAAGCCCCATCTATATTTTTAATATACCATAAATACCCCTTACCATCGCGATATGCATAGAAATTATACATCCAGTTACTTAATACAGCAGCACCGGCAGAAGCCCCCAT
>JBGRQE010000035.1:0-34516 GCA_041725955.1 Bacteroidales bacterium
CCTGACCAACAATAGTAGTTTCACGAATACCAGTGTCTGAGATGCGCAAATTTCCAAAACGTTCTTGCAAACCTTCGGTAGTTTGATTAACCCCACCAATGTTACCAACATCTTCACCAAACAGAACAGCCAATGGATATTTTTCGAATATATGATGAAGGTTTTTGTTTAAGATTTCTCTACCCGGAACCTCAACAGCATCTTTATCGTAAACAGCATTAATTTCTTTTACATTTAGAGCAGACTTAACATTATCAAATAGTAAGTTTTTAGAATATGCAATAGTTCCTTCTTTAACTTCCTTTTCAAGCCAACGGCCTACATTCTTCTTTAATGAATTATGAGGATTAGAACATTGATTACATATGCGTCGAAGAATTTTTCGTCCCGAAGAAATTAAGTCTTTACGAATAGGTTCTTTTATAAGTTCAAGTTCTTTTTCAATTTCAAGAATAGAATCTTTTTGTGTACAATCGCAAGTAGTAAGATCTAAAAGTTTAATTAACTCCTTACGTTTTTTCTTCATAGGAGCCATAAAATGTTTCCATGCAGCCTTTCGAGCTTTTTTTACTTCATGTTCTGCATTATGTTCTATAGCTGTAAGTTCTTCTTCAGTTGCAATTTTATTATCCAGAATGTACTGACGCAGTTTTTGTATACCATCAAAATCTTCTTCCCATTTCAGGCGTTCTTTACTCTTATATCGTTCATGCGATCCTGATGTAGAATGTCCCTGTGGTTGAGTACACTCTTCTATATGATAAAATACAGGACAATGTTCTTTACGCGCTTTATCTACCCCCTCTTTATAAGCCTTTATTAAACCTATATAATCCCAACCCTTTTCTACATACAGAAGATAACCATTATCGTCTCCCTTCTTACGTTCAATTCCACTTAAGAACTTTGAAATACTATCATGAGTAGTTTGTAAAGCTCTTGGTACAGATATACCATAACCATCATCAAGAACAGAAACAACCATAGGAACATCTAATACACCAGCAGCATTTATAGCTTCAAAAAAGATTCCTTCGCTAGTTGAAGCATCTCCTATAGTACCAAAGGCAACTTCATTACCATGATTAGAAAACTTTGCATATTCTTTTTTATGTAGATTTTTAAGTCCACGAAACAATTTTGAAGCTTGAGCCAAACCAACAAGTCGTGGCATTTGACTAGCAGTTGGAGAAGTATCGGCACTACTATTCTTTAGCTCCATAAGATTTAACCAATCGCCATTGTCATCTAGAGTACGAGTAGCAAAATGATTATTCATAGACCTACCTCCACTACCTGGGTTTGCTTTTATATCAGTATCGCCATATAGCTGAGCAAACAATTCTTGAAGAGTTAACATACCTGTAGCAAGCATAAACGTTTGGTCGCGATAATAGCCACTGCGCCAATCGCCCTTTTCAAATACTTTTGCCATTGCCAGATTAGCTATTTCCTTACCAGCTCCAAAAATTCCGAACTTAGCTTTGCCCGTTAGCACTTCTCTTCTACCAACTAAACTAAAGTACTTACTTTCATTTGCAATACGATAATCATTTAAAATCTCTTCTTTAGAAAGAGTTTCTTCTATATTATTAATTCGTTTTTTATTTACCATATCCAAGAAATATTAGTTTCCCTAATCTTTCCCAATTAACAATAAGCAAAAAATATAGTTCACATTAAGCATATGCCACAACAAAAGCACATATTTCTTAAACAATAAATATAATTAAGTACATAATTTACCCCCACTCTTTATCGTACAAAATATATACTTTTGCAGAAATAACAAATAACAAGAAAAGTAATGTTTAATAAAGATTTGGTAAATCTAAATTTAATGCAAAAATCAAACAATAACTCATGCGCTACCTTTGGAGACAAGAAGATAAAGTTTCCAACCAGCTACATAATAAAACTAATTGTTGATAGTAAAACCCCAGAAAACATATCTCGTAGCGAATTTGAAAAAATAGCTACCAAGCTTAAAGTTCCATATGGTGGATGGACAAAAAAAGAGAGTTCCAAAGGAACTTACACAAGCTATTCGAGCAAGATTACACTTAGAGACGAAAAAACAATGAAACAGTTATACGCCGACTTAAAAAGTATGACTAACTTGAAGCTCGCAATATAAAACATACATCAAAGAAACTTAAATGAAACTTCTATATCTGGTTTGTGGAGGTGCAATAGGAACAATATTACGCTACTGTGTTTATCTTCTATATGAAAAAAGAAACTTTCAGGGGTTTCCATACGCAACCATTACCGTAAATTTAATTGGATCTCTTATAATAGGAATAGCATTTGGCATTTTACAAAAAACAAATATGCCAATTAACTTAAAGATATTTCTGTTTGTTGGTATATTAGGTAGCTTTACTACATTTTCAACCTATGCTATTGATGCATTACAATTAATACTGTCGAATCAAAATAAAACGGCTATTGTTTATATATTAGCATCAAACATCTTCGGACTTCTACTAGCATATGGTGGTTATATTGCAGGAAGCTCCTTTACAACTAAATAAAGCCAAAATATGCATGATATTGAACCATTCTACGGCTGGCGAAACTTATATATAGCTTCTGAAGACCCTAAGTCGCCATTTTATGGCAGAGAATATTCAGAATTCACCTATTCCGAAGCTATATATAACTACTTCATTCACCCCCAATGGGATAATATTGAATCGCCAACATTATACGTAAAACTTCTTTACTGTAACTATATAGAAGAGTTTTGCATTATTGAATTAATTGGAGAATGGAATGATGTTTTGCACAACGACATAATGTATCTATACAGAAACCTTATTGAACCCTTAATAGACGAAGGAATAAAAAGATTTTTGCTTATAGGAGAAAATGTATTGAACACCCATCCTGATGGTGACGATTATTATCAAGAATGGTTTGACAATATTGAAGAAGGTTGGATTATAGGAATAAATTTCCGCCATCATGTATTAGAAGAGTTTTCAAACTTCAACTTAGACTATTACATGTGTTTCGGTCAAAGTTTCGAACAAATAAATTGGAGAACCCTTTCTCCACGCCAACTATTAACGAAATTAGAGACATTAATAAATAAAAGACTTTCACCATAAAGAACATGAAAAAAGCTTTTGTTCTAACAGTACGCGGAAGAGTACAAAGAGTAGGATTTAGATATTATACACAGAAACAAGCAAAACAACATAACATTAGTGGTTATGTAAAAAACCAAGTAGACGGCTCTGTATATATATATGCCGAAGGAGAAGAAAAAGATCTGGATGGCTTTATACTTGCATGCAAAAAAGGGCCAATGTGGTCACGAGTAGACGATATTGATATTGCCCCATCATCGATAAGAGAAGGAAACTCTTTTTCGATAAAATGATCTACAACTAAAAACATAAAAAGAAGGTTGCTTTATACTAAAAGTAACCTTCTTTTCTATATAACTATTATTTTATTGCTATCGATATTTCTCGTTTACCTTTAGGACCTGGAACTTTCTTTACATCAAACCCGGCCGATTTCATTGCTCTTCGCACTACCCCTTTACATGAATAAGTAACCAATCTAGCACCTTTAGACATTAGATCAAAGCAATTTTTGAACACCTCATCTCTCCATAAATCAGGTTGAATGTCGGGACCAAAAGCATCAAAGAACACAAGATCAAAGTCCGACATATTATCGTCATTCTTTAACTCTCCAAGATTCAATATATCAAGGTTCTTCTTAACAACAGAGAAATTTGGTATTAATAGTTGTTGTTTTTCCCAATCGGCCAAATGTAGTTTCTTATAAAACTCTCCGGCTTGATGATGATCAACAATGTCGGCATAATTCAACTCAGTCCAAATATCATCCTTAACCGGAAAAGCTTCAACACCACAATATTCAACTTCAATACCCAATTCTTCTACCAAAGACATAACAAGCAAAGCATTTAAACCTGTTCCTAGTCCGATTTCAAGAATCTTAATCTTAGACTTTTCTTTCTTCTTCTCCCATAAACCATTTAAAATAAAAATATGCAAAGCTTCTTGCAAAGCTCCATAAGTAGAATGATAAGTCTCATCTAATTCGGGTACAAACAAACTATTTGAGCCATCCTCTGTCTTAATAATTTCTACTTTCATTTGTTCAAATTTTCGGCAAAGATATATGTTTGAACAACAAAACAAAACGAATATAAAAAAAGACCGTCCTTTCGGACAGCCTTATTTATAAGTTGATACAGAGTATTTAGTTTAATTTAATATAACTTTTTCTGTCTGGACACCTTCGTTACTTTTAAATTTCAAAAAGTACAAACCTTTAGGATATTCTTCAATATTTACCCCCATTCCCGGATTATATTGAAAAGACTTACAAAGCTTACCTTCGGAATTTACTAGTTCAACTTTAACCCTATTTTGGACAGACATATAAAGATTATCTGAATTTATAGTAATAACACCCTTAGTTGGATTAGGACTTATACTGTATGTAGTATTATGAGCATTTTGCGCTTCATCTACACCTAAAGTATAGGTATAATAATATTTATTGCGCTTCATTCCTGTATCCAAAACATCCGAACACTTATAATATTCAATAACCATCTCGTCAGGTAAATAATAAGATTTTGATAAAACAGAATGGTTAAAACAATGATAAGGAGAAATACAATTTTCTATATTAAAACTTATCTCATTATAATTTAAACTTCCATGAGAATGAATTTCTATATACTGATCGCCTACTGTGCAATCGTTGTTCTCAAAACCATCAAGCCGCAAACCATCACCTTCTTTTGTGAAGTCTTTGGCCATATCCCAAGTAATGGCATTACCATCTTTAATTTTATGATAAACCTCAACATTATCAAAATCATATTTCCACTCTTCGGTATAATTTACCTTACTGTCAAAAACCTCATTATAATGATAACGTTCGCATCTGTTACTTGCATCATAATGCCAAATACGTGTTTTGTTTAATGTTTTGTTGGCTCCATCAAAATACTCAACCTTTGCAATTAAACCATCTTTATATTCATATAGAATTTCTGAAGACTTAGGCACTGCAACACCCTTCTTTTCCCACTTAACAACTTTCTTATTAGATTCGTCGTATAAGAAAGTATGAATTGAAGAAATTTCCCATTCCATGTTCTTTATATTGTAAATGGTATTATTCACACAACAATCACCTTCAAATGATCTTTCTTGCTTTTCGAAATCAACCCACTCATCAGCATCATTTTTTACTTTATGGAGTTCTTTTACACAGCAAGCATCTTTATATTCAAAAGTAATTTGCTTCTGATTTTGTTCTGGAGCCTGAATAAAGTATGATTTTAAAACATCATCCATAGAATAGGTATACACTTCCTTTACAAAAAACGAATCTTGCAAATCATCAAAGACTAGGGTTACACGTTTATAATTCACACCATCTTCTTTGAAATAATCCACTTCCTTCTTATACATAGGAATTTCGTTGACCTTTGGTAAATGATTTATACATTCATGAAAAATAAGCTCATTACTTTGGTTATCATATCTACATTTAACCTGAAGTTGAATCTTATAATCTCCCAAATCTGTATCATAAACATAATTCGACTGTTCCAATAAATTGCCATTTGAATCCCAAGTCCAATATTTACTTATAGAAGGGACCCACTTTTCTTCTATAAAAAGAAACTTTTCTTCATTGCATACTCTTCCTTCAATATCGTAAGAATATCTGTACTTCCATTCCGTAGTCTCCTTCTTCCCTTTTCCATCAAGTGTTTTATAAGAAATGATACTATCTAACATATAAGCAGAAATTGGAAGATCATTCTTTATATTTTGAGGCGTTAAATAAATTGTGTCGGAATACTTTTGTTGAAACTGAGAAGATGTTATATAAGAATAACTACTCTGGGTTATATCATAATTAAACTCGGCAGTTTTCTGAGCTTGAAGATTTAAAGCAATACCTGCCAAAAGAAACAAGATAAAATAATTGACTGTTTTCATAGATTAAACATTACGTTTAGATTATTCACGCCTCAAGTTACGAAAAAGCAATAATCAATTAAAGAATATAGGAACAAAGATTTCTACTGAACACAAAAAAGGAAGACATTGCCTAAGATCAGATATTACATTTAGGGACGAACTTAACCAGATTAGGTTATTTATTCCAGAGACATCGTTACTCTTTTGATATTTCTTTATTGCACTCCCAAAAATAAAGTTCCATATAAAATAGTTGGTGTTTTAAACTCTAAATTTGTATCCAGTATCTTTTTACTTAGAATTGGAAAACTCAACAAAATACACCATAAAACTATAATCAACATTCCGTTTTTTTGTCCAAGTTTTTATATTGATTACCTTTGCCCGTCTTTATTTTAATTTTGAAACTAAAAAAGTATTATCGTGGATATTTTCGATAAATGTAAAAATATGGGGCATCTAGGACAGTATGCTGACGATGCCCAAGGTTACTATATGTTCCCTAAACTTGAAGGACAAATCTCTAACCGCATGATCTTTCAAGGTAAAGAACGCCTAGTATGGAGTCTTAACAACTATCTTGGTTTAGCTAATCATCCTGAAGTAAGAAAAGCCGATGCTGATGCAGCTGCTGATTGGGGAATGGCTTACCCTATGGGTGCAAGAATGATGTCAGGACAAACGAAATACCATGAGCAACTAGAAAATGAACTTGCCGCTTTTGTAAATCGTGAAGCTGCTTACTTATTGAATTTCGGTTACCAGGGAATGATTTCTATTATCAATTCTCTTGTAGACCGCAGAGATATTATTGTATATGATTCAGAAGCTCATGCTTGTATTATCGATGGCATGAGACTACATTTTGGAAAACGTTTCGTTTATCCACATAACGATATTTCCAAATTAGAAAGAGAATTAAAAAAGGCAGAAAAGATTGTAAAAGAAACTGGTGGTGGTATCTTAGTTATCACTGAAGGTGTTTATGGTATGCGTGGCGACCTTGGACAACTTGATGAAATCTGTGCCTTAAAAGAGAAATATAATTTCCGTCTACTAATTGATGATGCTCATGGATTTGGTTGCATGGGGCCAACTGGTGCAGGAACCGACGAGCATTTTGATGTTCAGGATAAGGTAGATGTATACTTTGGTACTTTTGCAAAATCAATGGCGGGTATTGGTGCATTTGTTGCTGGTGATAAAGATATCGTCCGTTATCTAATGTTTAATATGCGTTCTCAGATTTTCGCAAAATCTCTTCCTATGCCAATGACTATTGGTGCGCTTAAACGTTTGGAATTACTTCGTACAAAACCTGAACTAAGAGAAAATCTTTGGACTATTGTAAATGCTCTGCAAAAAGGTCTTAAAGACAATGGACTTGATATTGGCTGTACCAACTCTATGGTAACTCCAGTATTTATGAAAGGCGGAGTGCCTGAAGCAACTGCTATTACTTACGATTTAAGAGAAAATTATAATATTTTCTGCTCTATCGTAGCATATCCAGTCATTCCTAAAGGAGAAATTCTTCTTCGTCTTATTCCAACAGCAATTCACACCCTTGAGGATGTTGAATATACAGTTAAAGCTTTTGCTGAGATAAAAAAGAACCTTGAGGCAGGTGTTTATAATAGCGACAAGATAAAAAAAATGGTTATCATGTAATGATATTCTTCCATAAGAAGAAATTATAAGGCTGTTGTTTCTTCAACAGCCTTTTTTAAATTTAATTCCATGAAATATATCGACACAAAAGAGTTCTTAGAACTATCAAACTCTATCCCTATAATTGATGTTAGAGCTCCTCTGGAATATGAAAACGGACATATACCAGGTGCTATTAACATTCCTCTATTCTCTAATGAAGAAAGAGAAAAAATTGGAACTACCTACAAGCACGTAGGAAAACTTAATGCTATTGAAGAAGGTCTGAACTTTGTTGGTCCAAAGATGAGTCAAATGGCAATTAGAGGATTAAAAGTGTCGAAAAAGAAATCCTTACTGGTTCATTGCTGGCGTGGTGGTATGCGTAGCAAAAGTATGGCTTGGTTATTTGAATTAATGGGATTGCATTGCTATGTTCTTGATGGTGGATATAAAGCCTACCGCAAACACGGACTAGATGAATTCAAAAACTTCAACAGGTTTATTATCCTTCAGGGAGCTACAGGCAGTGGAAAAACATATATAATAAAAGAACTTGCAAAGCAAGGCGATCAAGTAATCGACCTCGAAGGCTTGGCAAATCATAAAGGATCAGCCTTTGGTGCACTGGGTGAAGCAAATCAACCTACAACGCAACAATTCCAGAATAATGTTTTTGAACAATTCGATAAGTTAGATAAAAGCAAACACATTTGGCTGGAAGGCGAAAGCAGAACCATCGGAAAAGTATATCTTCCCGAAACGCTTTGGGATGTAATGAATACTTCCAGAGTGGTAGAAATAAATATTCCTCAGGAAGAAAGAGTAAAACATTTGCTTAAGGATTATGGGAAGTTTGAAACTACCGAACTTATCGAGTCTGTAGAGAAAATCAGAAAGCGGTTTGGAAATGATAAAACCAAAATATGTGTAGAACTACTTCAGGAAAACAAACTTGCAGAAGTAACTAAAATGCTACTCGACTATTACGACAAGGCCTATACCTTTTCGAGAGATAAATATAAAAAACAGAAACCTCAACAGGAAAACTTCGACCATATGAACTTTGACATTATAGCAAAAAAACTATTACTCACTGCTCATAAGGCATAACTCCTTATTTATAACACTTAAATATTTCATATAAATAATAGGTTTTTCGCTATGTGGGCGTTTGTAGTATGTCGAATTAAGTTAAATTCGCGATCTCAAACCTTAACAGATATTGGCAAATAAGTAATCATAAATAAGGTTTTTGCATATGGATAAGAAGAAAATAGAAATCGAAATTTGTACAGGCACTCTATGTCATGTAATGGGTGGGTCAGAATTACAACTATTGGAAGATCATTTAAGCCCAGAACAAAAAGAATACGTCATTGTAAAAGGATGTACATGTTTGGATTTCTGTAGCGATTCGTCCAAAGGCAAAGCTCCTTTCGTTAAGATTAATGGGAAATGTCTATCTGAGGCATCTATCCCAAAGGTATTAAATTACTTAAAAACGCTGGAGAGGAATGACTTACACGAATCAGGCAATGTTGATCCGACGGGAACTGCTAAGCCGGATAGCAAAACTGTATTTTGAGGGAACTTTATTATCTGAAATTGATCGCATACCTATCGAAATGTCTCCCAAAAGAGGAAACACATCGAGATGTTGCGTCTATAAAGAGAGAGCTGTATTAAAGTACAGAATCATGGCCCTATTGGGTTATGATATAGCAGATGAAACTGACGAACTAACGCGACTTTCGGAATATGCAGAAAAAGCACTAAATAAACTAGAAGTCAGTCAAAAAGTTTTAACAGTTATTGACGAAGCTTGTTCTTCATGTGTAAAGAACAACTACATTGTTACAAACTTATGTCAGGGGTGTTTGGGACGTCCATGCCAGCTAAACTGTCCGAAAGGATGCATTAGTATGGTTAATGGTCGGGCGCATATAGATACAGAAAAATGTGTAAACTGTGGTTTATGTAAAAAGGCATGTCCATATCACGCTATTGTATTTATGCCTGTTCCATGCGAAGCTGCTTGCCCTGTTAACGCAATTCAAAAGAATGATGACGGAATAGAATATATCGACACAGAAAAGTGTATCCACTGTGGAAGATGTATGACCGCTTGTCCTTTTGGCGCAATCCGAGAACAATCACAATTTATCAATATTCTTAAAGCAATAAAATCTGAAAAGAAGGTAGTTGCTTTGGTTGCTCCTGCTATATTGGGTCAATTCAAAGACGATATTACTAAAGTATATGCAAGTCTCAAAGAAATTGGATTCGACGAAATTGCCGAAGTCGCCGAAGGTGCTATAGAAACCGTAAAACATGAGGTTGATGAGCTTAAAGAAAAACTTGAAGAAGGTCAGAAGTTTATGACTACAAGTTGCTGCCCAGCTTACACCGAATATACAAAGAAGCATCTTCCCGAAATCCAAAAATTCGTATCCTCAACACCTAGCCCTATGCACTACAGTGCAAAGAAGGTTAAAGATGAAGATTCGAATGCAATATCTGTATTTGTGGGTCCTTGCACTGCAAAACGTAAAGAAGCTATGGATAATCCTTATGTTGATTATGTAATGACTTTTGAAGAATTTGGAGCATTACTAATCGCTAAGGGAATACAAATTGCAAATGTTCAAGAATCGGTTGAGGAAACTCCAGATATTGAAACAGGTCGATGGTTTGCAAAGAGTGGCGGCGTAACCAAAGCCATTAATCACAAACACGACTTAAAAGATGACTATGTAATAGTTAATGGACTTAACAAAGCCAACATACGTCAGCTCAAAACATTTGCAAAAGGAAAATGCCCTGCTAGCTTTGTTGAAGTTATGGCATGTGAAGGAGGATGTATTGCTGGTCCTGGAATACTAAACAATCCGCAAGCTGCAGAACGACAGTTGAACAAACGCTTTAAGTAAGCCAAATTTATATTTTTTTATGGCATGAGGGGAAAAGCAATTTTCTTCTCATGCTTTTTTTATACCCTCTTTTACATCAAACCCTATAAGGGTTTGCATACATACCCTTATAGGGTTTGTATACGTACCCTTATAGGGTTTGTATACGTACCCTTATAGGGTTTGCAAAAGCAAGTTGCAAAACACATGAATATTTCAATCTATATATCAATACTCTTTCTTACTATTATAATTGGTATCTTTGAACTTTAAATTATAGGGAAACAATCAATTATTTACTACATGCCAAAAGCTAGATTTGTTTTAAGGGAACCGAAAGCAAAGAAAGAGCAATCAATTATTTTGATATTTAGATACAAGAGTCAACGCTTCTTTAAATCATTAGATATTTCAATACTACCCAAACACTGGAGTTTGAAGAACCAAAGAGTCAAGAACACCAACGATGTGCCCAATAAAGATGTAATAAACGACTATTTAAATAATCTTGCCTTAAATATCGAAAGAATATACATTACTCTAACTGCCGAAGGAAAACACATAGACAATAAGGTTTTACTTGATGAGCTTAACAAACAGTTTAATCTAAAGAAAGAAGACAACAACTTCTGGTCGACATTAGATAACTTTATAAAAGATTCAAAGAAAAGAGTAAACCCCAAAACCCACAGACCCATTTCGGAATCGACCATAAATACATACCGCGAAACATACAAGGTTTTGCAAGACTTCGAAAACAACTCCTCTCCTATACATTTCAATACAATTACTCTCGACTTCTATTATAATTGGATTGAATATATGCACGAGAAGAAATCATTCAGTCTAAATTACTGCGGCAAGCATATAAAAAACCTAAAAACCTTTCTGTCTGATGCTACAGAAAAAGGGTTAAACACAAATCTTGCATTCCAAAGCAAACGCTTTAGTGTACTGAAGGAAGACACAGACCAAATCTATCTGAATGATAAAGAACTAGAAAAACTTTTTAACTTTGACTTTAGTTTCGATCCTAAACTTGAGGTTGCCGTCGACTTATTCCTTATAGGTGCTTATACCGGCTTACGTGTATCTGACTTTACTCAGCTAAATTCTGAAGACATTATTCTTCGCGATACAGGAAAAGTAATAAAGGTTCATACAAAAAAGACAGATGAACTCGTTTTTATTCCATTAATGCAGAATGCAGAACAAATACTCAATAAATACGCTAACTGCATACCGAATAAGATCTCTGAACCTACTATAAACAAGCAAATCAAAATAGCAGGTCGTCTGGCAGGAATAACATCTAAGGTTCAGATAACAAAGACTATTCAAGGTAAAAAGCTCAGTCGCACTTACTTTAAGTATGAGTTGATAAAAACCCATACAGCTCGAAGGTCGTTCTGTACAAATGCATACTTAGCAGGTGTAGACACTATGGATATTATGGCAATAAGTGGGCATAAAACAGAAACATCCTTCGTCAAATACGTTAAAGTAAGTAAAGAACAACATGCTGATAAGATGCTACAACATCCTTTCTTCAGAAAACAAAACCTAAAAGTGGTCTCGTAGGCCACTTTATAAACCTAAATAATACTATCATATGGATTCTTCAGCTATTAAAATTACTACCACAATTCCAGATTACTATATAAGAACCGCTACTCAAGAAGATGTTGCCTTTGTCAAAAATATGGTGGCTCAAGAGAATTGGAACCTGGGGGAAAACGATATCGACTTTTTTGCCGAACACTATCCCAACGATCTGTATATTGGAGTCTATAAAGAAGAACCTATTGCCAGTTTCTTACGATTGCTTATAAACGATAGCTTTGGTTTCTGCGGACTATTTATCGTTCAGGAAGAATATAGAGATATGAAGTTTGGGATTACTCTTGCTTTGGAAACATACAAATATCAGAATGCCGATAAATTTATCCTTGGCAAGGATGGTGTGCTCGATCAGGTTCCTATGTACGAGAAAAACGGATTCGTTACTTTCCATACAAATGCACGCTTAATTGGCATAGCCAAGTCTAGTTCTGCACGAATATCAAAGGAAATAATATTCCATGCTTTCAGTACTGATATTCCGGAAGAGATATTCGAATTCGATAAAGAGTGCTTTAGAACAGACCGCCGTGAGTTTCTCGAGAAGTGGTTTGCACGTGAAGACTTGCTCGGTGTTTATGTATCGAGGGAAGATGTTATTCAGGGATATGCAGCCATTCGGAAGGCAGAAAACGGATATGTGATTGGTCCAATTCAATGCAACACATATGGCGATGCCGAGATATTGATTCGACATTTGTCGAACATTATTGTTGGGCAACAATTCTATATTGAGGTTCCAAAAAACCAACCCCACTTCAATTGCCTTATGGAAGACTTTGAACTTACTGAAGACTTTAACTTTGCCCGAATGTATAATAAAAAACCCAAAGACATTGCTATTAACAAGATCTTTGGGAATTTAAGTTGTGCTTGTGGATAAAGAGCTAATTACTTAGCAGCTCTTTTCCTATCGTGTTCGTTACGTAAAATCTTTCTCAAACGTAATGCAGACGGAGTAACTTCGATATATTCGTTTTCGCGAACATATTCCATATACTCTTCCAACGACATTTTGATTGCAGGAGCAATACTCATTTTATCGTCGGTACCTGATGCACGCATATTGGTAAGCTTCTTTGTTTTGGTAATGTTTACAACCAAGTCAACTGCACGACCGTGCTCACCAACAACTTGTCCTTCGTAAACAGGTTCACCTGGATTTACAAAGAACCTACCTCTATCTTGCAGCTTGTCTATAGAATAAGGAATAGAAGTTCCATTCTCCATACAGATTAAAGCTCCAGATTTATTTAGGCCTAAGTCACCTTTAAACGGTTCGTATCCTTTAAATCTATGTGCAATTACAGCCTCACCTTCAGTAGCAGTTAGCATAAGGTTTCTTAATCCGATCAATCCTCTTGCAGGAATGGCGAATTCAAGATGCTGAGTTTCTGTTTTGCTTTCAATGTTAAGGATATCACCTTTACGATTGGTAACCAATTCTATTACCTTTCCCGAGAATTCTTCAGGAACGTGAACAGTAAGTAATTCGATAGGCTCACACTTCTGTCCATCAACTTCTTTAAAAATCACCTGAGGTTGTCCCAACTGAAATTCATATCCTTCACGACGCATAGTCTCAACGAGAATAGACAAGTGAAGAATACCACGCCCGAATACAAGGAAACGATCAGCAGAATCTGTTTCTTTTACTCTTAAGGCTAGGTTCTTTTCAATTTCCGCCATCAAACGATCGCGAAGGTGACGAGAAGTTAAGAACTTACCATCTTGTCCGAAGAAAGGAGAATCGTTGATAGTAAACAACATACTCATTGTAGGTTCATCAACAGAAATAGGAGTTAATGCATCTGGATTTTCGATTGTACTGACAGTATCGCCAATATCGAATTTATCAAGACCTACAAGAGCAACAATCTCTCCTGATGAGATTGGAACTGTAGTTTTTTCTTTTCCCAAACCTTCAAAACGGTGTAGCTCTTTGATTACCGACTTGGTAATTGAACCATCACGGTGAATTACCGATACGGGCATATTGGTTTTGAATTCTCCACGATTAATTCTACCAATAGCAATTCTTCCTACATAATTAGAATAGTCTAAAGAAGTAATCATCATTTGAGGGTCACCTTCCTTAACTTCAGGAGCAGGAATCTCTTCAATAACGGTATCCAGCAAATAACTTACGTCAGATGTTGGTTTCTTGTAATCTTCAGACATCCATCCTTGTTTAGAAGAACCATAAACAGTTTTGAATTCCAACTGCTCTTCACTCGCGTCAAGGTTAAACATCAAATCAAAAACTGCCTCATGAGTTTCGTCTGGGCGACAATTGGGTTTATCTACCTTATTGATAACACAAACCACTTTCTTGTTAAGCTCTAGGGCTTTTTGCAACACAAAGCGAGTTTGAGGCATTGGACCTTCCAAAGCATCTACCAATAAAATAACACCATCTGCCATATTTAATACGCGCTCAACTTCTCCACCGAAGTCGGAGTGGCCAGGAGTATCAATAATGTTAATCTTAACATCTTTATATCTTACAGATACATTTTTTGAAAGAATGGTAATTCCTCTTTCTCTCTCCAAGTCATTGTTATCCAGAATCAACTCTCCAACTTCCTGATTTTCCCTAAACAATCTAACCTGGTGTAGCATTTTATCTACTAAAGTAGTCTTACCATGGTCAACGTGCGCTATAATAGCTATATTCCTGATCTCTTGCATAATTCTTACAAATAATTCCTGCCATCCAAAATGACGCGCAAAAATAATCCTTTAATTCATACAATAGCTATTTAAATCAAAAATTATTGTTCAAGGGCAAAGATAAATTCTATTTTATGGTAATATAGTACTGAACATTGTGCGCAGAAAAGGGGTTTATCCAAAACAAACTATCTGAAACCATGCTAGTAGTCGAAAGAAAACAAACCGATCCATACTTTAATCTTGCTGCCGAAGAATATTTTCTCAAAGCATTTGACGAGGACATTTTTATGCTTTGGCGCAATGAACCTTCTGTAATTATTGGGAAACATCAGAATATACAGAAAGAGGTGCACCCCTCGTTAATTGCCAAACCCATGCTTCCTATTATAAGAAGAATTACTGGTGGAGGAACTGTTTATCATGATTTGGGTAATGTCAACTTCACTTTCATAAATAATGGCAAGGCCAATAAGCTGGTTTCTTTTCCGAAATACTTAAACACTATTCTTTCTGCTCTTAATGCTCTTGGTTTGGATGCATACATGGGTGCAAACAATAACTTGCTGATTAATGACCATAAAATATCGGGGAATGCAGCCCATGTTTTCAAGAATAGAGTAATACATCATGGCACGCTTCTGTTTGAAAGCAAACTCGACCAGCTGAATTTTGCCATAACTGGAAACAACAAAAACTATATTGACAAGGCCATAGAGAGCAAAAGAATGAAGGTTACCAACATTGCTCGCCATTTGCCACACAAAATGAATGTTCTTGAATTTATGGCCTTTATAAAAGCACATATATTCAGTCTTCATCCGCAGGCAAAAACCTATTCTTTAACCAATAACGACATTGCAGAGATTGAAAGAATAAAGGAAAACAGATACTTAAAGCACAATTGGAACTTTCACTACTCCCCTCCTTTCCGATTTAAGAAGGAGACAGAAAGCAATGATCAAGTCTATAATCTTGAAGTATTTGTAAAGAGTGGACTAATCAAAGAGTTTGCCCTGCACAAAAACAGCAAACATCATTACTTGCACAAAATGTTTTCTGAACTCTTAATCGGTAAGAATTTCTATACAACTAAGTATGCCAATATACTGAAAAACCTAAGACATCAACTATCGTCAGAAGATTTTCATGCCTTTCATCAACTCATAATCAGCAAGCAGTAATATTTATCATGAAAAGGATAAACATTTTGTCTGTTTAGCATGTTTCCCATACAAGGTTGTAAAATACATTAGCCACATTCAAATCTCTCGTGTACCTATGAAAACCTCTGACATTTTCGAAAAGCTTTGGTCGCAATATAAAAGGAAAAATCCTGCAGTAGCAGAGATTCATGAGCTATTTATGCAGGAAGGTGAAACTATAATAAATGACCATATTGCATTTCGTACTTATGACGACAAACGCATCAATATCGATGTAATTGCAAAAGCATTCATCGACATTGGATATGAATATAAAGCTGATTACCATTTCGAGCAAAAGCACCTTTATGCTAAGCACTTTGAGCACAAAACCGACAAGGATGCCCCCAAAATCTTTATTAGCGAGCTAATTTGCAGCAAGTTTTCTGATTCACTCCAAAAAAGTGTAAAAGCATTGGTAGATAAAATCCCGAAAGAGATGTTTACTTCTCCAAAACTAATTTGGTCGGGACCCCTTTGGAACGAACCTTGGTTTGCTACCTACGAAAAGCTTAGAAGCGAATCGGAATATGCTGCATGGCTATATGTATATGGCTTTTGCGCCAACCACTTCACCATCAATATAAATCATTTAAACAAGTATAACACCGTCGAAAAAGTAAACTCATTCCTTAAAGAAAAAGGTTATACGCTAAATGATTCGGGTGGCGAAATAAAAGGTAGCCCAAAGGAACTACTAGAGCAAAGCAGCATAAAATCGGCAATTATACCCGTCAAATTTAAAGAAGGCATTTACAATATACCTGGCTGCTACTATGAGTTTGCCAGAAGATACACAGACAGCAATGGAGACTTATACACTGGATTCATTGCCAAGTCGGCCGACAAGATATTTGAAAGCACCGACTTTTATAAAAAAGAATAATCTGCTACATAATTTTCTTCTGCTATTTATTTTTTCTAAGTTTATCATAGGGCTTCTGGCTTGACTCCAGTTGCCCTTTTTTATTATACAATTATCAGAACCCGCTGTTTGCAACACATTCAACATAGTCAACAATTCAAGTTAAGCATTAAAATGCCATATCTTCAATTCAACTACATAAAAACACGGTCTGTGTCAGCTGCTTGCATAGACCATGTCAGCCGCTGACATTGCCTGTGTCAGCTGCTAACATTGCTCGTGTTAGCCGCTGACATGGTTCGTGTTAGCCGCTGACATGGTTCGTGTCAGCCGCTAACATTTATTAATCTTCATACAATGCACAATCTCAACACAGAGCAAGCTTGCAGTATGTAGCCTAAATCATATAAAATTGTATATTACCTATAGCCCTATACTAAACTCTATATTATATAAAGAACGTTTTCAAATTAGAGAAAGACAACAATAATATCGTTCAATTTAATTTAGAATATTATATTTCGACAAAAGTTAAACCCGATGGAAACAGTAAAACTCAACACCTATTTTAAAGAACTTAAAAGCTCTTTTAAGGGGGAAATATTTACCGACAAAACCTCAAGAGTAACATACGCAACAGATGCTTCGGCCTACAGAGAGATGCCAATGGCTGTTGTGCTTCCAAAAGACAAGACCGACCTGAGCCAATTAATTCAATTTGCACAAAAGCACAAACTCCCTATTATTCCTCGAACGGCAGGAACATCTTTGGCAGGTCAGGTTGTTGGTAACGGTATTATTGCCGATGTTAGCAGGTATATGACCAACATTGTTGAACTTAATAAAGAAGAAAAATGGGTGAAGGTGCAACCCGGGGTTATACTCGACGAGCTTAATAAATATCTGGAACCTTATAACTTATTCTTCGGTCCGGAAACCTCAACATCAAACCGATGCATGATTGGCGGAATGGTTGGAAACAACTCGTGTGGTGCTCACTCTCTTATTTATGGCAGCACCAGAGATCATACTTTGGAAGTAAAAGCTTTGTTGAGCGACGGTTCGGATGTTGTTTTCAACGATATTACTAAGGATGAATTCGACGAAAAGTGCAATCAGAACAACCTTGAAGGCAAGCTTTACAAGCATATTCGGAAAACCTTAAGCAATACCGAAATTCAGGAAGAAATACGCAAAGAATATCCCGATCCAAAGCTAGAACGCAGAAACACAGGCTATGCCCTCGATTTGCTTCTAGAGAGCCAACCCTTTAGTCAGAACAAAGAACACTTCAACTTTTGCAAGCTATTGGCTGGTTCTGAAGGCACGCTTGCTTTTAGTTACGAGATAAAACTAAATCTGGTTCCTCTTCCTCCAAAGAACAAAGCCTTGGTTTGTATTCATATGAACCATATATCCGACGCATTTAAAGGAAATTTAATTGCCCTTAAATACAAGCCTGTTTCTGTCGAACTCATGGATAATACCATTATTTCATTGGCAGAAAAGAATGCCGAGCAAGTCAAAAACAAGTTCTTCATCAAAGGAAACCCTGCCGCGGTTCTTATCGTTGAATTTGCCGAAGACAACCAAACTCTTATCGATTCGAAGGTTAAAGAGATGACCGATGAATTTGAGAAAACCAAACTGGGCTACCACTTCCCTATTGTTACGGGCAGCGACATTCAAAAGGTTTGGAATTTGCGCAAGGCCGGACTGGGAATTTTGGCAAATATTCCTGGCGATGCCAAGCCGGCACCCGTAATTGAAGATACTGCAGTTAACCCCGAGGTTCTTCCTGATTATATGGACGAATTTGCTGCTATCATGAAGAAGTATGACAAAGAATGTGTCTATTATGCGCATATCGCCACAGGCGAAATTCATCTTCGTCCAATATTAAACTTGAAGAAGGCAGAAGATCAAAAACAGTTTCACGACATTGCTCTTGATGTTGCCAAGCTGGTAAAAAAATATAAAGGATCGCTATCGGGCGAGCATGGCGACGGTAGGTTGCGCGGAGAATTTATACCTTTAATGCTTGGCGATAGAATATATAAACTGTTTGAAGAGGTGAAGAATACTTGGGATCCTGAGCATATATTCAACCCAAACAAAATTGTATCTACCCCAAAGATGAATACCTTTTTGAGGTATACGCCCGACCAGCCAACACGCGAAATCGATACTATTTACGATTGGTCAAAAGATCGCGGAATACTCAGAGCTGCCGAAAAATGTAATGGCACTGCCGCATGCCGAAAAACTGAAGTGATGGGCGGAACCATGTGCCCCTCGTATATGGCAACCCGAAACGAGAAAGCATCTACCCGTGCCAGGGCAAATGTACTGCGCGAATTCCTAACAAAAAGCACTAAAGACAATCCCTTCGATCATAAAGAAATCTACGAGATTATGGATTTGTGCCTGTCGTGCAAAGCATGTAAATCGGAATGCCCAAGTAGTGTAGACGTGGCAAAACTTAAAGGCGAATTCCTACAGCATTATTACGACACGCATGGTGTTCCGTTGCGTTCAAAGCTTATTGCCCACATTGCCAAGGTTAATACTTTAGGAGCAATAGTGCCAGCAATCACCAATTTCTTTATGGGCAACAGCATCACCTCCAAACTAATTATGAAATCGGTGGGCTTTAGCACCAAAAGGAAAATGCCACTGCTATACAAAACCACACTCGACAAATGGTATAAAAAGCATCAGAATTCATTTGGCGGAGAGTTTCCTAACGGCAAAGTTTATCTGTTTAATGATGAATTTACCCGTTTCAACGATACCGAGATAGGAATAAAAGCAATTCAGGTGCTAACCAAGCTGGGCTATGAAGTAATCATTCCGAAGCATATAGAAAGTGCCCGAACCTACATATCTAAAGGCCTACTTCGAAAAGCTAAGCAAATAGCAAACAAAAATCTGGCTATGCTCAAAGATATAATCGACAACAAAACGCCCTTGGTCGGAGTTGAGCCCAGTGCAATTTTATCGTTTCGCGATGAATATCCCGACTTGGCGCAACCAGAGTTGAAGGCAGATGCAGACAGACTTGCAAAGCAAAGCTTTTTGTTTGAAGAGTTTATTGCCAGAGAGATTGATGCCGGAAAGATAAGTCAGAATCAATTTACCGATCGCGAACAGAAGATTAAGCTGCACGGTCATTGCCAGCAAAAAGCAGTTGCAAGCACCAAAACCAGCATCAAAGTTCTATCGTTTCCAAAGAACTATAGTGTAGAAGAAATTCCATCGGGTTGTTGCGGAATGGCCGGTTCTTTCGGATATGAAGAAGAACATTACGAAGTGTCTATGAAGGTTGGAGAACTTGTATTGTTTCCAGCCATACGATCATCAAGTCCAGACACTATAATATCTGCACCCGGAACATCATGCAGACATCAAATAAAAGATGGCACAGGCAAAACAGCATACCACCCAATAGAAATTCTGTTTGCTGCATTATTGTAAACTTCTGCAAGATAAATACAGTATAAACATAAGCTGAAAACAAAAATAGTTGCACCTATATGCAACTATTTTTGTTTATAACTAAAACCTAAACCCTATCTTGATATTCCCGCAAAGATTAGGATACCATTGACCACCCTCGTAAAATACATAGGAAAACAAGAAAGGATCATCACAGTCATTAGCACTCATTATATCATCATCATCACAGTATTGTGGATCTCGAAGATTCACTCTTTCGACATAATGATATTTACCACCAAGACCAACATCCCACGATAATACAAAAGGATGCAAAACCAAGTTCCACCCTACACGAAAGTTAACCCCCACTGTATAACGCCTAACATCTGTATTATAAATTGCAGTATAGTATGGGAATGCATCATTCATTTTCAGATATCCAAACTGCAAATCTGCTGCCAGATAGGATTGAATGCATCTGGTTTGGAAACCATCCTTCTGTAAATAATACTTATAGCTGGGACGAATACGAAAGCTGTGATAATTATCATAATCCAGTATTTTCATATTGGCAGTCATGGAAGGAACATAAATAAACGGAAAACCCAAACCCAACTCCGAGCCCAACGCATGCCTTTTGTTAAACATATATTGGTAGTCTAATGTAATTGCAGGCATTATCGGATCAAAATAGTTTAGAGGGGCAATGGATATCATATGATAACTTGACTTTGGAATATGCCGAAAAGCTTCCCCTTTTCTTTTCTTGCCAAATCCTAATATAATTGCTGGAAGCAAAAACACAAGACATAAAACTAAACATAGCTTTTTCATAACAAAACATATAAATTATAAGATTACAATCCTGACGAGCCATACACAATCTGCTTACAAAACTAAAGACTAAAGATGGAAAAGCAATTTCATCCTCAAATCCAAATGCGTGATATTGTTTTCCTATCTTTGCAGAAACCTTAATCAAGGAAGAAGTAAAAATATAATGGAGACAAAAACAAATCACGTCTTTTTCATTTTATAGTATTAGATAAAGACTTTAAAATAGCTCAAACAAACTTAGTGAAATACAATGGTATTTACAATGCCATATTCATTTACTACTAACAAGAAAGAAATGTTTCAAATAGAATATACTCCACAAAGAAAAGATATGATAAAGGCTGCAATGCACCCCTTTAAAAGAAATCCTATTACGTATGTAATAGCTATCATTTGCTTTATACAAGCAATCGTTGCAATTTTAGGACTATCTGGAGTAGTCAAAGTAGAACATATAACTTCTTCAATTGTAATTGGATTTGTAATACCCATCTTTTTGTTCATAGTAACTACGATTGCATTTAAAAAAGCGGGCGACTCACATCAAAAGATAAGCTTAAATATAGACACTCACACATTTCTTCTTACTATTAACAACGGTGAAGATGATGAAACGAAATGGAGAAAAGCATTAAGCATTAGAGAAACTAAGGATGAATATATGATATATGTAATGGCCTATTATGCGATTCCTTTTCCTAAGAGAGAAATCAGAAATAACAATGATTTCAAGCAGAATGTTAAGAGCTGTACCAAGGTCCTACATAAAAAATTCACTTATCATTAACAAAACGTCTATGTTTCTCAACTCATAGCACCTACAAAGGATAACGCCTTTAAAATCAAGACATCAAGCTCAGTCCTCAAGCAATTAGCAAGCTACACATGTCGTTTAATATAACCAGTAAACTAAAAAACGACTCTAACATAAGCTAAATTTATTACTATGAGAACTAAGCTACTGAAACCAGTAATGGCTATGATATTACCATTAGCTATCATGGCATGTAAAAAAGAAAGATTGGAGCAACCGAATAATTCAGACAACAAACTTAAATCATCTAAAGAAATAGTATTCGACTTTGACTTTAACCAAGGCACCGAGGGTTGGGAAGTTGATTATGCTGATTATCCTCAAGGAGCTGAAGAGTTTTATGAACTTAATTCTGGAATTGAGTCATTGCCGCACCCTTTAAACCAGAAGAACAATGCATTTATGATTTCGGGTAACAACCACTCCGACGACTTATTCATGTTCTTCAAGAGAGAAATAAGCGGACTAGAGCCAAATACATATTATGAATTGCAGATGGAAGTGCAGTTTGCATCAAGATATCCAAAAAATTCAATGGGATCTGGAGGAAGTCCGGGTGAAAGTATCTATTTCAAAGCTGGAGGAAGTACTGAAAAACCAACTACTACACTTGACAACTCAAATCATTACCGATTAAACATTGATAAGGGAGAACAAAGTGTTGGAGGAAAAGATCTAGCTGTATTAGGAGATATTGCAACAGAAAACCTGCAAGGCGATTACGTTTATGAAGTTATATCACGAAACAACTATGTAAACAACCAAGTAGTCAAATCAGACGATGAAGGAAACTTATGGTTATCATTCGGAACTGATTCAGGCTTTGAGGCCACTACTACTCTATATTACACAAAGGTCAATGTTCAGTTAAAACAAGAATAAAATTATAACAGTATAAAGTACTCAAGGCATCTAGAATGGTTAATACTAATTCCTCTTTTTGTAAGAAAAACCATCAGATCAATATATAGACTTTTAGTTTATTGCCTTTCTAGATGCCCTTGTTTTATGTTTTCAACAACTACCTCAACCTTACAATCTCATCGATAATAAGTTTTGAAGCCGTGTATATATCTTCTTCAGACAGTCCCCTTCCCGTAGAAAATCTAAATGTTCCGAGCGCATAGTCTATAGGAATACCAATAGCTTCCAAAACATGAGACATACTTACTCCCTCGCTATGACAAGCAGCTCCTGCCGAAGCACAAACACCAGTCAACTGTTTCAAAACTTCATTTGAAGAAACACCCTTGAAAGAAACACTTAATGTATTTGGAAGAGTCTTGTTTATATCTGAATTGACTCTATAATCTAAATCTGATTCCATTATCTCACTTAACAGAAGGTCTCTTAACCGCCTGCTGTGCTCCATAGTTATGGCTATATCTCTGGAAACTAATTCGGCAGCTTTCCCTAGGCCTACTATTTCGATGATATTTTCTGTTCCTGCGCGCAAGTTCCTTTCATGATTAGCTCCATGAATATATTTTTCCAGAACGACTCCCTTCTTAACAAAAAGACCTCCTACTCCTTTTGGTCCATAAAACTTATGGCCAGCAAAAGAGAGTAAATCGACATTAAGCTCTTCGATATCTACTTTAATTTTACCAACTGACTGGGCTGCATCTGAATGAAAAAGAACATCATTGCTCCTACAAATTTCTCCTAACTCTGATATAGGCTGAATAGCACCAGTTTCATTATTTGCATGCATAACAGTAGCCAAAATGGTGTCAGGTCTTATCGTCTTTTCAAACTCTTGTATTGAAACAACACCATTCTCTCCAACATCGAGTAAACTTACTTCAAATCCTTTGTTCTCAAGATAATTTAAGACTTCTAGAATTGCAGGATGCTCAATCTTTGTAGAAATAATATGCTTCCCTTTATTCTGACAAGCAAATGCAATTCCTTTCAATGCATAATTATTAGATTCAGTACCACCACTTGTAAATACAATTTCTTCTGCATCGCAATTAAATAAAGTTGCTATTTGTACTCTGGCTTTTTCAATCGCTGCTTTTGTTAACTGACCATAATAATGATTGCTTGAAGGGTTTCCAAAATTTTCATACAAAAAAGGTAACATTGCATCTGCAACCTCTTTTATGATTGGTGTAGTAGCATTATAATCTAAATAAATCGGTTTATCGTCAACACTCATAATATTCTGATTTGGTTGAGACAAAAATAAAAAAAAGAAAGAAGCATACTTTTCATAGAACCTAGCAGAAAAACGAAAAGTATTTTCTTTCTTTAAAATTTGCAATAGCAACGATGAAAATTAGAATCTTTGATAAGTTTTCCCTACGATTTTCCATCCTTCGGGAAATTTATACAAAGAAAGGTAATCAGTATATAAATGTTTATCTTCTCTATTCAACTCAAGTTTTACAATTGCAGCATCACCTGTAATATCAATCATCTTATACGAACAAGTAATTTTGGAATTCATTTTAACATTGTTCTTCTTGGCCTTTTTTACATAACCAATCCAAGTTTCTAGTGGTAGTTTATGTAAATCTTCACCTCTATGACTAAGCAGCTCGAATTCTTTATGAAATCCTTTCTTAATATCTTTTATTTTTCCTAAATTTTGAATTCCATCAATATAAGATGTCTGAATTACACTTTTAATATTTTCAATATCATTAGTATTGTTTTCCTGAGCATTAACAAACAAGCTTACAGAACATAAACAAATTAGTAATATTAGTCTTTTCATAAGTAGTAAATTTAGTTTCGCCTTTAATAGCAAAAAAAGCGTGCCACAATGTAAAGCGATTGAGTTACAAATAGTTTGCAAAATACACGAAAAACTAATTCATAGTAAACTGATTCAAAAGAGTACAACATTGTACAGAAACGAACATTATTTATTGCAGGATAGCAAAGCCTTTAAACTTACTAAATCTTCAACTAAGACCTTCCTAACCTCTAGATTCTTCTCGATATTAATTGCTGATTCAAAATCAGGAATTGCATCAGTTCTTTCTAAATTTAGTAAGGCATGAGATGCTGTAATTCTAACTTCAGGACTTGAATCTCTCAACATACCATTAAACCATTTCTTTGCCGACCAACAACGCAATTCTGTAGCTTCTTTAATTGCATGAATTTTTTCTTCTTCCGAACCAAACAAAGAATTAAACAAATCATAATTTTTTGCACGCAACTTTCTATCGAATAAAATCTCATGTGTATTTTTTTCTGGTGAGACAACATTTTTAGAATACGAAACCATGACATTTCTAGTAGCCCATCGTACCATTCGTGGAATCATCCAACGCATTCCCGGGGTAGATTCAGGATGACCTACAAAAGTAACTACTTTACCTAAACCAGCATTTGATGCAGTAATAAAAGGCTTGTTATTTGTCATATTTGCAGGAGTACCTTCAATTAAATGTACATCAGAAAGCATAGTTCCTAAATCCATTGAGGAAATGGTAGAATCTTGAATTGGCTCCAAAACAGGCCCTTCATAATAATTACAATAAGCAATAGAAAAAGTATCTAATTCTGGAAAGAAAGATTTCCCAATATCAGTAACAGAAAATTTAACAAGACCATTTCCTCTATGATCATGTTCAATATCAATTGCTTTAAATCCTGATAAATTTAAAGATGGATATCCCTCTGTATTAGACAATATATATGAACCGGCACAAATTCCTAACACAGCTTTACCTTCTTTTCGAACATAATTCTGGATACGCTTCATCCCTAATACACCAAGACTATTGGTTTCGCTTTTACCACTACCACCAGGAAATAATATTAAATCATACTCCTTCAACTTATCACTCATAATATCTGATGCTCCTATTACTTCGGGAAGTATTAGAGAATCAATTTTCAATGCCTCGACAGCATCAATTATACAAAACGGAGAATCACCATTACGGTCAAATACACCAACTTTTATATAAGTCAAATTCTTTTCAGATGGCACAGTTATTTCACCATCTCCTTTATCCATTTCAAAACAGCATGAGGACAAAAACAATATTGCAATACAAAAAAATAAACCGAACTTACTTTTCATAGTTAATTATTTTCGACTAAAAGACCAAGATCACGAACTACAACAGAAGCTAAATGACAACCAAAAACAGGAGGCATATAAGAAAGAGTGCCTACTACAGATAATTTATTTTGCTCTCCTTCTTCAAGAAAAAAACATTTTTTCTCCATTCGTTCAGGAGAATAAACAACCTTAAACCCTTTTCTAATTCCCAAACGATGCAAACGTTTACGAACATAAAAAGCTAATTTACAATTATAAGATTTCGAGATATCAGCAATTGTAACCTGCATCGGGTCAGCTTTAGCACCAGCTCCCATAGAACTCACTACTCTTAACCCTTTTTGGTAAGCATGATATAAAAGAAAAACTTTAGGTGCAAGAGTATCAATTGCATCTACAACATAATCGTAAGAATATCTATCTAATAGTTTAGAAATTTCATCACCTCTTATAAACTCTTCTATAACATTTAGTTTAACATTCGGATTAATACTTAATAATCGGGATTCCATTAATCGGGCTTTACTCTTCCCAACAGTTTGATGAGTGGCAGGTAATTGCCTATTTATATTACTTAAATTAACTACATCCGCATCGACTATAGTCATTTCACCAACACCTGCACGACAAATTAATTCAGCTGCATACGCACCAACACCTCCTAAACCAACAACAAGAACATGAGCTTTATCTAAAGAATTAACACCTTCTTTACCTAAAACCAACTCAGTTCTCTCTCTCCAATCTTCCATCAATACTTAGTTTATTTTTAAAAACATGAATGAAATTCTTAAAAATCTGCTCTTTTAAATCATCAATTCTTATTTTCCTCAAACGTGCAAATTGACTATAAATTTCACAAATATCAACCCGCCTTTTCGTCAAATTATCAGTTTCCAAGAAAACTTTATTCAAGGGAACTTTTTGAATAACATCAATGATTTTTGCAGTTTTTCTAAAAATTGCAGGGCCAAAACTAATAAAAAAACCCTTTTCAATAAGCTGATTTAACATAATGGAATTAGAAGAAAAACCATGAATAATCCAAGGTTGCTTAGCTTTACTGTTTAACCGAATACGTATTAAATCAGAATACGATTTGACCGAATGAATGATTATAGGAACAGATAAAATTTCGGATAACTTTATTTGTTCAACAAAAACCTGCTCTTGTAGACTTCTTGATATTGATTTACGTGACCAATCTAATCCGCACTCACCAAGAGCAATTACATTTTCGTTTTCCAAATATTGTTTTAAAGAATTAATTGCTAAACAACTATCTTCAGTTATAAACCATGGGTGTATTCCAATAGAAAAAAAACCTGATGCCGGTACCTCTAAACGAGGTTCCAACATCAGGTTTTCTATTTCAACTACCTTGATATTCTTTGTAGAATGATGACAATGTAGATCGATAAAATATTTATCAGATAAAATCATATCTAAAAGGAACTATCTCCATTCAACAACAGATCCTCGACTTTTATCTAATAATTTTTCAGGTACATTATCAACAATTTCGCTTTTTAGAAGTTCCAACAAACGAGTTTTGGCAAAACTTCTTGTGTAAATCAAACTAACTTCACGTAAAGGAACAAAGTTTGAAAAATGTTTGGTTCTTTCGTATTGATCGTCAGTCATATCAATTGTAGCCAATTCTGGAATTAGGGTAAACCCTCCTTCTAAGTCAATGATCTTCATCAAAGTCTCTAAAGAACCACCTTCAAATTCAAATGGCAATTCCTGCTCGTCTGAGTCAGACATTTTACATAAATTAACTACCTGATGTCTAAAACAATGCGCATCATTTAAAAGCCAAATTTCTGGTTTTGCGATATCAGTTAATTGAATATTTTCTCTTAATCTTAAAGGATGATCTTTATTAGTATAAATCAACATTTGTTCATAAAACAAAGCTTCTTCAACTATACCAGGTTCCTTTAATGGAGAAACTACGATTGCTGCATCAATTTCATCCTTACGAAGAGCACGAATTACTTCTTCGGTAATCATTTCCTTTACATGCAATGATATACCCGGATATTTTTTCTTGTATTTACCTGCAAATAAAGGCAATAAATAAGGAGCAAGTGTAGGTATTATACCAATCTTTAGATCTCCGCCAATGACACCCTGAAAATCATTGACCATTTCGTCGATCTTTCTTGCTTCTTTTAAAACAACTCTTGCTTGTTCGATAACTTTTATTCCAATATCAGTTGGAATAACAGGCTGCTTGGACCTATCGAAAAGTGTAACACCCAAATCTTCTTCCATCTTTTTAAGCTGCATGCTCAAAGTTGGCTGGGTAACAAAACACTTTTCAGCAGCTGTTGCAAAATGCCGATAAGTATCCACTGCGACTAGATACTCTAGCTGAGTCAAACTAAATACAATGGAATTTCTCTTGTCTTTCATAGGTTTTTTCAAATGAGGTTATAATAAAATGAGATTGGACTGTAATTGATTAGACTGTATTTTTGTAACCAAAGAATGGTTTTCTAAAAAAGAAAAACCGCTGGCTAAAAAAAAGCCTTGAATCAAAAAAAGAAAGGAGTAAAAAGAGCTCGGAGTGCTAAATAAACCAAACGCACTTTCAAATGTTAAAGAAGATATTGCTTTATCAATACTCATATTCCGATACTCTTTTCTTTATATTATTTTGTTATTGTAAAACTCTTAAATCAGAAACTTATTATGAATAAATTAAATCATATTGGTCTAGAAGAACAATCCGCAAATAGACTCTCAAAAGAGTTAAATGACTTACTTGCTAATTACCAGATATTTTACATGAATACCCGTGGTTTTCATTGGAATATAAAGGGAGAAAAATTTTTTGAATTGCACCTCAAATTCGAAGAATTGTATGATGACCTTCAATTAAAAATCGACGAAATCGCAGAGAGAATACTAACTTTAGGCTCCGTTCCTTTACATAGCTTTAGCGATTATATTGAAGTGTCAACAATAACTCCTGAAAAAGACATTTCTGAAGGACATATAGCAGCACAAAGCATTTTAAAAGCTTTTCAAACATTAATAATCAAACAAAGAAGCTTACTTCAGTTGTCCGATGAAGTTAATGATGAAGGCACTAATGCTTTAATGAGCGACTATATTCGTGAACAAGAAAAACTTATCTGGATGTATTCTTCATTTTTAAATGCATAGAATATGTCATCCTTTTTTTTTGGGAGGTATCATTAAATACCTCCTTTTTTTGTTTATATATCTAGTCTACTGTTTCCTTTTTTTTCCCTTTTAATATTCTAAGTTTAGCAATGCTAATATATAATATTTCTAAAATAAAAAGAAATATTCTTCAATATTTATAACTTTTTCCAAATAGAAACTTGTGAGTTTATATATTGAGCCTTCCTCTGACTTTCTTTAAGAAGAAAACCAAAATCATTAGGCTCTTTAACCAGCTCAAATTTACCTTCAAACTCTTGCTTTAAACCACTAAAAGACAGTACGTTTTCTCCGTCCTTTCTATATCCCCCAAGCCAATTTTCTCGAGGTGTAAATTCTTCCAACCAAGTATAAGGAGAAGAAATAATAAAATACCCTCCTTTATTTATTCGATCATATATATGTTTTAAAAAGCAGCTTGGATCTCTTAAACGATCTATAATATTCATTGCAAAAACTATATCATAGTTCTTAAATCTATGCTTTAAGTTGTGAGCATCACCTTGATAAAAAGAAACTCTTGACGGCTGAAACTCTTTATCTAATTGATCTAGGTAAATTCTTTTCAAATTTAACAAATCGCCTTCAATAGGCAAATAATATTGCATAAATCCTTTTTCCAAAAAACGTTGTGCTATTTGAATAAATCTTGCTGAATAGTCTATTCCTTCAACACAATCAAAAACTTTTGATAACTCAAGACTTAATCTTCCTACAGAACAACCAATATCCAATGCTCGATTGAACTTAAAAGAATTATCAGATTTAATTGCTTCTAACACATAACTAAAAACGTTTTTTGAGAAATTACCCAAACATAAATCGTTGGAACCATAATGTGATTCGCAATATTGTGATACAATTTTGTCTGTTTCATAAACATCTACAGACTGTTCAATTATATTTTCAGATTGTACATATCTAAAACCACAATGTTGGTAAAAATGACGTCTGAAGGCATAACGACTTGATTTTAACATTTCATTCCCTGTCGAAATAAAAGATCCTCCTTTCATTAAATTATGAAGCCCATCAAATGTAGGTAAAGAAAAATCATCATAATATGGATGTACTTCAAAACCTTTAAATCCAAAAATAAATGATTCTGTCCATTGCCATACATTTCCATATAAGTCATATATATCTTTAAATAGAAATTTATTTATCGGACAAGCAGAAGCTCCATAGCGCAAATTAATATTGGCATCTATCCCAAAAAACACATTCTCTTTATCCATTTCTTCACGCATTCGGCAGTATTCTTCCTCAAAAGGCAAACGATACTTTTCTCCTGTTACTTGCGACTTCCAATTACAAAAAGCTTTTGCTTCATGAAAATTAACCTCAACTGGCCAACTCCAAGGTAAATCTATTTCTTCTACCAGAGTACGTAAATAAAATCCATCTCTATTTTTACGCCAAAATAATGGCATTTCAGCTTTTTTATATTCTTTCCAATCCCAACCCTCTTTTGACCAAAATTTAGGATTCCTATACCCAAATGAGTCAACAAACTCTTTAAACTCAAAATTAGACACTAAATATTTTGATGTTTTAAATGAAGATACAAACGTAGATTTCTCACCAAGCTCATTATCCCAGAAATAAAAAGGATAGTTATTTTTATTTACACCTTGCTTTACCTTTCCTTTCTTTATGTAGATAAGCTCATTCGCAGGAACGGTTTTCTCGTCCTCAGAAATTATCCAATTAGAACTTGTTTTTACAAATTCCAGAGGTAATTGTCGAATTAATACAGATGAAGTTTCAATATGAATACGCTGATGTTCAATTCCCATCAATACAGCCCATAAAGGATTACCCCATTTAATCGAGTCGTAAATAGGAACTTCGCAAATAATCTTCTTTACAATTTCATAAACTTTTTTCCTGTAATTTATTACATCATTTAAGCTGGGCCAATCATAATTATCCTGATTTAAATCATCCCAAGACATTTCATCCACACCCACAGCAAACATGCTTTCAAATTCCGAATTAACATGTTTATCAAGCAATTTCGCATTTAAAAGTTTGTTTACATAAAAACATGCTGTATGTCCGAAATAAAATATCAAAGGATGACGCAAAGAATCAGCACTTTTATAAAATGACTGTTCGCCACTCAACAAATCCATATAAAGTGAATCGTCAAGTAAATAAGTATTTTCAAAATAATTCAAAAGAGCTTTTCTCAATAGTTTAGAGTCATTTTCTAACTTTAGAGGTATTTCTGAATGTATATTCATGGCAGGAGGTATCAAAATTTAATCTATTTTAAACTTTCGTCACTTAAAAATACAGAAAACAAGCTATTAATTCAAAAGCACTTAATAAAACTTTATTAATTATATTCTTTTTATTTATTACTTATTTACCAAATGCCTTCTGATATGAGGATGTTGTTCCTGGATACTGAACGGTCATACCTGCCATTTTTACGGCAAACTTTACTGCTGTTTGCAAATCACAACCACGAGACAATGCTGTACATAGAGCACCTGAAAAACAATCACCAGCCCCAGTAGTATCAACTACATTCGTTTTTTGTGACGAAAACTCATAACAATTTCCTTTATCATATAACAAAGCTCCTTTATCGCCCAAAGTGAGAACTATAGCAACATCTTTTTGTGGAAAACCTTTTTTTTGTAAAAAACTTATTGCAGTTTCACTCTTCTCTGTTTTAATATTATATACTTCAAATAAAGACATCAATTCTGTTTCATTAACAATAAAGACATCCACTAATTCTTTTAATAAAGGATCAATTTGCAAACTAGGACTGGGATTAAGAACTGTTTTTGCGCCCTGAGATTTTGCCTTACTAAAAAACCTGATAATTAAATGCTGTGGTACTTCAAACACAGAACTTGCAATATCTCCCAGATTAAAAAATATTTTATCAAAAGAAACTTCTTTAGAATAATTTGCACCACTATTTACAATTATACTATTTTCTCCAGTTTCCTTTTCAACAAAGATATAAGCAGTACCAGTATATAGATCTTTTGTTTTGTTTAAAATGTGCGTGATGTTATTATTCTTAAAAAAAACTTGCAATGCAAAACCAGCATCATCATCTCCTATGGTTCCAATAAAACAATGTTTGGCTCCTAACAAAGAGCAAGCAAATAATTGATTTAGACCTTTACCTCCAAAATCAATACCTGTAATATTAGAAAAAACAGTTTCTCCTTTATTAGGAAACCTCAATAACTCGAAATAATAATCACGATTCAAACTACCAAAAACTACAACTTTTTTATTCATAACTTTTCATCTAGTCACAGTAAGTATTTACACCAATGATATTAAAACCGATTAAAAAAAGGGTAAAAATAGTGTTGACCTTTATGGGTAATCTGTCATATATTTGCATCAGAGACACGGTAAACCGGTTTCAAAAATTTTAGGTTAGGTTTTAGAGTTTTTTAGTTAGGTTTTTAGGGTTTAAAACTGAGTTCCTCAAACTCAGAAAGAAAAAAATAGAGGCCGTCCTCCGGTCTCTTTTTTTATTTCACTAAATTTAATAATAAATTCGCGTCAAACGCCATTATTGCAATAGCAATTAGAAATAAAATCACTGCAAACCACTGTAATTGCAGAATCTTCTTTGATATTCCTTTCCACTCTCCACTGACAAAACTCCAAAAATTCGAAGTTAATACAATAACAATCATAAATACAGGCCATGAAACAATAGGTCCCATTACACCTAACTGCATAGAAGCAAATCCAAAAATCAATAAGCTTCCAAAAGCAAGTATTGCCATAATAAAAACCTTCAGTAAATTTGAAGCAAAATAAGGTGTTTTATAGGATCTCCATGATTTCTCTTTATGGATACGAAAACAAAACAGAAGTACTGTAGAAAAAATACCACCAAAAAAGAGAACTCCCCATGGAAAATTCAATTTTAAAAACTGAGAAACATGTACATCTTGAATTTTCTGAAAATATGGAAGACTATATGTATATGATATATTTTCTAATGAGGCAACAGCCCCAGAGAGTATTCCAAAAAAGATTCCTTTCGCAACTTGCCCTTTATTATAAGGAACTTTTTGAAGATTTTTTTCTTTTTCCCTTTTCTGAGCAGCCTTAGATGATAAAATAGTTCCTAGAACAAAAACAAGTAATCCCAAAATATCTACCAATCCAAATGGTTGAAAAATATAATCGATATGTGAAATCAATAATGGAATTAAAGATCCTAATACAGTCCCTCCTGCAATGTTTAATAAAAAAGCAACTCCCATTCCAATATATCTCAACCCTAAGGAGAAGAAGAAAATACTTACACCAAACATAACTCCACCTAAAATTAAGATTAGATACACATGCCAAGGTATTTGATGTAAAACATTAAAAAAGCCAGATGGAAGGAGAAATAGAATTACAGGAGCAAAAAAGAAAGCAAAAAATGAATATATTAACCAAGTATTATTTTCTTTCCAATCTTTTATATATTTAATTGGCAGCACATAGGTTCCATTCAATACTCCAGCACATACGGAAAATAAAAGTGCAAAAAATACAAGCATTTCAGTAGCTTTTAAAGGATTAATAACAAATAAACTTATCTTGATACATAGACTAGAATCTAGGAGATGTTATATAAACAAAAAAACTATATAAAACATTACTAAGTGTACGAGAATAATTTTTGACTCATTGATTTTATACTTTTCAAGTAATGACTCAGCCAGTGCATAAACCCATACATAAAAAAGTTATTTTATCGTTGCAGAACAATCTCTTCTATAGCTCTAGTAATTATAGTGATTAACTACTATTCTGCTCTACCCATATAGTGCCTACCTCAAAGGTAGCTTTAATAAGTAATATTACCTTACTTTATGACCAGAGCATTTAAGGATTGTACTATAACCTAGAAGGTTTTTATCAAATATCTAGGAGCTTTTTACCAAATACCTTGAAGGTTTTTACTAAATACCTTGGAGCTTTTTATCAAATACCTTGGAGCTTTTTACCAAATACCTTGGAGGTTTTTACCAAATACCTTGGAGGTTTTTATCAAATACCTTGGAGGTTTTTATCAAATTAAAAGTAAGAGTGATGGTGATTGTTAGCATTTAAGCACGACCAGGGCCATACTTATTTGTTAGATTTAAAGGTATAACAAAACGATAGTCGTGTCCTGAGATTCCTCTAGAATAATGATTGAGAAGTTCTGTCTTGTCCTGAAATAGCGTTACAAGATTTATATAAAAATTAAACTTCTAAGATGCCTCAGTTAAGATACGCTGAG
>JBGRQE010000036.1:0-34214 GCA_041725955.1 Bacteroidales bacterium
GCTTCTTCTATGGTAGATGAGGAAGAAACTTATAAATGGATGTTTGATCGGGGGTTATTAAAAGTATTTAAGTTTGACGAATTTATGATAAATGATGGAAAATGATCTTAGTGTACGATGGAAAAGCCCTTCAAATATTGCTCTGATAAAATATTGGGGTAAAAAAGAAAATACCCAGTATCCTATAAATCCTTCTCTAAGCATGACATTGAGTACTTGTTACACAGATACAAGTATACATCTAAGTCCCAGATCTAATAATGAAAATGATTTTGAGTATTTTTTTGAACAAAAAAAATTGAATATTACCTCAAGTAAATTACCATCTTTTTTTGAAAACTTTAAAAAAGAGCATTTGTGGGCTAATGATTATTTTTTTCATATAGAAAGTAAAAATACGTTTCCTCATTCTGTAGGAATAGCTTCCAGTGCTTCATCTATGAGTGCTCTGGCATTATGCCTTATTGATCTTGATTCACAAATTACTGGTAAGTATTTGAATTTGCAAAAAGTTTCCTCATTAGCTCGAGAAGGTTCTGGTAGTGCTTGTAGATCTGTTTATGGAGGATATTCTATATGGGGTAATTCTTCTTTTCATAATAGTGTTGATGAATATGCAAAACCATTTTTAAATTGGGAGATACATCCTATTTTTCAAAATATGAGAGATCGGATACTCATTGTTGACACTGAAGGAAAAAAAGTAAGTAGTACTGAAGGTCATTGTAGTATGATTAATCATCCATATAGGAATTCAAGAATAACTCAAGCAAATAATAACTTAAGTACAATAATTGCAGCTATTAAAGATGGCGATTTTGATACTTTTGCTCATGTTTGTGAGAATGAAGCATTAAGTCTACATGCATTGATGATGAGCTCTGATTTATCATACTTATTATTAGAATCTCAAAGTATTAATATTATTGAAAAGTTGAAAAACTTTCGGGAAAGAGAAAATATAAAGCTATGTTTTACGATTGATGCTGGACCAAATATTCATATTTTGTATCCTGAAGAGCAGGAAGATCGTATAAATGAATTTATAGAAGAAGAATTACTTACGCATTGTGAAAATTCAATTTCGATTCAAGACCAAATAGGTAAAGGTCCGGAAAAAGTAATTAATGACTAATCGATTTTATGTGTCTGCCCTATTTTAATGCTAAGATTTTATTGTTTGGTGAATATGGAGTTATGTTTAATTCCAAAGGGTTAATATTTCCTTATAATTCTTTTAGAGGTCAACTTTTATTTTCTTGCGAGTCTGAAATGACATCCTCAATAAAGCAGTCTAATTATATTTTGAGAAGGCTTGTGCAGTTTATTCAGGTAAATAATTTCGACTCTTTGCCCTACTTTAAATTTGATATTGATCAGTTGAAATATGAAGTTGAGAAGAATTTGTATTTTCGATCAAATATCCCTCAAGGATATGGAGTTGGGAGTAGTGGAGCTATAGTTGCTGCACTATTCGATCGTTATACTTCGGTAAAGTATAAAAAAAGCAACTTGTCTCAAGTGCAATTAGAGGCTTTAAAAGAAATTCTTTCTGATTTAGAATTGATGTTCCATGGTAAGAGTAGCGGTTTTGATCCTTTAACAAGCTATTTGAATAAACCTATTCTGGTAAATAACAGTTTGCCAGAAATATGTTCTATTGACTACTATTCAAAAAGGCGAAAACCTTTTGTGTTTCTTGTGGATACTAATATTTCTCGCCAAAGCGATTTGATAATTAAAAAAGTTTTGAATTTATTGAAACGAGATAGTTTTAAAGAGCGTTTTGTAAAAGAAATGTTAGTTTATAATAGTCTATGTATTGATTCTTATTTAGATAATAATCAATCTGTTTTTTATGATGCAATAGGAAAGCTAAGTGAATTTCAATTAAAATATCTTAGTGAAAGTATCCCTGATAATATCCTGAGCTTTTGGAGAAATGGTCTGGAATTGGGAATGTCATATTTAAAATTATGTGGTGCAGGAGGGGGAGGTTATCTAATAGGGTTCTGCAGAAATTATTCTGATGTGCTAATACTGGCAGAAAAATACCAAACAAACTTAATTCGGCTTAATTTAAATTGAGCTTGTTTGGTAATTTATTTTTTATTTATCCTGACATGTTTTAGCAAAATATTTTATAAAGTCTAAACATTTTTCTGGAGCTTCATGCATTCCCATATGACCTACCTGGTCTAACATAAGTATATGAGCTTCTTTTACAAGTGCTGTTTGCGATATGATTTTTTGAAGAGGAATTCTAGGATCCTGTTTGCCAATAATAAATCCTATAGGGATTTTTGTATCGGCAAGAAAACTTATCTTTCCACTTCTGTCTCTCATTCCTGCAAGAGCAGCAGTAATTCCTTTTGCCTTCGTTTTATTGGATACTATTTTCAGTTCTTCAATTTTATCTTGGAGGCGATTTATGTTTTCTTTATTAAATAGGTCGACTATAAAATTACTTAAGAATGATAGTCCATCATTTTCGATAACTTTAATTGTACGATCTCTATTCGTTTTTATATCTTCAGAATCAGCTGAAGCATGAGAATGAAATAGAATTAATCCTTTTATTTTTTCAGGATATTTTTCTCCCAATGCTAAAGATATATATCCTCCTAAAGAATGACCTACTAGTATAAAGTTATGTATGTTTTCTTCTTCAGCAACAGCCATTATTGCTTCTCCCATCAATCCCATTGTATGATAGGTTGAAATACAATCGCTATCGCCAAACCCTGGCAAATCAATTGAAGTAACTTTGTAATTCGTTTTCAATTCACTTAAATATCCAGCCCACATACTTCTTGCTTCAAGGAATCCGTGGATAAAGATAATATCAGGGCCATTACCTTCACTTGTATACGCTATTTTGGTGTTTTTAAAGCTTATATTTTTTGTTGTAGACATTGTTTTTTGAATTTATTGTAAATCTTATGGCTAAGATAACCAACATTAAAAATCATAAAATGGTATTTCATATAAATATCTGTCAAAAGTATAGTAAAAATATTCTTGTAAATAGATGAAGGTGGGAATTTAGAAGCAATTTTAAAAGGTAAAAAAGTAGGCTGCTCAAAATTTATGAGCAACCCATTTATATCATTTACGGATAAATTATTGTTCCGCCCCATATTAGTCCTGTACCAAAAGCAAAGAGCATTATTTTCTTTTCAAATATTGGAATTTCTTTATCAATCATTTTCTTTAATGTAACTGGGATAGATGCTGAAATTGTATTTCCTACATCTTCAATTTCAATTACTCTTTTTTCGAGTGGAATATTAGACTTTTTGAAAACAGAATCCAGAACAAGTTTGTTTGCCTGATGAGGTACATAATAATCAATTTCATCTGGTCCTATTTGATTGATTTCTGATAAATGGCGTATCAAATCGGGGACAACTTCTAGTCCAAAATTAAAAATGGCAGCACTATCCATATGAAATTTTGTGTGATTTCTTGTATTACCTTCTTCATCTATAAAATCAGGTTCAATACATTCAGGAAACATATGTCGCGCCCTACCATATTTTATTATTATTTTATCGTGTCTTTCCCCATCAGAACCAAATTTAAATTTACCAATTTCTAGTCCTCCATTTTTTTCATTTGATACTAGCGTTGCTGCACCAGCATCGCCGAAAATTAAGCGATTTGCAAAGTCTTTTTTATGTACACACCAACTCGAATTTTCTCCTGTAAGCACCAATACATTTGTAGCACTTCCTGATTCAATTAATGCTTTTGCCAGATTTAGTAATGTAATGTATGCACAGCATCCCTGAGTAATATCTACAGTATTAGCTTGTCCTTTTGGGATTTTTAGTTTATCCTGAATAATACAAGAGGTTGGAGGGGTTATATAATCTGGTGCATTTGTATTGAATAATATGTAATCAATTTTATTTCTATCGGCCTTTCCTTGAGAAAATAGTTTCTCGGCTGCTTGAATACACATATCTCCAGCTGTCAGATCAGGACCAGAAATATGACGACTTCCTATTCCTGTAAGTCTTTTCATTGCAGCCATTCTTTTGTCTGGGAACTCTTTTTGGAGATCCTCATTGGTTTCAATAGTTTCTGGAAGATAAATTGCAATATCTTGAATATAGCTCTTGTTCATAAAATAAAAATGAATCTAAAGGTTAAGTAGAGTATTAGGAGTTGCTTGCAGCTCTTAATACTCTACTTAGCTTAAAATAAACTTTAATAAATTAAATTACTTTCATTATAGTGATGGTGAGATTAGAATCTTTTTCTACCATTTTTCTCATAGAAACTATAATAGTAATCAGCAATATTTTCCTCTCCTTTCTTTAGGTGGTAATCATATAAGAAAAGAGCGACTTCCGCACTATATGACAATTTTAATGCTCGTCTATAATAAATGACACCTCTGTTAGTATCACCTACATTTATGCAGTAATTGCCTAGATTTATATATGGGAGTTCATTGTCAGGGTAATTTTTCATTATATCACGGTTTAATCTGAAAGCTTTTTTAATATCACCCATTTTATAGTGAAGATTAGCGATTCTACTTTTACAATTAATCTGAGAATCATCGATTTTTGATGCTTTATTAAGAAATAGCATTGCACTGTCTAATTTGTTTAGATTTTCATATGCAATGCCCAGATTAAACATAACTCTTCCATTATTAGGATCAAGTTCTAAAGTTTTGAGATAATAATGTGTTGCTTTTTCCCAGTCCTTGTCTAATTTACCATAGATATTAGCCAAATTTTCCCATGTTGTAGCATGATTTGGATACATTTTTAATACTTGTTCGAAATGAACTATAGCTGTATCAACATGGTATCGTATAAATTTAAGAGGATTTATAGCCTTGTTGATGTTTGCCTTTACTTTCTCCATTTCGCTTGTTGCATATAAGTAGTGAGCACGAACAGAATTTTTTAATTTTGGTATGTCACTGCGAAATAATGAGTGATTATTTCTCCACTGATTACTTCGTTTTACATCTAAGAGGCCATATGGAATCAATATTCCAACAAGAACTACACACATTATAAAATAAGAAAGATTTTTTCTTAAATTCAATTTGCTTTTCAATAAGTATTCCAATCCCAAAACTATAAACATTGCAAAAGGTAGACTTGCATAGAATAAGAATCGATCTCCTACAATACCAGGAACAGGCATACCAATATTCGAATACATAGCAATTAATCCAAAGAAAGATAGAATTATGAAAGACCAGATATTCTTTTTTGTCAAACCTTTTATTGCAAAGTAGATTAAGAAACCTAAAGCTATGGTTATTAACCAAACTATTGGATCTGCCCAATTGGTTACAGGGATAGTGTCAAATCCATAATAAAATAACATTGGATAAGGATAGAAAAGTTTCTTTATATAGAATCCTAAAATATATACAACAGTAGCTGAATATTCCCAAAAATTTGCTTCAATTAAAGGGTTTTCCCAAGCTTCAATAGTTCGGTCAGGAGCACCTAGGTAAAGATAAGGACCAGCCGCAAAAAGCAAGCCTGTAACTAAAACAAGTCCAGAGAGTAGTATTAGTTTGTTTTTTGATATGTCAGAGAAAAAGTATAACATAAGAGGAAAAACAAAAATAAAACTTAAGGCAGTCATTTTACAGAATACCCCCATTGCAAATAAAAGAAGTCCTCCTATTAAATTAATAATCTTATTATTCTTTGTCCATTTGAAAAATGAGAGTGCAGCTAAAGAACAAAAGATAAGACACAGAATTTCATCTCTATTTTTAAGACTTGCGACTACTTCTGTATGCAAGGGGTAGGCCATAAAAATTAAGATTACACCTAAGGGTATTAAAGGATGTTTATCTTTAAAGATGTATTTCTTTAGCAATCTGAACAAAATAAATATTCCCAATAGGTATAGTAATACATTGATTATGTGACCTACATCTGGAGCCCCTTTAAAGAACTCATATTCTATTGCAAAACTAGATCTAACCAATGGCCTATAACCATATGATTGCCCATTGTCATATGCGTAGAAACTGTTGAATATTTCTGGAATTGCTTTAATTCCTTGAGCAGTCTGTTTGTTTCCCGCTGTTACATAAAAATCGTCTAATGCAAATTGATTAAGTACGCTAATTCCGTAAAATAAAATTGTCAGTATTATAATAAAGAAATAAGAAACCACTGTATAGGTCATACGTGATTTTTTACTTAATGGTGAAATTGAATTTTCAGTAAATTTCTTTCCCATAAGAAAATGTTTTCCAATTAATAATTTTTTGTTCTAATAAGAATAGATTTTTCTTGCTTGTCTCTGTGTCAATATTGTCCAATAAGAGAAGCAAGATAATTATTTTGAAACAAAAATCATAATTGTTGATTTTTTTAAACGCTTACTGAATCTGCCTTAGATGAGATTTGTTAATAGATATTATGCTTGAATTAGAATGAAAAAACTCGTCTAGTATGAATTTAATTATAGGTAAAATAATATGTTGAGTCTTGATTTAAAGGAGTTTACTTGTGGGATATTCTTATGGGTAGAAATATGTATTAAGAATATTTTTGAGTGTATATAAAAAAACTCCTCAATAAGAAATTGAGGAGTTTTTTAACATATATTAAGTTTTTTTTATTTGAAAAGTTTGATTATGTCGTTACCATTGGCATAAATAAGTAGGGCAAATAATATAACCATACCAGCTACCTGAGCAACTTCCATAAACTTATCACTTGGTTTTCTTCTTGCAATAACTTCATAGATCAAGAATAAAACATGTCCGCCATCCAATGCTGGGATTGGTAATATATTTACTACAGCAAGCATTATAGATAGTAGAGCTGTTATTCGCCAAAAAACAATCCAATTCCAAGTGCCAGGGAATATTTTTCCTATGGTAATAAAACCACCAACATGTTCGTATGCCTTGGCGTCAGGATTTGCAATTAGTTTAATTTGCTTTAAATAATTACCAATTTCGGTATATCCTTTGGCAATTCCTGCAGGAATTGCTTGTAGTAGGGTGAATTCTTGTGTGTTATACTTGAAAAATGCTAACTCATTTTTTACAAATGTACCAATATAACCTGTTTCAGGAATTTTAATATTTATTCCAAGGGTATCTTGATTTCTAAGAACTTCTATTTTGGTTTCTTTACCTTTAAGAGCAAGTATTTTTTCTCTTATTTGATAATAAGTTGGAGTAGATTGTCCATTAACACCAATTATCTGATCGCCTTTTTTAAGCATTGCTTTTTGTGCAGCACTATTTTCTTGTATACTATCAACAATAAATGGTATGGCAGGAGATAGGAGATAAGGGCTTTTGGCATTTACCATTAGAGCCAAGTCTTCACCTGTAATAGGAACTTCAACTATTTTATTATCTCTTTCAACTTCTACAAATTTAGGCTGGTTAAGAATGATTTCCAAAGGGATTCGTTGGAAGTCTTTCACATATTTATCGCCAACTTTTAATATCTTATCACCTTCCTTAAACCCAATTACCTGGGCTATAGAATCAGGGTAGATACCATTTTTATTTACTTCGCTTGTTGGTAGGTAAGTTTGTCCGTTAGTCCATAGCATCATAATATAAATTGCCATGGCTAAGATCACATTTACCGTTACTCCACCAATCATGATAATTAGTCTTTGCCATGCTGGTTTACTTCTAAATTCCCAAGGTTGAGGTTCTTTAGCAAGTTGATCTTTATCCATAGATTCATCGATCATTCCAGAGATCTTTACATAACCTCCCAGAGGTAACCAACCTATACCATATTCAGTTTCTTTATGCTTAAATTTAAATATGGAAAACCAGGGATCAAAAAACAGATAAAATTTTTCTACTCGAGTTTTGAAGATTTTGGCTGCAGCAAAATGTCCAAACTCATGAAAAATCACAAGAATGGATAAGCTTAAAAATAATTGTAAGATTCGAATTAATATTTCCATTACTTATTATTGTCAATTTTTTTATGTACAAATTCAGCTGTCGTAATTCTTGCTAGTCGATCTGATTCAAAAAGATCTTCGAGGTTTGGTGTTGCTATATGATGAGTTTGAGCCAAACACTTTTCGATTAGTTCAGGGATTTGCAAGAATTTAATTTTTTCTTTTAAGAAAGCATCCACTACCACTTCATTAGCCGCATTTAAAATACATGGTGCATTTCCCCCTTTTTCCAGAGCTTCATATGCCAAGTTTAAACATCTGAATTTTGATGTGTCTGCTTGTTCAAACGTAAGTTCAGGATAATCTAGAAAGCTAAAACGTTTAAATTTTGTTTTTAATCTATCGGGATATGAAAAGGCATATAAAATTGGAATTTTCATATCCGGTAAACCCATTTGAGCCTTTAAAGCACCATCATTAAATTCTACCAATGAATGGATAATAGACTGTGGGTGAACTATAACTTTTATTTGTTCACTTTCTAGTTTGAATAACCATTTTGCTTCAATTACTTCTAAACCTTTGTTCATCATAGAAGCACTGTCGATGGTTATTTTACTACCCATTTCCCAGTTCGGATGTTTTAGAGCTTGTTCTTTACGAACACTTTTTAGTTGCTCATAAGTAAATGTTCTAAAAGGTCCTCCTGATGCAGTTAGGTAAATTTTATTTATTTGATTATTTTTTTCTCCTGTTAAGCACTGAAAAATAGCAGAATGTTCACTGTCGACAGGATATATATTTACGTTTTTTTCTTCTGCTAATTTTGTTACTAATTCTCCGGCAACAACCAGAGTTTCTTTATTTGCTAAAGCAATGGTTTTCTCAGCCTGAATTGCTTTTATTGTCGGTTTCAATCCTACAAATCCTACAAGTGCAATTAAGCAAACATCTACTTCAGGTAAGCAAACCACCTCACAAAGGCCTTTTTCTCCTTGAAGGACTTGGATTTTATATGGTTCTAATTCATTTTTTACCTTAGAATATAGGGCGCTATTACCGATTACCACATATTTGGGGCGAAACTCTTTTGCTTGCTGAATTAATAAATCTGCTTGTGTGTTTGCTGTTAAAGCAATTACTTCAAAATGATTCTCTTGTTCTTTTACTACTTCCAATGCTTGAGTTCCAATAGAACCAGTTGAACCAAGGATTGCTATTCTTTTCTTTCTCTTCACCACAAGAGCTTAGTTTTAAGTTGATATAATGTTTTTAAAAAACCATATATTTTTGAGGATCGACAGGCATACCATTGTACCATAATTCGAAATGTAGATGAGGTCCTGTGGCTAATTGCCCACTTTCTCCTATAATCGCAATTGCTTCACCTGCTTTTACATGTTCGCCAGTTTTTTTCAGTAAAACGCTATTGTGTTTATATATAGACAAATAATTACCTGGGTGTTGTATTATTAATACATGCCCATTGTCGGATGTCCAATCTGAAAAAAATACAGTGCCATCTTTAACACATTTAACTGCTTCATTTTCTTTTGCAACTACATCTATACCAAAATGCCCGTTTCCAGGTTGATATTTGTCAGTGATAAAACCTTTTATAGGTGGAAGAAAAGCTCCATATTCCTTGCCTACCTGTTGGTTTTCCTGATTGTTGTCTGTGCCAAAGGAATTGTTACGAAGATTTTTTTCATATTCGTTACGTAATAATGAATCTGCTTGTGATTTTCTATCAAGTATGGTATCGTAGTTTTTCTGACTTGTATTTGTGATGGAATCACCTTGTATAGGATTTTTGGGTTCTTTACCCTCAATAATTCTCTTTATATTTGAAAGATAAATCTGGTTTTGTCGAATAGAGTTTTGAGCACTATCTGCCAATTTATTCATTTTGTATAAATCTTTCGACAAGTCTAGTTTAGAGTAACCAGGAATCAATTCACGAATTGGTGTAAACATTATTAAGCTGGAAGTAATTCCTACGATTAAAAATGTAAATACAATTACTATCGTTATCACATTGACTCTGGATACTTTGATACTGGCTCTTTCCTCAAAAGTATTGTCGTTTTGTACAGCAATTCTATATTTACGCGAATACTTTTCTTTCCAGTTATCTTGGTTTTTGTCAAAAAAATTTGAAGCCATGGCTATAATTATTTGCTGGACAAAAATATAAAATAATCTGACTTTATCTACGATAGTACTAAAAGGGATTTTTGTTAACTTATTCTAGTCGTGCAGAGATTATTTGTAGATGCAAAGTTGAAGTAATATATTTGTGTACTTTTAAAAAATAAAAATAACTTTGCGAGTTGAAAAGTACGGCATTAAATCCACAGTTGGTTCAATTAATTTGGAATATTCAATGAGAAAATTGACACTAGGGCTTCTGGCTATCATACTTCTTTTTACTTCTTGTTCGACAAAGAAAAATACATTTACAAGGAGATTGTATCATAATTTAACTTCGCATTATAATATCTATTGGAATGGTAGAGAAGCTTTTAGAGAAGGGGTGAAAAACTTTAACTCTTCTTTGAAGGATGATTATAATTTCATTATTCCTGTTTATAATTATGGTGATGAGTCGAATGCTCAATCTATATTTGCAAATATGGATCGTGCTATAGAGAAGTCTTCTTTATGTATCCAAAAGCACTCAATTTATAAAAATAATAAAGAGCATATTAAGTGGATAGATGACTGTTATTTTTTAATTGGGAAGTCATATTTTTATAAACATGAGTACATTAGTGCTCGACGTACTTTTGGATTCGTACAACGAGAATATAAAGATAATCCGATAAAATATGACGCTACTTTGTGGCTTGCGAAAACATATATATGTCAAGAGCAATATGAGAAAGCTTTAATTCAAATGAATAACCTTCTTGTAGCTCGAAATAATAGTAATTTTCCAAATCATATTAAACAAGAAATAAATCTGAATTTTGCTGATTTATATGTTAAGCAAAAGAAATATGAGGAAGCTATTCCATATTTAAATAAAGCTTTGAGATATTCTCTATCTAAAGATATTACTGCTAGAGTTTATTTCATTTTGGCTCAAATTTATCAGGAAACAGGCAATCTTGAAAAAGCAGGAGAAAACTATTCTGCATGTATAAAAAAGCGTCCTCCATATGAAATGGAATTTCAGGCTCAGATTAGTAGAGCACAAAGCTTTCAAACTCAAAATGCAGATGGAAAAGGCTTGGTTCGTGCACTGAAAAAGATGCTTAAGGAATCGAAAAATAAGAGTTTTAGAGATCAAATTTATTATGCATTATCAGATGTTGCTTTTGCCGAAAAGCAGGATTCTGTAGGAAAGCATTATCTGGCTCGTTCAGTAGCGACCAGTTTGGAGAATAAGTATCAAAAAACGAAATCATCATTAAGATTGGGGGAAATCTATTTTGATGAATCTAAGTATTCTTTGGCACAAGCATATTATGACACCGCTTCTCAGAACATTCCTGATATGTATCCCAATTACAAGGCTATTATGGCCAAGGCGGAAGTGTTGTCTGAACTTGTTTTAGATGTAGAAACTATTTATAGTCAGGATAGTTTGCAGCGTGTTGCTAAATTACCAGAAGAAGAAAGATTGACTTTTATCAATGATTTGATTGATAAGTATATTGAAGAAGAAGAAAATAAAAAAGATGAGGAGTGGGGAGATCAACTTGCTATGTTGAATGGTGAAGGCCCTAGTTTTGGTGAAGGAGAAAATGCAGGGAACTGGTATTTTTATAATACTTCCTTAATTAGCAAGGGAATGGCTGATTTTGGCACAAAGTGGGGTGATCGTAAATATGGTGATTTGTGGCGATTAAGTGACAAACTTGAAGTAAATACAGAAGAGTTGGAAGCAACTCCTTCTGACTCAACTTCTGTACAGAATGATAGCTTGCAGATGTTGGCTACCGATCCTCATAAGGTAGAATATTACTTAAAATCACTTCCTTTGACTCCGGAAAAATTGATTGTTTCCGACTCTCTTCTTGTTGAGGCATTTAATAATCTTGGATTTTTATATTATCAAGGATTGAAAGATTATCCGAATGCAGCTAAAACTTATGTGGATTTTCTGGAGAGATTCCCTGAGAATAAATATAATTTGGCAGCCTATTATGCACTATATAAAATAAAGTTGGCTCAGAAAGAAGATGAAGAGGCCGAGAAATACAAACAGATTATTCTAACTCAGTTTCCTAATTCAAATTATGCTATGGTAATTCAAGATCCTGAGTACTATAAAAAACTTAATGCAGAGAAAAGTGCTGCAGGAAATTTTTATACAAAAGTATATAAGGCTTGGAGTAAAGAACAATATTATCGAGTAATTGATTATGCCAATGAGGCAGAAACTCAATTTGAAAATGATAGTCTTTATTTTCCAAGAATAGAATATCTAAAAGCATTGTCAATAGGAAAAGTTGACGTTCAGGATAGTATGATGGTTGTTCTAAATCATCTTGTTGAACGCTTTCCTCAAAGTGAAGTTTCAGCATTGGCTACTAATATTATTAATTATAACGAAAACGGTACTGTAGAAGAAGTTGAAAAAGAAGAAGGTCCAGTAGACTTAGAACTTATAAAAGCGGATTCGTTATATTCTTATGATCCAAATGCTAAATTTTATGTTGGAATTGTAGTCGCAAATAGCAACGTAAATATAAATGCCTTAAAGATAAAAATTGCCGATTTCAATAAGAAGTTTTATCGGACAAGAGAATTTAAGGTGCAAAGTATACTTTTAAATAATCAATTTACTTTTATAAGTATACGTGCCTTTGAAACAGCTCAACCAGCTTTATCATATCGAGATAATATTGATAATAGCGAATATGTGTTTTCTGCTGTCTTGAAGGAAGATTATTTTACATTTATTATTTCACAAGAAAATTACCCTATACTATATAATGAAAAGAATATAGGTGGGTACTTGAAGTTTTTTGAACAAAAATTTATTTCAAATAAATAATCGTAAACGTGTTGTGGTCATCAAATAATAAGGAAGAATTGAAAAAGAAGAAAAATGCATCGGGGGGCTTTGACGGTCCAGAAAGAAATATTATCGGCAATGGGACAAAGATTGTTGGTGAAGTAAATTCCTCAGGTGATTTTAGAATTGATGGTGAACTTGAGGGCAAAATTAACTGTGAAGGTAAAATTGTTATCGGTGAACCAGGGTTGATTAATGGAGAAGTGCATTGTTCTGAAATAGATATTTCTGGTCGTATGATTGGTCAGTTGTTTGTTTCAGATCTAGCTACACTTACTTCTACTGCAGATTTTAAGGGGGAAGTAAAAGCGGGTAACTTAGCTATTGAACCAGGAGCTAAATTCTCGGGAACTAGTGAAATGACCGAAAGTTCTCGTTTGTTGAATAAAGCAAATAATGGGTAATATTGGGAAGAAACCCAATAAGAAATTAGGGAGTGACTATGCAAGATACTCCTCCATAACTATTCAGATAGTAATTGTTATTATTCTATTTACTTATGGAGGAGTACAAGCAGATAAATATTTAAACATATACCCTGTGCTTACTTTGATTGGTGCTATTGGAGGGGTTGCTATAGCATTGTATTTGGTAGTAAGGGAGTTGTTGAAAAAGTAATTGACTATGAATGGGCTTGATAAAAAATATATTCTTATACTCTTTTTATGTTCGCTTTTTTTCTTCGTTTTAGGATTGCTAGGGTATTTTGTGGCAAGTTTAAGTAATGTCTTTTCTTCTTCTTTACTCTGGGTGAGCATTGTAATCTTTGCAGTTTTTCTTTTGCACAATATTTTAACTCAAAAGAAAAAACTAAAAGGAGGAGGATTTATTAGTATGATTATTTTGGGGACCGGATTAAGAATGATTATTCTTTTATCTGTTTTTTTAATACGTTTTTTTATTGATTCAAAAGGAATTGTTCCTTTTACATTAGGGGTAGGGAGTAATTATATAATTTTGCTGATCGCCGAAGTGTTTTATATGAATAGAACTTTAAAAAGTAATTAATGCATTTTGAGTTTTTTTGTGTTAAACGTAGAGGAAGTTTCAAACAAAGAAAGCCTAAATGAGGTTAATATAAGTAGTTAAACATCATAGCTTTTTATGTAAAAAAACCTCTGCTTATGATATATGTAACTCGAAGGGAAAGGTTTAATTCTGCCCACCGACTTTTCCGTCCCGACTTTTCCAATAAGCGTAATAATGAAGTCTTTGGTAAATGCTCAAACCCCAATTGGCATGGGCATAATTATGAGCTTTTTGTTACTGTCAAAGGCAATATCTCATCAGAAACAGGGTTTCTTGTGAATATTAGAGATCTTAGTGTTTTGGTCAATGAATTGGTGATTTCAAAATTAGATCACTCGAATATTAATATTGAAGTGGATTTCATGGCTGATTTAAATCCAACTACGGAGAATTTAGCTGTAGCAATTTGGAATCAGTTAGAAAATCCAGTTAAAGATTTAGGAGCAATTTTACATAGGGTTAAATTATTTGAAACCGAAAATAATTTTGTAGAATATTACGGTGAAGAAACATTCAAAATCGAATCAAATGAGTTTTGACGAGAAAAATACCATCAACTACGAAAAAGTAGAGCTGTATCATCCTGATACACTTGATCTAATGAAAGGTCATTATCGTGAATTATTAGCCTTAATGGGTGAAGACCCTGATCGTGAAGGATTAATAAAAACGCCTGAACGTGTTGGAAAAGCTATGCAGTTTCTAACGCAAGGATATACAATGGATCCTATTGAAATTCTAAATTCGGCTAAATTCAAGGAAGACTATCGTGAAATGGTAATTGTTAAGGACATAGAAATTTTTTCTTTGTGTGAACATCATATCCTGCCATTTATTGGTAAAGCTCATGTGGCTTATATTCCTAATGGATATATAACCGGCCTTAGTAAGATTGCCAGGGTTGTTGAAGTTTTTGCTCGTCGTCTTCAAGTTCAAGAACGAATGACTTTGCAGATCAAAGATGCTATTCAAGATACTTTAAAACCTTTAGGTGTTGCTGTGGTTATCGAAGCTAAGCATTTATGTATGGCAATGAGAGGTGTGCAAAAGCAAAACTCTTATACCACTACCTCTGATTTTACTGGGGCTTTTACAAAAGCTGAAACGCGAAATGAATTTTTGCGACTTATTTCGTCAGATCTTCATTAAAAATTTAATTAGGTAAGGTTTTTGATATATTTTTATCAACTAATTTTAAATTTTATACTATGTTTCAAGAAAAAGAAGAAGTTCTATTTTCATCGGTGGGTCGTGAACGATCTATGGCAAAAACATTTATGGCAAATGTTTTTTCCTGGATGTTTATAGCTCTTGCTATTACAGGAACTGTAAGCTATTATTTTGCTAAAGAACCTAGTTTGATATCTCTTTTGTTTAATCCTGAAACTGGTGGTATGAGTATCTTAGGTTGGATAGTTATGCTTGCTCCTCTAGGTTTTGTATTTTTAATGAGCTTAGGATTTAACAAATTATCTTATCCTGTAATAACAGCTCTTTATATTGTTTATTCCATTCTTATGGGGATGAGTTTAAGCTTTATCTTCTTGGCATACACGGCAAGTTCTATTTATTCTGCTTTTGGAGTAAGTGCTTTGACTTTTGGGGTTATGGCTATTATGGGATATACAACAAAAACCGATCTTACCAAATTTGGTTCTATACTAACCATGGCTTTAATTGGTTTGGTTGTAGCTATGTTGATTAATTTCTTTTTACAAAGCAGTGCCATGGGGTATATTATTTCTATAGCAGGTGTTTTGATTTTTACAGGCTTGGTAGCTTATGATGTTCAAAAATTAAAACGCATTGGAGCTGGAGCAGAATATGGTACCGAAACCACTAATAAGTTGGTGATTTTAGGTGCTTTAACACTTTACCTTGACTTTGTGAATTTATTTTTATTTTTACTGCGACTTTTTGGAGGTAGAAAGTAAATTTTTGAAGAGAATTATTATTTCAAATCCTTATATATGAAAGCATATGTTTTCCCTGGACAGGGAGCACAGTTTGTAGGAATGGGTAAAGACTTATATGATAAGTCTGCTAAAGCTAAGGAGCTTTTTGAAAAAGCTAATGCTATTCTAAAGTTTCCAATAACAGATTTAATGTTTGAAGGAACTGAAGAAGATTTGAAACAGACTAAGGTTACTCAGCCTGCTGTTTTCTTGCATTCTGTTATTCTTGCTAAAACCTTAGGAGAAGATTTTAAGCCAGATATGGTTGCTGGACATTCATTGGGCGAGTTTTCTGCTTTGGTAGCAAATCAAACTTTGTCGTTCGAAGATGGTTTAAAGTTGGTTTATCAGCGTGCTATGGCTATGCAAAAGGCTTGTGAGCTAGAACCATCAACTATGGCTGCAATTCTTGGCTTGGAGGATAAAACAGTTGAAAATGTTTTAGAGACTATAGAAGGAGAGGTAGTTGTTGCTGCAAATTATAATTGTCCTGGTCAGTTGGTGATTTCAGGTTCAATAGATGGTGTCAATTTGGCATGCGAAAAATTGAAAGAAGCAGGAGCAAAGAGAGCTTTAGTACTTAAGGTAGGAGGGGCTTTTCATTCACCATTAATGGAACCTGCACGTTTGGAGTTAGCTGAAGCAATAAATGCTACTAAGTTTAAACAAGGAGGCTGTAAGATTTATCAAAATGTTACCGGACAGTCTGTTAATGACCCAGAGATTATCAAGAAAAACTTGATTTCTCAATTAACTGCTCCTGTTCGTTGGACTCAAATTATGCAAAATATGGTTGCTGATGGAGCAAAATCTTTTGTTGAAGTAGGTCCAGGAACAGCTCTTTGTGGTATGTTGAAAAAACTTGATCGTAAGATTGATGCGAAGAATGCATCAGATTTCTTATAGGTCTTAAAGCAAAAATAAGATAGCTGTTCCTTTATGGAACAGCTTTTTTTTTCACTATTTAATTTTCTAAAATAGCATTTTATAATGGCTTTATTTCAGAAACTTACCCCTAAGAAAATAGTTCTTTTTTTATTCTTTGTTTATGCTTGTATATATTTTGTTGAAGCTATACCCAATAACTACTTTTTTCGAAATTCAGCTACAGATTTAGGTGGCAAGCTTCAGGCAATGTATCAAATTATGCAAGGAAATTCTCCTCGCTTTTTGATGGGATTGGACGGGAAAGATATTTCCTATTTTGCAGACCATTTTTCTCCTATAATATATTTGTTTTCTCCATTTGTTCTTGTTTTTGGAATGTATACTTTTAGCTTTCTGCAAGTTGTTTTTATATTAATTGGTGGATGGGGAATTTATTATTATGCAAAAAACTTTTTCCAAAATAAGTGGTTCCCAGTACTATCTCTGTTTTTGTTTTTTAATCTATATGGAATATATAGTGCTTTAGGTTTTGAGGGGCATTTTAATGTTTTGGCAGCTATGTTAGTCCCTTGGTTATTCCTCTTTTATCGTAAAGATAAGTTTATTCCTTTTGTTTTGATTTTTGCTTTTATAATCCTGAGTAAAGAAAATATGTCATTATGGCTTTTCTTTATTATGATTGGATTATTGGCGCGTGAAAAATTTAGGCCAAAGCGATTCATTATAGGCAAGTATATTTGTTTATTCTTTTCCTTAATTTATTTTGTACTGGTTTTTATGGTAGTAATGCCAAGGCTTAATCCAGGAGTCGTTCTTCAAGCTCAACATTTTGAAGTTTTAGGAGGAACAGGATCTTCCATAATTAGTAACCTACTTACTCATCCATGGGATTATATTAAATATCTTTGGTTAAACACTACAACAAATCCGGCAAACGATTATGTGAAAATAGAATTCTATATTTATTTGTTTGTTTGTGGAGGTTTTTTCTTTTTCCTACGTCCATATTATCTGTTAATGATAATACCTCTTATTGCACAAAAAGCATTTATTAGTAACCCGAATGTTTGGGGGCTTAACGATCATTATTCTATAGAATTTATGCCATTGTTAATTTTAGCGGCCATAGATTTTTTAAGTTCAAAGAAATTTTCTTTTTCCTTTTCAAGGAAGTTCTTTATTGCATGTATTATTCTTGTGGTGGGTTCTATGATTCATTCATTCGATAATAGGCAATTTTGGTTTCGGAAAGAGAACGTGAAATTTTATTCCAGAAGTCATTTCCGAAGCGATTTGAATATACCGTTTATAAATGAACAGTTAAAAGATAAAATTCCTGCAAGTGCATCTGTTTGTGCAAGTAATTGTTTAGTTCCTGCTTTATATTATCATCATCAATTGTATTTTATTCCGCATGAAAATCAGGTAGATTATTTAGTCTTCCTAGATTATACAGATGGTACATGGCCATTAACTTATGAAGAAAATAAAAAAATGATAAAAGACTATGAAGCAAATCCAGACTGGCAAAAAGTTTTAGGTAAAAATGACTTATTTATCTTTAAACGAGTAAAAGGTAGGTAGGTAAAATTACAATTTTAGGTATTTAAAGACATTGGTCAGTGTAATGACCTAAGATAATTACTTTGAAGATAGCGTTTATAAGCGTGGTAATAAAGTAAAAGGGTTGTTCAATTTTTTGAACAACCCTTTTTTAGTCTTCTTTTACTTCAGAATAATTCTTTTTACTCCTTTAATCTGTGCTTCTTTTGAAATGCGAACCATATAAACTCCAGAAGGAAGTTCGTTCAATTCAACACGATTTTTGTTTGGAGCTAAAGTAGAGCTTTTTACAACTGCACCTTGCATATTGATAATTTGTAAATCCATATTATCTTCAACAACAATATTAATTGCGTCTTGACATGGGTTAGGATAAACATCAAAGTTTACTTTTTCTGTTTCTATAATTGCAGTAGGAGTGTCTCCAGTAGAAAGAGTAATGTTATCTATTTCCCAAGTGGCTGTACTTTTGTCAGTACTATTATAAACAAATGCAATATGGGTGTTTTTAGTCACATATTTATCTAAAGAGATAGCACCAGAATTGGTCCAAGACCAATAAGGTTCTGCTGGAGCCCAATTTGCGTTAAGTTCTTTCCATGTAGCAGCTTTTGGGTCGCCACTTTTATAATCAGTAGAAACCATAACTTTTAAAGGAAGACCTTTAAAGCCTTGAGCATTGTCAAAAGACAAACTAACATTTGTATATTTACTTAAATCGAATACAGGAGAGATCAACCAATCTTCATTTTCGTATTTCTTTCCTGAAAATCCATTCATATAAGCATATTTCTTTTTGTTTTTATCGTCTTCTTTAACTATCCATGCTTGGTCTCCTTTAATACTAACAGGAGTCCATCCATTAAGACCATTTTCGAAGTCTTCAGTATAGAAGTTAGTAAATTCCTTAACTACAGCGCTAGTAAGAGGGAAAGTACCATCAATTTTGTATTTTGCATTTTCTCCAGCATTTGTGTAAGGGAAAATATAGAAAAAGTATTCTTTTCCGTTGGTAGCATTAATAAAGTTTGCTCCTTCAACACCAGCTTTTACATTTGCATATACAGTACCTGCAGTAAGATCTAAATTGTTTTTGTATCCTTTACCATCAGCAGGAATAACAGGAGTGTTTTTTTCTCCACCTACAATTAAGTATCTTTCAGGAACAACACCATCTGTAGCATCTTTCCAGCTTACGCTAACAGAATTAGAACCACTTGCTGCCTTGAATTCTGTAGGATAAGAAGTAGGAGTTCCTAGTAGTGCAGGCCAAGTTTCGAAACCTGCATTAGGAATAGAAATAGCTGTTCCTGCAGGACATTCAAATTTTACATCATCAACATAACTAATTTCTCCAGGTACAAATTCACTTTTAGGAACATCATAAAAACGAATTCTTACAGCAGCTTCAGTTGCTCCACTAGGAACCGCACCTGTAATAGTGAATTCTTCCCAATCGGCTGAAGCAGGTCCTGCATAAACATTTTTTTGAGTAGATTTAGCACCAGTCCAATCAATAATACCTGTAATACGAACATTTTTACTTGCCTTAACCCAAAAAGACAATTTAAAATCTGCTCCTGAAATTGCAACTTTATTTTCCATCTGAAAGTCACAAGACGATTGCATGTCTGTATTTACAACTACTTTAACTGCAGCTGAACCTTCGTGAACTATTGTGGTTTCTTTATAAGTTTCAATACCTGTATCACCTGTCCATGATTCTGGAAGACGTTGGGCATTGATATTAGTTAATGATAAAAACAGCAAACTTAGTGTTGCTAGAATAGTAGCTCTTTTCATTACTTATCGGTTTAATTAATTAATGTAATTCAAGAACTTTTTTTTATTTATTCTATTATGATCTTTTTATGAATTATCTGACTGTTATTATCAATTGAAGTTCTTAATATATATATTCCAGGATTTAAGTTGTTAATTGTTAGTTGACTATCCTTGTTGATCGTTTTTTTAAATAACAACCTTCCTTTTATGGAGAAAATATTTATATCTAATTCCCTTTTGTTATTATTTTCGATAAAGACTAATCCTTTTGAAGGATTTGGGAAAATTCTAATGCTATTATCTGTATTAGTTTTTTCTTTTATGTCAGTTGTTTTACAGAAAGATCCAGGAGAAGCATACAAAATATTCTCTTCATTTATTTTTATGCTATAGTTTATTGTTGCTTTCCACGATGAAGGAGCATCATTGGGTAAATTTGGATTACATATTTGGATGCTATGCCCTTTTCCATCTGCTAATTTATCCCATGGCGATTTATTATCATAATAAATATATGCAATTGTTTTTCCTTGTGCATCTTTTAGTTGAATATCTTCACCTTCATTTTTAAGATTACCTTTTGTGAATTGAAAACATAAAAGTTTAGGGAAGTAATGTTTAAGTTGATCTGTGTTTTTTGCAATGACTATAACGGATTTTTTCTTCAATATAAACTTGGGAAATATAAAGTCTATTCCCTTTGTAAAATGATAACCTTCCATTTGAATATCATTTTCTGAATTATTATAGAGCTCAATAAACTCAAGCTCTTCTGTCTTTCCAGGAGGATTATATAAAATCTCTGAGAATATAATAGGAGAAGGAGTGTCAAGTACTTCTATATATTCTTCCTTCAAATATGAATCTGCTTTTTCTCCTTTTGTAGTTAATTTAATACTGTATATTCCAGGAGTATTGTATGTGATTTCTTTTGGGTGTTTTTGGTTAGAAGTTGATGGAGAACCTCCTTCAAATTCCCATAAATATTTAGTTGCCTTACCTGAAGAGAAATTGTAGAATTTAATATCTCTCCCTTTAGTTATGCATTTTACTTTTGATTTGAAGAATGCTTTTATTTCCTGTTTTTCTGTACTTCCAGGTGTGCAATATATTTTTTCTTCATTATTGTTTTTTGCTTTTTCAAAAGTGCATGCCTCCCAATTTAGTGCAAAACGGTTGTCGCTTTCTAAGTTTGTTAATATCAGTGACGAACCCTTGCCATCGGCTTTAGGATTCCAAGGAATATCATTTTTGTATTCAATCTTATTTATAATCTCATCTTTTGAGTTTTTGATGCTAAGTTTTTCTCCTTCATTTGCCAAACTGCCTTCGTTCCATTGTAAGGCTTGAATATTAAATGTTTGTGCAAATTTATTTGCATCCTTAGCTATTACCAAAAAGTTTTTGGGTTGTATAATTACTTTTGGGAAAGTATATGAAATTCCAGAATCGAAGTAGCAACCCTCCATATTAAATTCAGTATTGCTACTATTATATAACTCAATAAATTCTAAAGAATCTATAGTGCCAGGAGGGTTATACATGATCTCAGAAATCTTTATAGAAGAGTTTTCCTGAGCATAAATTGCTGGTAATGTGAATAAATTTAGAATAAACAGAAATAGATATAGATTTCTCATATTGTCGTTTTTAGACAAAAGTAAGAAATGTCTGTTCACTGTTCCATAGTTTATCTAGGATAAAGCAGCCTCTTTCTTTTCGATTCTTTTCGAAATATTTATTCCTAATTCATAAAGAAGCATTAAGGGGATAACCACTAATATTTGGCTAAAGATATCTGGTGGGGTAATTATTGCTGAAAGAACCAATAGTACAACAAAGGTGTATTTTCTATTTTTCCTTAAAAAACCAGATGTTATTAGTCCAACTTTTGTTAAGAAATATATAATTATAGGAAGCTCAAAAACGAGACCCACTGAAAAGTTTAATGATACTACTGTGCTGATATACGATTTTAGATGTATCGTATTATTTACCATAGTGCTTGTTTGGTAATTTCCCAAGAAGTTAATGGTGAGAGGTGTAATAACATAGTAACTAAATAGAACTCCTAGAAAAAAAAGAAAGCTACATACAAAAACAGCATAATTTGAATTCTTTTTTTCTTTACTGTTTAATGCAGGTTTAATAAATTTCCAAATCTCGGATAGTAAATAAGGAAATCCAATAGTAAGTCCGGCCATAAAAGATACATAAAGATGTGTCATGAATTGCCCAGACATATTAATGTTAATAAGTTGGATCTTACTATTGTCCAAGCAAAGATTGTTAATGTTTAATGCTTTGCCAATTGCACATAAACCCTTATAAGTAAGGAAGTCATTATTTAGAGGAGCATATAAGATCTCATCAAAAATAAATTTCTTTCCAAAGAATGCTATTATGGCTAGAATAATTATTACCAGAACAGAACGGATTAGATGCCATCTAAGTTCTTCTAGATGTTCCCAAAAGCTCATTTCCGATTCAGTATTAATACTTTCATTGGAGTTTTTAGTATTGCCCATTATAAATAAAAAAGTGATTAATAACTTGGTTGAATTTATACTAGAAGTTTGTGAAATACAGTACAACTTATTGAAACCTTTTTACAAAAAAGGAGTATAGAGCAAATAAGTAATCTGTAAAAAAAATAAATTCTATTGTTGCAAGAAATTGTTTTCGGCACTAAAGTAATGAAAAATGAATTTTCAGGAATAGTTTTTTACACCGATCTTACCATTGATTACCCTCACTCTTACCCTTAATCAGATCTAAACCTCCTAGGTATCAGATCTAAACCTCCTAGGTATTTAATGAAAACCTCCTAGGTATTTAATAAAAACCTCCTAGATATTTAATGAAAACCTCCTAGGTATTGATGTAATGTTTGTTGAAGGTGTTTGCACTTAGGGTGTTTAGTATTTCATATATCTAAGATAAAAGGCAAGACTCTCAGGAGCCTTGCCTTTTATTATTCTAAAGAATGTTAGTTTATGTTATAGTGCGTATTATACGCAGTTTTAATCTTTATCAATCTAAACCTTTTGTCTAATTTGTTTCCCAAAGACTTTTATAATTAAGAATAAGATAATAAATCCAAGCGGGAATAGTATAGCTGATGATATGCCATAAGCAGCAGGCAAGGTGCCAAATAATATAGATACTCCACCTACAATTAGGGCATAAGGAAGCTGTGTTCGAACGTGTTCAATATGCACACAGTCGGAAGCCAATGAGCTTAATATCGTAGTGTCGGAAATAGGCGAACAGTGGTCACCCAATACAGAACCTGCCAAAACTGTAGATACAATATTGAAGAATAAAGGCAGAGCCGTATCGTGGTCAAAACCATTTTCCATAGCTATATACCAACCTGCAGGGAGAACCAAAGGATATAAGATTGCCATTGTTCCCCATGATGAGCCTGTTGCAAATGATACAATTGCCGATAATATAAACGTAAATACAGGTACAGCAAAAGGAGATAAGTTTATTTCCAGTAGCGATCTTGATATAAAATCTGCAGTATGCATATTTTTGGTTACCATAGCTACAGACCATGCAAGAGTAAGAATCATAATTGCTGTAAGCATACTTTTTACTCCTTCAATCAGATTATCTATAGTTTCCTGCAGTTGCATTATCTTTTGAGACAGGGTAAGAATCATTGCCACTGCCATTCCGCAAAATGAGGACCATAATAATGCAGTAAATGAGTCGGCATTTCCAATAGTTTCAGATAATTTATAGGCGAAACTAAGTGATGGATTGCCCCAAATTTCTTTATCCCAGCCGGTGTAGAATAAGCCAATAAATGTTCCAATAATAATTACAAATATAGGAATTGCAGCATTATACCATCTTGCCTTTACCCCTTCTTTTTCCTTGAGTTCTTCCTCATTATTGTTCTCTCCATTATCTCTGATATTCACTTGACCAGTGGTTCTGGCACGGTGTTCTGCTTTATACATAGGTCCAAAATCACGACGAAGAAGGATTAGCATAAGCATAAACACAAGAGTAAATATAGGATAGAAAGCATAATTTAAGGATGAGATTAGCACATTATAAGGTTTTAAATCTAAACCTAAACTGCTTAATCCTGAAGCTATATAACTAAGTTCGGCACCAATCCATGTAGTTACAAAGCATACTGCTGCAACTGGTGCTGCTGTTGAATCAACAAGATAAGATAGTTTTTCGCGTGATATTTTTAAACGGTCGGTTACAGGACGCATTGTATTACCAACAACCAATGTATTTGCATAGTCATCAAAGAAAACTAAAATCCCTAATAACCAAGTTATAAACTGTCCGCTTCTGGGGCTGTTTGCTTTTTTTGACAATATATTTACCACCCCACGCATACCTCCGTTTTTTGTAATAAGGTGAACCGTAGCCCCAATCAGCATAGAGAAAACGATAATTGCTAGGTGATCGTTATCACTCAGCGATTCAATTATGTAGTGATCTACAATATCGAAAATACCTTGAAAAAAAGCGACAACTAAGCTGCTTCCTCCAAAGAAGAAAATGGTTGTAGTACCTACCAATAATCCTGTAAATAAGGCAGAATATACCTCCTTAAAGACTAATGCCATAATTATAGCAATTAATGGAGGAAGGATTGACATCCATAAAGGAATGGGAGTAACATCTTTTTTTGCAGAAAATCCGTCTGCTTGAATTGTGACTTCTTCTTTTTGAGGGAAATCATATTTTATTTTTGCCTGGCCATCGTCAAATTCAGCGACTTGAGGTTTTTTATTTACAAAAACTTCTATGCTTTTGCCATCTAGTTTATGAGCAAGCTTAGAGTCTTTTATTTTTAGAGTAATAGTTTCATTAATATCCTGGACAATAATAGAAGGCCAAACCACTTCAACATGGTCTTGTTCTAGGTAAATATGATCTTGTGCCCAAGAGATTTGAGGGGCAAACAGACCTGCTATGAATATGATGAAAAAGAGGCAGTATTTCTTCACTTTTGACTTTTTGGATTTAAATTTAAGACTTTTGTTAGTCTTATAAAAGTTTAATTCCGTATTGTCAAAAGCTTCTGTAATCCGCGTTCTTTGCACCATCATAGTAGTGGTACTATTAGCCGTATCGATCATAATTTTATTTACCGTTATTGTTTTCAATGCTTTAGAGTCTTGTTAAAAACTCTTTTCAGAGAACTTTATTTTGTGGTAAATAAAAAAAACTATTTTATGTTAAGAATTTAACATTTGTATTTAGGTAAATAACAAAAAACCTTAATTATAAGTCTGTTTAAAGGAAAAAGGGGTTGTTCAACGCTAATTTGAACAACCCCTTTAAATAATATTCTAGTTTAATATTTTTCTAGAAAAGTTTCATATCATCAAGAACCTTCATAACTCCTTTTACAGAGTTTGCAGATGTTTCTAAGAGTTCTCTTTCACAATCATTAAGTTCTATTTCGATAATATCTTCAATACCATTGCGACCTAGTTTTACAGGAACACCAAGATATACACCTTTTTGGTTGTATTCGCCATCTAAATAGGCACAACAAGGGAATATCCTTTTTTGATTTCGGATAATTGCCTCACACATTTGTGCAGCAGCAGCTCCAGGAGCATACCATGCAGAAGTACCAAGTAGATTTACGATTTCTCCACCACCTTTTTTAGTTCTATTTACAATGGCTTCAATTTTTTCCTCGTCCAATAGTTGTGTAACAGGAATTCCTGCAACAGTAGTATATCGGGGAAGAGGAACCATTGTATCTCCATGTCCACCAAGTAAAAGTGCTTGAATATCTTTTGGCGATACATTTAATTCTTCCGCAAGGAAGCTTCTGTATCTTGCTGTATCAAGTATTCCAGCCATTCCAAATACTCTGGAAGAAGGTACTCCTGCAGCTTGAAAAGCTGCATAGCTCATTACATCCAAAGGATTGGAGACGATAATAAATATTGCCTCAGGCGAATATTTTACAGCTTGTTCTGTAACTATTTTTACAATATTTGCATTGGTTTTTATAAGGTCATCGCGCGACATCCCTGGTTTTCTAGGAAGTCCTGAAGTAATAACTACAATATCTGAATTCGCAGTTCTTTCGTAGTCGTTAGTAACACCTACAATACGGGTGTCGTAGTAGTTTATCGGTGAGGTTTCCCACATATCCAAAGCTTTTCCCTCAGCAAAGTTTTCTTTGATATCTACCACAATCACTTCATCACAAAGCTCTTTGTTAGCGATCACATTTGCGCAGGTAGCGCCAACGTTACCTGCTCCGATAACGGTTATTTTATTCATTTTATAGTGTATTAAATTGGGTTCTTACTATAAATTAATAGAAAAACAAATAATTTATTATAATCTCGTCTTAAAGATTTATAAGTATTGTTCTTACATTTTTTTCTTTAGAACAGGTCAAGTATAAATTGGTTCAAGCTTTTGGGGCCTTAAATATACAAATAGTTTTGTATTATATGAAGCAAAAAGACAGAGAATAACCAGTATTCCTACCAAAGCTTATTTTTTGTTACAAAACAACGATATAAATAATAATTATTGTTTAAATGAGCTTTAAGAATTGTAGTGAGCATCTAAAGCAGCTATCAGTACCATATTTACAATCTCATTGACTTTAGTACCATTCTGAAGTACATGCACAGGTTTATTTAGCCCATTTAGAATAGGTCCAATAACCTCATAATTTGTTAATTCCATTGCCAGTTTATAAGCAATATTTCCAGAACTTAGATTGGGAAATATAAGTGTATTTGCAGGTTCATCACCTAATTTTGAGAATGGAAATTTTTTACTTAACAAATCACCATTTAAAGCAAAATTTGCTTGCATTTCTCCATCAACGATTAGATCTGGATGTTCTTTATGCAGTATTTCTATAGCTTTTCTTTGATTGTTCGGACTAAATCCTTCATTCGAACCAAAGTTTGAGTAAGTAACCATTGCCATTCTTGGTGTATAATTAAGTTCTTTAATTCTATTGGCTGTTTGAATAGCAATAGCGACTAGGTCTTCTGGGGCAGGATTTTTATTAACCGTACAATCGGCAAAGAATAGAGGGCCTTTTTTAGTAATAAAAATGTACATGCCACTAATTACTCTTGCATCGGGTTTTCTACCAATTATTCGAAGGATTGGTTTCAAGGTATCAGGATAATTACGTGTTAGTCCGTTAATCATACCATCAACAAATCCTGTTTGAACTAGCATTGGAGCAAAGTAGTTTCTATGTTGCATTAAGTCTTTGGCGGCAACCAGAGTAACTCCATGTCTTTTTCTTTTATCGAAATAAATCTCTGCGAATTCATGGCGACGTTTTAGTTGATCAACACTTTTGGGATCTATAATTTCTACACGATCGAGGTTTAGCTCATTCTCTTCAATTAGTTGTTCAATTTTTCTTTTACTTCCCATTAGTACAGGAGTAACTAGGTCTTCATTATGCACAATTTCTGCAGCCTTTAGCATTTCATATCTTTGGGCTTCAGCAAACAGAATTCTTTTTTTATCTCGGCGGGCTCTTCCTTTAAGCTGATGTATTAAAGGATTGTTTAATCCCAGGCGATGTCTGAGGTCTGCTTTATATTGCTCGTAGTCGAGAATGCAAGTACGAGCTACACCCGAGTCGGTTGCTGCTTTGGCTACAGCAGGGGCTACTACTTCGATAAGACGTGGATCTGTTGGTTTAGGGATAATATAATCTCTTCCAAATCTTATGGTATTATCCTGGTAAGCCATATTTACTTCGGCAGGAACTGGTCGTCGGGCTAGTTCGGCAAGAGCATGGGCAGCGGCCATCTTCATTTCTTCATTGATTTCTTTAGCTCTAACATCTAGCGCACCTCTAAAGATGTATGGAAATCCCAGTACATTGTTGATTTGGTTAGGAAAATCTGAGCGTCCTGTACCCATAATAATATCGCTACGGGTTTTTATCGCAAGGGGGTAGGCTATTTCAGGATCTGGGTTTGCCATTGCAAAAACCACAGGATCTTTTGCCATTGACAGCAGCATCTCAGGAGTTACAACATCTGCCTTAGATAGGCCAAGGAAAACATCTGCTCCTTTCATAGCATCTTCAAGGGTAAAGATATTTCTGTCGGTAATGAATTCTTTTTTTATAGAATTAAGATTTTCACGATCATGACGCAGAACCCCTTTAGAATCGCACATTACAACATTTTTTGGATTTACTCCCAATTGAATGTATAGGCGGGTACAAGAAACTGCAGCAGCTCCGGCGCCGTTTACAACGAGCTTTATATTTTCTATTTTCTTTCCATTTAATCTAAGTGCATTGATTAGTCCTGCAGCAGAAATAATTGCTGTTCCATGCTGGTCGTCGTGCATTAGAGGGATATCCAGTTCTGCGCGCAATCTTTTTTCAATTTCAAAGCACTCTGGAGCCTTTATATCTTCAAGATTTATTCCTCCAAAGGTTGGAGCTATGGCTTTTACAGTATCGACGAAACGATCAATATCTTTTTCATTCACCTGAATGTCAAAAACATCTATATCGCCATATATTTTAAATAGCAATCCTTTGCCTTCCATCACAGGTTTACTGGCACTTGCTCCTATATCGCCCAATCCAAGTACGGCAGTACCATTAGAAATCACTGCAACCAAATTTCCTTTTGAAGTATATTGATAAGCCAGATTCTCATCTCTATGAATTTCAAGGCAAGGTTCAGCAACTCCAGGAGAGTAGGCTAGCGACAAATCTCTTTGAGTAGAATGTGGTTTTGTTGGTACGACTTCAATTTTACCGGGTCTGCCATGAGAGTGGTATTTTAATGCGTCTTTTTTAAGTAGATTGTCCATAACCTATAATTTGATTGGATAAGTGTTTTTTGGGAAACATTTTGTTCGCTTATAGGTTCATTTTAGTTCTCATATCTATGAAAAGATCTTTTTTTTTCTCAACTTTGACCTGGGATTTATTGGGATTTGAGGAAACATTATGTTTCCGAAAAATTATAAGTATGAAAAAGTTAAGTGTTATTTTTTTTCTACTATTCATTTCCTTCAACATCTATTCTCAAATTTCACATAATTATTCAAGAGTTAAAATAGATAGTAAAGACTTAGAGCGGATATCTAAAGAACTGCCTTTTATTTCGATATCTGATTGTTTAAGAATTGAAGAGAATCATTTTACTCTTGATCTTAGTAATTACGAGATTGCGGAGTTAAAGAAAAGTAGAATTTCTTTTGAAGTGGAAATTGAGGATCTTGAATCATTCTATTCAAAGAGACTTGCAAATTCTACTTTCAGCAAAAAATTATTGAGAGATATTTCTGCTAAAGTTCCTAAAGATTGGGAGTATGGTTCTATGGGTGGCTACCTTACTTTAAAGGAGATCTATACACATATGGATGCTATGGCTAATAAATATCCGAATCTTGTAGGAAAACGAAAAGCAATTAAAGATATTAAAACTGCCGAAGGTAATTCTGTTTACTATCTTACCATATCGAATAAAGATGAAAGTAATAGTAACAACAAACCAAGTATACTTTTTACCGCAGCGCATCATGCAAGAGAAGTAATCACCCCCCATGTTTTGATTTATTATATGTACTATCTTCTTGAAAACTATAATAAGGATGAGTATATAAAGACATTGGTAGATAATCGTGAAATTGTTTTTATTCCATGTTTAAATCCGGATGGCTATTATTTTAATCAGACTAATTTTCCTGATGGAGGAGGTATGTGGCGCAAAAATCGGAAGAAGAATGCCGATGGTTCTTTGGGTATAGATTTAAACCGGAATTATCCCTATCAATGGGCCTTTGATAATAAAGGATCTTCAGACAGACCTGGTTCAGAAACTTATCGTGGCGAAAGTGCTGCTTCTGAAGCAGAAGTTCAAGCAGTAATGCACTTATGCAATCAATTTAATTTCGATATGGCTCTTAATCTACATTCTCATTGTAATATGGTGCTATATGGGTATTCACACGATCGTTTGGAATATAAAGATTCAGTTTTATATCAATTGCAAGCAAGGGAATTAACCCGCAAAAATCGCTATAAGTATGGACATATTTACGATTTACTTTCTTATACGATGAATGGAGATGCCTGTGATTATATGCATCATTATGAAAACATTGAAGATCCTGAAAATGCACGAATAAATACATTCGCATATACTGTTGAGGTAGGAGATCACAAAGACGGATTTTGGCCTCCTAAAAATGCGATTTGGAAATTGATTAGCGAGTGCGAACATATGATATTGAAGTCGATAGAAATGGCAGGAGCTTCATTATCTGTTCAACCTTTAAGACCGTTGATTCGCCCTGTAACGGGTTATTTGAAATTTGAGATTTCATCTGTAGGTAGGCAATCTGTATCTGACGTAGAAATTAGGCTGGAAACAGATAAACCCAATAGTTTTAAAGGCAACGAGCTGACTATTGATTATCTTTCATCGGGTAATGTAATTATTGATTCAATTCAGTATTGGGAACATAAAGTTACCCAGCTAACAAGTCCTTTAAAACTTAAGCTATCATATGTCTGCGATGGAGTGAAAGTAAAAGATAGCATAGAGGTATATGAAGATTTTACAAGGAACAGATTTACTTTAGATTTATATAATCAGTCTTCCTGGTATACTCAACAGTGGTTTGTGAAAAAAGATTCCGATTTAAATCAATTGGTAGTGAGTTCGCCTTCTATGGAGATTGAAGATGGATTGCAACAAGAAAGATTCTGCTTTAAAGAGAAGATAGATTTACAAAAAGCTGATTTTGCTTATGTAGATTTTAATACGAAATTTGATTTACCTATAAATTCGTGTGTAGCTTTTGAAGTAAAGGCAGAAGGAGAGTCGAAATGGGAAAAGCTAAAAGGTTTAAATACTTATGATCAAAGCTTTTTGTCGGCAGATGCTTGTCCTACATTTGAAGGTAAGAGTTATATATGGAAACCCGAAGTATTATTCCTTAATCAATATTTGGGTAAGGTTTTGGAAATGCAGTTTTCTATTTATTCCATGCCGAATAATCTGCAGAAGAATTTTATATTTAATAAATTCAGAGTAAGAAGCTCCGTAAATGCTCCTGTTCAATTAGAAGAAAAAAAGAATACTATTTTAAAGGTATATCCTCAACCTATTTCATCTGATAATATTCTGAAAGTAGAAACTCAAGGAAAGCAATATGATCAGCTTATTATTTATAATATGTTGGCTTGTCCTGTTTTTAGCAAATGCATTACCGATAATGCTTATATAGAAATTAATACTCAAGAGTTTTTATCAGGAGTTTATCAGCTAGTATTGTATAAAGATGGGATTCCTATGGCAAAACAAAAGGTAATATTTTAAAATAATAAACTAAAGAATATATGTAGGTGTAAATATTTAAACTAAAAAAGATTGTATGAAAAAAGGATTACTCATTTTATTTTGTCTAATAATTCAAAGTTCTTTTACTCAAAATAAGGATGTATATAAAAGAATTTTGTGCTCTAAAACTGATTTTTATAAATTTAGAGAGAAACATATTTCTTTCGATTATGAGTCGTGTAGAGAATATTCTGAAGATAGTATTTGTATGGATATTAGTCTTTCTGAAATAAATATTCTTGAAAGAGAAGATATTCCATATCGTGTGGCTATTGATGACTTGACGGAGTATATAAGCAATTATCTAAATTCATCACGTACAAAACCTTTGACTATTGAAGAAAAGTTAGAGAAAGAGATTCCCCTGGATTGGGATTATGGTTCTATGGGTGGTTATTTTACTTTGGATGAAATATATGCTCATATGGATAATATGGCAGAAAAATATCCACACTTGATTACAAAGAAGAAGGCAATAGGAACATTTAAGACTCATGAGAATCGAGATATTTATATGATGAAGATATCTGATCACCCCGAGAAAGATGAAAATGATGAAGAAGAGGTTCTTATGATTGGAGTTCATCATGCTCGTGAAGTGATTACACCCCATGTGATGATTTACTATATGTATTATCTACTTGAAAACTATGAAAAGGATGATTATATAAAGTATTTGGTAGATAATCGACAAATTGTTTGTGTGCCATGTATGAACCCAGATGGTTATCAGTATAATGTAAAGTATTATCCAAATGGTGGAGGAATGTGGCGAAAAAACCGCAGACCAAATAATGACAATACATTTGGAGTAGATTTAAATCGTAATTATCCTTATAAATGGGGTTATAACGACGATGGGTCATCGCCTATAACTGAAGAGGAAACCTATAGAGGCCCTTCGGCAGCTTCAGAGCCAGAAATTCAGGCAATTATGCATTTATGCGAAACACACAGATTTCAAACCGCAATTAATTTCCATTCCTTTGGGAACTATTTATTATATGGATATGGATACGATGATGTTTATCTGGATGATCATGATTTGGTTACTGCTCAGGCAAAGATTTTAACTGCTAATAATCATTATGAATATGGCAGAGGAGCAGATGTTATTGGCTATTATTCTAATGGAGAGGCTAATGATTATATGTATGAACCTAATGAAAAGAAGCCCAATAAGATTTTTTCATATACCGCTGAGGTAGGTGCTTCAAGCTATGGTTTTTGGCCTTCAAAAGGCAATATTATTCCTTATATTCAGGAAAATAAAAAACTGTTTTTGGAAACCATTCATATGGCTGAATCTTATTTGTCTGTTCAAGCAGAAAAGCTATTTCTTAGTTCAAATGAAGGTTATATAACTTTTAAGTTTCATTCAATAGGAAGAAAAAATATTGAAAACCTGAATATAAAGGTTGTTCCCCAAAATCAAAAAGAAATAGAGGTAGACAACTTTAAAACACTTTCTTTAAAATCAGGAGAAAAATTAATTGATTCTATTCATTATACACTTAAAAGTAATGAAGATATACTTAAACCTATTGTTCTTAAAGTAAGTTATAAATTAGATGGAAATTCAATTGAACAGGAATTTTCATTTTATGAAGATCAAACCGCTCCAATCTATAATTTTGACTTAAGTAAAGATGAAGAATGGAATTCTGAAGGCTGGTTTGTTGATGATAAATTTGAAGATTCAGAAGTAGTTATGAGTACTCCTTTTAATCAGAATATTAATTCGCTAAAGGAGAGTAATTTGGAGTTAAATAAAACTTTTGATTTTAGAGATGCTAAGTTTGCCTACTTAAAGATGAGGTATAATAATTATCTGGGCAAATCTCAGGCTGTTGTAATTGTGGCTGAAGATTCTGAAGGTAATGAATATCCATTACAGGGCAAATTGTCTGAAGATGTGTTTGTTGGATATGCAGATCCTTTGCCGGCATATATAAAAAATAGCCAAGGTTGGGTAGAAGAGTGTATTTTGTTAAATGACTTCTTGGGGAAATCCATTCAAATTAAGTTTGTACATTATTGTGCTGTGAATGGAGAGACCAAACGATTTGTTTTTAACGATTTTTCGATTCATATCTTGAAATCATCTCAAATTAATGAGCTAGAGAGTGATGAGGATATGAAAATATATCCACAGCCTTTACTGAAAAATGAGAATCTTACGATTGAGTTTGCTCAGAATGTTTTTGATCAATTGTCTGTTATTAATTTACAGGGGCAGATTTTATTTGTGAAAAATATCCAAGGACAAAGCAATTGTGTTTTGGAAACAAAAAATAAACTGATTCCCGGAATATATTCTTGTGTGCTTGAAAAGGGAAACAAAAGAGTTGTTCGGAAATTGGTAGTAAGATAATAATTGGGGGGTAGTGTAATAAAACCAGTCAGGTTCAAAGATCCTGACTGGTTGGTTTTGCGAATAAATACCTTGCATTATCAGGAAATTATTTTTTCTCCTCGACAAAAAACATTGTCGTATATAACATAAAGGATAATTCCGTAGGGTTGTATGAAAATACAACCGCATTTGGATATAAAAAAACAATTTTTCCCCTATTGCTGGCTACATATGAAAATACAACCGAATACGATAACTTTAAAAAAACATTTTTTTCCTTGTTCTTTTTCTTGATAAAAAGAACCAAAAATCAAGGCTTGGTTTACGGCTGACCCACTAAGGCGGCCTCAATCGAA
>JBGRQE010000037.1:0-33962 GCA_041725955.1 Bacteroidales bacterium
ATGGCTTCTTCCTCAAACTTCTCATAATCAAATTTCTTTAGCTTCTTTGTTTTCATAAGTGTTTAAACATTAATTTTAAAAAATTTGTTTGACACACTTATTTGAACAGACTCAGGTTTTTATTCAACACCTAAAGGTTTAGAGTCGATTAAAGACAGGAATGATAGTGATTAAAGGTAAGAGTGATCGCGGTTGTTAGCTTTGAAGAGCTACCTAGATTAGGTGTATTTAATATTGTAGGGTGTAATATATTATTGGAGAAATAAATGTCCATTTCCGGAGAAAAAAAAGTTTAAATAATTCACTTGTATTATAATTTCTTGTTTTCATTTAAAAAGTGAAAAAAAACTTAAAAATTATATAAGTGATAATCAATATGATAAATATTGAATCGTAAAAACATATAGATGAAAGTAAAGTATGGTACAGTAATTGGAATAACGAGCACAAATGCTAATCAAAATTGTTTATCTATATATAGATACCTTTTTTGGTTTGTAAAGTGTGAGAGATTTAAAGAAGTTTATTTTGTGTTAGAACAACATAAGAGTAATTAAGATTTATTTAGTAACTGTAAAGTTTTCTGATTAAAAAAATAAACTCCCCCCCCTCCTTACCAAACGTTCTTTTTTCCTGTTGATATTCTGCCGAATATCTTTTTTACCTACCTCATAAAAACCCTAATAACAGTCGTTCATAGGGTTTTTTTTGTGTTTGTTTGTTGGGTTACATATTCCTTATAATTTCCAGAATCTATCTTATCCCATTCAGAAACAGGATAATTGTAATTGTAAAAAAATGCTGTTAGTCGTTTATAGCTGTTTTTATTTGAAATCTTTAAATGAACAGTAACCATAATTCTCATATATTCTGTTGGTTCGGGCCACTGAGCTCCAAGCTCTTCGTAGTTATCTATTGTTTCTAGAGTATGTTTGTTTTTTAGTTCAATGAGTTCGCCATAGATTTTGTTTTTACTATTTATATCATATATAGCTCCAGGGTAGTCGCCTAAATCATAAAGACGTCCTAGTACATATCCTTGTCCGATTATTTTAGTGTTATTTCTTAAAAAATGTTCCATTCTGCTGGGAACATTTGAAAGAAGAGTACCGTAAACAAACAAATATATGTTTTCGTCGTTTTTTATATTAACCGGGCACATATTTATTGAATTCTTGTTTGGATAAAGTGTAAGTGGAAGGCAAAATGTACAAAAAGAGTAAAAAAGAGTTCTGTAGTTTGGGTTTTGATATAAAGATACAAATACTTTTGGAAGATGGAGAAAAATTATTAGAGAGAATTTTTCTTTATTATGAGATATATTTGTACGCTTTGGGTGATTTTTACGTTGAGCTTTGGTGTCGGCAAAATTCCCATCGAATAGATAAAATTGTGGCTGTAGATATTGATGAAATATTTCATATCTATGAGAATCAAATAGATTTGAATAAACTTTTAGATTGATGTTGGATCCTGGAAAAATAGAAATTTCGAATTACAATTATGATTTGCCTGATGAGCGAATTGCAAAATATCCATTAAAAGAGAGAGACTCTTCAAAATTGTTGGTATACAAAGAAGGAAAAATTCGCCCTTCTAATTTTAAGCATATAGTTGATTTTTTGCCTGAAAATTCTCTTTTAGTATATAATGAGACAAAAGTAGTACAAGCAAGGATTGAGTTTTTTAAAAAAACAGGAGCAAGGATAGAGATTTTTTGTCTTGAGCCTGTAGAACCAACAAGCGAAATTCAATTGGCGTTTGATCAAAGAGAAACTTGTGTTTGGAAGTGTTTTGTTGGTAATGGAAAAAAATGGAAAGAACAGTTTTTAACAAAAACTATTCAAATCTTTAAGCAAGAAGTTGAGATTAAAATCTCTAAGTTAGAGAAATCAGGAAATGCTCAATTGGTGAAGTTTGAATGGGATGGTATATATACTTTTGCCGAAATTCTTGAAGCTATAGGGCAAATTCCTTTGCCTCCATACTTGAATAGAGAAGCTGAGCCTGAGGATTTGGTTAGATATCAAACAGTATTTGCCAAAAACAAAGGTTCTGTTGCCGCTCCAACCGCAGGTTTACACTTTACTCAAAATATCCTGAATAAATTACCTTTAAAGAACATATCGAGTGAGAGTTTAACTTTACATGTTGGTGCAGGAACATTCAAACCTGTTGATTGCAAACAGATTCAAGACCATGAAATGCATACAGAGCAAATCGTTGTTGAATTGAGTAGTTTGAAATCAATTCGAGAGAAATTAGGTGAAAATATAATTCCTGTTGGTACAACTTCTATGCGAACCCTAGAGAGCTTGTATTGGCACGGTGTTAAGCTGGTTCTGAATCCAGATATGAGTAATTCGGTTGATGTAAAACAATGGGATCCTTATGGTGATTATGCAAAGGCTAATATATCACCATTACAAGCTTTGGATGCTATCATTGATCGTTGCGAAAAAGAAAACCATAAATATATTTGCGGAGGAACTCAGTTAATGATTGCTCCGGGTTATAATTATAAAATTGCTTCTGGTATTATAACAAATTTTCATCAACCTAAGAGCACTTTATTACTTCTGGTTTCTGCTTTAATTGGAGAAAATTGGAAGAAAATTTATAAATATGCTTTAGATAATGATTTCCGTTTTTTAAGTTATGGAGACAGTTGTCTTATATTTAAAACTGGACAATAATTAAAAAAAATATCCGAAATAGGAACCGAGAGCAATTGTAATTTCGTTGTTTTCGGTTTTTTTATTGTATTTATCAATGATTTGTTTCTTTTTTTTTACGCAATTGCCTATAAGTTATATAAATGAGGTTTTTTACCTTATATTCATAAAAACTACTATTTTTGCCTCACATTTCCACTTATTACCACCTGCTAAAAGCTCTTTTAAATAAAATTTTATGAAAAAAAAGTTGAATTTTGGTATGTTATTTGCCTGATATTTTGAGCTAAGTGGGAAAAAGTGGGTGATATTTATTACCTTTGATAAAAAAAAAAGAGATAAAAGTGAATCAATTGCTTATTGGAACATACGAGTGTAAATTAGACGCAAAAGGTAGGTTTTTGCTGAGTTCTGGTTTGCGTCAGCAATTAGGAGATTCTTTCAAACAAGGTTTTGTTTTAAAGAAAGGCCTATTTGATGAGTATCTTGATTTGTATCCAATGAATGTTTGGAGAGCAGAAACGGAAAAGATACTTGAGAAAACAAAATTGCTACGAAAAAATGCAGATTATTTACGTCGTTTTGTTGCAAGTGCAAAAATTGTTGAAGTAGATTCGCATGGAAGGATACAAATTCCGAAAGATCTGTTTAATTTTGCGCACTTTGAAAAAAATATTGTTATTACTTCTGTATTGAATAAAATAGAAATTTGGGATAAACAGAAGTATCAAAAGGCAATAGAATATGATCAAGATGATTTTTCTGACTTAACTGAAGAATTATTTGGCGGATCTGAAAATTAAAATTAAGCTCATGTATCATAAGTCTGTTCTTTATCAAGAATGTATTGATGGCCTCGATATTAAACCAGATGGAATTTTTGTGGATGCTACTTTTGGTGGAGGAGGCCATTCTAGAGGGATTTTAGAAAACCTTAATTCAGAAGGAAAACTTTTTTCTTTTGATCAAGATCCCGATGCATTACAGAATGCAATTGATGATCCTCGATTTACTCTTATTAATCAAAATTTTAAGTTCTTAAAAAACTTCTTGCAATTATATAAAGCTCTACCAGTTGATGGTATTCTTGCCGATTTAGGAGTTTCTTCATATCAATTTGATACTCCAGAACGTGGTTTTTCAACTCGTTTTGATGGTCGCTTAGATTTCAGAATGAATTCTAATGCTTCTTTAAATGGATATGATGTAGTTAATACTTATACTGAAGAGCAGCTTGCTGATGTGTTTTTTCATTATGGAGAATTGAAAAATGCGAGAAGGTTGGCTTCTGTAATCGTAAATTCTCGTTCAGAGAAAAAAGTAGAAACTACTTTTGAATTGAAAGATATTATTCGGCCACTTTTTCCTAAAATGAAAGAGAATAAATTTATGGCTTTGGTTTTTCAAGCTTTAAGGATTGAAGTAAATCAAGAACTAGATGTTCTGAAAGATTTACTTATTCAGTCAACAAAAGTATTGAAACCAGGAGGAAGAATAGCCGTAATTACTTTTCATTCTTTGGAAGATCGTTTGGTGAAAAACTTCTTTAAGGCAGGTAACTTTAAAGGTGTTCCTGAAAAAGATTTTTATGGAAATGTAAATTGTCCGTTTAAGTTGATAACCAGAAAACCTATTGTAGCTTCTGCAGAAGAGTTGGAACTGAATAGTCGTTCAAGAAGTGCAAAGCTTAGAATAGCTGAAAAAAAATAATAAAATGTAATGGTCAAAAAAGAAAAGAAAATTGAAAATAGAGAGAAGATCCTTTCGGTAATCTCAACCATGCTTCATGGGTCTTTTTTGAAGAAAGCGAAAAACGGAGATAATATTTTGTTTTTGTTTTTTCTTACTTTTTTGGGCATTCTTTATATAGGTAATTCTTTTTTGGTTGATAGCACTGTTCGAAAAACTAATGCTGTTAATAAAGAGTTGCAAGAATTACATACTATATACATAACAACAAAATCAGATTGGATTTATAAGAGTAAGCCTTCTGTGATCGCCAAGAGTTTGGAGAAAAACGGAATAAAACAATCTACCTCACCTCCTTATAAATTGAAATTTAATTCAATGGAAAGGGATAAAAACTAAAGTTTAATAAAGGGTGAAAAGATGAGTAAGAAACATGTTAGTTTAAATAAGGTTTACATAGTTTATGGATTTGTTTTGCTATTTGGCTTAGCGATTGTCTTTAGGATTTTATTTGTTCAAGTAACTGAAGGAGATACATTAAGGGCTAAAGCAAAAGAATGCCAAGTTAAAACATTTTCACTGGAAGCATCACGAGGTAATATTCTAGCTAGTGATGGTACTTTGATGTCTGTATCTGTGCCTCGATATAATATATTTGTTGATTTGTTCTGTCCTAAAAAGAAGTTGTACAAAAAAAAGAGAGATTCTTTGGCTTTATGCTTATCTCAATTGTATAGTAATAGATCAAAATCTTATTTTTTACGAATGTTTCGTAGGGCTCTAGCCGATTCTAATCGTTATCTTGTTCTTAAGAAAAATGTTAGTTATATGGAAATGAAAAAAATAAAATCATTTCCGATTCTAAGAAAGGGTAAGTATAAAGGGGGCTTAATTGTAAAAAAGAAAAATAGCCGGATTCGACCTTATCAAAACCTTGCATTAAGAACCATAGGCTACTACCGACAAGATACTATTGCTGTTGGTATTGAAGGGGCTTTTTCGAAATATCTAAGAGGTGTTAATGGAGCAGTTATAAAACGAAAAATTGGACATGGTGATTGGATGGAAGTTTCTGACGATCCTTTGCGTGAAGCAAAAAACGGAATGGATGTTCAAACTACTATTGATGTGAATGTTCAAGATGTGGCAGAAGAAACTCTGTATGATCAACTTTATAAAGAAAAAGCCTATGAAGGATGTGCAATCCTTATGGAGGTTAAAACAGGTTTTATTAAAGCAATTGCCAATTTAAGATGGGATCCTAAACTGGAAGATTATCGTGAAAGTTATAATATGGCAATTGGAGAAAGAATTGAACCTGGCTCTACCTTTAAGTTGGCTAGTATTATAGTGGCCCTTGAAGATGGAAAAGTGGATATGAATCAAGTTGTTGATATTGAAAATGGAAAGACAACTTTCTTTAAGCATAAAATGCGTGATTCTCACTTTGGGGGAGAAAGAGAAATAACACTTCGTACAGCCTTTGAAAAATCCTCTAATGTTGGAATTTCAAAAGTTATAAATCATAGTTATAAAGATGAACCCGAAGCCTTTATTGAAGGATTAGAAAAATTGGGTTTGACGGAACCTTTGGGAATTAATTTATTAGGTGAACCTAAGCCAGATATTCCTGGTCCTGATGATAAAAAAAGATGGTCGGGTCTTTCTTTACCTTGGATGTCTATAGGATATGGATTAAGCTTAACTCCATTACAAATGTTAAGCCTATATAATGCTGTTGCCAATGACGGGAAATTGATGAAACCTCAATTTGTTCAAAAGATATTACATAACGGAGAAGTAGTTGAAAGTTATGAACCTGTAGTTTTAAGAGATAGAATCTGCTCCTCAGAAACTTTAGATACAGTTAGAAGTCTACTTGAGGGTGTAGTACTGCGAGGAACAGGAAGAAATCTTGCCAGTCCGTTTTATTCTATTGCTGGAAAAACAGGAACTGCACAAATAGCAAAAGGAGGGAAATATAATAAGGTGAATTATAATGCCTCTTTTGTAGGATATTTTCCAGCTAATAATCCAAGGTACTCATGCATTGTTGTTGTTGCTAACCCTTCTGCAGGTAGAATTTATGGATCTTCTGTTGCAGGACCTGTGTTTAAAGGGATGGCTGATAAAATATACGCTCTGGATATTGATTTTAACGAAAGTCCTCAGCATGTAGACGATATGCATATTCCATATAAAAATGGGGCATGTATAACGGATTTAAAAGAAGTTTTTTTAGCAAGTGGAGTGGATATAGACACTTCTAGTTGTAATACCAACTATGTTTATCTAAAAGGAAAAGAAAATAAAGCTTTATTCTTACCTCGTGTGATTAAAGATGGAATTATGCCTAATCTTATAGGAATGGGAGCTAGAGATGCAGTGTATATTTTAAGAAAAAATGGTCTTATCGTTGAGGTTGAGGGTAAAGGAGATATTTCTTATCAATCTGTTTTACCTGGAAAAAGAATTAAAAAAGGTCAGAATGTTAAGCTAAAGTTGTCTACTTGAAAAAAATGATGTTTTGAAAGAAATTCAATATTTATTAAAATATATAAAGTCATTAAAGACAGTAAACTTGTTTCACGCAAGTATTACTTCTATTTGCTTTGATAGTCGGTCTGTTAAACTTGGATCTGCTTTTATTGCTGTTAAAGGTACTCAGGTAGATGGTCATAATTATATACAAAAGGCTATTGAAAAAGGGGCAAAACTGATTGTTTGTGAGACGCTGCCTGCTGATTTAAAAGAAAATGTTTGTTACGTTTGTGTAGAAGATAGTTCTGTTGCTTTGGGAGAATTGGCTTCTGCTTTTTATGACAGGCCTTCAACAAAATTAAATTTAATAGGCGTTACAGGAACTAATGGTAAAACTACCATTGTCACATTATCCTATAATTTAATGAAATCTTTAGGGTATGAATCGGGCTTGATTTCTACTATTGAAAATAGAATCGGGAATAAGATTATTGCCAGTACTCATACTACTCCTGATCCTGTGCAATTAAATTTATTATTGTCGCAAATGGTTGATGCAGGATGCGATTATGTCTTTATGGAGGTGAGTTCTCATGCTGCTGCGCAGAATAGAATTGCAGGATTATGTTTTAAAGGAGCATTATTTACAAATTTGAGTCACGATCATCTAGATTATCATAAAACTTTTAGAGATTATATTGGCGCTAAGAAGAAATTCTTTGATCAGCTGCCTAGAACAACATTTTCTTTGGTGAATAAAGATGATAGAAATGCGAATGTAATGTTGCAAAATACAGAATCGAAAAAGCATTTCTATAGCTTGAAATCTCCTTCAGATTTTAAAGGGAAATTGGTTGAACAGAATTTTAATGGTCAAGATATTATTTTTGATCAATATGAATTTCATACCTTTTTGAGAGGAGAATTCAATATATATAACCTTTTGGCTATATATGGCTGTTTTAGATTATTGGGATTTTCTTCTATGGAAATCTTAAAGTATATGAGTTTGTTAAAACCTGCTGAAGGTAGGTTTGAGTGCATGTCACGAGAAGACCAATCACTAGCTATTGTTGATTATGCTCATACTCCCGATGCTTTAAAGAATGTGTTGGAGACTATTGTAGAAATGAAAGAAGCCGGACAGCAAATTATTACAGTTTGTGGCGCTGGAGGAGATAGAGATAAAAGTAAACGTGACAAAATGGCTTTTATCGCTTCTGAATTAAGCGATAAAGTAATTCTAACTTCAGATAACCCTCGCACAGAAGATCCGGAATCCATTCTGGATGATATGGAAAAGGGTGTAATTAAAACAAATAAAATATTACGAATAACAAATAGAAAGGAAGCAATACGAACAGCATCAATGTTGGCCAATTCAAAAGATATTGTATTGGTTGCTGGTAAAGGACATGAAAAATATCAAGATATAAATGGAATTAAACATCCATTTGACGATAAAGAGGTTTTACAGAATTTAGGTTATAACTAAGATTGCATTTTTATTATGCTATATTATTTTTTTCAATACTTACACGAAACTTTTGATTTTCCAGGAGCAGGAGTATTTCAATATATCTCCTTTAGGGCATCTATGGCTGTAATTACCTCACTAATTATTTCTTTAATATTTGGCAAGCCTTGGATTAAGTTCTTGCTTAAAAAGCAAATTGGAGAAACAGTAAGAGATTTGGGGTTACAAGGTCAAATTGAAAAACAGGGAACACCTACAATGGGAGGCTTAATAATTTTAGCTGCCATTTTAATTCCCACATTGTTGTTTGCTAAGTTAGATAATACTTACATTATGCTTATGCTGTTTACAACGGTTTGGCTGGGGTTGGTAGGTTTTGTTGATGATTATATAAAGGTATTTAAGAAAGATAAAAAAGGTTTGCCCGGGAAATTTAAAATTGTTGGTCAAATTACTTTGGGTCTAGTGGTTGGTGCTACACTTTATTTCGATTCATCTGTTGTTATCCGCGAAAATATTCCTGTGGCTGAATCAGTTGAACAACAGCAATTAAATGCTGGTGAAATTAAATCTGATATAGATCAAGGAACTTATTATCGTGAAGTAAAAAGTACAAAAACAACCATTCCTTTTGTTAAAAATAATGAGTTTGATTATGCTTATTTGGTAAGCTGGATGGGCGAGAATTTTAGAATATGGGCTTGGCTTGTATTCATACCTATAGTTATATTTATAATCACTGCTGTTTCAAATGCTGCAAATTTAACCGATGGAATGGATGGTCTGGCAACAGGAACATCGGCTATAATTGGTGCTACCTTGGGAATACTTGCTTATTTTTCAGGGAACTATATTTTTGCCGATTATTTGAATATAATGTATCTGCCAAATGTTGGTGAATTGGCTGTTTTTATAAGTGCTTTTGTAGGTGCTTGTATTGGATTTTTATGGTATAATTCATATCCGGCACAAGTATTTATGGGTGATACAGGTAGTTTAGCATTAGGAGGTATTATTGCTGTTTTTGCATTTGCAATTCGAAAGGAACTTCTGATTCCAATATTATGTGGAATATTCCTAGTGGAAAATGTATCCGTGGTTATTCAGGTACTTTTTTTTAAGTATTCTAAAAGGAGATTTGGAGAAGGTAAAAGAGTGTTTCTAATGGCTCCATTACATCATCACTTCCAGAAAAAAGGTTACCCGGAACCAAAAATCGTTCAACGGTTTTTGATTATAGGAATTTTTCTGGCAGTATTAACAATTATTACATTAAAGTTAAGATAATGAATTTAAAACTAGTCATATTAGGCGCTGGAGAAAGTGGAATAGGATCTGCTATCCTTGCTAAAAGCAAGGGGTGGGATGTTCTTGTTTCGGATTCAGGAATTATTCCTGAAGAACGGGTGTCTGAATTGAATAGTTTATCGATTCCTTATGAAATGCAGGGGCATAGCAAACTTGTTTTTGAAAATGTTGCTATGGTTATTAAAAGTCCTGGTATACCTGATGATATTCCTTTGATAAAAAAGTTTGAAGATTGTGATATACCCGTTATTTCAGAAATAGAATTTGCTTCAAGGTATAGTAAAGGGAAATTAATTGGAATATCAGGCAGTAATGGAAAAACGACTACCTCTTTATTGCTGTATCATATTCTTAAAAATTCGGGATATGATGTGGCTTTAGTGGGGAATATAGGATATAGCTTTGCAAGGGCACTAGCAGAGCGCGATTATGATTATTATGTTATAGAATTAAGTAGCTTTCAGCTTGATAGGATGTATGATGCAGTTTTGCATATTGCTATATTGTTAAATATTACACCCGATCATTTAGATAGATATAAGTATTCTATAGGAAATTATTCGAGGAGTAAGTTTCGATTAACTAGAAATCAAACTGCGGGGGATTATTTTATTTATTGTAAAGATGACCATCTTACTCAAGAATATATGTCTTGTAAGGTGGGCGAAGCCAAATGTATTCCTTTTTCAATTTGTGAAAAGTTGAATTATGGAGCTTCACTGAAAGGCCAGTACCTAAACATTAATCTAACCCAAAAAAACTTTAAGATGACTATAGATGAACTAGCTATTATAGGAAAACATAATGTTTATAATTCAATGGCAGCAGGTATTGCTGCAAAACTCATTGATGTGAGAAATGAAAATCTACGTGATTGCTTGTCTGATTTTCAAAATGATCCACATCGACTAGAAGAAGTAAGTGTTATTCAAGACGTAACTTTTATCAATGATTCAAAGGCTACAAATGTTAATTCTGTCTGGTTTGCTTTGGAAAGTGTTCCTGGTAGAGTTATTTGGCTTGTTGGAGGAGTAGATAAAGGAAATGATTACTCCGAACTATTTGATCTTGTACAAAAAAAAGTTAAGACAATTATTTGTATTGGAGAGGATAATGAAAAGCTTTTAGCGGAATTTAAAAATTTTGTTTCAGAAATTTATTGTGAAAATGATATGGATAAGGCAGTTAAACTGGCAAAGTCTGTAGCAAGTGAAAATGATACTGTATTGCTTTCTCCTGCATGTGCTAGTTTTGATTGTTATTCCAATTATGAGGAACGTGGCGATGAATTTAAGAAAGCAGTAAATAATTTGGATGGTAATGTTTAAACTAAAAATTCAAATACTAGGCGATAAATATATTTGGATGGCGGTATTGTTTCTATACTTGACATCTCTACTAACAGTTTATAGCTCTACAGGAACTCTTGCTTATCAGCAATCAGAAGGTTATTCTGAATATTATCTGGTAAAGCAGTTTTTGTTGTTGCTTGTAGGCTTTTTTGCTATGTATTTCGTACACCTTATAAAATATAAATTTTTCTCAAGGATTTCTCAAATAAGCTTGTTTGCAGTTGTTATTCCTCTTTTAGTGTTGACTCTATTTGTAGATTATGAATTGAATGATGCAAAAAGATTTTTACCCTTACCTTTTAATTTGACTTTTCAGCCTTCGGATTTGGCAAAAGTGGTTTTGATTGTGTTTTTAGCTCGTTTATTGTCTAAACGACAGAGTGTTATTAAGAGTTTTAAGTCTTCTGTGATTCCAATGATTATACCTGTATTAATTATTTGTGTCTTGATTTTTCCTGAAGATTTATCTACAGCCGCAATGCTCTTTGTATGCTGTTTTTTGATGATGTTTATTGGCAATATTTCAATAAAACATTTAATTCTGATTATAGGTGGAGTTGTATTGGCAATGTTTCTTTTTGTGGGTGCTGCTTACGTATTAAAAGGTGGTAAAGTTGCTCGATTAGAGACTTGGAAAGGGAGGCTAGAACGATATGTTGGTGTTGGTGAAAAAGTCGAAAGCCAGAGGACAAAAGATTTAAGCCTTCAGGTGGAGCAAGCAAAGATTGCTATTGCTAATGGAGGTATTATAGGAAAAGGACCTGGAAATAGTCAGCAAAAGAATTTCTTACCCCACCCATATTCCGATTTTATATATGCGATTATTATTGAAGAGTATGGTTTTATAGGAGCTTGTTTTGTTCTTTTATTATACTTAATTATTTTCTCCAGATCTATAAAAATTGTAACCAAGTTTCCAGGAGATTTTGGTGCTTTTCTCGCATTTGGCTTGAGCTTTTTATTGGTTTTTCAAGCGATGATTAATATGGGAGTTGCTGTTAATGTATTACCAGTTACAGGACAGCCTTTACCATTAGTGAGTATGGGAGGAACATCTACGATAATAACAAGTATTACTATAGGAATGATAATTAGTGTTAGTAAAGAATTATCGAGTGATAATAAAGCTGAAGAACTCAGTGAAGTTAAAAAAGAAGTAGCATGAAGGATGAGAGAAGAAATATAAAGGTGGTTTTAAGTGGTGGAGGAACTGGTGGACATATTTTTCCTGCTCTTGCTATAGCCGAAAGAATAAAAAAAGAGTTGCCTTCTGCACAGTTCTTGTTTATAGGAGCAAAAGGAAAAATGGAAATGCAGAAGGTTCCTGCTGCAGGATATGAGATTGTAGGTCTTCCTATTGCTGGTTTTCAAAGAGGTAAAATATTAAAGAATGTTTTATTACCTTTGAAACTTATTTTTAGCCTACTAAAGGCCTTCTTTGTTTTATTACGATTTAAACCTGATTGCGTAATTGGCACAGGTGGTTATGCGAGTGCACCTACAATGAAAGTTGCTTCATGGATGAATATACCTGTTTATATTCAGGAACAAAATTCATATCCAGGGATAACCAATAAGATTATGAAAAATTCTGCTCGAAGAATTTTTGTTGCCTATCCTAGGTTAGATCGCTTTTTCCCTTCAGAGAAAATTGTTCTCACGGGTAATCCAATCAGAAATATATTTTATGATTTGGATAAAGAAAAGATACGAATCTCATTAAGAGAAAAGTATGGCTTAAAGAAAAATCAACCTTTAATATTTATTACTGGTGGTAGTCAAGGGGCTAGAAATATTAATCAGGCTATCTTTAAAGATTTGAAACAACTATATAATGATGATATTGCCATTATTTGGCAAACAGGTCAAAGTTATTATCAAGATCTTGGCGTTGAAGTAGAAAAATTACGTTTAAATAAAATTTTTGTTGAGCCTTTTATAAATAATATGCACGAAGTTTATTGTGCTTCTGATTTAGTTATTGCTCGGGCCGGTGCGCTTACTATTTCAGAATTAATGGCTCTTGGGTGTGCTTGTGTTTTTGTCCCGTTGCCTCATGCTGCTGAGAATCATCAATTTAAAAATGCTGAATCTTTGCGTAAAGAAGATGCAGCTATGATTGTTCTTGATAAAAAAGCTTCAGAAACCTTGGTCCCTGAAGTATTAAAGCTTATAAAAGATAAAGAAAGACTTCTGAAATTTCAAAAAAATATTAGCAAATTTGCACGTCAAGATTCGGATGGAATTATTGTAAGAAATATTCTGTCTGATCTTAAATTTAAATAAAAGTATATTTTGATGCATTTGTCCTCAATAAATAGAATTTATTTTTTGGGAATTGGAGGAATCGGAATGAGTGCTATAGCTCGTTTTTTCCATGCCAATGGAATTTCTGTATATGGTTATGATCGAACAGAGACAAAATTAACCAGACAATTACAGAAAGAAGGAATTCATATACACTATAATGAGGATCATAATGTAACAAATTATAATCCGGATCTTGTAGTTTATTCTCCTGCAATCCCAAAAACAAATATAGAATTTGTGAATTTCCAGAAATCGACAGTGCCTATGTATAAGCGTTCTGAGGTTTTGGGAATTCTTTGTAAGAATTATAAAACAATTGCTGTAGCTGGTACTCATGGCAAAACTACTGTTAGTAGTATGATTGCTCATTTATTGTACAATTCTAATCAAAAGGTTACTGCATTTATAGGTGGAATTATGGCAAATTATTCTACAAATTATATAAGTGTTCCAGAGTCGGAATATGTAGTTGTAGAAGCAGATGAATTTGACCGTAGTTTTTTGACACTGTTTCCTGATATTTCAGTGGTTACATCAACTGATGCTGATCATTTAGATATTTATGGAAGTAAAGCTCATTTGTTGGAGTCTTTTAATACCTTTATTAGGCAAACAAGTGCAGATGGTGTCATCTTTTTTAATGATTCTGTTCAACTTGAAAATACTAAGACAAAGACGTTTTCTTATGGTTTTAGCAATTCAAAAGATGCTAGAGTGATTAGCAATCTTAGAGTTGAAACAGGTAAGATGATTTTTGATTTTACTTCAGGTGATATCCAAATAAATGATTTGTTTGTGGGTATGTCTGGAAAACATAATGTAGAAAATGCATGTGCTGCGATTTCGGTTTGCCTTGAATTAGGAATCTCGGAAGAACAAATTCGTCAGGGACTTGCTAGTTTTCGAGGAGTAAAACGTCGTTTCGAGAAGATTTATGAAAGCGACGATATTTCTTATATAGATGATTATGCACATCATCCTGAAGAATTGAAAGCCGCTATAAATAGTGCACGATTATTATACCCGAGAAGAAATTTGGTAGGTGTCTTTCAGCCTCATCTTTTTTCTCGAACTAAAGATTTTTATCTTGAATTCGCAAGCTCGTTGTCTTTGCTAGATCAACTATATATCTTAGATATTTATCCTGCTCGTGAATTACCTATTGAAGGAGTGAGTTCAAGAATGATTGCTAGAGAGATAAAAAATATACCTGTTAACTTAATTTCTAAAGAAGATGTAGTATCTGAAATTATTTTAACAAAAAGAGATGTGATAATGACCTTAGGTGCTGGTGATATTGATCAAATTATTAGCCCGTTGAAAAAAAGATTGTCAGAATACAAATTTGTGTAATGAAAAAACAAAAAATCATAAAGGCGATAGTTTGGGTGTTTATTCTAGGTTTTGTTGTTGGAATAATTTCTTTATTGCAGCGACAAAGAGATGCTATGCTTTGTGATACTTTTATGATTAATGTTTCTTCGAAGAATTCCCCTACATTTCTAACAAAGAAAGATGTTTCAGAAATATTGGATGCCAGGGATATAGTTCCCGGAACCAAGAAAGTTGGAGATCTTAATTTGGATGAGATAGAAAGTGTTTTATGTCAAAATCCTCTTATTCATAATGCAGAGGTTAGTCTTTCATTTCTAGGAGAATTGAAAATACATGTAATAGAGAAACAACCTATAGCACAGGTTTTTTCTTTACATGATGATTCATACTTTATTTGTGATGATAATTCTTTGATGCCTTTTTATTTGGGAGGAAACTCCAGAGTGCCAATAGTTAATGGATATATTCAAACTACGTATAAGAAAAATCTGGGCTTAATCTTTCAAGATACACTCTTGAAAGAATTGGTTCCTATATTAACGTTGGTAAAGGAAATTCAAAAATCTTCCCTTCTTCAAGCTCAAATAGAGCAGTTGTATATTAAAAAGAACAGAGAAATTCAGTTAATCCCCAAAGTTGGTAACCATATTGTAGAATTTGGAACACCAGAAAATTACAAACGAAAACTGGAAAATCTTGAAGTTTTTTACTCTAAAGGGATTAGTCAAGTTGGTTGGAACAAGTATAGAACCATCAGTCTGAAGTTCGATAATCAAGTAGTATGTACCAAAAATTAGAGTCATGGAAACTTCTGAAATAATTGTTGGTTTAGATATTGGAACTACAAAAATTGCTGCTATTGCTGGACGATTGAATGACCATGGTAAAGTAGAAATCCTTGGTGTTGGGCGAACCGACTCTGTAGGTGTAAAACGTGGTGTTGTTTCGAATATCGAAAATACAGTTCAGTCAATATCTACTGCTGTTAAACTTGCCTCCGAGCAGATAGGTATTGAAATTGATAAAGTAAATGTTGGTATTGCTGGTCAGCATATTCGCAGTCAGCAAACCAGTCAAAGTATAATTCGTCATAATGAAGATGAAGAAATATCTAAAGAAGATATTGACCGTCTTCTAAGGGATGTACAACAGTTAATTGTACGTCCGGGAGAAAATATTATTGAGGTAATTCCTCAAGAATATACTGTCGATCGTGAACAAGGAGTTAAAGAGCCTGTAGGTATGTTAGGTACTTCTTTAGGTGCTAATTTTCATGTGATCATTGGGCAAACTAATGCCGCTAAAAATATCTATAAATGTGTAAAGAAAGCACAACTGACTGTTACTGATTTGATTCTTGAGCCTATAGCATCTTCTGAAGCTGTTCTTAGTGAAGAGGAAAAGGAAGCTGGTGTAGCTTTAGTAGATATTGGTGGAGGAACTACCGATATTGCTATATTTAAGGAAGGAATTATCAGGCATACAGCAGTTATTCCTTTAGGTGGTGACATTGTTACTGAAGACGTAAAGGAAGGCTGTACAATAATCAAGAAACATGCCGAGCAATTAAAGATTCGCTTTGGATCTGCTCTTGCAAAAATGAATAGTGACAATGAAGTAGTTGCTATACCCGGATTAAGAGGTCGTCCTCCCAAAGAGATAACCCTTAAGAATTTGGCAAGCATTATACAGGCTCGAATGGAAGAAATTATAGCTCTTATATTTTCTGAGATTCGTGGCTCTGGTTATGAAAAGAAATTGATTGCTGGAGTTGTTTTAACTGGAGGAGGAGCTAAGCTCAGACATATAAGACAATTGACAGAGTTCTTAACAGGTCTTGATACCAGAATCGGTTATCCAAACGAGCATCTTGCTGTAGAAAGTGCAGAAGAATATGCAACACCTTCTTATTCAACAGGTATTGGATTGGTTATTGAAGGCTTAAGAAGAACCAGCCATTCAAGAATCAATACTGTAGAAAATCAAAAGGAGATCAATAATACTGTTGAACGTAAACAAACTGTAGAAGTGAATATTAACGAAAAAATAGACAATATAAACAAACCCGAATTTAGTGAGAAATCAGATAAATCAAATCCTCATACTCCTCTCCAACCCTTAGAACAAACCGAAGTTCTTAATGAGGAGACTAAGAAGCCAAATACTGACAGAAACCGTACAGAGCCTCGAACAAGTAATCTCTTTGAAATGGTAAAAAGGTTCTTTGAAAAGGATGTTGACAGTTAGTAGTTGTTTCTTTTAATTCAATTTATTCAACAATCAAAATAAGGAAAAACTATGGATGAAATGATAAAATTTGATGCACCAAAGCAAGAATCTTCAATAATCAAAGTCTTGGGAGTTGGTGGTGGCGGAAGCAATGCTGTTAATCATATGTTTAATCAAGGTATTCAAGGCGTTGATTTTATTGTATGTAATACAGATGCTCAGGCTATTGACAAAAGTCCTGTTCCTGTAAAAATCCAACTTGGAAGTGGTGGTTTAGGTGCCGGATCAAAGCCTTTAGTAGGTAGAGAATCCGCTCAAGAATCTTTAGAAGAAATTCGTGCATTTTTAGAGAATGATACAAAAATGCTTTTTGTTACTGCTGGAATGGGTGGTGGTACAGGTACTGGTGCCGCTCCGGTTATTGCAGAATTAGCACGAGAGTTAAATATTTTAACTGTTGGTATTGTAACTATACCTTTTCAGTTTGAAGGGAAACGAAGAAGAATTCAAGCTGAAGAAGGAATAGAAGAGTTGAGAGAGCATGTCGATACTCTCTTAACAATTAGTAATGATAAGCTAAGAGAAGCTTATGGTAATTTACGTCTTTCTGAAGCATTTGCAAAAGCTGATGATATATTAACTGTTGCAGCAAGAGGTATCGCAGAAATTATTACCGTTTCTGGTCTGATCAATGTAGATTTTGAAGATGTGAAGACCGTAATGAAAGAAAGCGGTCAAGCAATAATGGGTAGTGCTGTGGCATCAGGTGAAGATCGAGCTATTAAAGCAATTAGTGAAGCTTTGGCATCGCCTCTTCTTGATGATAATAATATTTGTGGAGCAAGAGATATCTTATTGTATATCGCATCTGCTGAAGATCAAGAAATTTCAATGGATGAAGTAAGTGAAATTACCGAATATGTTCAAAATGAATCAGGAAATTCAGCTGATATTATTTGGGGTAATGGTCATGATAATTCATTGGGAGAAGCAATTAGTGTAACTCTTGTTGCAACTGGTTTCCAAAATAAAGAGAACTCTTTTGGTGAGGATAGTGCCGAAAAAAAAGTGAATGAATTATATCAATCACCAAAAAAAGAAAATAATAAGGCAGTTAATGTTGAGGTTCCTGTTGAAAGAAGTACCCCTTCTTTTCAACAAACAGCTCCACCAGTGCAGCAGCAAGCCAATCCTTCTGTTGCGCCACAACAACCACAAGCTGCTCCGGCTCCACCAATTCCTACTTATTCTCCAGAACCATCTGTTCAAGCAGAGAAGCAGAGAAGCAGCTATGAGAAAACTGTTTATCAGTTAGACAGTGATATTGCACCAAAGTCGGAAGTTAAAGAAGCTCCTTCTTATAAAGAAAAAACTTTTTTTAAGTTTGATGAAAATCCTTCTGCCTCAAATGCGGGTAATCAAAGAGAGATTAGCGATTCTCAGAGAAATGAGAATGACAATTCTTTCAGAGAAGATGAATCTGCCGATATTACTCGTAAGAGATTGAAAGATATAAGCCTTAAGTTGGTGCGTGATATGGAGAATTTAGAAACTCTTGAAAAACAGCCTGCTTATATGCGAAGGAATGTAGAAATAAATGACTCCGTGCCTAGTAAAGATCAAAAAGTTTCTAGATATACTATGTCTACAGATAAGGAAAAAAATCCGGAAATAAGATCAAATAATCCGTTTTTAAACGATGCTGTAGATTAATTAATTGGGTTTATCCCTAAAAAAACGAAAATAATGAGCTTGGAGAAGTTGATTAACAGCGATATCAAGAACGCAATGCTTGCTAAGGATAAAAAAAAGCTTAATGCGTTAAGAGCAATAAAAGCAGCTCTTCTTTTGGAAAAAACAGGTAAAGATGTTTCTTCCGGTGAAATACCTGAGTCGGTAGAGCTTTCGGTACTTCAAAAGTTGGTAAAACAACGTAAGGAAGCTGCATTGCTTTATGTTGAGCAAAATCGTCCTGATTTGGCAGAAGAAGAAAGCTACCAAGCAGAAGTGATTACTGCTTATTTGCCTGAACAAATGTCGGAAGAAGAAATTAAATCGGCAATTCAGGCTGTTATAGAGCAAACCGGAGCTTCATCTATGAAAGATATGGGTAAAGTTATGGGAATGGCTTCTAAATCTTTGGCAGGAAAGGCCGATAATAAAATGATATCTACTATTGTAAAGGATTTACTGGGCTCATAGTTGCCCTTAACATACCTTGATTGTTGAATTTTGAAGGATCACTTTTTTAAAGTGATTCTTTTTTTTGTTTGGGACAAAAGCTTTCCATTATTATTGGAGGAAAATATATTAACTTTGCTAAAATTTTGTAGGTATTATGGAATATACAGACTTTCAAAAGGCTATTCTTCAGGGAATTCCAGAGGTTTTGCCTCAGCCAAAAGCATATGAGCCAGAAATTAATCATGCTCCAATTCGAAAGAAAATTTTGAATGAAAATGAGAAGAAACTGGCATTGCGTAACGCATTAAGATATTTTGATCCAAAGCATCATGCTGAACTCATTCCTGAGTTTGTTGAAGAACTTGAAAAATATGGTCGTATCTATATGTATAGATTTCGTCCTGATTATAAAATTCATGCTCGCAGTATTAAGGAGTTTCCTTATCAGTCTAATCAAGCAGGGGCAATTATGTTAATGCTAAGTAATAATCTTGATTATGCTGTTGCACAGCATCCTCATGAATTAATTACTTATGGTGGTAACGGAGCCGTTTTCCAAAACTGGGCACAATATTTATTGACCATGCAGTATTTGGCGAAAATGACTGATGAGCAAACTTTAGTCTTATATTCAGGCCATCCAATGGGACTATTTCCTTCTCATAAAGATGCTCCTCGTGTTGTTGTTACCAATGGAATGGTAATTCCAAATTATAGTAAACCTGATGATTGGGAAAAGTTTAATGCTTTAGGAGTTTCTCAATATGGACAAATGACTGCTGGTTCTTTTATGTATATTGGCCCTCAGGGAATTGTTCATGGAACAACTATTACTGTGATGAATGCAGCACGCATGATTCAAAAAGATAATGAAGGTCCTGAAGGTAAGATTTTTGTTACTGCAGGTCTTGGAGGTATGTCTGGAGCTCAACCAAAAGCTGCTGTGATTGCAGGTTGTATTGGTGTTGTTGCAGAGGTTAATCCTAAGGCTGTTCAAACTCGTTACTCTCAAGGTTGGGTAGATGAAGTATTTACAGATCTTGATGAAATCGTTGCTCGTATACGAAAAGCTCAAGCTAATAAAGAAGCAGTTTCTTTGGCCTACCAAGGAAATATTGTTGATTTATGGGAGAAGTTTGTCGCTGAAGATCTAAAGATTGATATAGGTTCTGACCAAACTAGTTTACATAATCCATGGGCTGGTGGGTATTATCCTACAGGAATGTCATTTGAAGAAGCAAATGAGATGATGGCAAAAGAACCAGCTAAGTTTAAAGAAGCTGTTCAAGATACTTTACGTCGTCATGTTGCTGCAGTGAATAAACTTGCAGCAAAAGGAATGTACTTCTTTGATTATGGTAATGCTTTCTTACTAGAATCTAGCCGTGCTGGAGCTGATGTTACCAAGGAAGACGGTTCTTTCAAATATCCTTCTTATGTACAGGATATTATGGGGCCTATGTGTTTTGATTATGGATTTGGTCCTTTCCGTTGGGTTTGTACTTCTAGCGATCCAAAAGATTTGGATAAAACCGATGAGCTTGCAATGAAAGTGTTGAGTGAATTGGCGAAAGAATCTCCAGAGGAAATTCAGCAACAAATGCGTGATAATATTCGCTGGATTAAAGAAGCAAAAGCAAATAAATTAGTCGTTGGTTCTCAAGCACGTATTCTTTATGCTGATGCTTGGGGAAGAATCAAAATTGCTGAAGCTTTCAATAAAGCAATTGCTGCAGGCGAAATTTCTGCACCTGTTGTTTTAGGTCGCGATCATCATGATGTTTCTGGAACAGATTCTCCTTTCCGCGAAACATCAAATATTTATGATGGTTCTTCTTTTACTGCAGATATGGCTATCCAAAATGTTATTGGTGATTCTTTCCGCGGAGCCACATGGGTATCTATCCACAATGGTGGTGGTGTTGGTTGGGGAGAAGTAATCAACGGTGGTTTTGGAATGTTATTAGATGGTGGCGAAGATGCTAGCAGAAGGTTAAAGAGCATGCTTTATTGGGATGTAAATAATGGTATTGCTCGTCGTAGTTGGGCTAGGAATGAACCTGCAATGTTTACAATCAAAAGGGCAATGCAAGAGAATCCTAACCTTAAAGTTACAGTTCCTAATTTGGCAGACGATGACTTAATTAATAAGGCATTCTAAGTGATTTTATATACTTTAAAAAAGCCTGATTTGATTCCAAATCAGGCTTTTTTTAGATAACAATGTTTTGTATAGATAACGATGTTTTCTTTTTTTTCCTTGTTTTATCAGGTAATACACTTTTTTTTATATTAGTAGTTCTTGTTGTTTTATTATCGTATTATACTGTTATTGAGTGGGTTGTCCTGATTGTCCTAGTTTGTAGTGTAAGTTTGTTTTGAAGAAGATTATATAAGAGTAGAAAATTTTTTGAACTAATGAAATATTCAAAAAATAACCGCGTTATAAGATAGTAATTAACAAGAAATCATCTTGGTAATTAGATGATTAAAAAGACATTTTTCTTAGGAGTTAAGATACTTATTGAGGTTTCGGGGGAGACACTTAATAAGATTTTGGAGGGCCTCCACATCGTTTTTATATGATGTAGATAGAGTTATTTAATTGTGGAGGTTATTAGATTAGGTTTTGGGTAATTATAATTATGATGGGGATTAATTGAGGCAGTTTCAAAGACAAGAGAGACTGGCCTCTTTTTTTATGCCCTTTTTTTAATACTATATCAGTATTTGTTTTAATTTACTGCTGTATTTAGTATGCGGTTTTTTCTTAAAAGATTTTTCTTAAAAAAATTGTTTTTCAGTCTTTTGAAGTCCTTTAATTGGGCTTTTGTATACTATTTCATGCTATTTTTTGTTAGGCAAATGGGGCCATTTATTGGTTGGAAATATAACTTACTTGCTAATTTTACTAATAAGGAGCGTAAAAAATGGAATCAATTAGAGAGATATATAAAATTGGATATGGGCCATCCAGTAGTCATACAATGGGTCCCAGAAGGGCTGCTGAGAAGTTTTTGAGCGATTATTCTAATGCCTCTCGCTTTGAAGTTAGTTTATTTGGGAGTTTAGCTGCTACTGGTACTGGTCACTTAACCGATTGGGCTATTTATGATGTTCTCGGAGAAGAAAGAACTGAAATAATTTGGCAACCAGAAGTTTTTCTTTCCCGTCACCCTAATGCACTTACATTGATTGCCTACGATGCTAATGATAAAGTATTGGGCGAAAGAACAGTTTATTCTGTCGGAGGTGGAAGAATTGTTGAAGATGGAGAGCATATTACTCCTTCAGAATCAATATATCCATTGTCTACAATGTTGGAAGTGCTCGAATGGTGTGAGGCTAACGGAAAAGCTATCTGGGAATATGTTGAAGAGTACGAAGGTGAAGTGATATGGACATATCTTGAAGAGGTTTGGACTGTAATGAAAGATGCCATTGAAAAGGGAATAGATGCAGAGGGTTGCTTGCCTGGAGGATTAAATCTTGCCAGAAAAGCAGCTTCCTATCATATAAAAGCTTCTACATATAAAAAATCATTGCGAAGCAGAGCTTTGGTTTTTGCTTATGCACTTGCTGTTTCTGAAGAAAATGCTGGTGGTGGCAAAGTGGTTACAGCACCAACATGCGGGTCGTGTGGTGTTTTACCTGCAGTATTGTATTTAGCACAAAATAATCATGATTTTTCTGATCAAAAGATATTGAAAGCTATTGCAACTGCCGGACTTGTTGGTAATATCGTAAAAGAGAATGCTTCAATTTCTGGTGCAGAAGTAGGGTGTCAGGGAGAAGTTGGTACTGCTTGTGCTATGGCTTCGGCAGCAGTATTACAATTATTTGGAGGCTCTCCTTCTCAAATAGAATATGCCGCAGAAATGGGATTGGAACATCACCTAGGTTTAACTTGCGACCCAGTGTGTGGTTTGGTGCAAATTCCATGTATCGAAAGAAATGCAATGGCTGCAGCACGAGCTTTAGACTCTAATATGTATGCTGTGCTTTCTGATGGGCAACATAGAGTTTCTTTTGATAAGGTTGTAACAACAATGAAAGAAACAGGTAAAGACTTACCTTCGTTATACAAAGAAACCTCTACAGGAGGTTTGGCAATTAATGTAAAAAGAGAAGCCAGTAAATACGATCTAAAAAAGTAGAATGGTCAATAAACGCAGATACTGAGGTAGGTATCTTGTGTTTTGAGATGTAAATTTTAGAATGATTTATCCACAAAATTTTGAAGAGAAGGCAGGTTTCGATAAAATTCGAGCGCTGCTAAAAGATTATTGTTACAGTGATTTAGGGATTAGTTTTGTCGAAAAGATTCGATTTTCAAATCGTCACGATTATATTATTAAACTCCTTGAACAAACCAATGAGTTTAAGGAGATTCTTATGTTTGAAGAATCTTTTCCTAATAAAAACTATATTAATATGGAGCCTGAATTGAACAGGCTTCGTTTGGATGGTACTTTTATTGAACAAGGGAAATTACTTGATCTAAAGGCTTCGTTAACCACAATTCTTGAGGCTTTGCGTTTTTTTAAAAACTGTGATCCGGAAAAATATCCTCAATTGATTCTTTTGTCTTCTGGAATAGAAATCAATGAGATTGTATTGCAACGATTGGATCAAATTGTCGATGATAAAGGATATATCAGAGATAATGCTTCTTCTGCATTGGCAGAAATTCGACACAGATTAAAGGCGCTTCAATCTACAATCGATCGTCGAATGGGACGATTAATGTCTCAAGCAAAGAACTCGGGCTGGGCACCTGAAAATTCTGAAATTACTATTCGTAATGGTCGATTGGTAATTCCAATGAAGGCTGCTGATAAAAGAAAGATCAAAGGTTTTGTTCATGACGAATCAGCTACAGGGCAAACAGTTTTTATTGAACCTGCAGAGATATTTGAAACTAATAACGAGATTCGTGAACTCGAAAATAGTGAGCGCAGAGAAATAATACGAATTTTAAAGGATTATACCGAATTAATTCGCCCATATCTGGATGAATTGAAAAAGGCATATCGCTTCTTGGGAGCATTAGATTTTATTCAAGCAAAAGCGCGTTTTGCAATCGATACAAATGGAGTGAAACCCCTATTGAATAAAACTCCTGGCGTATACTGGCGAAAAGCAACTCATCCGCTACTATATTTGTCTCATAAGGAACAGGGAAAAGAGGTGGTTCCTCTTGATCTGCATTTGAATGAAAATGGGCGCATACTAGTAATTTCAGGTCCTAATGCAGGAGGTAAATCTGTATGTTTAAAAACAACAGCATTGCTTCAATATATGCTGCAGTGTGGATTGCTGGTTCCTGTGCTTGAAAACTCTGAATTCGGAGTGTTTCAGAAGATCTTTATAGATATTGGCGACGAGCAATCATTGGAAAATGATTTGAGTACGTATTCTTCTCACTTAATGAATATGAAGCATTTTGTCGAGAATTCGAATTCGAAAACATTATTTCTTATCGATGAATTTGGTACAGGAACAGAGCCTCAATTGGGTGGAGCAATTGCCGAGGCCGTGCTCGAAAACATAAATGATGATGGTGCTTTTGGTGTAATCACTACACACTATGCAAATTTAAAGCTACTGGCAGATGTTCATAAAGGAATTATCAATGGAGCGATGCTTTACGATACCAAAGAAATGCGTCCTTTATATATGTTGAAGATTGGTAATCCTGGTAGTTCATTTGCTTTTGAAATTGCTCGTAAAATTGGATTTCCTACAAAGGTTCTGGATAATGCAGCCCAGAAAACAGGTAAAGATCAGCTTAAGTTTGATGAGCAACTTCAGCAATTGGAGGTTGAGAAGGAAGAAATCAGAAAGAAACAGTTTGAACTTAAAAATGCCGATAAGGTGTTGAATGATGTGGTTGACAAATATCAGAGTTTACATGATAAAATGGAATCTCGAAAGCAAGCAATCATTCAGGAAGCACGCCAGGAAGCACGTGAAATTGTTGCCGACTCCAATGCGTTGATCGAAAAAACTATTCGTGAAATCAAAGAGGCTGAGGCCGATAAAGAGAAAACGAAAGAAATTCGACAGTCGTTCGAGCAAAAACGCGATCAAATAATAAAGACAAAAGTCAAAAAGCAGAAGGCACAGAAGCAAAAAGAGCAAATTGAAGCTGCTGCTGAGCTATCTGCTGATTTCGATCCGAACAAACCTTTGGAAGAAGGCGATAATGTTAAAGTTATTGGTCAGCAAACTATTGGTACAATTATGGAAATCAAAGGCAATAATGTTGTGGTTTCATATAATAGTATCAAATTTAAGTCGAAGCTCAAAGATTTGGAACGTGTGAGTAATCGCGATGCTCGAAAGCAACAGCGAACTCACAAGACAAATTACAGTAGTATAATGCATCAGATTAATAAGAAGATGACTGAATTTAATCTGAAGATTGACGTTCGTGGTCAGCGAGCCGATGAAGCATTGGCGAATGTGAAAAAATATGTCGACGAAGCTATTCTTCTGTCGATAAATGAAGTTGAGATTTTACATGGAAAAGGAAATGGGATCTTACGAGATATTATTCGTGAACATCTACGTGCTACAACAGAAGTAAAAGGATTTAGAGATGCAGCTCTTGATTCGGGTGGGGCAGGTATTACCATTGTTCGTTTCAGATAATCTTATAAAAACATATAGATAAATGCAAGGAGGATACTTTCTTTCTTGCATTTTCTTTTACCCATAACTTACTTTTGAAGTCACGCATGCTATATGATTTAGTTTTAGATATCAGGAAAAACTTTTTTTGTCGTTATAGATTCAAGAGATTTTAATTCCCATATGAAAAAGGGGGGCAAATTACTTCACTAAACAAGCTTTTCTATGAAATTAAAAGTGTGTGCGTTTTTTATGTTTTTTATGATGGTTCAGCTTGCTGTTGGACAAAAGAAGTTGGACAATTATATTTTTTTTAACCGTGATAGAGAAAGAATTCATGATACAGCATTTTTAAATAACCCCAATGTCAAGGGAGCCTTATTGAAATATGCATGGCGAGAATTAGAGCCTAATATGAATTCTTATGATTTTAAAGATATTGAAGAAGATTTGGCTTTTCTTAAGTCTAAAGGGAAAGAGCTTTTTATTCAAATTCAGGAACGATCGTTTGATACTACCATTTTAAATTTGCCTGAATATTTACTTACAGATGCTTTATATAATGGAGGAGCTTTTATTCAATATGAATTCTTGAATAAAGAAGAAACAAAGTTTCGTGTTGATGGTTGGGTTGCAAAGCGATGGGACTCCCAAGTAGCAAAACGATTCGATAAGTTGTTGATTGAGTTGGGTAATACTTTTGATGGACGTATTGAAGGACTTATTTTACCTGAAACAGCTATTGGTGTTGGCGACGATAAGTCGAAATGGCCCAAAGGTTATTATCCAAGCAATTATTTTCATGCGATTACAAAAAGTATGAAAACTGCAAAAAAGGTATTTCCAAAGAGTGTAATTATTCAGTATGCAAATTTCTTTCCCGGTGAATGGATGCCTGAGTCAAAGAGTTCATATCTTCACAGAATATTCCAAACTGCTAAAGTTTATGGTGTTGGAGTAGGTGGTCCTGATGTATTTCCGTATAAACCATCGCAAATGAAGAATAGCTATAACTTGATTCGCGACTGTGCAAAATCTATACCTACAGGAATGGCTGTGCAACAAGGAAATTGTGATTATATAAATCCGCAAACAAATAAAAGAGTAAAGATCTCAGAGATTTATATTTTTGCCAGCGAATTTATGAATCTTGATTATCTCTTCTGGGGAACACAAGAGCCATATTATTCAAATAATATACTTCCTTTTATAAGGAAAATAGAAAAACAATAATGTTTATTTGGTTTCGAAACGATGAAAAACAACGATATATTAAAGAAGTTAAGGATTGCCCTTAAATTAACAGATCAGGATATTTTAGAAATCCTAAAACTTGTAAAGTTTGAAATTGGTAAGGGGGCATTAAACGATTTTTTCCGTAAGGAAGATCATCCAAAGTTTGTTGAAGCTGGCGACCAGGTAGTAAGAAACTTTCTGAATGGTTTGATTATTTACAAAAGAGGACCTATGGAAGAAAGAAAGCCCAATAAGCAATCAGGTCATTCTGATTCCGAAAAGCCAAAAAGAACATATGGTCAGAAAAAACCATTCTCACGGAAGCCTGAAGAAAAGAAGTTTTCCAGAGATGGTCGATCAAAGAATTGGAAAAAGAGAGATTAGGTTACTATGGAGGTTAATAAGATAATTATCAGATCGGAATTTGATTTAGATGATGTGCTTGCTCTTTGTGTTTTGTCGAAGGTGAAAAAGATGAACTTCGTTTTCCCAAATACCGACGGAACAGTTGTTTCTGCTCAGGCAGTTGAAATAGTAAAGGGTTTACCTGCAGATGAAGATTTGCATAATGACAAAGCAATTGTTTTGCAGCATCAAATAGAAACTGATGTTTTGAAAAACAATTTCGGTGCAAAGCAGTCGTCACTTGCATATAGTGTGCTTTCGGAATTTGCAAACGATAGCATTGCCGGAGGAGTTCTGGTTTTGCTTAATGAGATACAAGCATTTAATAATGGCGAAAAGCAATGCAAAAATCACCCTGCTTCACTATTTACCGTAATAAAGTCGATGAACAATTTAGCGTTTCCTGATGGAATTAATAAAGCTGTGGAGTTGATGAGCGATTTATTTGAGGCAAGTTTAGCATGTATTCCATCTGAAAAAGAACAAGAATAAAATGATTCGAAAAATAATTATTCGTCCAAATTTTGATTTGGATGAGCTTATGGCTCTTGCATTAATCTTATACAATTCAAAAGAATCTTATTATTTTGGAAGAAGAGGACGTTTGGTTGAAGATAAAGACGGAATAGAGATTATTTTGAGCCATGCCGATGAGCAAGAAATAAATTATTCTGATGTTGCAGTAATCAATCAAACAGAATCGACAGATTATAAGAAGAATAATTTTCATGCCTTAGAAGGCTCTGTTTTTAATTCTGTTTTAGCATCTTATTATCCCGAAGTCGATGATCAACACATACAGGCGTTGGTAAAAGATATAGTATTGTATAACGAAAAAGGTTTGAATGCTGATGAAAGACCTGCTTCATTATATACAATTGTGGAATATTATAAATTCGGATTTCAAGAGAAGTTGCTGTTAAGAGCTGTCGATTTTTGTTTATCTACATTGAAAGGAATTCTGAATTAATCTTAATATTTTCTGACTAAAGGAGCTGTTTGCAAAAAGCAAACAGCTTTTTTTATTGCTTATTTATTTCTGATAAAGCGGTAATTGTAATTGTTGTTTCTTCTTTTTTCTCTAAACATGTTTTGTTAAAACATTGTTTCTTAAGTAGATAGTAAATCTATCTGCGTTTCCTAGTATTGTAATGGCTTGTATGTTTAAATAGTTCTTATATTGCAGAACTAAAAAGGGTATTATGGATAGACGGAAGTTTATGAAGCAAAGTGTTTTGATTGGTCTTATGGGAATTATTGGATCATCAGCCATTTCTTCCTGCAAAAAGATCTTTGATTATAGTCCTGTAATGGGTAATTCAGATTCTCACTATTATGATATGAATATACACCATATTGAACAAATAAATAGCGTAAGTCCGAAATCGACAAATAGATTAAGTATAGCCCTAATCGCAGATAATCATAAGAACCTAGATGAAATGGCTGATATAGTCAGTGAAATTAATACTAAAGCTAACCAAATTGACTTTACGGTTCATATGGGTGATATAACAGATGAAGGACTGGCATTTGAGTACCAACAGTCTTTAGATATACTAAATCGTCTGGAAGTTCCTTTTTTTGTAGTATTAGGAAATCACGATTGCTTGGGAAATGGAAAGAGACTCTATACAGATTACTATGGGGTATCTGATTTTTCATTTTCTTTCGGCCCTGATTATTTTATCTTTTTCAATGATGTTATTTGGGAGTTAGGCAATAGAACTCCTAATTTCTCATGGTTAGAGAATGAACTGAAGAAAAGTTTAAATTATCGTAATCGGTTTGTTTTTTCGCACATTCCTCCTTATACAGATCAATTTATTCCAGAAAATAAGGAGCGATTTATGACTTTAATGAAAACTTATGAAGTGCAAGCATCTATTCATGGGCATCAGCACAGTTTTGAAGATATGATTTTCGATCAAGATATTACAAGATATATTCAAGTTCCTTTTACTCGACTAAATTCCTATTTGCTCCTGGATATCGAACAGAATAAAATTGATGTTACATATAAGAAGATGTTATGAAAAAGAGATTGAAGCTATCTGTGATTTTCTTTCTGTTTTTTATAACGACAAATGTTTTGCTTTCAAAGGAAAAAATTAAGAAAGATGCTTTTTTGACCTCAATAGTTCCTGATTATACACGCTTACAATTTGCCGGACAGGTAGGGGTTTTGAGTTTAGGATTGGGATATAATCATTTTGAAGAACAGCTAAAGTTAGAATTCTTTTATGGATATTTACCTCGAATGCATGGATATAGTGATATACATACATTGGGAATTAAGTCTTCTTTGCTATTCTGGAAAATTCCTATACGTAATTTTATGTTTGATGAAATATCACCAATTTTTTCTGTTTCTGTAAATCTAACGGTGGGAGATGGGAGAAAAACCTTTTGGAGAGTGCCCTCTTATTTTCCTGATGGTTATTACTCGCCTAATGTAATTCGATTTTGTCCGGCTATTGGAGTGAACTTTAGAAAAAAAATAAAGCCTTATACTTTTGTGAAAGAATTTGATTTTTATGTTGAAATGGTAACAAACAATGTGTATTTCGCTTATTTTGTCAAAAATCACGAAGTGGATTTAAATGAAATATTCAGCCTGACATTAGGCTTAAGGCTCAAATTATGGTAAAACAAAACTCTCCATAATTGAAGAGTTCTGTTTTATATGATTATGACCACCAGATATTTGAGTTCTTAGGATCTTCTTTTGCTTTAAGCATAATTACTTTTCTGCCTTTGTCTCGAATTCCGCATATTTTTGGCATTGGACGTGAATTATATCTTGACCACATGCTAAAAGTATAGGCGCCAACATCGAAGATAATTAAGTAATCACCCGGTTTTACTCGGGGTAGAAATATGTTTTTATCTATGAAATCGCCAGAAAAGCACAACGGACCAGCTATGTTATAAGGGCATGGATCTAGTCCTTTGGTTATTTTCAAATCAGCTCCAATAACACCTATTTCATGATGCCAGTCATCTTCAGGTCTGTAACATTCTCTGATAAACATATCGGCACCAAGATGAATTATAGCTGTTTTGATGTTCTTAGTTTCCTTTACATACTCAACCTTACTTAGTGCAGTTGCGCATGGAGCATGAAGCCATCTTCCAATTTCAGTGATAAGAAGAACTTCGCCGTTCCAGAGTTCAGGACATTTGTTTCTCAACTCTTTTATGTAGTCTTCAATAACTAAAGGTTCTGGGCCGGGATAATAACTTGCAGGTATTCCACCACCAAGGTCGATAAATTCAATTTTTCGTTGGATGTTATTTTTCTCCAATTCATTGTTGATATCAGTCATTAGTTTAGTAATAACCTGAGCACCTTGAATTAACATATCCTGAGTGCAAGTTTGAGAACCTATATGTATATGGAGCCCCGTTAACCATTGATTTTCAATAAAAGCCTCAATAATCTTTTCTTTAAACTCTGTAATTGGAATACCGAATTTTGAATAAGCACCAGCTAAACTGGTATTACTTATTTCTCCTTCTCCAATTTGAGGATTAATTCTAAGGCCTATACGGTTATTTAGTGAAGTTTTATTTTTTAATATATCTTTTATTCTTTCTAACTCCTCTAAAGAATCTATATTAATATTTATGTTTTTTGATAGAGCAAATTCCAATTCTTCAATTGTTTTTGCAGGCGAGTCGAAAATTATATCTTTTGCTGGGATACCAGATTTAAGTGCAAGATGCAATTCGCCTTCAGAAGCAACTTCAGCTCCAATGTTAAAATTACTAATGTATGTTAGTATTTTTGATAGAGGATTTGCTTTAACAGCAGTAGTGTGAAAAGTATTTTTTGGATATAATCTTTTAAGTCTATTAATTTGTCTGTCGAGTATATCTAGGTCATACACTACTAAGGCATCATCATTGGGAGTTAAGATTCTTTGCCTTTTTAGGTTTTTAAGAACCTCTTGCTGATGTTTAATATTTTCTTGGCCTAATGGCTTCATATGGAATGTAACTTATAATTTATTGATCAATAAAAACGAGAAGCATATCAAATACAACAATAATTTAATTGAAAAGTATTAATTAGAAGTGAATGCCTCCTAAAAATAATAATTGAAATAATTGCATTTTAGTGTGAAGAGATGCATAATGATATTTTGTTTTTTGGTTCAATAATTATTGTGTGCTTCTGTAAGACGCGAATGGTAAACTATAGAGGTTTTTTGTTGAGGTGAAATTAAAATTGAATAATTGTAATTTAGAAGTGATTTAATAACCAAAATTAAATTTTATTTTCAAGAATAAGTGATTATTTTCTTATAAGATAAATTCTTTGTTAGGACATATAAAAACATATTTACTAACTATATGGTTGATTGATTAAATAGAACTACAATTATTTGCTATTTGCAACTCCATTATGTTTTGCGTTCTATGAAAATAATCAAATTATTATTGAAGAGGAAAGAAAAATTACTACTTCTTAATTATAGTTAAGACTATTTTTTAATCTTATTTTTAGATAATAAGTTTCCATTTATATCAAATGTTTTCCAAACACCTGTTCTTTTCCCATTTTTAAATTTTCCAATAAACTGAATTTGTCCATTTGGGTGATAAGCTTTCCATTTACCAGTCTTTTCATTTTTTTTATTAAAGAATTGATGCGATTTTAGTCTTCCTGATGAATAATAATGTTTGATTTCTTTTCCTCCAATATCGCTGGTATAGAAATATTCTTCTTTATGTAGAGTGTCGTTTATGTAAGATTTTTTCCCTGTAATAATTGCTTTATTTTGGAGGTCATCCAAAGTAATATCATACCAAGTGCTTTTTACAGGAATTCCATTTGTTATATGTTTTTCTTCTTGCAAAAGATCATCTTTCCAATGGTAAATAATGGCATTAGATTTACTTTCTTTTAAATAATCACAAATAACCTGTAAAGCTGCCAATTCCATTTGAAACTTACTTTCTCCATTTTCGACTGTATATAAAATTGATCTTAGTTCAAGATCTTCGAATATATTTACAACCTTCTGACTTGTGATGGGGTCAATACCTGGACTTAGTATTTTTATACACCTAGTGCTACCTAAATACTCAATGAGGCTATCATTTTTATAAACTCCCATAGAGCGTAAGGCAAATCTATTGCTCTGATCTTTTGTTGATTTTCCAAAGTAGAAGAACTTCCACAGTCCATTTTTCTTACCGTTTATAAAGCATCCTTCTTTATATACTTGCTCATAATCGTCAGTTAAGTAATATTGAGTTATAGTGTCTCCTGTTTTCGTCAGCTTAAATTTTTTCTCTAAATGAAAGTTTTCATATATGGGAATATATTTCTGGAAACTTTGAACTAGTTTTGGATAGGAACTTGTATTTGCAAATCGATCTGAAACAATTGTACTTACTCTATCCTGTCCAAATAATGAAGGGAAGCAATAGAGACAAAGCAAGCTTAAGGTAAGGTAAAATTTTCTCATGTTTGTTTTGGTTTATTGGCATCAATTTTTTTAATTAAAAAAGACGAATTTAATTAAATAACATTAGACAGTCAGATGCTTTTTGATAAATGAAAATAAAATTAGATATTAATCTTTGTAAAGAAAACTCAATATTTGATCAGTTTTTAGCTCTGATAGTACGATAAAATAAAACGAGAATTAATCTTTTCCGTAAGCTGATTCATGTGAAGAAAAACTGATTTAATAGGAGAGAACCAGTAAATCTATGAAAAAAAATGGGGTTTTTGAAATAAAACAAGCCCAACTTTAAAAAAAGATATTTATTATGTTTCTGCTTAAAAAAAACGGACTTTTTTTTGCTAAATGTTATGTGTATTCAAATAAATAATTTATATTTGCTCAAGCAAGCTCAGATGACATAATGCATAGAGTTATTACTTTCAGTAAGTTTAAAGGTTGTAATAATTTGTAGAGTTTGTTTTTTGATATGATTTTATTGGATGATTATTGTACCTATTCAGGTTTTTTCCTGAAATGTTATTAGTGCTTTATTTAGTTTTATCTTACCTATTTTGAGTAAATTGGTTTGAATTTTGAGTATTTGATCACGGAAAGGGCATATTCAATTGGGTGACATCGTTGGTTTGTCCTTCCGTTGTTTTTTTGTGTAGTATTCTATTTTTTTAGGTTTAAAATTCTGATTCTTAAAAAAATGCAAAAGCAAAATTAATGATGACCGACTTTTTGTAATGAACAATATGTCAGTATAATAAAGTTTTAGACATTGTGCTAAATGTTTAAGAATCGAGAAAACAAGAGGCGCCTATCAGGAATAGGTGCCTTTTTATTTGTGTCGGCTTTTTAAAACTTTAATAACGTCAGTTAGTTTATAATTCTTTTCTTTTATTAAAACCATTAAATGAAATATTAGATCAGCACATTCATTAAGGAATAATTTTTTGTTATTGTCTTTTGCTTCAATTATTGTTTCCACTGCTTCTTCTCCTACTTTCTGTGCGATTTTGTTAATGCCTTTCTTAAAGAGCTTGGATGTATAAGATTCTTCTGTAGGATTCTTTTTTCTATCCTCAATTGTATTTTCTAATTCCAAGAGAAAGTTAAGTTTTGATTTTTTGTTCTTTTCACCCCAACAAGTATCCGTTCCTTTGTGACAAGTAGGGCC
>JBGRQE010000038.1:0-32347 GCA_041725955.1 Bacteroidales bacterium
CTTATTATGTTTTAAAGGGGATCAAGCCGACAATTGCTATCACTCTTACCTTGAATCACTATCATTACTACCTTTAAATTCTACGACATCTACCTTTATTTGTACTAAAACCTCTTAGGTATTTGATAAAAACCTCCAAGGTATTTGATAAAAACCTCCTAGATATTTGATGAAAACCTCCTAGATATTTAATGAAAACCTTCTAGGTATTTAATGAAAACCTCATAGGTGTTTGATATAAAGCTACTGGGTGTTAGACGTAAACCTACTGAGGGCAGCTTTAATACGCAAAGCTACCTTGAAGAATACGCTTATTCAGTGCAGTAGGGGACCTTTATTTAAACTCTTCATTGAGCAAAGCAACCCATTTTTTAATTCTTTTATCAGTATGTTTAGATTCATTATCTTCATCCAAAGGTAAACCAGCAAATGTACCTTCATCTATTTCAGCAGCAGAAGAGCTGTAATTATAACCTGTAGTTGGAAATTTACCAACAACTTCCGCTTTATCGTTGATGACATCATATAAACACCCAATACTGTCGGCAAAACTGTCTGGGTACTCTTCAGCATCTCCGAGTCCGAAGATTGCTGCTTTTTTACCATACATGCTTGTTTCTAATTTGGGAAGGAATTCATCCATATCATCTTGAAGTTCTCCTATTCCCCAAGTGGAGGCTCCGAGTATTATATAATCAAATCTTTGTAAGTCTTCAGCTGAAGCGTCTGCGACATTAATTACTTCGGTTTCGTAATTATCAAGGGCGTCTTCAATTTTATTAGCGACAGCCTCTGTGTTTCCAGTTGTACTACCAAAAAAAATTCCAATTGAAGCCATGTTTTATTGCGTTTTATTTGGGTAATCTTTTTGATTCTCAGATAAAGATTATCTGATATATAAAACGCATAATGGCTTTTTTTATTCGGTTTAAGGAAAGTATAAACAGTAAAGAAGGTGCTCTTAATTGCTTACATTCCTTACCGATTATTGAAGTTCTTCAATTCTGACTATTCCATTCAGCAATGCATAAACAGTTAAACCACTAACTGTTTTTATAGCAAGTTTCCTAGTTATGTTTTTTCTATGAGTCATAACTGTGTGGCTGCTTATAAATAAGTTTTCTGCGATTTCATTATTTGTTTGCCCCATAGCGATATGCTTTAAAATAGCTTTTTCTCTTTGGGAGAGGGTGTTTTGATTTTCTTTCGGGTTGTTTTTGAATGTTTTGTCAAATAGGTCGATATACAAACTCTTATCTGCTTCGTTTATATGAATGATTTCATAAAAGATATTATCCCATTTTTGTGGGCATACGTTATCTGTAAGACCAATTATTTTAGTCTTATGATTGCCTGAAATCCACTTTATCTTCTTTATATCTTTTTCCTTCAGTTGAGGAATGTTTATAATCAGTAAGTCGATTGAATTATCTAATTTATGGCTTGACAAAACCTCACAAGTATTACCCTCTTCAACTAGTTCTACGTTTGGATAGCTATTTAGTAAGCTTTTTATTCCTTCTCGAATAACGAAAGAGCTTTCTGCTAATGCATATTTGAATCTATTCATTACCATTTATTAGTTTTCTTTTCTTTCGAGGATTTGTTTTTCAATTTCAGCAATCATGGGAACCATAATTAAATCTTCAATTCGGGAATGATCATTAAGATCTTTCTCAAGGTCGAATAATTCTGAAAGGAGATGGTTGCATAAATTATAGTCTTTTTGTGGCGGTAGGTATTTTATTATTATGTTTTTTAAGTCAAACAACTTTTCTTCGATATCATCGTGTTCGTCACGATAATCTATTATTGAATAATCTTGAAGTTTGTTGTAGGTATCTTCAATGTTTTTCTGGTGATAGTAGCTATCGCTTATTTGTCGTGCAAAAGGAAATATTGTGTTTTCTTCTTGATTTATATGGGTGGTAAATTCTTTTTTATAATCAGCAAAAAACTTAATAATGGCCATTTGAATTTCCTTTGGCAATTTTGATTCATCAAGCATTCTGATAATCAGGTTTTCAATTTCAGGAAGCTTTACATCTACATAAAAAGAGTGTGCTTTTTGTAAATAATCGATAATTAGATATACAGAAAATCTTTGAAGTTGTTTTTGAGGAAAATAGCTTTTATTATGAAAAGCATTGATGATTTCGGTAAAGAAATCAGGGTTTATATTATGATCATTACAAACCTCTTCGACTGTTTTGTCTCCAAAGCCAAGTTGAATACCGAATCTGTTGATAACAGGCAGCAAGTGATGATCTAGATGAATTACTTCTGCCATTTTTATTTTCTTGTTTATCATGGTTTGTTTCTTTGTTCTTAAATATCAACAAACATTTTTTTTGAACAAAAGTTTCCTTTAGACTTTTGTTTTTCCTTTCCAAACGGAAAGCAAAGTTATTTATTTAAGTAGGTTAAAATCTACTTTTTTATGTAAGTGTCTTTTTAAAATTTTGTATTCGGGTTTCTAGAACTTTATTTGTTTTCTGATATTTTATTCCTGAATAATTGTCCAATTTACTTATAGCAGTTTTTAGATTGAAATTGTTCTGAGAGAATGATGGGAAAATGTTTTTTCTTTCAAATTCCTCAGAAAGATATTCTTGCTCAGTTTGTCCAGGGGTAGGAATCAGGATTGCTTTTTTATCTAATACTACAAAGTCCATGATTGACGAATAACCAGATCTTGAAATAATTATAGGTGTATTTTTAATTAATTTTTTTAGTTGGTTGCTTTCAAGATGAGAATAAATTTGGATTTTATCGTCTTTATAGCATTTGTTTTCAGAGGGTTTTCCTTGAATAATTATTGAATCAACATTGAGTTCTTTAAGTTGACTGTAAATTTGTTCTTCAAACAATGTTCTTTGATATTCTGGTCCACTAATTATCGCAAGAATATTAACTTTGGGAGTGCTAGTATTTTTATCTAATGAATAATTTTGCGAAAATCTACTTAGAGGACCAATATAATGCGTGTTATCAGGTAATTTTATTCCATGAGAAAGTTTACCGCTCAAGCTTGGCTCATCTTTATAGTCAGGAATCCATACTTCATCAAAAGGTTCTAACAGACGATGATTCAGTTTAAAAACAATTTTTTCTGATAGCTTTGTATGTGAAGGAGTAAGGATTTGAATTTGGTGTGTCATAAAAATAGAATAGACATCCTTGTTGTAGACCCCAAATCGATTATCTGATATAATACCCTTAATATTATATTTTTGTATTGCCTCATTTGTCCTTTTATTCTCTGATTTTAGTTTCTGAATATTTGATGGTAGTTGAGTTAGTAAGTTTAGTACAAGATTTCCTTTTTTGGGATATTTTATTTGTAAGCCTGGTAACTCAATATATTTTAATTGTGGAAATTCTTTCATCAAAAAAGATAAAGCTTGCCCATCACTTCCTAAAATTATATCGAAGTCGTTTTCCAGTAATTTATTTATTAATGGTGTACATCTACTTGAATGTCCCAGCCCCCAGTTTAAAGGACTTACTAGTACAAGAGGTTTTGATTTCATCTTATGGTTAATTATTTTACAAATATAAAAATAGTCTGATGTTGTATGAAAAGTTGATTTTCTCTATGCTTCCAAGTGTGGGTGATAAAATAGGGAAGAAAATTCTTTCCTCAGTTTCGCTTGAAGAGTTGTTTCTCGAAGGAAGTAATTGTTTAGATAAGGTGCCTGATATGACCCCGAGGTTAATGCGAAAAATAAAATTATCGATAAAAGACAAAGAATTATGGAAGAGGGCTGAGAATGAATTAAATTTTATGGAGAAAAATAATGTAAGGATGACATTTTTAACCGATCAAGATTTTCCGATGCGTTTAAAGTATCATGATGATTGTCCTAATTTATTGTTTTATAAAGGAACTCTACCGCAGAATCCTCTTCGTACTCTTGCAATAGTTGGTACAAGAAAGTCTACAGATTATGGAGCAAAGGTAATGCATCGTTTTTTGGAAGATTTGATTCCTTTTGGAGTTACTATTGTTAGTGGGTTGGCATATGGAATAGATACCATTGCTCACAGAGAGTCTCTAGATTTTAAATATACTAATATATCGGTACTTGCTCATGGGTTACAAATGATTTATCCTCAGGTGAACCATGTTTTAGCAAAACGTATTTCAGAAAATGGTTGTTTACTTACTGAATTTAAATCCTCTGCAACACCAGAACGAGAGAATTTTCCAAGAAGAAATAGAATTGTTGCAGGTTTGTCTGATGCAGTTTTAGTAGTTGAGTCTGCTAAAAAAGGAGGAGCTCTCATTACAGCTGAAATTGCAAATGGCTATAATAAAGATGTCTTCTCATTTCCAGGTAGAATAGATCAGCCCCTAAGTGAAGGGTGTAATTATCTGATTAGAGATAATAAAGCTGCATTAATTACTTGTGCGAAAGATTTGGTAAAGATGATGAATTGGGAGAAAAATAAAAAGAGAGGGCAAACCTCTTTATTTGTGGAACTGAATGCAATAGAATCTCAAGTCGTTGATATTGTAAGAAGAGAAGCTGTTGTCGCTTTTGATTTTTTAGTAGGAGAAATGAAGATTCGGCCCGGTATATTGTCAGGAATTCTTTTAGAGCTAGAATTTAAAGGCTTGTTGACTCCAATGCCGGGCAATTATTTTCGTTTGAACTAATGCAATACATAATAATTATTGAACTTTATATTTCTTTTATTATAATTTTGTCGACTTAATTTGATGTTCAAATTTTTATATGGATACACAAAAAGGAATCGTGGTAAGATCAACGGGAAGTTGGTATTCTGTTAAATTGGAAAGTGGAGAATTTGTAGATTGCAGACTGCGTGGGCAGTTTAGAATTAAAGGTATTAAAGCTACAAATCCCATTGCTGTTGGTGATGTAGTTCAGATTACTTTAGATGCTGCAAAGGAAGTTGGAACTATAATGGAAATATGTCCACGAGAGAATTATATTGTTCGTAAGGCAACAAAATTGTCTAAGAAATCTCATATAATTGCATCAAATTTAGATCAGGCTGTTGTTATTGTTACTCTTGCTTTACCAAGAACTTCAAAAGGCTTTATTGATCGTTTTTTAGTAACTGCAGAAGCCTATCATATACCAGTAACTATTGTTTTCAATAAAATTGATTTATATGATGAAGATATGAAAAATGAACTTGAAGAAGTTCGTTTGGTATATGAAAATATTGGTTATAATACACTTATTGTAAGTGCAAAGACTAAAGAGAATATAAACGTTTTTAAAGAAGTTCTTAAAAATAAGCGTAGCCTTGTTGCCGGTCATAGTGGTGTTGGAAAATCTGCTTTGATAAATTGTATAGCTCCTGAATTGGATCTTAAGGAAGGAGCTATTTCAGACTATCATTCTAAAGGAAAGCATACTACAACTTTTGCCCAAATGTTTGATTTACCATTTGGGGGTCATATAATTGATACTCCTGGAATTAAAGAATTTGGACTTTTAGATTTTGAAAAAGATGAAGTTGCTGAGCGTTTCCCTGAATTTCGTGAAAGAATGGCTGGATGTCATTTCAGCAACTGTAAGCATATTAAAGAACCTAAGTGTGCTGTTAAGGAAGCTGTCGAGAATGGTGAAATTGCATTATGGCGTTATGAGAATTATCTCAATATTTTGGATGATGATCATATGCAAGAAGATTTTTGGAAATCATAAGTACTTTATTTTTTGTACTTTTAGTTTACTAACTGAATTTTAATTACTCAATAATCTTTCTTATGGTTGCTAATGATTATTTAAATAAAGCACTGATTCCCTTAAAACCAAAAGATTCTTTAGATGCTGCGGTTAGATTAATGGATGAGTATCGTGTGATACATTATCCTGTAGTTAAAGAAGGTGTTTTTATTGGATTATTGAGTGAAAAAGATATAATTAGTGCCAAAAACCCAAATGGAACCATTGAGCAGGTGCTGAAATCATTACAAAAGATATTTGTTCAGCCTTGCCAGCATATCTTTGATGTTTTTCGTATAGTTGTTACCAATGAACTTAGTCTTATTCCTGTTGTTAACGAGAAAAATGAGTATAAGGGAGCGGTAGCTTTGAAGGAATTACGTAAGGCTGTTGGAGATTATTCTGCTTGTGATAGTCCAGGAAGTATTATTGTGCTAGAAATGTCTCAAAATGATTATTATTTATCTGAAATTACCCGATTAATTGAAGAAAATAATGCTCGCGTTTTAGCTTTGTTTTTAAAATCTTTTTCGGAGTCAACAAAAATTGAAGTCAATATAAAGATTAATAAATTAAAGCCAGAGGCTATTTTACAAACCTTTCGGAGGTATGGCTATGAAATAAAAGCATATTGGGCAGAGTCTTATGAAGAAAGTGACACCCTAAAAGACCGTTATGATTCGTTAATGAAATATCTCAATATTTAATCTGGGGTACCAAAGTTGAGTTTTGATTAATGACCTAATGAAAGGGAAGTTGTATTTTTGCCTTTCTGATAAAAGATATATATGATAAAGAAAAGATATTTTCTGATTTTATTTTGGGCTGTAATTACTTATTTTTTCAATCTTGGTTTTGTATACTCTCAAAACTCTTCAAATTTACGTTTGAAGGATAATGATAAAGTTTTTATCGAAGGAATAGATATTCAGGGAAATAATAAAACTAAAGATTTTGTTATTTTAAGAGAATTAGAGCTTAAAGAAAAGGAATATATATCTGAGTCGACTTTAGATTCTTTGGTAAAACAAAGTGTATATAATTTAAAGCGTACACCTCTATTTAATTTTGTAAACATAGAAACCCAAAAACTTCCGGAACCTAATCATGTTAAACTTCTTGTAAAGGTAGTTGAGCGTTGGTATATTTGGCCAATTCCAGTATTTCAATTGGCTGATCGAAATATAAATGAATGGTGGCGTAAGCGAGATTTTAGTAGAGTAGATTATGGCATCTTTTTTCATTATTATAACTTTCGGGGACGAAATGAACTCTTACGATTTTTGACGCAATTTGGCTATGAGCAAAAATTCTCTTTAAGTTATAGGATTCCTTATATAAATAAAGCTCGAACTTTAGGTGCAGAAATGAATGTTGGTTTTAGTAATTTAAAAGAAGTTTCATATTCTGTAAATAGTGATAAGCTTGAAAATTATGTGAATAGAGATCATTTTCCTGAAAAAAATATATTTGCTAACTTTTCTTTAAAATATCGTAAAGATTTTAATAATTCACATTCTTTGGAACTTGGATTTTTCCAATATGAGTTTTCTGATACATTATTGACATTAAATCCTAAATTCTCTTATGAAGGGAAAGATCCTTCCTTTATGCGTTTATTATATGTTTTTAAATCGGATTTTAGAGATCAGAAATCTTATCCTTTAGATGGTTATTATTTTGATGCTTCTTTTGCGAAAATTGGATTAGGAATCATGAAACATTCACCTGATCTTACCGAGATTAAAAGTACTTTTGATTTTTATAAACCTATAAATAAGCGATTCTTTTTTGCTTCTAATTTAACGGGTTTTTTCTCATATGGTACAAATCGTAGCTTTTATCTTGAAAGAGGTTTAGGCTATGGAAATGATTTTATTCGAGGATATGAGCATTTTGTTGTTCATGGCGATAAATTTGCTTTGATGAAGAATAATTTTAAGTTTGCTCTTATTCCAACCCAAGAAAGAACACTACCATTTTTAAAAAGTGAGAAATTTAATAAAATTCATTATGCCTTATATCTTAATGCATTTATTGATGTTGGTTATGTTGATTCAAACTTTAATTATCTAAATAATAGACTTGATAATAAGTTGATTTATGGCTATGGATTAGGATTAGATTTTGTTACTTATTATGATGTTGTTTTTCGTTTAGAGTATTCTTTTAATGCCTTGAACCAATCTGGTTTCTTTATTCATTTTACAGCACCTATATAGTGTTTTCCATAAAATAGTTGTTTGATTTTAAAGGCAAAGACAAATTATTATAATTTTGTCACAAATTCTAGTAGTCATAAATATGACTTTATAGACCAAAATTATATTGTAATGAGAAGGAAGGTCGATTTTTTGGTTATAGGATCAGGTATTGCTGGTCTTATTTATGCCTTAAAAGTAGCTGAATATGGTAAAGTTTGTATTGTTTCGAAGAGTGAGGCGGATGAAACAGCTACACGATATGCTCAAGGTGGAATTGCGGCAGTAATGTATACTCCAGATAATTATGAGAAGCATATTAAGGATACACTAAATGCTGGTGCAGGTATTTGTAATCAAGAAATTGTACGAATTACCATAACGGAATCAACCGATCGTGTAAAAGAATTAATTGCTTGGGGAGCCCAGTTTGATAAAGATGCTAAAGGAGATTATGCTTTGGCGCGAGAGGGTGGGCACTCAGAACATAGGGTTCTGCATCATAAGGATAGTACAGGTCATGAAATTCAACGTGCACTTATTGAACAAGCAAAAAAACATCCGAATATTATTATTCTGGAAAATCATTTTTCGGTAGATATTATTACCCAACACCACTTAGGAGTAGAGATTAATCGCCGATCGACGGACGTAGAATGTTATGGTGCCTATGTGTTAGATTCCAAGACCAATAAAATTCATACCATTTTAGCGAAAACTACTTTGATTGCTTCAGGAGGTTGTGGTAATGTATACAATACAACTACCAATCCTATTATTGCAACAGGTGATGGAATAGCAATGGTATATCGTGCTAAAGGGCATGTTGAAAATATGGAATTTATTCAATTTCACCCTACCTCATTATATAATCCTGGAGAGAAACCTTCATTTTTGATTACTGAAGCCTTACGTGGAGCAGGAGCTATACTTAAAACTAAAGCGGGAGAGCCTTTTATGCATAAGTATGACGAAAGAGGTTCTTTGGCTCCCAGAGATATTGTTGCTCGTGCAATCGATACAGAACTTAAGCTTTCTGGAGATGATTTTGTGTTTCTTGATGCTACTCAGATTGAAGGTGAAGAGCTTTTGAGTCATTTTCCTACAATTTATGCAAAGTGTTTAAGTATTGGAATTGATATAACTAGAGATTTTATTCCTGTTGTTCCTGCTGCTCATTATTTATGTGGAGGAATAAAAGTAGATGAGTATGGAAGAAGTACTATTCGAAACCTTTATGCAACAGGAGAGTGTTCTTCCACAGGCTTGCATGGAGCAAATCGATTGGCTTCTAATAGTTTACTTGAAGCTGCAGTTTTTAGCAATAGAGCAAGTCGTGATGCTATAAACATTATTCAATCTTTGGAGTTTAATGAAGAAATTCCATGTTGGAATGCCGAAGGAACTGTTTTGAATGAAGAGATGATTTTAATTACTCAAACGAAGAAAGAACTTCAACAGATTATGAGTAGTTATGTTGGTATTGTTCGGTCTGATCTACGATTGAAACGAGCTTTAGATCGTCTTGAAATTATATATAGAGAAACAGAGGCTTTATATGATAAATCAGTATTGACTGTAGATATTTGTGAACTGCGCAATCTGATAAATAATGCCTACTTAATAATAAAGATGGCAATGAACCGGAAGCAAAGTGTAGGTTTACACTTTTCTATGGATTATCCTAAGCGTGAAGGCGCAAAATTGTGAAGCAATATTTAGAGATTGTTAAAGCGTTTTTTTTAAAAAGACTTTTTTTTATTTCGAAGAACCCAGAATAAAAATATATTATGGCATTGATAAAAAAAGTAAAAGGAGTATTGCCAGAAATTGGTGAAGGCTGCTTTTTAGCCGATAATGCTACTATTGTTGGCGATGTTAAAATCGGTGATAAATGTAGTGTTTGGTTTAATGCAGTTGTTCGTGGCGATGTTCATTATATACGTATCGGAAATAATGTAAATATTCAAGATGGTGCAGTTATTCATTGTACCTATAAGAAAAGTCCTGTTGACATAGGTAATAATGTTAGCATTGCTCATAATGCAATTGTGCATGGAGCTCAGATACATGATAATGTATTAATTGGAATGGGAGCAATAGTGATGGATGATGTTGTTGTTGAAAGCAATACTCTAATTGCCGCAGGAGCTTTGATTACAAAAGGTACGGTTTGTGAATCTGGAGGTGTTTATGCAGGTGTTCCTGCTAAGCGTATAAAAGAGGTTGATACTGATCTTCTTGAAGGAGAAATAAACCGAATCGCTAATAGTTATAATATGTATGCCAGTTGGTATGACGATGAAAAATAAAAAAAAAGCTGCTCATTGAGCAGCTTTTTTTTTAAGTCGTATTAATTACTTGATGCCTAACTTTGCTTTTACAGCATCATTTAGGTTATCTCCTTTTTCGTAATACACCAAACTTCCACTGGTTAGATCAAAGATATATGTATATCCTTTTTCTTTACCAACTTCTTTTATTGCATTTTGAACTTTTTCTAGTACTGGACCAAGTAATTCGTTTTGTTTATTATTGAATTCCTGGTTTGCAGTCATTTCAAATTCTTGAATTCTCTTTTGAAGATCTTGAATCTCTTTTACTTTAGTTTGCTTTACTAAATCAGACAAGGTAGCTTCATTATTTTGGTACTCCTGAACTTTGTTTTGTAACTCAATGTTCATAGCTTGAAGTTGATCCTTAAGAGATTGACTGTATTTTAGTAACTCTTTTTGGATATTGTCCTTTTCAGGATGAGCTTCCAAAATAGATTGAGAATCTACATAGCCTAGTTTAGCATTGGTTTGAGCGAATGCTCCCATTGAGATGCATAAAAACGCCAATACAACAGCAATATTAAATATCTTTTTCATTGCAAATAACTAATGATTAATTATATTGATTGAAGCGCAAATTTAAAAATATTTTAATACACCTCCCTTTGAGAGTTGTTAATATATGTTAAAAAGAGCTTCCTTTAATTCTATTTTTTTGGTTTAGATTGACTAAAAAACTACTTTATAACTTCTAAAGTAGAAATTGTCTTCTAAAGGTAATTATTTTTTACGATTTTCCTTTCGAACAGTCTGCATAACATTTCCTATTTCATCTAGAACATCGTCACTAATATCTAACTTAGGATTTGAATAAAGAATAGTAAGGCTTCCTGATTTATCAAATACAAAAGAGTAGTTATTTTCCAGAGAAAGTTGTTGAATTGCATCGTATACTTTTTCCTGAATAGGTTGAATTAATTCTTCTCTTTTCTTAAAAAGATCACCGTCAGGGTTGAAATATTTTTTTTGCAAATCTCTAGCTTCTTTTTCTTTTTCAACAATTTCTTGTTCTTTTTTCTTCTTAATATCTTCTGGTAAAAGAACTGATTCTGCTTGATAAGCTTTGTAAAGTTTATCAACTTCATCAAAAGCTTTTTCTACTTCCTCTTGATATTTTTTTGCAGTTTCATCTAATTCAGTTTGTGCGTCAGTATATTCAGGTATGTTTTCCAAGATGTACTTGGTATCAACATAGGCATATTTTTGTGCAAATGTGCTTCCTATGGCTAGGAAAAAAAATAAACTAAAACTTACGATAATTTTATTCATACTATTTCCTCCAGTATTGTTGAATTCTAAAAGGGATTTATATTTTGAAAAACAGCAGGCTTTCGACCTGCTGTTTTTATATATAACAAATATTTTGCCAAAAATTCGATTAATCGATTGAATTGTTTAGACTGAAATGGAATTGTCCTTTTCCTGCATTTGGATTGCCAGGAATATCATCAAGACCATAACCGTAATCCAGTCCAATTATTCCGAAAATAGGAAGGAATATTCTTACTCCAACTCCTACAGTCCTGTATAATTGGAATGGGGCATAAGAGTCAAAACTTCCCCATGTATTCCCTGCTTCAAGGAATGAGAACGCAAATATCTTACTGCTAGGAGCCAAGGTTAGTGGGTATCTAAGTTCTAAAGTATATTTAGAGAATATAGTTCCACCAAGACCTTTATTGTTTTGAGGAACAATTGCCTGGCTGGTATAACCTCTCATACCAATTATCTCGCGACCATCAAAATTGTTGTAGTTCGATAGACCATCTCCTCCAAGATAAAATCTTTCAAAAGGAGTTACTCCTACATTTTGATTGTAAGCACCTAAGAATCCTAGTTTTGCACGACTATGAATAACCAGTTTAGGTGCAATTTCGGTAAATACACTTGCAGTAAATTTCCATTTGTGGTATTCAATCCACTTATATCTTTCTGCAGGAGAGAGTCTATCATAATTCTTATTTTGGAATAATGAGTATGGAGGAGTTAATTCTGCTGAGAAAAGGAAATCACTACCTCTACGTGGGTAAATTGGATCATCAGTTGAATTCCTACCAATATTCAATGCAAAGTTTATATTATAGTAATCACCATTTCCTGTTTGGTCGAATGAGAATATTTTATAGTTCTTTAACTTATATTTATTTAAGTTAAGTGAAATTCCTGCTGTAAAGAAATCATCAGGCCATTTTAATCTTCTTCCTAATCCTACAGATAATCCATCTACTTTAAATTCATAGTAGCTAGGATCAGATTTTGCTGCTTCAGATCTGTATAGAGAGTGGTAGTATGAAAGTGTCAATGAATTTGGTTTTTTACCACCAAGCCATGGCTCTGTAAAAGAGAAGCTATAACTTAAATAACCTTTTCCATATGTTTGTAATCTTAATGACAATTTCTGCCCATCTCCAGAAGGAATTGGTCTGTAGGCTTTCCCATTAAAGATATTTTTCAGGGAGAAGTTATTAAAAGAAAGACCAATAGTTCCAATTACACGACCGTATCCGTATCCACCTGCAAGCTCAATTTGATCTGCAGAAGCTTCCTCAACTACATATTCAATATCAACTGTACCATCTTTATAGTTTGGTTGAATATCAGGCTGTAAACCTTCGTTGTTGAAGTATTTTAGCTGGGATAATTCTCGGATTGTACGAATTACTTGTGCACGAGAAAATAGATCTCCAGGTAGAGTTCTGATTTCTCGCATAATTACATGATCGTTGGTTTTTGTATTTCCTTTTACAGTTACACGGTTAATTCGTGCTTGTTGACCTTCATGAATCCTTATTTCGAGGTCGATAGAGTCATTTTCAACATTTACTTCAACAGGTGTTGCGCTAAAGAATAAGTAACCATTATCCAGATATAATGAAGAAACATCTAATCCATTTTGATTAAAATTCAGGTTATTATCCAAAAGCTGTTTGTTGTAAATATCTCCTTTTTTAATATCTAAACGCTCTCTCAGTAATTCGGTAGGGTAAACTGTATTTCCTACAAATGTAATGTTTCGGAAATGATATTGTTTTCCTTCATCTATATTTATAGAAACACTTACTGTGTTATCACCGTTATTTATAACAGAGTCGTTTGCAATCTGTGCATCACGGTAACCTATTTCCTGATATTTTGCGATAACACTATTTAAATCTTCTTTGAAATCGGATTCAATATATTTTGAAGGTTTGAATATTCTAATTTTCACATTTTCATGTGCATAATTTTCAATATCATTTACAGCTTCTTCAAAATCAAACTTTATAGTGTTCTTTACAATGTCGTAAATTAATTTTTCAATATTAGCCCCAGGCTTGAAGACACCTTTTTCTTTGGTTTCTTTCATTGCCTTTTTGATTTGGTAGTCGGTTAAAGCCGAATTCCCTTCAATGTTAATATCGTAGATTTTTACCTTTTGATTTCTGTCTATATTGAAGTTTAATATAACGCTATTACTGGTAGTTGTATCTGGAATTTGTTGAATATATACTTCTGCATTGAGGTATCCTTTGCCAACATAATATTGTTTAATTATGTTTTCTGCTCTGACCATTAAGTTTTCAGTAACAACATCGCCTCGTGTCAAGCTAAGTTTTTCACGAAGATCATCAATCTGAGATTTTTTCACTTTTGATCCTTTAAAAGCGAACTTAGATAGACGAGGTCTTTCTTTAAGCCAAATTTCTAAAAATGCTTCACCGTCTTCAATTTTCACCAGTGAAATTTTAACATCTTCAAAAAGACCTTGTTCCCAAAGTTTTTTTATTGCATTAGCGATGTCATCACTAGGGATTTTGATTTTATCACCTACAGTTAGTCCCGATAACATAGTAAGAACAGAGGGGTCTAAATACTTTACTCCACCAACAACTATGCCCCCAATTGTGTAAGTCTTTGGTTGGGTATAATCTAAGTTGATTTTTTCTGAATCTCCTAAGGAAATCTGGGCCTTTACCGCAGTACTTTTTCCTAAGCATAATAGGGCTACTAAGATGCACGGCAGCCAGCTGTAAAAAATGTTTCTTTTATTGTTTTTAAACGACACAATCATTCCGGATTTACTTAGTAATTTGTTCACTTGTTTTTCCAAATCTTCTTTCTCTGGATTGGTAGTCCACAATAGCTTCATACAGATTTTCTCTTCTAAAATCAGGCCATAATTCAGGAGTGAAGTATAGCTCAGAATATCCAATCTGCCACAGTAAGAAGTTACTTATTCTTTGTTCTCCACTAGTTCTGATTAATAGTTCAGGATCGGGTATTGTAGCAGTAGTTAGATGTGAAGCAAACATTTGGTCGTTGATATCATCGATATTTAAACTTCCAGATTTTACTTCTTTAGATATATTTTTTACTGCATTAATAATTTCCCATCTGGCACTATAGCTAAGAGCAAGAACGAGAGTCATTCGGGTGTTATCCTTGGTATTGTCAATAGCTCTCATTAAAGAGCGATAACTTTTTTCAGGGAGACTTTCTAAATTTCCTATTGCTTGAAGGCGGATGTTATTTTTATTCAGTGTAACAGTTTCTTTTTCAATTGTTGACACCAGTAGGTTCATTAGTGCATCCACCTCAAATTTAGGCCTTTTCCAGTTTTCAGTAGAGAAGGCATATAAAGTTAAGTACTTAATTCCTAATTCAGCTGCGGCTTCCGAAGTTTCTCTCACAGCAACAACGCCGTTTTTATGTCCGAAAGTTCTCAATTTCCCTTTCTGCTTTGCCCAACGACCATTGCCGTCCATAATGACAGCAACATGTTTTGGCAATCTTTCCAAATCTATTTTCTCCTTTAAGCTCATTTTCTTTCGAATATTTGAAGCCTTAACCTTTTTATCTTTTATTTTTTCTGTAACCTCTAGGACATCCACTTTGATCTACTAATTCAATCTTATAAGTAAGTGTAAGTCCTGTAAAATTAACCCAATCATTAAATTCAGAGTTTCCTCTTTGCATTTGAGGTTGATGATTTAATGTTGGATCAGAAAGAGCTTGTTCTGGGTTTCCTGGATTAATTTTGGTTCCATCAAGATAATAGGTTTTACTAACATCGTCGATATAGTCGGTGAAGGTTTTTCTCATTCCCCATTCAAAACCCAAGCATAATTTTTTGCTTATGCTATATTTAAAACCAAATCCAAAAGGAATAGTCATTGATAAGTTTCCATATTTTGACCTTCCGTTGAATCCAACAAGCTGCCCTTCAGTCCCTAAGTCGCGAAGGTTTTCACCATTAGCTTTAGGGTTATATGTAATGATTCCTATTCCTCCAAATATGTAAGGGGTAAAGTAATCCATATAGGCTCCTGTAAAGTATTCCAAAAAGTTAAACTCTGCAGTGGCTGAAATATCCAAAATTGCAGAGTTGAATTTTAAATTTCTTCCTTCAACGTATTTTCTTTTTGTGTCATCTCCAGATACTTCCCCATAGTATCCGTTTAAGCGTACTGCCCATCGGTTGTTTAAATTCAGACGTGCTAAAGCGCCAACGCCCGGATGCATTTGAGCAAAATGTATATCAGGATTAATATCACCAAGGTAGTAAGATCCCCCTGCGAACAGTCCAACCTCTAGATTCTGGGCTTTGGCACCAAGTGCTAAAAGAATAGAAAAAAATAATCCGAAAAATGTTTTCCTCATGTAGGTGTCGTTTTATCCGTTTCAAATTCCAATTCTTATGAATTGGCTTTAGGCATGTAAAATTATTATTTTTTTTTAAATCTCAGTTTTAAATTAATTCCTGATATCCTGACCCCATTTCAATTTCTCTCTTATAGTATCAAGAAAATGCTTTCCTGGTATCCGAACCAAATTAACTTGAAATTTTTCCTTTACAATTTCTAATTTAACGGATGAATCTATGGATTCACTCCTAGAATCTAGCCCAACCAAATATTCCTTATCCCTGCCTTCAATCTTAATTTGAATGCGGCAATTGTCAGGAATAACGAATGGTCTAACCGTTAAATTGTGTGTTGCAATAGGGGTAATTACAAAGCATTCTGCTTCAGGTGTTATTATTGGTCCACCCGAGCTTAGAGAGTAAGCAGTCGAGCCTGTAGGAGTTGAAATAATTATCCCATCAGCCCAATATGAATTTAATAATTTATCATTGATCCATACATGAATTACAATCAATGAATTGCTGTTTTTTCTATTGATTGTTAGTTCATTTAAGGCGAAGTTAAGTTCTCCAAATAATTTTTCTTTGGTGTCTAACCTCAGTAGTCCTCGGGCATCTAATTCGTAGGTTTTATTCCGTAGACAAGCCACTGCATTATCAATCTCATCTTTTGAAACACTGGAAAGAAAACCTAATCGACCTACATTTATTCCAAGAATGGGTATTCCTGAATCTCGCACTAGTGGCACAGAGTCAAGAAGGGTTCCGTCTCCTCCAATTGAAATTAAACAATCAATTTCACTTTTAATTTCTTCATGACTAGAAAAGACGATAACAGGTACAGTAAAGTCTATGCAATTACAAATAATATCATAGTATTTGCTGTATATATATAATTGTCTAGCTTCTTTTTCTAATTTTTTTATTAAATACTGCACATGTACCCTGTTTTCAGGGCTAAGTGCTTTTCCAAAAAGAGCTGTTTTCATCAAATATCCAATCTTTGCAAATAATACTTAGGGCTTAATTTGTTTTTCAGTGTCTAACTTTTTTGTTATGAACGAATTTACGAAAAAATTAGTGGTAAAAAGCGATCGCTTTCCGAAATACTTATAATCCCCTTATTTTGTCCATGCAAGAATACGAAAAATTAAAAAACCTTTAGGTTGGATTAATACAGATAAATATATGTTTTTAAGTTTTTTTAAGAAAAAACTTAAAACTTTACTGAAGTAGCTAAAAAAAAGAGGCAAATTAGAAATGCATCTAATTTACCTCATAACTGATTTTGTATCAAAAACAGGAAAGAATTTTACTTATTCATTATTCCTTATACGTTTTACCCGCATTGAAATATTCCAATCCGCAGTCTAGCCACTCTACAAAAGCCTGAACATTTAAGTCATAAGCTCTTGGTTTAGCCAGAAGTTCTCCATTAGGACTTACCAAAACATAATAGGGTTGAGCGTTTACCCCATACTTGGTAATTTGGAAATCTGCATTTTGTTTTCCAATGCTATTTTTTACCTTATTGTCATAAGATGAAGTATACCATTCCGATTCAGGAAGCCTGGTCTTATCATCGACATATAGTGCTGTAACAATATAATCTTGGCGAAGTCTTTTTAGTACTTCTGGATTAGACCATACATTAGCTTCCATTTCTCTACAGTTCACACATCCATGGCCAGTAAAGTCGATAAAAATTGGTTTATTTTGTTTCTTAGCACAAGCTAAAGCTTGCTTGTAATCGAAATATCCTTCTAGTCCGTGAGGCAAGTGTAAGAAATCTGCATATTTTGGAGTTTCGCATATTTCTGACGAAGTTCCTGATCCATTACCGTTGCCTGAATACAATTTTACATTTTCTCTAACAATCTTATTTAAATCAAAGTCTAAGCTTTGTTGCGGAGGTAGGTATCCTGAAAGCACTTTTAATGGAGCACCAAACATTCCAGGAATCATGTAAACCACAAATGAGAATGTGATAATTGCTAATACTAATCTTGGAACACTTAAAAACTTTATATCACTATCGTGATTAAATTTAATTTTACCTAGCAAATAAATTCCCATCAAAGAGAATATTACAATCCATAAAGCGAGGTATACTTCGCGATCAAGAATGTGCCAATGATAAGTTTGATCGGCAATGCTTAAAAATTTAAGTCCAAGTGCTAATTCAAGAAAACCTAATACAACTTTTACAGAGTTCAACCATCCTCCTGAGCGAGGAAGATTTCCCAATAGTTTTGGCATAAATGCAAAGAAAGTAAAAGGCAAAGCAAAGGCCAATGAGAAGCCAAGCATACCTACAATAGGTTTTAGTAATTGACCGCCAGCAGATTCTACCAATATTGAACCTACTAAAGGACCTGTACATGAAAAAGATACCAATACTAAGGTTAATGCCATAAAGAATGAACCTAAAAATCCTCCTTTATCTGCTTGCTTATCTGCTTTGTTTACGACCCAACTAGGAAGTGTAATTTCAAACATTCCGAAGAATGAGAAAGCAAAGATCAGAAATACCAGGAAGAATAATATATTTGGAATCCAATGAGTACTCAGCCAGTTAGCGATTTCTGGTCCTGCAATAATTGCAACAACAACTCCAACTATTGTATAAATGGCAATAATAGATATTCCATAGACAATAGCTTCCATTCTTGCTCTTGTCTTACTTTTAGTATCATTCATAAAGAATGACACTGTCATTGGGATCATTGGAAATACACAGGGAGTCAAAATACCAAGTAAACCAGCTATAATTGCAGTAATAAAGAATCCCCAAAGAGATTTTCCTGTTTCTGCAGTACTTGCATGTGAATTTGCAGTAGTAGCTGGGACATCGCTATTTTCTGTAATATCTTGTTTTGTATTATTATCATTGCTCGCTGCTACCTGTGTATTAGCTTTAGCACCATTAAAGTAAAATGAAAATTCTTCTTCACCAGGAGGCAAACATCTACTATCGTCACAACTCATGTACTCCACAAAACCTTTTATGGTAACTGGTTTATTGGTAGTAATTTTTACTGTCTGTGCAAAAATAGCCTCGTTAGAGAAATAGGCAATTTCTTTATCAAAGTTTTTATCAAATACACGTTTAACCTTTGATAATTCTTCGACAGGACCTGCAAGGTCAAAACCATCGCCTTTATAATTATCTGGATTTTCAGATCTGTCGACACCATCAAAGGTAAAGGCTGTTGCCGGAGGGTTTGGATAGTCTTCAATATGCTGACTATATAAATGCCAATGCTCATCAATACTAGCCTTGAAGATTAGTTTATATTCATTGTCTGATAGCTTCTCTTTGGAAAACTTCCATTTTACTGGCTCTAAAATTTGTGCATTTAGGTTTGATATAAATGCAAAAAAGGCCAAAAAAATGAAAGTAGTAACCAAACTCCTTTTCATTTGTTGCATCCTGCTCATTACTAATATTTGTTTATTCAATTAAATCAGCTTTTAAAAAAACAAAAAGTCTTTTATAAATATTGACAACCCTTTGATCATAGAGGTTGCTTTTTGAATTAGACAAAAAGTTTTTTTGTAAAAAAAAGTAGTTTTTAATCAACCGATAGTTCAATAAAGAATTTTTCTTCGTTCTTATTTTGAATTTTAAATCGATCGTCAATTCTGTGCCCAACCAACCAAACTATTTCCTCTTCGGAACAAATGACCCAAGTGTTTTCTTTTTGTATTAGGTTGATTTTCTTGTCGATAAGATAATCGCTTATTTTTTTATATCCTTTCATGCCATAAGGCTTAAACTTGTCTCCTTGTCTCCATTTTCTAAGAATCAAAGGAAATTTAAGTTTGGTCTTATCTAAAAAGGCGAAATTAGAGTTCTTTAGAGTTTCCTCATTAGGTTTATTTGTAGTAGTTCTAAATTTTAATGGAAACGGGCATATGATTTCCAAAGTATCTATAGAAATTTCAATTTCTGTGTCAAATTTTTCTTTTCTTTCTGCAGAAATAAGTATAAGTTCCTTACGATCACGTAATAAAGAGTGTGTTGGTGATAAGAATTGTTTTCCGCTTTGTCCATTTTTTAACGAATAAATAACATCTGAACAAGTGTCGAAATTAAAATGATATGCACTCAAATACATTCTTAATGCTTCAAGAGGGTATGGAATCTGCATAAGTCTGTCAATATCAATGGTGACTTTATTCTCTTGCTTATTGCATATTTTATCAAATTCCTTTTCTACCAGCGCTTGGAGTAAATTTTCCTGACTATTTATTCGTTCAAAGTTATCCAGCATTATTGAATTGAAGTTTGGTTGTATATTTTTGATTATAGGAATTACATGATGACGTAATTTATTACGTATATATTTATCCGAATCATTGGAGGAGTCGCTCCGAAATGCCAGTTTATTATCTTCACAATAGTTAAATATATTATCCTTGGTCATAAAAAGCAAAGGATGAATAATATTCCCTTGTTTTGGTAAAATACCATGAAGTCCTTTTATACCTGTTCCCCGGATTGTATTGATAAAGAAGGTCTCTATAGCATCATCTGCGTGGTGGGCTGTTGCAATAAAGTTAAAAGAATTAGCGTTGCGTATTTCATCAAACCACTTATACCTAAGATCCCTTGCAGCCATCTGAATAGAAATACCGTTCTCCTTTGCATATTTTTTTGTGTTGAAGTGTTCTATAAAGAGAGGAACTGCGTATCTTTGTGATAGTTGGACAACAAATTGTTCGTCTTCATCTGATTCCTTTCCTCTTAAGTGGAAATTACAGTGTGCAATTGCAAATTCGATCTTGGCTTGATGAAATAGATGAATCATTACTACAGAATCAGGACCGCCACTAACAGCAAGCAATACCTTTTGGTCTTTGTCTATTAATTGATGATTTTCAATATATTCGGAAAATTGTTTTTGCATTTTGCAAATTTACAAAGTGTTTTTTAATTGCATTTACAGAGTGAGAGAATCTTTTTAATAATCGAGTCTAAATTTATTGTTCTTATAAAAAATTGAAATTATGATCTGGAAAGATGATCTAAATCGAGAGATAGAACTAAAGGATTTCCCAAAACGCATTATATCATTGTGCCCTAGTATTACAGAAACGATCTGTAAAATTGACCTGCAACATCATTTGGTGGGCATTACTGATTTTTGCCAACATCCAGAACCTTTATTGGTCAATAAAGAAAGGGTGGGAGGCACAAAAAATGTAAATTTTGATAAGGTGCATATGTTAGAGCCAGATCTAATAATTGCAGTGAAAGAAGAAAATTCCAGAAAAGATATCAATAGGTTAAGTAAAGAATATCCTGTTTATGTTTTTGATATTCATTCTTTTGAAAGTGGAGTTGATATGATCGATCGTATCGGAGAACTTTTGGATGCTCAGTATGATGCTAATCAGGTTAGTTCTACTTTACGTCAGCTGTATTCTGAATTACCTCCTGTTAAAATGCCTCATAAGGCATTGTATTTGATATGGGAGGAGCCTTATATGGCCGCAGGGAAATCTTCTTTTATAAATGCGATGATGGAAAAAGCAGGTTTTAAAAATGTTATATTGAAAAAAGATGGGAATTATCCTGTAATTGAAGATTTGAATGCTTTGGATTATGAAGTTCTAATTTTGTCTACAGAACCATATCCTTTTTTAGATCATCATATAGATGATTTCAGAAAACTAGTGCCTAATAAAGAGGTGATACTGGTAGATGGAGAAATGTTTGCCTGGTTTGGTAGTCATATGCTTGAATCATATTCCTATATACGAGGTTTGCGCGAATCTATGCATTATAAATAATTGAGATAATTCAAGAACTATTGCGAAAAAGACTTCTTTTTAATCTTTTGCAATAGTTCTGTATTCTAGATCCATGGAGTTTTAGATATTAAATTTTAAATTTTTAATCTCATGCAAATTGCTAACTATAAAGTGATTTGCATTTTTGATTTTTAGGTTTTTTAGTTCAAAAACAGATATACTTCCTAATTTTAAGTTGTAATCGCTAATCTCATTTTTTTTATCTAGCCTTATATCTATTTTGTTCTCTAAGCTTTTTGGAATTTTGGAGTTGGAATAATGTATTAATAAGATGTTATTCCTTTTTTTCTTTATTATCTGATTTAATGTTCTTAGTCCTTTAATCACACAACCTTTACAATGGACAGCTGGAATGATTATTAAATATTTCTTATCCTCTAAATCTTTTATACTATAGTTTTTACTTAAATAGGTTTTTAATACTTTACTTTGGAATTTGTGTTCTTGGTTTCTACATGAAAATAGAATAAAACCTAAAATTAGAGTAATTAACGTGGCTTTTTTCATCAGATTTACATTTTAATATGCTCAAATATAAGGGATGTTATTCCTAAAAATGAGGAAAGAAAGCATTTGGAAGTTTTTATATCGATTGAATATGCTCTAGAAAATACATATCCATATCGTTTTCGAAAATAAAAACTGTTCCCAATATATATTAAAAGTAAATCTAATCAATAGCTATTCTTTGGTTTGTATTGTATAATAGTCATCTAGTAGAGTTCGTACAAATTTTTGTGGTTTCATATCACTTTTTACGCCTAAGTTTTTTTCGATTTTTTCTTTTGCTATTTCTCCAAATTCTTTCTGCGCTTGGTCATTTTCCATAGAAAAGTATTGAGTAAGAATTTTTTCCAAGACTTGAGCTTCCTTTTCTTTCAATGTGTATGATTCGGTGAAGACAATTTTATGATCTTTTGGGATGTGTTTTTTTTAAGTCAGCCTCCATTGGCAATAACCTTTTATCTAAGTTTCATACCTTAGCAGTTGTTTTCTTTAGTAATAGTGAACTTGAAAACTTTATTGACAAGAAGGCCAGAGATATAGAAGAGGTTTACGAAAAAACGATGGCTGAAAAGATTTTGCATGAAAAACGGCAAATTTCTTTAGAACTTGATCGGAATGGAATTTATTCTATACTCTCTACTCCTGAGGGTCTTACTGTCAATTGTATAAATAAATATATAGAATTAAAAGGCAAGGGGGTAATTTAATTCTTTGCTAAATTAAATATCATATTAAAAAAAATGAAAAGTATAGGAAAAGGAGAAGTTTTGCTTCGGAATTATTTTGAGTCCGATTTACCATTAATGGTTGAATATGCAAATAATAAAAAGGTGAGTATAAATCTTAGAGATGCTTTTCCAAGTCCCTATACAATTGAAAATGCACAAGCTCTTTTGCAAATGGCCAATCATCAAAATCCCAGAACTTTTTTTGCCATTGAATACAAAGGTGCTTATGTTGGAAATATTTGTTTGTCATTAGGCGAAGATGTTTATCGGCGGAGTGCAGAAATTGGCTATTTAATTGGAGAACCTCACTGGAATAGAGGCATTGCTACTCAAGCTGTAAATCTGATTACACAATATGGATTTCAAGAACTTGATTTACTTAGAATTTATACTGGAATATTTGAATATAACAGAGGTTCACAAAGAGTTTTAGAAAAGTGTGGATTTAAGCAAGAAGCCATTTTCGAACAAGCTATTTGTAAAAATAATATGATCTATTCTGAGATTCGTTATTGTAAGTTAAGATATGTATAAAGCACTATTACAAAAGGGTTCTTAACTTTGAAAGCCTCTTTGTAATTTTAATTTATTATCTAATGCTTGGATTTCTTTTTTAATAGACCCAGCATCCATAAAGGAATTGTATTTCCTCCTGAAAATTCAACATCATCTTTTATTATAAAAGCATTTTTTAAACCTTAAATTTGTTTTTTCTTTTTATTCTTCCCTCCAATTTCAAATGAATATGTTTCTTCAACATAGAAATTAGTTTCTTTACTATAAGCTACATTATAATTGCAGTTCTGCAATTGACTCATAACAAATGTCTCTCGAATATTTCCAATATCTGGATGTTCCATAAGGGCATACATAATATTTGTATTTTCCAGATAAATTTTATCAGGTTTCTGTAATTTACTAATTCCTTTATTTGGAGTAAAGTTTACAATAGAAGGCAGGTCTATTTCAATAACATTAGAAATAGCGTTAAGTAGTTTATTCAGATAATCTGGTTCAAGAGTAAAGGGTTAGTAACCTATTTTAAGATATTCTTTAAATATAGGTATAGGAGAGAAATTTTCTGATAATTCCAAGATTATAGATTCCTGTTTATATAAGAGTTTTTCTACTTAAATCAGCTTTTCCTTTATTTTTATCTAAAATTGAAGAACTTGTAAAAATAATGTAAAGGTTTGGGTAATTGTCATAAATGTTTTTTAGAGCCAGTGACCAATTCTTATATTTATGAACTTCATCTATAAAAAGGTGTTTTCCTCCTAAATTTACAAATTGATCTACGATTTTAATTAAATCATTTTCCAAGAAGAATAAGTTATCTAAACTTATGTATAGAACCGAATCGAGGTCATTTTTATGTGTTTCTTTTATTCTTTGTAATAAATAAGTGGATTTGCCAACACCTCTGGCGCCAGTTAGTCCAATCATTCTGTTCACTCAGTTTATATTCAATTCACGAATAAATTGGGTTTTTGTATTCTTTAATAAGTTTATAAATAGCCTTCTTAATAATTCCATCCTGTTTGTTTTGTTGTAAATTCACAACATAATCACATGCTTTTTGTTGGGGATTTACAACAAAATAAGAAGTATTGAAAGTGGTAATACTATATGTAATAGGAAATGAAATAGTTTTTTTATTAATTTTACTAACCCAAGCAACAATCTCCCTACTCTACCCGACATTTTTCAGATAGTGTATAAAATAAATCGAGAAAAGTTGATATTTGTGGTTCTGACACCCAAAAACAACTTTTCTCATGGCACAAAGTGCTTTCACATATATAAAGGAAATCGTACAAGATTTACAAATAGTACCGAATAAACAACGTCAAGCATTCTTCTGCTTAATGCTAGAGGGTATAATAAAAGGAAGTACAGTTCAATTTTCAGAACTATCATATCACATAGAATCAGCAGCAAAAGAAAAATCCACTGAACGTTGTATTGAACGCTTTTTCAATGAAGTACAGTTGGATTATATAAATCTCGGACGTTTTTTACTTAGCTTTATTCATCATAAAACATATACATTAAGCATAGATCGGACAGAATGGGACTTTGGAAAAACACAGATAAATATCTTATGTGCGACAGTTCAGGTAGAAAGAATGGGTGTCCCGATTTACTTTGAGATGTTGGACAATAATAGTGGTAACAGCAATTATCAAGACAGAATAGACTTACTGGAAATTATAATGAAAATCGTTGATCCATTAAAGATAGATCTACTATACTAGTAATGGATAGAGAATTTGTTGGACACAAATGGTTTCATTGGTTAAAAGATAAGTCAATTCCATTTTGTGTTCGTGTTCCAGAAAACCATTTGATTCTTACTCCTTCATATGAAAGGGTTTCTGCAAAAGAAATAATGAAAGATCGTAAAACAGAAGTTCTGATTCAAAATGCAATCATAGATCATGAACTCTTAAATACTTCATTGTCTTATGGTAAGGATGGAAAACTTCTTTATCTGATTGGGAATATACCCGCAAGACAACTCAAGGTCAGTTATAAGAAAAAGTGGTCTATTGAAGTATTTTTTCAAGCTATAAAAGAAAGAGGTTTCAATCTGGAAAGCTCATGTTTGAAGAGTCTGATAAAATACCGGCTACTGTTTGCCTTGGTTTCCGCAGCTTATACAATTTGTTGGGCAACAGGAATACATGATGCCACAGAAAGGCCTGTAAAAAGAAAAAAACATGGATATCCTCAATTTAGTGTCTTTCGTAGAGGGCTGAATATTGTCAGAAGCGGCTTAAAAAACAAACATCTAGAGGTTTTGTATCAGGCTGTTAAATTGGCTAGAGATCGATTGGAGTTTGCTGGGTTAAAAAATGTCGGGTAGAGTAAGAAAAAACAAAACACTAATAACAAAATATACGATAATTGTAATTAATATAGATATAATAAATGCTATTACAAAAAAATTGTAAGACTGAAAAAGACCTCTAGGGAAGAATCACTAGTTTTGATATGTGAAACACAATATCAATAACTCAAACCAAGAGATATTTGATAAATGAAAACATTTAAAAATTTTGAAGACAAAAAATCCGAATATTGTCCATTAGGAAGAGTAGTGGAAAAAACAGACCGGTTGTAATTTAAACTTTTACGAAAATATTATTGAAAAAACAAATGTATATATAAATTCATTTAGGAGTTTGTTTAATTGTTTTTATGTAAAACTTTCGAGTTAAAATTGATTAAAAAAAAGTAAATTTACAAAATCAAATGAACTTATTTTATGATGTTTTTAAATTTATTTATGGCAATGATAAGAAAATATAAGGATGAAATTTTTAATAAATTAATATACCCCCTCGTAGGTTTAATTATTTTACTAGGTCCCCTTTCATTGTATCTATATTATAATGACTTTTCTTTATCTCTTATTCATGATGTACTTGAAATACCTTTATTTATTTTACTAATAAATACACTTAGATTAATTTATAAATTAATATTAATAAAGAAATCATCATAATAATAACCATCAAAAAAAGTATCTACAAATCATTTCTTTCCAAAGATCCGCTTTAATACGGATTGTTTCTTTTCTTTCTGGTGTAAGTCAACACCACAAAGATACATTTTGAAAGCAACTCACAACTAAAATCACAAGCGTAAAAATTTACCCTTACTTAATTCCAGAAAACCGTGATTCATCTATCCATAAAAAAGAAATGAACAAGAAAGTATCTATTCATTTCACTTTAGAAAAGCCCGTTATTGACTATTTAAGAAGTAAATTCAGTTTTACTGATGCTGAGATAAAAAACAACCTAGAAATCTTTGAAAAAGCATCTAAGCAAATAGATATACTAATGATAGTAAGCGGTCTCACACAAAAAGCATTAGATGCGACAAATCCAAAAGGATACATAATTGGTGCTTTAAGGAAATTGATAGAATAAGTATCAACACAGCACATATTTCTTTCAACATGTTGACGATAAAAATACAAGTTCGTACCCAAATTGTTGCAGAAAGATTTTTTTGACATAACACACGCTTAGAGATATTCCTCTAAGCTTAGAAATAAGACTACAAGAAGATTAAAGCCTCTTACTCATGGAAGTAAGAGGCTTTTCTTATATGCACTAACCAAGTACAAAATCAAAAAATTAATTATTATGAGCACGTCAATTGACAGTTTAAAATTACGCTTTCCTTTGCATAGTGTAGAAATACTTGCAGATGAATTAAAAGAAAGGTTTACCGATGTAGATAAGGAAACAGGGGAAATAATTAGGGTAGAAGATTATAGCCCAAAAGAATACCTCCGTATAGAAAATGGGATTACAACAACCTTTCAAACTAGGTGTCATAACTCCCAAAATACACCTTTAGGTAGGATTGTTAAAAGAACACTTTGGATTGAGCTTTCAGCTAAAGCCTTACAAGAAAAATACCTTGAAGGCATTACATCAGGTAATTACTTACTACTCTTAGAATATATCAATAGCCTTGGTATTGTGAATATAACCCCTAATGTCTTTATTAATGATACAAGGATAAGTGATATAGATTACAAGCGTGATTTTAAGGCTTTGCATTCTCCATATCTTGAACTAATAGACTATCTGGAGGATAATTTGAAATCTACTAAAAGCGGTGACGGTGGTTTTGAAACTTTCAGAGAACCGGACAATACAGGAATAAGAATTGGGATAAGGCCTGTTAAAAGTCCTATAAAATCACCTCATTGTCAAGTTTATTCCAAATGCGACGAACTTAAAACAAACAGTAAAGAATTTGCCCAATTTTTCCTTAAAGAAAGAGATTATGAAAACCTAAGAAGAATAGAAGTAACCGTAAAAAACTTGGCCCACCTAAGAAGCATTACAAAAGATAAAAGAGCCATTAACGACTGGAAAACTGTTCTATCTTTATGTAATAGTGATATAGTGTGGAAACTATTGGGAAAGCGCGTAAAGCTTAACAATAAACCAATGCAAACAATACAAGGGGATGAATTAAATGTGAATGACAAAAATCTATTAACACTAATCATCAACTATCCCACAATAGTGGATCAGATACTGAAAGAAAGAAAAAAAGATTGCAGTGGCAAAGTTTATTCCAACTTCAAAAAGAAGGTAAGGAAACTTGAAGAACTCCAAACTGGTCAATCACAAGCAGAAGCCTTATTACTCGATTTAAGTCAAAATACAGAGAATACACACATATGATGTATGAAGATTATTACCCTTTTATTCCCTTTTAAGGCGATAGAAAGAACGCAAGTTATGTTCTTTGTGCTAAGGTGGATGCAAAAGTCTCCAAAGGCGTTGTATACAAGCGCATGAGTCAATATCAAAATTAAAAGAAATATAGATAAGCGGGTTATTTCGCGCCGCTTCACGACTTGGTAGTTCAAAGTAGCAAGCCAAAAAGAAAGGAAGGGTAAAACAAAACGCATCCCTTCTTTTACTAAAAAAACCTTTTCGGAAAGGATGGGGGGTGCATACAGGCTTGTATATGTTAAATCTTTAACCAGTACCCCTTAGGCATTTTTATTTCGTTAATGATTTAAAACAAGGGGGGGTAAGAGTAAGCCTGTTAGAAGCTTTTTAAGCTCGCGGTTATATTGTGTAGGTTTTCTTCTAATCCGAATAAAATCGCTTAAATCGGCCTGAAACACGTCAAAAACAGCAATTAAAACGCACGTAAATGAACTAAAACGCGTCAAAAACAGCCTGAAAACAGCAAAAACTAAATCTTATTCCCAATAGAAACCCAACTGGAGAGCATTGGAGAAAAAATAAGGCCACCAATAAGGCAGCCCTAAATAGCCAATTTAGGCTAAAATCTTTAATAGTGTACATGTATCCGTCGCACGTCGCAATAATATATTTCATAAGTCACTGTAACAGTATAGTGTAACCACACTTATGCTACATCTAGCGAAAACGGAAAAGATGTTTTAGTTAAAAACCAAAGTGTAGTCGTTTTTTACATAAAAATGACTTAGCAGTAATCAAATTTACAACATCAAACAATCTATCAAATCCAGATTCTTGGATTCTATCTGACAAACAATATTTTTTACAAAACACTTAAAATTCTCACGATTACTACTAAGTTGAATTTTTCCTTTATCCAAGAAATGCAATTGATCACATAATTGAGTTAATGATTCTATAATGTGGGAAGTAATAATTATAGTTTTTCCTTGTTCCTTCAAACGCAACAAAATCATATGAATTACTCTACAACTTTCAACATCCAACCCATTAAAAGGCTCATCCAAAATCAAATATGGCTTATCTTGTTTTAATATTCCCAAAAAAGCCAATTTTTTTTTCATTCCTGTTGAATAGGTGTCAATAATTACATCTAATTGTAGTTTAAACAAACGATTCCAATTATCTAAGTCAAAATCTGAATTCTCAAATAAAGCCAAATATTCTTTTCCGGTAATATTTGAATAAAAATAGTTTTCGGTAGGTAAATAAGCTATTTTCTTTTTCGTAGGCAACTCATTATCAATAATAATTTCACCTTTAACAGTTTTTTTTAATCCAAAGATAGAATCTAATAAGGTTGTTTTTCCCGCCCCATTAAATCCAACCACTCCATGAATAGTTGCCTTTGACAGATCTAGACTAAGATCATTAATAATATTTACTCCTTTCTTATAAGATAGGCTCAAATGCTTAATTGTAATCATCTAAATAAAAATTTAATTTTTGAAGTGATTGATAATAAAACCAAATAGACATAAGCCAAACAATAGGAAGTAATATTGTTGTTATGCTACATATAAACCCTATAATACCGTACAGAACTGTTGTCGTAGATTTTTTCCCTGGCTTAAAAAAAGCATATTTTAAACAAATCATATAAAGATGTAAACTGCAAAACACAAAAAATTCAATAACTAGAATATACCAATAATCCCAATGAAAAAATAAAAATAAACCAATTAAAGGCCAAGTACAAAGCGCAAAAAGCTCTAGCTGTCGTATAAGCTTTAACTTTATTAAAGATTTTGGTGATCTTTCATAAGAATACAGGATCTGATCCGACTCACAATTCTCAAAAAAATTCACACACAAAACACCCAATAAAAACAATCCTAACGGAATACTCCCCACAAAAAATGAAGTAACAATTGTTAATAACCAAACTAGAGAAAAGAACCAAAAATATTTTCTCAAACCAGCTTTCCATTCTATGGCATCTGAAGGAATCCAATCAAAAAAATTTCTTCTTACTTGGAATCTACTAACATCCCAATCCAATATCACTATGGGTAATAAAAATAAAAAAATAAAAATACTACTCCATTGCTGATGATATATTTCAAATAGCAGAATAGGAATAGACAAAAGAAAATACTCCAATAACATTACTACCCTATGCCACCTAAAATATTGTTTCAGAAATAATTTATCGGGTCGTTTGATATGCATCCAAAACAATACTCCAAACCACCCCAAACTAACAACAGGAAAATGGATGATTCCTCTCAGCTTACTATCAATATATACAAATAAGAAGAAAACTGAAATCAATAAGAAAAGAAAACGAAACAAACCTAGTCCATTAATTTCACGCCCTAACTGTTTTAAACGAACCCACAAAAGCATTTTTATCATACATTGATTTTTTTATTAAAAATCTAGAGCAAACGCATCAAATCCCTAAAGAGTAGGTAGTCAGTAAATTACAAAATTCATATTTTGTATTATTTGAGAAGTTAGTTTTCATAACTCTTTGATTCTTAAACGGAATTTTTTTGAGAATAAATTTCATGCGTTTGCCCTATTAAAAATCAGTGAAAAGAAACATTCCATATCTTTTAATTACAAGCATCAACTAATTATTGATAATAAACCCTTTAAATATTAAAATCAACACTCTATAATTTTCTTGTTAATTTCTGATAATCAATGCTGATTGCTTGATTACCAATTTAAAGTTTAAAAAAACAAAAAGATTACGGAGTATTGATTTAGAAATAAAAGAGCATAAATAAAAAAGAGTTTTTTGTCTTTTATTTTTTTATTCTCACACGAAAATAAAAACTAATTAAGCAACTATTTTTTCGTGAAAAAACAGTCTCTCACTAATTATAAAATCTTGTGAAACTAGAGGTGTGATATTAACATTATCTACTGATGAAGTAAACACTGCATCTGCAAAACTTGCATCTTTAGGAATTAAAATAAGAATTAATAATATAATTACTACAACAACAACACCTATAATAGGTCTAATTTCCTCATCATCAGGACCACTTCCACTAGGATTTTTTGGATCTATAAGGATGTCTCCTTTTTCAATAGCTCCAAGAATAGTTTTAAAAGCTCCTCCTACTGATGTTAAATTTAGAGGAATATTAAGATTCGAAACATCATGTCTTTGAAAACTTTTAAGTCTTACTGCGACATTCTCATTATCCATACTAAATTGAACTTGATCTAGCTCAAAACAGTAACCAAGTCCCTCAAATAATACTGCTTCATTAGGAGTTTTTTTTATAGAAAACATATTTGATCCAAGACTAAAAACTGTATCCTTTCTAGAAATAACATCTCCATTACTACTCAAAACACGTTGTACTAGATACTCATTTGTTGTTTCATTAATATCTAATAAAATTCCTTCATGTTTTTCATTTTCAATAACACTGCTAACACTAACTTCTAAGGGAGAAGATTTTGCATTAGAAAGAAAGCTAGTTTTGTTAACATGACATGTTTCTATTTGCTTGTCTTTTTTGCAGGAATAAAAAATTCCTATAACAAACAGTAGGCTTAAGAAAAATAAAGATTTTTTCATTCTTTTATATAAATTTAGGATACTTTTTGTATAAGAGTTGTAAGTAGAATACTCTTATGCTTAAAATTATATGGGCTTATATCATTAGGTTTCTATTGATAAGCGAAATAAGAATAATCCCTTTTAAAGATGAAACACAAATATACATTATTTTTTATCTTACCAACAAATGTTTTAGGATATTTCAATAATACCTCTCAATCATGGAAAATAATATCATCAAAAGAAAAACCAGAGAAACAAAAAGAGAACTAAAATCTTATGCGATCTAAATTACACTATTTTATTTCTTATTATTTCTTCCTTAGATTAAGAAGTCTTTGGTAAATAGTTTGTTTTTTACCCTTTCCTTTTTGGGCTTTCTCTAGGGTATTCAACTTTCCCAATATTTCATTCAGTTGCTTTTGTACATCTTCGGGCTTAAAGAGTTCTTGGGGTTGTTTCTTAGAGCTTTTTAAATCGTCAGTAATGTATTGGGCTATGACAGTATTAAAGTAAACTCCTAGTGCATCAAACCTTAATTTTTTCCATAAATTTTTCAGAACTAAAGGACCAATTAATGGGTTTGTACAAAAACTTATTATAATAGTCTATGTACTGTAGCATA
>JBGRQE010000039.1:0-31981 GCA_041725955.1 Bacteroidales bacterium
TAATGGCCAATTGAGGTTGTATTTATCACATTTCCATTTTCTAATAATTAATTCATTTGAGAGTTTGGTTTGTTTTCTTCAATGAAGGAATTTATTACTGAGGTGTTTAAGCCTAAATCATTTTCAAAAGCAACAATTGCTTTTTCAAAATCATTAGGAATGTTTTTCATTAGTTTTAAAGCTTTATCTGTTATATCGTAGTCATTTACTGATGATACTTTTCCAAATTCATGAACTAATGAGTTTAGTTTTGTAAATAATTCATTTATTTCCGATTCAACCTCTTTTGGTAAAATATACATGTATTTGATTCTATAGTTTTCTGCCATGCTCCAAACCTTTTGAGAATTATCCATAAAACATGAATTGTATATATCAGTTTCATCATCACAAAGAAGATCCCCATTTATATAAATTATATCGTTTCTGAATAATTCAATATTTAAGCGGTGTAGCTCAGCTAAAGCTTCAAGTTTTATATCAAAGAATTTTCTTTCTCTTTCTCTCAAAATATCAATGGAAAGCATTGGTTTTATCTCTTTCAGATTTTGTATTTCTTGATTGCATTTATTTGTTTCAGAATCTAATTTTTTTATTTCGGATTTGAGCTTTTTTCGGTTTATAATTCCACCAGCTACGGTTGCAGCAATAGAAACAATAACAGGAATACCAAGATTAACGAGCCAATCAAATGTCATTTTTAATAATTATTAATGAGTTATTTTTTATTTGGGAATTTTCGTTTTCACTATTCTTTATTCTAAACCAAAAAAGCTTGCGGTTAAGCAAGCTTTAAATATCGTTAAGCAACGGTGAAATCCAGTTCAGAGCCTCCAGTGCGCAGTTGCATTGAATTGAGGGTTGAGTTTCTGATTTCAAGCTTATAAGTTCCGGCCGTTAAAGCAGGAACCTTAAACTGTAGGGTTCGAGGTTCGTTAACTCTAACATGATCTACCTTAACTTCCTCGCCACTTTCCTTATCGATAAAGAAAACGCCAGATTGCGGATGTTCATAGATTTTCATATTAATACCTTTCACTTCAAGCACTCCGTTTGGAGTAAGATTGCGATTTTCGGAATTGCTGCCCCAATCAAATACATTAGAAATAATTGCACGCTCAAAGTTAGGATCAACATACTGCGGACGAATATCGCGTGCAGCTTGCTTTAAAACCTTTGACGGATTTATGCTAACATTTACCTCGTGGTCTTCGCGGTCGAATCGGGCATCTTTCCCAATAAACGTACCAGAAATACTTAGTGAAACGGCAATATTTTCGTCTCTGTATTCCTCGCCAGCTTTGATGTAGTTTATAATCTGGTTCCAGTAAGCATTGATTACTGCATTGGTTTCAGTTTCCTTAAGAATAGAGCCAGGACCTGTAATTTCTTGAACTAGATGTACGCGATCGCGTTTAATTGAATTGACATGTTTGGCAGAATAATCGTCTTCGATGTCTTTAGTGAGTTTGTTCTCGAATAAAGTATATTCCATATAGAATAGGTTTTATTGTTTATTTATTCATGTAAGACAAATTCCGAGGGATAGTCGGGGAGTTTGTCTTGATTTGGAAATAGCAAGGTAATGAAAAATAGAATGCGATTGAGGATGGCTATAAGTTTAGAATGGTTGTAGATAGTGAAGATTAGGGAGTTTAACAGAAATTTCAATCGATATTATTTTACCGATAAGAAGCTTACAAACTATACAAAAGTTTCGTTTACGATACTTTTGTATCTTTTTATACTACTTTTGTATAGTATTCAATTCCTTCAAATATGCATTATACATCAATTGACATAAAGAATTTTAGAGGCATTAAAAGCTTGAGCCTTGAAGGTATAAAGCAATTTAATGTTTTGGTTGGAAACAATAACAGTGGAAAGTCTACGGTATTGGAAGCTATATTTTTAAACTCAGGTCCAACAAATTCCAGAACCTATAACATTATACAAAACCTAAGAGGAATAAACAATCTTAAAAGCTTTGATACTATTTTCTATCAAACAAATACCAATAAGCAGCCAGAATTTAAATCAAAGTTTACTAACGGAACCGAAGATAGAAGCTTAAAAATATCCCCACTTTTTAAAGACAATTCCATTAGTTCAATGTCGTCAATAAATCAGGATTTAGTGGGAGTAAAGTATAAGTTTACTTTCAAGAAGCAAGGAAAGAGTGTAAGTTTTGAAGCCATAAATAAATTGAACCAAGAAGGAAATAATCTTCATATTGATATTCAAACTCCCAAAAATTATCAAGAAAGTCTTAAGGGCGTATTTCTTGGAGGTAGAAATTGGGACTCAAACGACTTTCTTTTATCTCTGGAACAAATCCTTGTTAACAGGAAGAAGGAAGAATTAATCAACTCTTTACAATTGGCTTTTCCCGAAATCAATGAACTTAGTCCGCTTCAGAGTATAATTTATGTAGGTACAAAAGAATCCAATAGTCTTTATCCTATACAAATCATGGGAGATGGTACCAATAAATACATTAAGCTTATACTTACAGTTTCAGCAAATCAAAACAGTATAATACTGATTGATGAAATTGAAAATGGCTTACATCATACAAAGCTTAGTCTTTTGTGGGAGCAACTATTTAAAATAGCAAAGGCCAATAACAACCAACTATTTATTACCACTCATAATGCAGAAATCCTTGAAGGCCTATTGCCTGTAATGGAGAAAAGCCCTGAATATGCCGACGATTTTGGATTGATCAAACTGAATCGAAATAAAGATCTAAAACATACAGGAACTGCATTCACTTTTGATGAAATGCGCAACTTGATTTTAACCGACAATGAAATCAGAGGATGGTAATGAATCATACAAAATGCAATGTTATTATCGTATTTGAAGGAATAGCCGATAAAAAGTTTTTGGAGGATTTGATTTGTAGTAAATATGGGCTTACAAAAAATGAACTCAAAAGATATTGGGTAAATATCAGAGGATTTCAGCATGTTGCTAACACAGAATTTGTAAAGAATAATTATCTGCCAGCTATTGAAGATGATAAGAAGATCATATTTATACTTGATGCCGATCAAACAGGTATTGAAGATGGAGGAAAAGTTGCACGTACCAATAAGATTATTGCAGACTTAAAGAAGCAAAAGATTGATATTGACCCAGAGGATATCTACCTTTTTCCAAACAATAAGAATGATGGCGATCTGGAAACATTGCTGGAAAGCATCTTCGTGAAAGAGAATCTCTTTTTTACGGAATGTTGGAATAAGTTTGAAGGATGCATAACCCAAGCAGGAGAAGATAATAATCAAAAATTAACGATACCTCCACAAAAGTCAAAAATCTATACCTATTGTCAGATTCTTTTACCCAGTGATAGAGATAATCAGGAAAAAGCCAAAGATGCAAAAAGAAATTACCTAGATAAAGAGTTATGGGATTTGCAAAAACAAACTTTAAAACCGCTTTATAATTTCTTGGATAAGTATTTTAAGGAGTAAGGGAAAAACTACGATATAAGAACATTATTAAAAAAGCACAAAAAAAAGACTGCCTATTCAGCAGCCTTTTTTCCTTATTGCAATGATTTAATAACGCTCACGCTTTGTATAGTGAGTATGCAGTAATTCATGTGCCTTATGGCTATTTGGTTTTTCAAGGAAATCTTCATAAATCTTTACGATTTCAGGATTCTCATGACTTTTGCGTAAAGGCATATTTCTATCTTCTTCATAAATAGCTCTGGCTCTTTCCATACGGATATCCATATCTGTAGGAATTGGTTGTCCACCACCACCCAGGCATCCACCAGGGCAAGCCATAACTTCCACAAAATGATAGTCGGCTTTGCCTTGATCTATGGCATCCATGATTTTACGAGCATTAGCCAAGCCATGAGCAACAGCACACTTGAGTTCAACTCCCTCAAGAAATGCCCAATCGGGTTGACAGTCTTCTATTTTTACGCTTGCTTCGCGAATACCTTCCATTCCACGAACAGGTGTGATTTCAAGATTATCGAAAGGAACTTCCTTACCAGTTACGATTTCGTATGCAGTACGAAGGGCAGCTTCCATTACACCGCCAGTTACGCCAAATATTACGGCAGCACCGGTTGAATTACCCATCAAGGAATCAAACTTGTCTTCTTCCAGCTTAGTGAAATCTAAACCAGCTTGTCTGATCATTCTTGCCAATTCTCGTGTGGTCAATACATAGTCGACATCCTGATATCCACTATCGCGCATTTCAGGTCTGTTTGCTTCGTATTTCTTGGCAGTACATGGCATTATAGAAACACTTACAATCTTCGATGGATTGATATTTTGCTTCTGTGCGTAATAAGTTTTTGCTAAGGCTCCAAACATCTGTTGTGGCGACTTGCAGGTAGATACATTATCGAGATAGGAAGGGAAGGTGTGCTCAACAAACTTAATCCATCCCGGAGAACAAGAAGTAGTTAGAGGAAGCTTGATGCTTTCGTCTTTATCTACAAGTTTTTTCTTCAGACGGGTAAGAAGTTCAGTACCTTCTTCCATAATGGTAAGGTCGGCAGTGAAATCGGTATCCAAAACAGCGTTGAATCCTAACATTTTAAGGGCAGTAACCATTCTGCCGGTCACTCTTTGCCCTGGCTCAAAGCCTAATTCTTCACCTAATCCGATTCTAACTGCAGGAGCAGTTTGAACGATAACATGTTTTTCAGGATCCAGGATATTATCCCAAACTTCCTCTAGATAGTTACGCTCGGTAAGGGCACCAGTAGGACAACGAATAATACACTGACCACAATTGGTACATACTACATCAGAAAGTAAACGATCGTGGAAACTGGTAATCTTTTGCTCATGTCCCTTATAAGCTACGGCAAGTGCATTTACACCCTGCAGATCGGCACAAGTTCTTACACATCTTTGACAACGGATACATTTACTATCGTCCTTTATAATAGAAGGAGAAGAAAAGTCAATCTGGAAGTTCTTTAAAGGAACCAAGTCGATCAGTGGGTTTTCACCAACAGAATATTCGTGCGCCAATGCCTGAAGTTCGCAATTGCCATTTTTATAACACTGAGTACAATCTTCCTTATGTTCCGAAAGAAGTAGTTCGATAATATGTTTACGAGCAGTACGAACTTTCAATGAATTGGTAATAATTTCCATTCCGTCGTGAACAGGAGTAGCACAAGCAGCAATCAGAGCTTTTGCACCCACTTGCTCGGTAACACAAACACGACAATTACCAGCTACACAAAGATCTTTATGTTGACAAAGAGTAGGGATTTTGAAATTTAACTTTTTTGCAGCATCCAGAACTGTTGTTCCTTCGGGAACTTCAACTGGAATATGATTTATTTTAAGTTTAACCATTGTTTTTGATTTTTGGATTGGAGGGATTAGTAAATGATTTCTTCTCTAAAGTTGCCTACAATAGAAGAAAAGGCATTACCTACACTTTGTCCTAGTCCACATTTTGATGCTTCCTTCATTGTTTGAGCAAGTTTCAATAATTCATCCAGATAGGCAGAAGGTTTATCACCTCTCTTTACTGCCTCAATTCCCAATAGCAATTGCTGACAACCTACACGGCATGGAGTACATTGGCCACATGATTCTTCAGCAAAGAAATCGAGATAGTTATGAAGAACATTATACATAGATCTTGAACTATTGAATAGCTTCATAGATCCTCCTGTAGGAACCCCTTCAAATCCGATTATGGTTTCCTTAAACTTCTTTCGGGGAACACAAAAACCAGAAGCACCCCCAACCTGTACGGATTTGGTATCGCCATCGCCAAATTCTTCAACAAAGCGATCAACCGACATACCTAGCTCAAGTTCGTAAATACCTGCAATAGGGGTGTCGCCCGATACGGAAAATACTTTGGATCCTCTGGAATCAAAAGTTCCCAATGCCTGGAAAGGCTCGGAACCCATAGCACATATCATCATGGCATAAACCAAAGTTTCTACATTGTTGATTGATGTTGGCTTTCCAAGGAATCCTGATTTTGTTGGATATGGAGGTTTGTTTCTTGGCTCACCACGTTTACCCTCCATAGATTCGAATAATGCGCTTTCTTCACCACAGATATACGCACCACTACCAAGTAATACTTTTATCTCGAAGTCAAATTTGAGCTCTTTCATTAAGTTATGGAAATTCTCAAGCTCACGATTAAGTTTTGGAAGTAAGAACTTATATTCACCTCTAAGGTAAACATAGCCTTCTTTTGCTCCTACAACGTATGCAGCAATTGCCATTCCTCCAAATACTTTCCATGTAACGCGATCCAGGATTTCTCTGTCCTTGAAAGTTCCAGGTTCACCTTCATCGGCATTACATATAATAAATTTTTGTGCTTCTGTTTCTTGTGCGGTAAATTTCCACTTTAAACCTGTTGGGAAACCAGCTCCTCCACGGCCCCTTAATCCTGAAATTAAAATATCTTGTAAAACTTCTTCTCTTGTTCTTGAAAAGGTCTTTTTTAAAACTTCTTTACAGTTAATGTCTTCACTGAATATTAAGTCGACCCTTTTTAAAGGTATAGTGTTAACTTCCATTACTGTTCTTGTTTACTGATGAAATTATTTACGAAGGTATTCTTCTAGAATTTTTATTGTCTTTTCGGGGGTTAACTCAGTGTAAGGCACATCGTTAATTAGTATTGCAGGAGCTTTATGGCACCATCCAATACAATTGGTTTCTAATAGTGAGAATTTTTTGTCGGCTGTAGTTCCTCCTAATTTCACTTTAAGAGTTTCTTCGATGGTACTTAAAATTTCTTTCTTTCCCTTCATTGAACAGCTAATGGTTTTACAAATTCTAATTACATACTTTCCTCTTTCTTTTGTGTCGAGGAATGAGTAAAAAGATGCTGTACCGAATACTTCAGCAGCTGATAAGTCAAGCTCTTTTGCAACTTCTATCATTGCTTCATCAGATAGATAGTTATTTTGAGAAACGATTTCTTGAAGAATTGGTAAAAGGCTTTCGCGTTTTTTACCATATTTCTCTGCCAAAGCCTCAATTGATTTTTCTTTTACTGGCATAGAAAAGTTTTTTAGGTTATTAGAATCTATGTATGCCGCAATAGGTGCGGACTTTGTTTGGAATCGATATAAATTTAGAAAAATTATCCTATCTAATTGTAGTTATATTCACTAGATACAGTAAAACACATTAATAAATATTTATTCTAAATAATATTGTAAAAACTAATAGTGGTGTTTTTTGATTATTTATCTAATTCAATTAGAAAAAAATGCAAACAATTTATTAAATTTGAATACTATCTAATTGTAATAAATATTAACCAAATTCTTATTGTGTTGAAAGAAAAGAAAGAAAAGAAGTATCAAATTAGAATATGTTTAGGAAGCGCCTGCTTTTCGAGAGGGAATCGAAAGGTTCTTGGTGTTATACAAAATTTCTTGAAGGACAATAAACTTGAGGATATAACCGATTTTAGGGGTAAGCAATGTTTAGATTTATGTTCTCATGGTCCTGTAATTAGTATTAATGGACAGATATATCAAGAGGTTAGTGAAGAAAATATAGAAGATACTTTAAAGGAAGTGTATCAGGAAGAGCTATTGCTTTTTGAATAAATCTATATCTATTTCCCGCTTAAATTTTTTCTCTCCTCAAATCTAAACTAAAGTGAAATCTAACCTATTTGAAATTGATATTAGCAATTGCAGCTTTTGTTATACCTGTATTCGCGAATGTCCTGTAAAAGCAATTAAAATTCAGGCCAGTCATGGTGAAATCTCTATAATCGAGAACAGATGCATTGAGTGTGGTAGTTGTTATCAGGTTTGTCCGGAAGGTGCAATCACGTTTTTTGATGAATCGGCAAGGGTTCTAGATATGTTAAAATCAAAATCTTCTGTTGTGGCCCTGCTGGCTCCTTCTGCTCCTTCAGAGTTTGAAGAAATTGTGGATTATAAGAAGTTCGTTAAGATGTTAAGGATTCTAGGCTTCGATTATGTAAATGAAGCTGCTATAGGTGCAGATCTGCTGAAACAAAAGACAGATGCATTTTATGCTGATTATAATGGCAAGCATTACATTACTACTTCTTGTCCGGTTGTATTAAATTATATTGAAAAGTATTATCCTGATTTAATATCTAATGTAGCAAAACTGCCTTCCGTAATGATGCTTGCTTCTGCTGTTTGCCGAGAAATTTACGGCAAGGATGTTAAGATCGTTTATATTGGACCATGTATAGCTACCAAAAACGAGATTCTTCGTTATGAACAGAAATATAGGCCTGATGCTGTGATTTCTTTTCTTGAGTTAAGAGAAATATTTGAGAAGAAAGGTGTGTTTGAAAAACAAGTTGAATTTTCAGAATTTGATCAGCCATGGGGGTATACAGGAGGTTTGTTTCCTATTGGTGAAGGACTTGGTTGTTCCAATAATAATAGTAATGAACTTATTTCATGTAGATCAATTATCGTACAGGGTAAGAATGATTTTATGGAGTCTATCCAGCATTTTGATAAACATTCTGAAAAGATTAAAAAGTGTTTCAATGTGTTTTTCTGTAAAGGTTGTATTATGGGACCTGGAACCAGTAATTTAGGTAAAAGGTATTTACGACGATCTATTATCACTGAATATGTAAAGAAACGATCTAAGATTATTGATAAAGAGCAATGGATGTCAACTATAAATGGCTATAAAAACCTAGAGTTGAATTTCCATATGGTAGATAAGTCATTAAAGAGTTCTTATAAAGATTCTGCTATACAATCAATAATAGAAAAGCTAGGAGATATACACTTGAATAAGAATTATGGTTGTAAATCATGTGGTTATTCATCATGTAAAGATTTAGCAAAGGCAGTAGTTTCAGGTATGGCTGAGCCTGAAATGTGTTATAATTATTCTTATCGAACAAAGAAAGATTGTGATGAAGGCTTAGAGAAGCTCCAAGAAAAACTTGTAGAACTTAGCGATTTATTAAAATACCAGGAAGATAATGCAGAGCGTGAATCTGTTTCCGCTCAAGAATCATATGAAACCATTATTTCTTTATTGCAGGAAATTCCGTCTGCAGTGGTTATTGTAGATAATAATCTGAAAATTATTCAATCCAATAAGAATTTTATAAGAAATATTGGTATTGAGTTAGAAGAAATTAATGAAGTTGTTCCAGGTTTGATTGGAGTGAATCTAAAGGAATTACTGCCTCTACATTTACAAAAGTTGTTTTTCTATGTACAGGAATATGATGAAAATATAATGAATCGAGATATTTATCTGAATGATCGTTTCTTTAATGTTTCTATTTTTTCCATAAAAAAAGGCTTTGTTGTAGGTGCTATATTTAGAGATATGTATTTGCCAGAAATTCAAAAAGAACAGGTGGTTTCGAGAGTAAGAGAAGTAGTAAGAAAGAATTTCACAATGGTTCAGGAAATTGGCTTTTTGTTAGGAGAAGGAGCTTCTGAGACCGAACAAATGCTGGATACTATAATAGAGACTTATTCATCTAATGAAAAAATGTAATTGTTTTGAACTCAAAAGCATTTGTTGATATAAGTTGTCTTCAAAAAAATTATATGCGGGAAACTGTATGTGGAGACGTGTTTCGAGTGAAGAAGATTGATTCTGAAGGGCGAATAGTGATTGTTTTGGTTGATGGAATAGGGAGTGGTATTAAAGCCAATGTTCAGGGTACAATTGTTTCTACTATGCTTTTAAATTTATTCTCTAAGCTTAAGGATTTTACCAGAGCTGTTGATATAATCTTTAAGTTTTTTGAATCATCTACTAAACGTTGGAACGAAATACCTTCATTTACAGTGTTAAATGTTGATTTGGAGGGAGATTTACATGTGGTAGAATTTAACTGTCCTCAAGTATTGGTGTTTAGAAATGAGATGTTATTGGAATTAGACAGAACACTTATGTCTTTTATGAATAAGAAATATGAGGTTGCCTTTAGTTCTTTTACTCCCACTATTGAAGACAGAGTGTTTTTATATTCTGATGGAGTTATTGAGTCAGGAAAGGGGACATCAAAATATCCAAGGGGATGGGGACAAAATGGAGTTTCTGATTTTTTGTCTAAACAAATAATATCAGATTCATTTATTTCTGCCAAGGAATTAACTTCAAAGATTGTGCATCGTTCTAATCAGAATGATGGTTTCTTTTTAAAGGATGACTCCACCTGTGTATGTGCTTATTTCCGTCGCCCAAGGCGATTGCTGATATGTACTGGACCTCCATTTAAAAAATCAAATGATTTAGTATTAGCTGATATTGTAAATAAGTTTGAAGGAAAAAAGATTGTTTGTGGAGCAACAACTTCGTATATATTATCTAGGGAGCTTAACAGACCTATATATGATAATTTTGATGCATTAGATCCTGGCTTGATCGACCCAGAACTTCCTCCGGTTTTTTATATGGATGGTTTTGATTTGGTAACTGAAGGTATTTTAACTTTATCGAAAGTAAGTCGAATAATAGAAGAAAGTGACCTGTATAAGAATAGCATTTCAGGACCTGCGCATGAAATACTGAACCTACTTATGGAAAGTGATGAGATTTGTTTTGTTATAGGAACTCGTGTTAATATAGCTCATCAAGATCCAAGTTTACCTGTCGACATTGAAATAAGAAGAACTGTTGTGAAGAAAATCGTAAATAATTTAAAGAAACTTCATATGAAAGAGGTTTCTGTATCCTATATTTAAAGGAAACAAAGATGGGTGTTAGCTGATGTAAGATTATTCTTTTTGTGGTTATATTCTTGCTTTTTTATTTGTCTTTTTTGATTTATTAAGTGTAGAGATGCTTTTAGAGTTGTGTTTTGTTTTAATTAAATATTGATATAAGCTTTTTTAAGTGTAGATATAGTTGTTTTTTTAAGTATTTGAAAAATAGCTGATAAATGTTTTTTTGTATATGTATAAAAGAGCTTTGTTGATAGTTCTTTATTTTTTTGTAGTGTATAGGTAGTCTGTTTTGATTATAAAACTTGAGAAAAGGATCGTAAATTTCCAAAAAAAATAGCAGATGGGTAAATTCAAAAAGAATCAATCTTTATTGGTTTGGATACTCTATTTACTGGCAATATTTGTTTTTGTGATTTACATTTTAAGTTTTTAAATTAAACGGAAAATTAATGAAGTTTTTTTACAAAAGTGTTATAAATCTTCTTCTATTTATGGTTCTTTGTGGATCGGCAAATGCCCAAGCTACAAGGGGGGGAGTCATAAAAAATGGGGAAAAGGAGATTTCTTTAGGTAAGAAAAAACTCTCCTTTATTTCAGAAAAAAGTTATTCTCGATCTGGTGCAAAAGTCTTTGATGACTTTGAATCGCATGAAGATTTTTCTACAACTTTTGGGGACTGGGTTGTAGTAGATAAAGATAAGGATGTTACCTATTCTTATCCAATTGATTTTCCTCACGAGCAGGAACCAATGTCTTTTATGGTTATGAATCCATTAACAGTGGAACCACCAGCAACTTTTTGGACTGCTCATAGTGGAAATAAATTTCTGGTCGCTTTATCATGTGTAAATAAAATTAATGATGATTGGTTGATCAGTCCAAAAGTAACAACAGGAGAGCATGATGTTTTCTCTTTTTGGGCAAAATCACAGTCAAGTGGATATGGTTTAGAGCGTTTTCAGGTATGGATTAGTACTTCTGCAAGCACTAATCCAGATGATTTTGTAATGGTTACTGAAGGAGAATTTATTAAGGCTCCTGCTACAGAATGGAAAAAATATCAGTATGATCTTAATGAATATGCAGATCAGGATATTAGAGTAGCTATACGCTGTGTCTCAAAGTATGCCACTTTTTTTATGGTTGATGATGTGAAAATTGCTCCTGTGCCAACAGAGCCTTCATGCGATTTAAACTATAGATTGTGGAATGCTGATACTATTCGTTATAACTCAAGTGTAAATAGTGGAAAAGTATTCTCTGTTACTAACTACGAAGGTGGAAAGCTTAATATTAGTTCTGTAACCGATTTATCAAATACCAATTTCTCTACTACTTTTAATAAAGATGAGGTTGACCTAGCAAGAAACGAATCTTATAATTTTGGATTTACTTATCATCCAGATAAAGAGGGGAAAGATAGTGTGGCATTTGTAATTCAATCAAATGCAATGGATAAATTGAATGATACCATATATTTAAAGGGGTGGTCTTATTATTTACCTGATGGTACTGTAGAAATTGGTAAGGGTAAAGTTATTGATGTAAAATGTCCTATTGCTAACTATTACAACTACTCTTTTGGCCAATCTATTTATACTGCTGATGAGTTGGGACTTGGAGCTGGTGAATTGGTCGATCGTATACAGTTGAGGTATAAAGGATATGATCCTTCTTATAATCATATAAAGGTTTATTTAAAGCATACTGATAAAGATAAATTCACGTCTAAATCTGATTGGGTAGCACTTACTGAAGATGATATTGTATACAATAATATGATTTCTTTAGGAAATGGTGATAAGTGGGTAACTATTAATCTATCTAAGAAATTTAGATATGATGGGTCTAAAAACATAGTGATTGGATTAGAAGAACTATCTGACTTTTCAGTTCCTTACCGTGAAGAAAAGAAGAATGGTTTTTATGTGTCTAAAACGCCTAAGATTAATGATGTAGATTATCAGAAAATGTCTTTACATGTTTTTTCTGATGACAAACCATTACAAATTTCTCAGTTAAGAGATGCATTTTCTGTTAAGGATATTCGTCCTAATATTCGATTCTTTTTTAATAAAGAAAAGGGACCAAAATTGGTTGCATCTCCAAATGACCTTAAATGGGATTATGTTGCTTCAGGAACTTCGCATGAAAGAAGAATTGAGTTGTATAATTCAGGTAATGAGTCTGTCAATGTCTCAAATATCTCTTTTGGTAATGATGTTCCTTTAAGTTTTAGTGAGACTAGTTTTGATATTGCTCCTGAAGAGTCAAAAACTATTATTGCTACCTATACACCTCAAAAAGAAGGTCCTTTTGAAGGTAAGATAGTGTTTGAGTCTAATTCTGTAGTCCCTGCTGAAATTAATTTTGCTGCAGAAGCTTATAGGAATGGTTATTTATATGAAGATTTTGAAAACTGCAATAAATTTAATTTCCCTCCAGAAGGGTGGTCTATAAAAGGAAATAACAAAAACTGGGAGTTGGGTTATTATTCTGTTAATGCTTATGATAAACGACAATTTGCTTTCTCTGATCCTGGTAGTGATTATTTGGTTAGTCCTGAGATGATTGTACGCCCTGGTGATAAGATTGTGTTTTATGCCAAAGGTTTACAGATTCCATTTCCAAAAAACGCTTTCGCTGCTTATTGGTCTACCAATAAACTAGATTGGCATAGTTTTCCTCCTGTAGAATTAAATAGTTCGTATTTGAATTTATATAAGAGATTTGAATTCGAATTTCCTAAAACTGCTGAAGGTAAAGTTTATGTTGGTTTCCAGCGTAAAGGAGACTTAGGAGAAATTTATATTGACCGTGTAATTGGACCACAACTTTATCGTCATGGTAATGACCTAAAAGTAATGAGTATTACCGGTTCTGAACTTCCTGCTTTGGAGCAAGAAACTCAATATACTGTAAAAGTTAAAAATAATGGTAAAAATGTTGTAGCTACTTATAAATTGCAGCTTTTAGATGCTAAGGATAATGTTTTATCAGAGAGAGATGGTATTACTCTTAAAGCATTAAAGGAAGTGGAAGTTCCTATCTCTTGGACTCCTAAAGATAAAGGAGAACAATTAATAAAAGCTAGAATTGTATGCGATATTGATGAAAATAAAAAAAATAACTCTTCTGAGTTATTAACTGTTTTTGTTCAAAGTAAAGGTTCTGTTGTTTGTACAATTAAAGATGATAGTAAACAAGGGAATACTCCAATTAACCCAGGAGGAACGGTTGGGATTACTCAAACTATTCTTCTTAAAGAGGAATTAGGGAAAGGGGGATATATTTCAGGTTTTGCGTTCAAAAATATATTTAAAGCTGATTTTCTAGAGAAAAGGATATTTATTTATATAAGCGAGACTGATCAAACAGATTTGAAAGCTGGATTTATTCCGATACAAGAGCAGAAATTGGTTTTTGATAAGCGTGTTAGTATGAAAAAAGGTATTCATACTGCTTATATTCCATTGACTACACCATATTTGTATAAGGGGAGAAACTTGGTTGTTACTTTTTATAAAATCCCAGATTCAGAAACTTTATTTTCCGATTCTAAGTTTTTTGGAGTTTATGATAAAGAGAATCCAAGTAGAAACAGGACTTATAGTGGAGGATTAACAGGTTTCGATCTTAATAATCTTAGTCTGATTAACTCTAATATATTTAGTTTCATTCCTTATACTCGTGTTGTATATGCACGTGAGAGTTGTGGTAGCTTTAAAGGAACATTAAAGACTTCGTTAGCTTCGAAAGATGTTGTCTCTGATGTGAAGTTAAGAATCCCTTCATTAGACATTGAAACTGTTTCAGATTCTGAAGGTAATTTTACTTTCCCTATGATTCCTGTAGGAAATTATAAGTTAGAAATTCGAGGTCTTCAATCTAAAGATAAAGATGTTGAATTTTCTATTACTGCAGGTGAAGTTACTGACTTAGAAATATCTCTTACTCTACGTCCTACAGCATCTTTAGTAGGAACACTACACCCTAGCTATAACCCTATGAGTTCTCTGACTGGAGTGAAATGTGTATTAAAAAATGATATTATTACTTATGAGGCTACTTCTAATTCAAATGGAAATATTTCATTTAATCGTGTATTATGTAATTATGATTATGAGCTGATTATTGAATATAAAGGTTTCCAAATTGAAAAAAGATCAATTTCTGTAAAAGAGAAAAATATCAATTTTGGCGATATTGTCTTAAAAGAAGAAGCTTACCCTTGTATTTTACCTTTAGCAAAGGAGAAAGCAAGTGGTGAAATGGAAGTAAAATGGTTTAAACCTAATGAATTTTCTGATTATGTTTTCCGTCATGATGATGGTCAGGTTCGTCACCATTCAGGCTATTTTGAAAAACCAAATGGACTTGCAGGCGCTGCTTATAAAGTTAAGGCCTATTTAAAAGAAGTAGAATTCTATCTTCAAAAAAGTGGATTTGTACATTCTGAAGCGAGAGTTTATATTTTTGGTTTAGACGAAGATGGTAAACCTAATAGAGAGGACTTGTTGTATCAATCTCCATTTTTCTCCTGTAAAGATGATGTTTGGACAAAACATATTTTACCAAATCCAGTTTATGCGCCAAATGGATTTTATCTGGCTGTAAATACGGGCACAATTCCACAGAACCTTGGTGCTGATGATGGAGTAGGTGACCCTTATCCTTTAAAAGCTAAAACTATGTTTATGTCTCCTGATTGGACTGATAAATCAATCAGTTGGAGAGAAATGGGAGGCGATCAATTCCCTTATAATTTTATGATTCGTGCCAATGGTTATAAAATTGGAGAAGTTGAAATTTCTAAAACCAGAGGAAGAATTGGTTATTCGGTTTATAGAGGGATATCTGGAGATGAAGCTAATTATAAGGAATGGGAAAAATTAACATCTTCTAAGATTGCTAATAATTCTTTTGTAGATCCAGGTTGGAAGGATATTTCTCAAGGAGTTTATCGCTATGCTGTATTAACTCATTATGATAATGGAGTTAATAGTGATGCTATATTTTCAAATGAAGTTGCAAAGGATATGCTTACTAGTTTTGATGTAGAAGTAAGCGTAAATACAAAACAAGACAGTCCTGTTGGTGCTATAGTGTCTTTGGTAAATAATGATGGAGTTTTTTACCATTCGTATAAACAGACCATTACTGATGTCTCAGGTAAGTTGGCATTTAAAAATATATGGAAAGGATCTTATAAATTAAGAATTGAAAAACCAGACTTTAAGTTATATGATGATGAAGATTTTGATATGTCTAAAGTCACCAATTCACTTAAAGTAGAACTTGAAGAGGTTGTTTCTGCTCCTTTTGGAATGTACGTTGTGAATAAAAAAGATTATAAAGCTGATGTGAATTGGGTTGATGTAAATATTCCAATTCAAGAGTTTTATGAAGAGCTTGATGCTTTTGGTTCTGATTTTGGAAATTGGAAGACTTTAGACAGAGATGGTGGTAAAACCTATGAAGTCAGTGTTTGTGATTTTCCTGATGAAGGAAAACCTGCAGGTTTTAAAGTATTTGCTCCTAATGAAACAACTCCTGCAATTTTCTTATATGTACCAGAATTTGCTCCTTATCGTGGAGGAAAATATGCTATAAGCTTTAGTGGTCCCGACAAACAGAATGATGACTGGTTGATTTCTCCACAAATTACTGCAGGAACGGGTACGATTTTCTCTTTCCATGCAAAATCTGCTGAAGACAGATATGGAAAAGATAGATTTAGAGTTTATGTTTCTACCAAAACTGATGCTGTTGCTGATTTTGAACAAATTTCAGAGGGAGATTATATTGAAGCAAATAAGTATTATGATCGTTATGAGTTTGATTTGTCTAAATATTCAGGAAAGCAAATTTATGTAGCTGTACAATGTATTTCAGCACAAACAGTTGCTTTTTGTCTTGATCAAATTTATATAGGATTGAAAAGTCAGTATGTGAGATCTGGAAGAACTAGAGATGTTAAAGGATTCAACTTTTTCTTTGAAGATTTTAACAAACCTATCGCTAAGAATATAAAGCTATATAAGCATACACTAGAAAAACTTGAGCATGGAAAGAAATATAATGTTGGAGTTTCTAAGGTCTTTGCATCTGGTGAATCAGAAATAGTGAAGAAATCATTTGTTTATAATGTAGTAGAAAATGTTCCTCCTGTAATAACTTCTAAGCCTGTATTGAAAGCAGCTATTTCGAAGGAGTATAAGTGTGAGATTCAGGCTACAGATTATAATGATGATGAACTAAGTTATTCTTTAACGGAAGCGCCAGAAGGTTTTGAATTAGTGCAAGAAGGTAGTAAGTATATAATTGTAGGAACTCCGACTAAACTTGGTAAATATACTGTAAAGTGGGAGGTAAGTGATGGTGCTTTTTCAGCAAATCAGACCTATGAGTTAGAAGTATTGAAAAGTGTTGGGTTAAATGAATTTAATTGTAAGCCTGTTGAAATTTATCCAAATCCATGCTTTGGTCAATTGAATATAAATAATGCTGCAGCCTCTATTGTTCAAGTCATAGGTGTTGACGGAAGAATCTACAAAACTATAGAGCTTGATTCTAATAGCGAGAATATTAGTTTGAGAATACCTGCTGGAAATTACACTTTGAAAATTCAGAAGGATGGAGTTGTTAATATTCAAAAGCTTATTATTCAATAATTAACTGGGGACTAAAAAAGATATCAACATGATAAAACTAAGATATATAATTGTCTTTATATTACTCGCCTTTTCGGCGAGTAATATAAAAGCTCAGTATTGTGACGCAAAGGCTACTGAGAAGAGTACTGACTACATTAAGAAAGTAGTTTTAGAGGGAATAAACAATAGATCTGAATCTGATGGTTATGCAGATTATAGTGATGTGCAAACTGCTAATTTATCAATTGGTGGAACATATCGCATAAGAGTTACTAATGCTAATCACCATAGCACTGATAAAATGGCTTTATGGGTAGATTGGAATCAGGATAAAGATTTTGAAGACAAAGGTGAAAAGTTTAATATAAATTATCCTCTACGACAATTAGAGAAAGAGGGTATGGCTAGCATTCGAGTTCCTAAAGATGCGAAATTAGGTAAAACTCGTTTACGAATTGTCTTGTGTGATTTAAAAAATCCTGAACCTTGTGGTGATTTCTATTATGGTGAAGTTGAGGATTATGGGATAAATGTTTGTGCTTCAAATATTGCTCCTATTGCTGATTTTGCAGCAGATCACAGGAAACCTTATGTAAATACTCCTGTAAACTTTAAGGATTTGTCAACATCTATTCCATCAACTTTTGAATGGTCTTTTTCTCCAAATACAATAACCTATTTGAATGGAACAAGTTCTAAATCTTCAGATCCTGTCGTGGAATTTGATAAGGGAGGAGTTTATAGTGTAACCTTAAAGGCAAAAAATAGTTTTGGTGAAAATGAAGTTACCAAAAAAGATTTTATTGAGGTAGTAAAGTATAATCCTCCATTTAATTTATCTGCTACTACAGAAGGAAAAACTGTTGATTTAAGCTGGGGTGCACCTATTTATGAAAGTTTTGAGTTTTATCAGGATTTTAGTCTTGACTTATCTCCATGGACTCAGTTTGATGGTGATTCCAGACCTACATTACAGTTTACTTCATTGAAGTTTCCTAATATGGGTTATACAGGTTCATTTATCGTAATGAATCCTAATAAAACTACTCCTGCATTACCTAATTCAGACGCTGTTAGTGGAAATAAATTTATTGCTTGTTTTAGAAATGATGGCGATATAAATAATGACTGGTTGATTTCTCCAAAGTTTAAAGTCGAGAATAATGAGATCTTATCATTTTATGCTAAAACGATTTCTCAGGCATCATCATTAGATAAATTTAAAGTATGGGTGTCAACCACAGATACTGATGTTGAATCTTTTAAATGTATTTCTGGTGAATTTGATATTGCTGCGCCTTTAAATTGGACTAAGTTCTCTTATGGCTTATCTGCTTATCAGGGAAAAGATATACATATTGCAATTCAGTGTGTTTCATCTTATGCTCTTGCTTTATGTTTAGACGACATAAGTATTACTCAAGGAAATGGTGAGGTTAGATGGATGAGTAATTTCGATAGCAGATACTTAACTGGGTTTAAAATATTCAGAGATGATGAGCTTGTAGGAATGGTAAATAACTCATATGAGACCTTTTATCGCGATAATAATGTCCCTGAAGGTAAACATACTTATTCCGTTACAGCGGTATATGTAAGTCCTGATTGTGAATCGGCTTATTCTAATAAGTTTGAAATAGAAGTGAATAATTCAAAACCTGAATTGGAAGTTGTTTTTGCCGATCGTGTTTTAAATTCAGGATCAAGTATTTCTACTGAAGGCTTTACTCCTGAAGGAGAGAGTAAAACATATTCTCTTTTTGTTAAAAATACTGGTAACAAGGAAAAACTTACTATTTCTGATTTTAAAATTGAAGGTGTAGATTTTGAGTTGGTTCAAGGGCCAAAAACTACTATAGATCCAGAATCTACTTCGGAAGTTAAGATAAAATATACTCCAAAGGATCAAGGTGCAGATCTATTGAAGATTAGTTTTAAAACAAATGATGCGAATGAAGCTGATTATAATTGTGAAATTAAAACTACAACAGGAGCAATCTGGACTTGGATGTTATACCTCTACGAGGATGGTACTGGGTTAAATGGATTTAAAGATATCAATGAATGGGAAGTTAATGGAAGCATTCCTGATAAAATTCAATATTTAATTCTTTATGATTCAGATAATGATGAGAAAGATGGTGTATATCTTGTAAAGAAAGATCTTGATGGTAACAATGTTGAGATGGTTAGTGAATGCATTTATAAAGGTTTTGGTGTTGATTTTAATATGAACAGCTATGAGACCTTAGAGAGATTTATGAAATGGTCTCATGATAATTATCCTGCAAATAAATATGGATTAACAGTTTGGGATCACGGTACAGGAATCTTTGATAGTTATAATCCAAATACTCGAGGTGCTGTTGGTAATATGAAATTATTTGAAATGCGAAAAGCATTATCATCTTTTAAAGATTATACTCAGGGACAGGGATTAGAGGTAATGTCTTTCGACCTTTGTCTATTAGGTTCTGTAGAAACAGTATATGAGTTAAAGGATTGTGCCAATTATGTAATTGCTTCGCAAAAAACTGAGCCTTCTGATGGTTGGGATTATGCAAATGCTTTTAAAGGTTTAAATGCAAACCCTAATCTTGATACAGAGGAGCTTGCACGTCAGATTGTCCAGGCTTTTTATGATTCTTATGTGAATGGTACTCAATTAGAGGATGTTAATGGAACAACCCAATCCTTTACTAAAACTGAGAACCTCGCTAATGAATTAATACCAGCTTTAAATAATTTTTCAAAGGAGTTAATAAAGAATTTATTTACGTATAAAGATCAAATTACTTCCGCAAGAGATAAGAGTTGGTATTCTGATAATTTAGATGAATATATTGACTTATCACACTTTGCTTCAAAAATTAAAGAAGAAAGCGACTTGCCTCAATCATTAAAGGATGCTGCTAATGCTGTTAATGAGGCAGTAAGTAAATCTGTGCTTTTCCATAAATATACCAAAAGTGCAAATACAGCCTCTACTGGTCTAAAGATTTGGTTTCCTAAGTTTGTTTCAGTATCTAAAAATTATAAGTACTATATTGAGGATAATGGCAAGTACTTAAAATTTGGAGAAACTTGTTGGGATGATTTTCTTGAAGCTTATGAAAAACCTGTAGCAGCGGGTAAGCCATTTGTGAAATATTCTATTGATAAGATTGAAACAGAGATGTTGAATGAAGTTAGATTGAGAGATGAATCTAGCTCAAATCCAATGGTTACTCGTCGTAAATGGACAATTGAGCCTGAAGGAAATATTCAGTTTGTTGATGGCTATTCTGAAAATAGTAAATCTCCAGTATTCTACTTTACTGCGCCTGGAGTTTATGATATCTCTTTGGAATTGGAAAATGAGCAAGGTTCAAAAGTTTTAAAGAGAACCAAAGTTATAAATGTTAAAATTCCTACAGTTGCTAAGCCTGAATTACAAGCAGAATTAAAAGAAGGTAAAGCAAATTTAACATGGAAGGGTTCAAAAGAATTAACCAGAACTTTTTCTGAAGGATTTGAAGATCCAGATAATTTATTGTGGGAAGTAAAAACATCTTCGGATCTTGATTATTCAAAAGCTGTTTATCCAAATTCAGGTGCAGTTAATTGGCAAGTTGTTGATGAGAAAGCTTTTAATGGTGCTGGAAAAGAATATATACACTCAGGAAAATATGCTTGTGGTATTGGTTATAATGCACTTAATTTTTCTTGGATTATTACACCGAAATTTACTGCAAGTAGTAATGAAGACCTTGGTTTTTATACCTGGTATAAGAATAATGAAAAAGCTGGTGATGGCAAAGTGTATTATACTAAGTTTTATGTTTTAGTAATTTATAAGAATAAAGCTTATAAAGTGCTTGATTGGAGCTCAATGGATACACCTTCAAATTTATTGAAGAGTCAGGTAATTGTTGATCTTGCTGATTATGAGGATAAGGAAATTCAATTGGCATTTGTTCATCAGTATAATAATGGTTTTCAGTTGATAATTGATGATGTTGTTGTAGGTAAGGGGCTTGTTAAAGATCAGCGTTCAAATGCTAGCTTCCAAAGTAAAGGATTTAGGATATATAAAAACAAGGAATTATTAAAAGAAATTAATGATCCAAGTGTAAGAAAATATTCGGATGTGATGAAAGATGAATCTGCAACTTATACAGTAACCGAATTGTTTACAAATCCTTCTTTTGAGGGAGAGCATTCAAATACTGTAAAAGTAGGTAAGGTTGGTATTTCTGAAAACAATATATCAAATTGTAATATCTATCCAAACCCAACTTCAGGGAATATAATTATTGATTTAGATAAGCAAGATAATTATAAAGTAAGTTTGATAGATGGGTTAGGCAGTGTGAAATTGTATCAGAATATAGAGAATACAAAAAGCTTTAGCCTTGATCTAAGTAAATATTCTTCTGGGGTATACTTCTTAAGAATATCTAATGGTCAAAAGGTGTGGGTTGAAAAAGTAAATGTAATTCGATAAAATAAAACTAAAAATCATCAAATTCAGAATGTTCTGAATTTGATGATTCTTCTAAGTGTACTATAAAACACAAATTATGGGAAAATTTACTATTTATAAGTTGTTTTTTATAATCGCCTTGGTTTTTACTTCTTTTCAAGTAAAATCACAAGAATCCTCTTCGGGTTGCGATTATCGTTTAGAGATGAAGGATAGTTTTGGAGATGGTTGGTCTGGAAATACCTTAAAACTATGGGTAGGTGATCAATTGGTGTTTGATGCTATTAAACTTGAAGACGGAAAGGGTCCTGAATATAAGGGGTTTAAAGCAAATACTGGCGATAAAATAAAGATTCAGGTTACTGCAATTTCACAAGATTATCCAGAAGAAATTAGCTGGGCTTTATATAATCCCAATGGAGATAAGGTTGCTTCTCAGGGGCCTGGTATATATACTTTTGATAAAGTAATAGTTGATGCACTTTGTCCTTCTCCTGTAGACATGGCCATAAGTGAGTGGAAAAACCCCGCAAGTTCTTCTTTATTAGGAGATCAAGAAACTGTTACTCTTGAACTTTTAAATCAAGGCACAGAAGTCATGAATAGTGATTTTCTAGTTTACTATTCTGTTGATGGAAAAAAGGTAACAGAAACCGTAAGCGGCGTTAGTATTGCCAGTGGTGCTAAATATGAATATACATTTGCTCAGAAAGCTGATTTTTCAGTTTCTAAAATCTATGAATGTGAAGCAGGAGTAATTGCTGAAGCAGATGGAAATGTGACAAATGATAAAATAGAAAAAGGAATTTATAAATCAGTGCTAAGTTCTTTGTATTTTCATGATAATGTAAAAGGAGGAATAATAAAGGCTGATTTGCCTTCATTGGCAAATGAAGAAGAAATATTTGAAACCATAGATATCCAAAAATCTTTCAAGTCATTTACTTTTGTTGAAGATGGTAATTTTTATGGAATTTCTAATAGAGATAGTTTGCTTGTTGTTAATTTGAAATCTAAAGAATTGCAAAAACCTATGGTATTAGATATTAAGGGTGTGAACAATTCTTTTAATGCGATGACATATGATTATAAAAATAAGCAACTTTTAGTATTGTCTGCGTCATCGAATCAATCAACCTTGTATAGGTTAGATATGGCTGTTAATAAGTTTGTTGAATTAAAAAGCTTTGACAGTTTCATTTCACATATTGCTGCGACAAAAGATGGTAAGATCTATATTGTGACAAAGAAGTTGGAAAAATCAGTATTGTGCGAACTGGATCCTTTCAATTTTGCAATTACAGAAAAATTATCTTTAGATAGAGATTATTCCTCATCCTATTTTAGAAACCTTCTTGTTGATTTCAATACGAATGTTCTATATATGGTAAACTCAGATATGTCTGATAGTGATTCTGAAGTTACCGTAATTGATATTGAAAATTCTAAAAGCTTGGATCTTGGATCTCAAAATGCAGGAATTATTGCAAGAGCTGCAACTACAGCATATCAGGAAGATAATGTAGCTCATATTATTGATTTTGGTGCTTCAAATCAAAAATATTTTGCAAATATTAATCGTGATAATGGTGTTGTCGATATTGAATTATTGTACGGATCTGATGTGTTAAATTTTGTTCCTTATTTTGTTTGTAATAATGGATCCAAAGTAAAATATGGAGAAAAAACCATTCAAAGTGGTGAAGAAAAAATAGATGCAAGTAATCCTTTTGTATTAACTGTAGAGTCTAAAGAAGGAACTGTAAGCAATGATTACACGATTAATGTAACGGTGGGGAAAAATCATGAAACAGAAATTCTTACTTTTAATATTAGTGAGCAGTTAGAGTCTTTGGTAATTGATAAAGAAAAACATAGTATTCATGGTTTTGTAGCTTTAGATACAGATCTATCAAGTTTAAAACCAAACTTTACTTTATCAGAAAATGCAATGGTTCAAATCAAGAGTAGATCACAAATTCCTTCAAAATCTGTTGTTGATTTTACTGATCCTGTTAAATATGTTGTTTTTGCTGAAGATGGTAGAAAGCAAGTATGGACTGTGACTGTGGCAGCTTTAGATGTTCCTGCTAATGTAGAAATAGATAGTCCTGATTTCTCTAAAGAAGTAACTACAGAATTTGAGTTGGATTGGAAAGATATTGATGGAGTAAAGGGGTATAAGGTTTTTTATGGGAAAGAAATTCCTCAAGAAGCTAATTTAACTGTAGAAGAATCTAAAACTATAATTAAAGATTTAGATCCTTATACTGCTTATAAATTAAAAATTGTTCCTTTTAATTCTGCCGGTGATTGTATTTCAAGTCAGGTCTTAAGCTTCAATACAGGAATAAAAACCTATGTGATGAAGAATGGAAATATTTCTGTTACTGATGGATATTTTTATGATGATGGAGTAGAAAATAATTATTCCAATGATCAAATGAAATTAATTACATTAAGTCCTTCAGAAAGTGGTAAATCTGTTTCTTTATTCTTTGAAGAATTTATGACAGAATCAAATACAGATATGTTTTCTGTTTATAATGGTTCCAATGCAAGTTCTGCTGAAATACAAGGAAGTCCATTTTCTGCTCAAGATTTAAAAGGAGAAAAGATAATTGCAGATAATCCTGATGGAGCTTTAACTTTGGGATTTGCTTCTGATAAAGGATATAATACTTATGGATGGAAGGCTAAGATAGAACTGCATCAATGGTTGAACCAAGATATTGGATTAACTTCTTTTATTTTACCAACTCGTGGTTTCAATATGGGAAATAGCGAGCAATTTTCTTATTCTATAAAAAATCTAGGTAAGAATGATATTACTTCTTTCTCTATGATTTTGACAATTAATGGGAATACTAATAATAAGATAGAAAAAGAAATAACTCTTGATAGTCCTTTAACTCCAAATTCATCTGTAAATCTCACAGATATTATTGATTTAAGTATCGTTCAGAGTTACGATGTTAAATTAGAAGTTAAATTGACCGGAGATACAAATGAAAAGGATAATTCTCTTGAGGCATCTACCTTAAATGCAGATAAGGCTAAAATCCCTTCAGCTTGTAGCTTTGAAGATGGTGTTGTTGAGAATGAGTATTTTGTAATTACAAATGAAAAATCTAATTATAAAATTTCTGATGAAAAAGCATCTGAAGGATCTCAGGCAATGGAGATGTTTGGAACTACATATAATGGTTGGTCTAATCCAATTGTAAATAAAGAGTGGGAAAAGAATGAAGCCCATAGTTCTTCATTGGTATGGCATTTTGATTTAACAAATCAAAAATCTATCGTTTTAGATTTTGATGCTTTAATGCCTAATAAAACCTATTGGACAATTGCTTATATGCGAGTTACTGTAGATGGAGAAATGGTTGGAAAAACAGTTTGGCCTGAATCTATGTACGATGGAAAATATAGATCACTCCATTATGATTTGTCTTCTTATGTTGGAAAAGACAAAGATAATGTTAAAGTGGCTATAGAAGTAAGAAGTAAACAGGAGACGAATTCTGTTTTGATTGATAATATTCGTTTTAGTTCTTTAAATAATAAAGAATTAGAAATTGTTGAGTTAAAGAATAATTTGGATAAGTCTGCTGCTACAACTAATGAAGTAGCAACCTTAGGAGTAAAAAATACAGGTATAGAAGCAATTGGAAATTTTGTTATTGAAGCTATAATTGATGGAAATACTTTAACCAAAACATCAAAAACTTTTACTCCAGATGTTCCGCTTGGTAAAGATGATATTATAGAAGTTAGTTTTGACGGATTGGATTTGTCAGGTTTTGGTGTACATAATATTCAATTTACTATTATGCCACAAAAAACGGATGATGCAATCAAGAATGAGTTTGCCGTATCTTGTTTTAATAGGCCTATCATATCAACATTACCTTTTAAAGATGATTTTGAATCTGCTTCTTACTGGAAGATAAGCGGAAACAATCCTTCATGGGAAATAGGTGTTCCTGCAGGTGAAAAGATTAAATCAGCAGGTTCTGGACAAAAATCTTTTGTAACTAATTTAGATGGAGCGTATAATGCTAAAGAATTTAGTTGTATTGAAAGTCCTGAATTTGATTTGTCTAGCGTAGAAAAACCAATCGTTTCATTAAAAACTAAATTTGATATTGCATCTTCAAATTATGCTTATATGGAATATTCTCTCGATAAAGGAGAAACATGGTCTCGTTTTGGAGAATATGGTAAAGGTATAAATTGGTATAACTTTAATGGTTATGATAATACTGATTCTTGGATTTTATCACCTAGTGAAACTTGGGTAACTTCAGTCTATACAGATAATGCTGTAATTGCAGAAAAACCTAGTGTGATTTTCCGTATAGTATTAAAAAATCCATATACTTCAGCTAATAATGAAGGTATTGCAATTGATGATTTTGAAGTAAAAGAAAGTCCTGATGTTGATGCTTCCTTAACAGAAGTTATTGAACCCGAAAGTAATTATTTTAAGGGTGAATTGAAGCCTACTGTAAAATTGGTTAATCATGGGAAACTTCCATTGAATACTACTGTAAATCTGGATATTCAACCCGGAAATGTTCACTTTGAGAAACAGATTAGTGGATTAGCTAGTGACGCTTCTATAAATGTGGAATTTGATACCTGGGAATCTGTATCGGGTAAGTATACACTTGTATTTTCTATTAATCCAGATGCAGATGTAAATTCGGAAGATAATTCCTTGAGTTATGAAATTGTATTAGATGCAGCTAAAATTAAAGCTTTCTCTATTCAATCTATAGATGCTATTATTGATGAAGATAACTTAAAAGTTGAGATTGAAGCTCCAAAGGATGTAGATTTAACAAAATTGATTCCTGTGTTTGATTTATCGGATGGAGCTACTGCAAAAATAGGAGAAGAAAATATAGTAAGTGGTATTACAGAAATAGATTTTTCTTCACCGAAAACAATTACTGTTTTAGCAGTTGATGGCACTACAAAAGATTGGAATATTATAGTGAATCCATATCGAGAAAAAGGAAATGATTTTGTTTCATTCTCCTTTGATGGACAAACAGGAGAATCTTATATCGACAATACAAATAAAATAATTTATGCAGAACTTGATTATGGTTTAAATCTTTCTGCTATTGTTCCAAACTTTGTATTGAGCAGTAATGCTGTTGCTAAAATAAGTGAAGAGATTCAGGAAGCAGGAGTTAGTATAGTGGATTTTTCTCAGGGTAAGATCACTTATAATATTGTTTCTGAATTTGAAGAGTCTGCTGAGTGGATTGTAGAGATAACTGTTAAGCCAAATCCAATGGCTTTAATTGTTGATGTAAATAGTGATCTAATTATAGGGGATGCAGTAATTAATAGTACAGATAAAACAGTAAATATTATTGCAGAATATCACGCTGATCTTAAAAAACTACCTATTTCATTTGACTTAAGTAATGGTGCTGAAATTTATTTTGGAGAAAATAAAATTGAAGGGAATTACATATTTGATTTTTCAAGTGAAGTTCAATTAAAGGTAGTTGCTGAGGATGTTTTCCATACAAGTATTTATACTTTAAAAGTAGAAAAAGAAGCTCCATCAAATAATGCTAAATTATCTAAGATCCAAATTTCTGGTAATGATTTAGAAGGATTTTCTGAAGACAACTTAGTCTATAATTTTGGATTGCCAAGAAATGCGACCGATGCTCCTGAAGTAAACGCAATTGCAGTTCATGAAAAGGCAGTTGTGAATATTGCTAAGGCTAAGAATATTACTTCTGATAAAGAAGAAGATCGTACTTCTAATATTACTGTTACAGCAGAGGATAATACTACTAATCTTACTTATAAAGTTGTTTTCCATTTAATGTCTAATGATGCAAGTCTTAAGAATATAAAAGTTAATGGAACTTCAATTGAAGGTTTTGCTTCAGATGTCTTTAATTATATTTATAAGTTGTCGTCCATTCCTTCGGATGTGCCTACTGTTGAGGCTTTCGTGACTAATGTTAAAGCAAAGGTTGAGGTTGTTGAAGCTCAGGATTTGAAATCAGAAAATGAAGAAGACAGAACAACTTTGATTAAAGTAACTGCTGAAGATGGTACAAAACAAACTTATAAAATTATATTCAAGAGTACTGTTGGAATAGATGAATTAGGAAGAGAGTTGAATTGTCAGTTATCTCCAAATCCATCTAATGGATGTATTTGGGTTAAAAATACAGGAGCGGATAGATTAGCAATTATTGATTTGAATGGACGAGTTGTATATACTTTACAAAATCCAGATTTAAATCAGTATTTGGACTTATCAAATTATGAAAAAGGGGTATATATTATTTCTTTACAGAAAAATCAATCAATAATGAGAATGAAACTCATACTAAAGTAAATTTTTGATACAATTAATTTGAATAAGAAGCTGTCCAATAGGTGCTTTGGACAGCTTCTTTTTATTTGTTGTTAACTTTTATGAGTTCCTGAGGTATATTGTTAATGTAAGCTATTTAAGAAGTCTGTTAGATTAATTTCTTTTGATAAATTTAGTTTCTTTCTCAATCTATAACGAGCCATCTCTATGGCTTTATAATTACTATTATTTAAGGAAGCAATTTCTTTTGATGATAAGTTTATTCTTAGTAAAGCGCACAAACGTTTTTCATTTTTTGTAAGATCAGAAAAGTGTTTATCTAAAAGTGCAAAGAAAGCATGGTGTTCTTGTTCTATTTTTTTACTAAATAATTCCATATTCTTTGAATTATTTAGGTTTTGATTTATTTTGATCAATAGCTGATTTATTGCTTGATGATTTTCATGGCTTTTCATTGTAGGAAAGAAATCTTTTAAATTCTTTTTTAAATCGGCCATAAATTCATTTTTTTGAACAATTAGTAATGCTAAATTCGTGAGTTCTTGATTTTTATACTTTAGCTCATCTAGCAATTGTTGTTTTGCTAATATTGAGTTTTTAAGCCTAGTTTTCATTAACTCATTTTTTGCTTTTTCTATTTCCTTACTTTTTTGCAGAAGCGCAGTTTCTTGTGCGTTTTTTTGGGTCATTCTTAAATAAATAATTACACCAAGTATAAAGAAGAGGAATAGCCCAATAATTAAGGTGTGAATCTTTAGTTTACTTAGTTTTTCTTGAGAATTAAGTATTTCCATTTCTTTATTCATCAAGACAATTTCATTTTCTTTTTGGGTTAAATCATATCTAGCTTCCATTTCAGCAGCAATTTTATTTTTCTCTTCAAAGTATATACTGTCTTTCCAAGAGCTATGTTCTTGGCTATACTTGTATGCTTCCTTAAAATTATTTTGATTGAAATAGAAAACACTGAAAGTTTTTTTATTTTCTGCTATGAGATTAAAGTTTCTGATTTCTTCAGAATATTTTTCTGATAAAGTTAGATACTCTTTAGCTTTTGTGTAGTTTCTCTTGCATGTATAGAAGTGTCCAATGTTGTTGGCAGCAAAGGCAAGTCCTCTTTTTATATCTTTTTCCGAGAATATTTGGTACGCTTGATAGGAGAGTTCCAAAGCTTTATCAAGTTGTCTTTTTTTAAAGAAAACACTTCCTAAATTGGCAAGCTTAAATGCTTGACCAACTTTGTTGTTTATTTTTTTATCAATTTGGAGAGCTTGGTAATATATTTCTTTTGCTTTCTCTAAACTATCTAGTTCAGTATATATCATAGCGATATTTCCAAGGTTTACTGCAATTCGTTTTTTATTGTTTAATTTTTGGTTTATTTCTTTTGCTTTATTCAGAAATAATATAGATTTCAGATAGTTTTTTTGTGAGACATGCACAGCCGCAATACTATTGTAAAGCTCTGATTTAATAGCAAAATTTCCTATTGAGTCTGCAAGGTAGAGCGCTTTTTCATAGTAGTTTAAGCTTTCTATATATTTTCCTGAGCTAAATCCAACTTTTCCTAGTCCACTATAGGATTCTATAAGTAATTTATTTTTATTTTTTGCGCACATTAATGCATTTAAATAGCATTGATAGCTGTTCTTATAATTTCCTTTTCTATAGAGAATTTTTCCTTTTTCAATTTGTATTTTTGCTGGCATATCAGAATTTAACGACTGTGTTTTTTCCAGTACTTCTAAATTTCCCAGAGCTTTTTGATACTGTCCATTTTCTCTATAAGCTTTAGCCTGAATAAATGTTATATATGATTTTATAGTATTGTTTTTAGCAAAATGAGAGGATTTTAGTTTCTCTAATAGAGGAATAAGATTTTGAGGGTTTTTTTGCGTATTTTCCTCGAGTTTGTGTAATTTATCAATTATTTCCGTGATGTTTTTAGCCTTTTCTAAAGATAAGAAAAGACTGTCTGTGGTATTTGAAACACAATATTTTTGACAAAACAATATAATCAGTAATACGGTTAAGTTTCTGAGCCTCATAAGCTTTTGCTGGATTTGTAGAAAAGTGGTTTCGAGAATTTCCCCTATGAGGCTAAATTTAATGTATTTTTCTTTTTTTGCAAAAAAAAAGAGGCTTTAATAGCCTCTTTTTGTCTATATAAAAAGCATTGATGATAGTAGTAAAATGTTTTTCTATAAAAATTGATAAGTTTGATTTCCTGAGGTTGTATTTCCTTTGATAAGTATATTACCTTCGTTTGTATATAATTTTCTTTCTTTCCGTGTTCGACCAGCTTCCAGATCGCCAGAAGTTGAAAGTAACTGAAATTTAAGATCTTTAGAAGTATTTCTAAATCGACATAAAATATCCCCACTAACAGAATTAAAACTACTTTCTTCAGTGATCTTTATGCCTATACATTGTATAGGAGCGGAAGTTGAACGAACATAAAATTTACCTTCAGAATCTCCTATTTCAATATCTCCACTTATAGATTTTACTCTTACATTATTGTTTGCATGGAATAGGTTTATGTCTCCACTTGATGATTCTATATTCGTATTTTCTTTTATTTTTGAATGAACCTGATTTCCGGATATACTATTTGTCGTTAAATTTAAACTTACCTCACTTACTTTTAAGTCACCAGACGAGGACTTTAAGGTTGCATTTCCCTTAATTTGTTTTGCAATGATTGAGCCAGATATGCTTTTTGCATTTAAATCTCCCTGAATCGATTCGATATTTTGATCTCCACTTGAAGAATCAATGGTAACATTTTTGCTTGACAGATTCTGTGCTTTAATAAAACCACTTATAGATTTGATAGACATCGGAGATTTTGAAGTCAAAGAGTTACAGTCTATATCGCCCGAAGAAGTATTTACTTTTATTTTATAAGTATTTAAATTGGAAACAGAAGCATTTCCTGAACTATTTCTTACAATTACATTACAGTTTTTACCAGTTATAATTTTAAGCTTAACTATACTGTTTTTCATGGAAATATTTTGAGGAGCATCAATCCATATTTTTAAAGTTTTCTTCTCTTTCTTAAAGTTTATGTTTATGTCAAAATTCCCTTTGCCTAAGAGTGATTTGAATTCACCGTCAATTTTTCCGTTAATATCTGTGGTCTTTGTTTCTTCTCCAATTATACTAACATCAAAGAAATTTCCATCACAATGAATTTCCAAAATATCTTCAAAAGTCTTATGAACAGTTTTCTTTACGCTTATGTAATTTGTAAAGTCTTTTGAATGAACAGTTGTATTTAAACCAACAAAAGCTACAATTAGTAGAATTAAAATTCTATAAAATCTTTTCATGTATAAAAATTTTGTGTGAAAATATTTGTTTTTTTAGGTGCCCGTATTCATTTTAATCAAATTTAAAAAAAAATAGATAATTAATTGAAAGGATAATTATAAAAAGACGTTCGATAAATACGACAATAATTTTTACCACATTTTAAACACTATAATTTTAAGTCCATCAGATAAGTATGTATTTGAGTTGCTTTTTAAGGCTGACAATAATTATCACTCTTACTTGAACAGACTCTTGAACCAGACTCCAACAGACTCTTGAATTTACTACTATTCCTACCACTAAATTGACTCTAAACCTCCATGTGTTGACTCTAAACCTCCTAGATATTTGATAAAAACCTCCTAGATATTTGATAAAAACCTCCAAGGTATTTGATAAAAACCTCCTAGATATTTGATAAAAACCTCCAAGGTATTTGATAAAAACCTCCAAGGTATTTGATAAAAACCTCCTAAATTATAGTACAATCATTA
>JBGRQE010000040.1:0-31848 GCA_041725955.1 Bacteroidales bacterium
GTAGGAAAAACAATAAAAAATAAAAAGAGGTTACTAGATGAAGTAACCTCTTTTTATTTTTTATTGTTTTTCCTACCCGTTTGCTTCTTCAAATCTATTTCTTATATTCTCTTCTATTAAGTAAAAATATTGCTGGCTTGGAGAAAAGACAGTTATTTCGAAGGTAGTTATATTTTCATCCATTTGAATAATCTTTACATTGGGTTCTTTCTTTATAGATACCCAAGGCAGCTTCATTATGTTTGTTTTTATATTTTTACTTGTCTCATCAGCATCAAGTTCATTGGGCAGTTTGAGTTTGAATCTGTAGTGTAGAATGTTTTCTGCAGGGTGAGTTTTAATAATTATCTCTCCGGCAAGTTTGCTGTAGGGTAGGTATGTTTTTTCGCCTTGTTCATTTTCGATAATCATATATTTACTTTCTTGCTTTATTACTTTACCATGAATATTTTTGAAACGTATACTTTCATTAATATTAAAATGGTTGTTGAACTTAAAAAAAGCCCCAGCAATAAAATCTCTAAACCCATACCAGCATGCCCATGCAGATAGAATCATAAATATTATAAAAAAGCCAGATCCGTAGAATAAGTTTGTAGCCCAGAGATGATTTATTGTAACGACAAAATATATTACCCAAAATATTAATTGAATTATTGGTAAAAATCTTGAAATTATCTTTTTCCTTTTTTGTGTTCTAACAAAAATTGGAAGGATATAATTTACAACACGAAAAAATGCGTATAAGATTATTCCTGAGATTATAATGAAATATACCGTAGTGTATGCGAAATTAATAGGGATCTTTTCCAAATCTAATTTCTGAGGCTCATTTATAACCAGAGGTTCTAGAATCTCGTTTATGTTATTTATAGTATCTGTTCCTTGGGGCATAGCTTATAATATTTCTTTTGTTTGCAATTTTTCTCTAATTATCGGGTACAATGGAGGAAATAGTTCATAAATGCCATTTCTGTATTCGCTAATTATTCCTGCCCTCAATAATGATATAATCCTTTGTTCGCAATATTCTTTATCTCGAATTAGAATTCTTTGTAATTTATCGATTGTAACTCTTCTGTGTAATAAAATTTGCAATAAGAGCATATAAGATTCTGTATCTAAATGATCCAGCGAGTTTGTGTCGGGTAAACTTGGAATGGATATTTCGATATTTTGTCCGTCAACTTTTTTTATGCTTCTAAGCCAAGTATACATGGCTACACCTATATTACCTTTACTGATCGAGAAGTATTTTGAAAATAGACGTGCATAATTCCATGAATGAAATTTATTTTGAGATCTTTTATTCAATACAAAGGTCATTCCACTAGAAAGATGTCTTCTCATAATTACTTCTTGTAGTTGTTTTGTATGAAAAACACCTAGTTCAATTTTGCAAAGGAACAAATTGTCTAGATTTTGGAATCTGTTAATAAATTCGTAAGAATGAATATTTGATGTTACAACGAATAAGCATTTTGAGCTAAATTTATTTATCAACTGAATAATATAGTTTATAATAGCTAAACCGTCATCGCTTTTTTCCCACCATAATTCCAAATCTTCAAGAATGACTACTGAATTTTTCTGTAGGTTTTCAAAAATAAAGTCAATGTCACCATAAACTTCAAAGCTTCTTTTAAGTGTATCTATAAATACTTCTGTAGAAATACTACCTGAAGGAGGAGGGAGTATGGTAACCACATTAGAACTTGAGGAGTCAAAATCCTTTTGAATCATGTATTGAGAAAAGAAACTTTTCCCACTATCAGTTTCTCCTAAAATTAAAATAGCTCCATAATTGCCTGAACGATATCTCTCTAATCCTTCCTGTGCCTTATTTAGATCGTCTTTTCTGCCTACCCAGAAATCATTTAAATAATATTCTTTACGGCTAAATAATTGATGATAATAAAAAGGAATTTGAGATAGTATCTCTTGTTTAATTTTCAAAGAGTCAGATACCTTCAATAAATCTGAAACAGATGATATTTGGGTGTTTTCATAGTCTTGAATCTTTTTTGTAAATAAAGCTCCAAGGCTACGTTTATACCAAAATTGAGTAATCTGGTTCCCAACACCTTTTTTTGCATAGGACTGAATTTTTTTCAGGAATGTATTTCTCTTTATCTTTTCTTGTTCTTTTATGTATATTTTCAGTGTTTCAGAATTTGAACTAAAGTTTTGGATGTTCAACTCACTGATAATACTTTTTATGTGTTGTGCAATTCTATTGTGTAAATTAGTTTTTGCTTCATCTACACTCTTGATTTCAAGAGTTAACTCTTGAATCTTTTGATCAACAACTTCTAAAAGATCAGATTTGCTTTTTTCTTTATTTTCTTCAATTGCAAACAGTATGTTTTTTGAGATATCTTGTAGTTGGACAAATGCTTTTTGAAGTATTCCAGGCAATTCATAGGTATCATTTCTTAGGGGTGCAAAAACTTTATTTTGAATAATATAGTCTGCTAAAAGAGATACTCTTAGTTGAATAGGTTTGTATCCTTTAAATTGATAGTCAAGGAAATTTTGATTTTGATCATTATTAAGTAAATCAATTTTTTCAGGGAAACTTCTTGTAGCTTGTTTTACATGCTTAAATGTATTTTCAAAGAAATTCTTCCAGAAATTATCAAAACCACCAACTTCTTCTAATATTTCTGGTTCATAGGTAAATTGAATGTTCTCATCATTTTTTAATTGACGACTTATTTTTTGTAATTCTTCCAGTAAACGTAATTGATTTTTTGAAATAAAAGAGAACATTTTAATATCAGCATAAAATAATGCTTCATCAAAAATTCCACGCAGTTTAATTATAAAAGAAATAAAGGTCCATTCAAGAATACTACTATTGAAGTTATAGGATTGATTGGTAGCCCACTTTTCTGGTAAAGATTCTATTTCAGCAATAAGATCTTTTCTTTGCGGAGTAGGAATTCTTTGACTTTTATAAAAATCGTTTGCGTTTATTGGATATAAATCATTGCTTAGATCATTTATTATCTTGGCATTTTCAACCTTTATGTTTTGATTCAGATTAGCATAAGAAAACTTACAGAAATCTCGTAAATCATCAAATTGTTTTTCTAGTCGTTGAATTTCTGAGTTTATACCTGTTTTTAAATCTTTATTTAGGAAGTATGTATTTAGTGCAAAAAAACTATCAGCAATAGATCGACTTTGCTTTAATACTTTAAGATGAATATGAAAAGATTTAATACCTAGTTCTTCAAATAAATTATAAAGAATCTTATAATTTCTTTGAGGCAGATAGTTTAAAACAAAAGGTTTGTATTGAATATCATATGGTGAACTGTTTTTCTTTTTTAGACGACGTAGATGTTTTCTCTTGAATTTACGTAAATGGTGAGAATCTTCTGCATTTTCCTGAAGCTCATCTTTAATTAGATTATTCCTTATTTTCTCAGGGATTTGTGATACAATTTCTGCCAATTCGGTAAGATACTTTTCTATGGCTTGTTGCAGTAGCTCTTCTTGTTTGCTTATTTTCTCTTGACGGAATGTTCTAAAGGACTTTCGTATTCTAAAAGTAGCTGTAATCTCCTTTTTGAACATTAAGTTTCGTTCATGTGTCGCTAATTTCTCTGTTCTTTCTTTAAGTAATTCTGTATAAGTGTCTAAGACGCTTGATTTTAATTCATCAATTAGTTGTAATTGAAATGAGAATACTTTATTGAAGTAATTTTGAAAAATTGCTTCTGTTGCATCATTTAGCTTTTTATGCAGGCCCTCTATAGGAACAAGTAGTTCTGGTTTTTGAGGGTAACTTAGTTTAATTGTAGATTTCTCGGATTGTTTAATATAATTATTAAATACCGAAAGTTCTTTTGTTATTTCTGTGTTTAATCCAGAAGTGCCAATCTTTAATTCCTTGAATTCAGAACTAGCTTTAACAAGAACTACACTACCAATTCCTTGGCATAGGGTATTTGTTGATTTTACAAAATCGAATTCTTTACCTTCAATAACTTCTGGTAAGCCTAAGAAAGTTAAATCACTTTCGATAGATTCAGATTTTATAATTTCATTTATACCTCTCTTTTCTATTTCATTGTTAATGACCTTTATCTCTGCACTGATTCTTAAACTTTCTAATATCTTTTTAGCGTTCTGTTCAAGTAGTATTTTTTCATCATTTACAGGATTTATAATCATCATTCTTACATTGGTGTTTTCCCATAATTCACTCGATATTATAAAACGTACCAGTGATAAAACTAAACTACCATTGTTTCCACCACCACGCCACCAAATGTCGATTTGTTTCCTTTTTCCAAAACCTTTGTTTTTGTCATAATCTAAAAGAAGAATGTTTTGGTCGAGGGTGCTCAAAGATTTGAGCATTTGAGCAAATTTAATAGGCTCTTTGCTTTGCCTTGCCCAGCCAAGTAAAATAGTATTAGGTTCTACACCTGAAAAGCCATATGTACTGGCTATAATTTCAATGCCTTGGTAAATATCTTTGCAGACTTGCCTTTTTGTAAAGATTCCATCTTCTTTTAATTTATTCTGATCGCTATTTGTTGTTTTTGGGAATAGAATTTTTGCCTTTTCATTTTGTGTTAAATCAAAATTTGAGAGCAAGCCTTGCTTTCCAATAAGTGTTTTCCCAAATTCAATAAGGTAAGGTCTTTGGTTAGTTCCTCCACTAAATAGTATAATATTAGGTTGCCAGTTTCTTAAGTTAGTGTTTTTTCTACTGTCGATTTTACTCAATACTGTACGTGCAATTGAACTAAATACACTTTGCCAAACATCGCCATAATCGAGAGATACTTTTTTCTTACGGATATAAAAATAAAGAGCGAAGAGAATAATAAAAGCAGCGATCATTGCTACTGTATCAAGCTTAAACATTACTGCAAAACTTGAAATAACACCAATAATCCCCAACCATATTGAAACCTTAAAGCTAGGTCTGAAATCAGAACTAGCCCATTTTTCTAAAGTGAAAGATAGATTTATAAATCCGTATGCTGCAATATAAAACATAGAAACAACTCTGGCAATGGTATCTAATTCTCCAAGAAGTACTCCTAATTCTGAAATTATTAGAGTAAATATTAATGCATTTCTTGGTTCATTTCCAACACCATGACCTTTTGCAAAGAATCCAGGAGTTATTTTATCAGCACTAATTGCTTGTAATATTCTTGGTGCTCCCAGAATTCCGCCTAAGGCAGAGGATAAGGTTGCGCCCCAAATTCCTGCTATTACCAAAATAGGGATCCATGCTATTTTAAATAAAAAACTTGAATCGTTAATCAGAGTATTTTGATCTACAAAGTATGAAAAAGCAACTGTTAGGGCCAGATAAACCACCAAGCCTGTAACAATAGCTATTATTGTTCCTCTTGGAATAGCTTTTTTTGGGTTTGCCAAATCTCCCGACATGGCTACACCAGCAGTGAAACCTGTTACAGCAGGAAAAAATATAGCGAAAACCTCGGCAGGAGGGACTCCGTTGGAAACTCCTTTAAAGGTAAATCCTACAGATGAAGGATCGATGTTTACAAAGAAACCAATAAATACAGATATAAGTGATAATATAATGGCTCCTAGGATTATAAACTGAGTTTTTATAGCAATGGAAGTACTTATAAAGGCGAGTATTCCTAAAAGTAGAAGAACTATTGTTCCTATTATACGATATTCTTCTATACTACCTGTAAGATGAAAATATTCCCGGATAGAATCAATAGATAAAAAACTTTCTGTAAAACCCGTAATGTATAATGATATACTAAATGCCGTACCAATAAATAATGCGATGCCAATTGCACCTCCCATAGGTAGTCCAAGACTTCTACTTAGCATATAGTAAATGCCGCCTGTTTTTACCTTTTTGTCTGTTGCAATGGATGATATACTTAAACCTGTTGAAACGGAGATGACATGTGCTAAAAGAATTATGCCTAAAGCACCAAATAAGCCAGATTCACCAATAACCCAACCAAGCCTTAAATACATAATTACTCCAAGGATGGTTAAGATACTTGGAGTAAAAACGCCTCCAAAGGTTCCGAATTTTTTTGATTGTATCGACATTTAGTTTAAATTGGACATTAATGTGTTTTATTTTTACTTTTCCGTAAAAGACGGTAATTATGGGACACAAAATTATAAAGTTTGTTCTGATCAGAGAGTCAAAAATATTATAATCTGAAAAGTATTAAAACGTTTTTTCTTTTCTTTTTTAGTGAGAAGTGTTTTTAATGTATCTAAAGATGAAAAAGAAATGATGTTTTAATTTGATATTGACTAAGTTAAGGGTAATTTTTTTTAGTTTTAGTTGTTTTATTCTTAGTTTTTGTTCTTTTTAGGATTTTTGGCAGAATTTACTTTGAATTTATTAAAAATATTAAAAACTTTTTAAATGTTATTTTAATCCCCAATATTATTAATAATTTTGTGAGCATATGCTCATTTTATTATCAAGAGCTAAAAGCTCTTGATGGGGTAAATTCAATATAAAATTTTTTGTTTATGAAAAAGATATTAATTGCATTTAGTTTTTTGTTTTTAGCAGTCTTGGCTGTGAATGCCCAAGATACAAAAACTGAAGAAGAGGTTAATCCTAATGCACCTGTAATTACATTTAAAAATACTGTACATGATTATGGTACTATTTTACAGGGTGATAGTGGTAAATGCGAATTTCCTTTTACGAATACAGGAAAAGAGCCTTTGATTTTATCAAAACCTAAATCTTCATGTGGTTGTACTGTTCCAGAATGGCCAAAGCAACCGATTTTTCCTGGTCAAAGTAATAAGATTACAGTTACTTATAATACCAATCGCTTGGGGATTATAAATAAATCTGTTACTATTTATTCTAATGCTTCAAATGAGAGAGTTGTTTTGAGAATTAAGGGCAAGGTTAATGATAGACCTGCAGAAAGAATACCTGAAAAGAATAATAATCTTTCGCCTACTACAAACAACAATTAGTTATATTTGCACAAACATTAAAGACTTTCGTCCCGGTATGTTTTATCGGGATTTTTTTTTGATATTTATAATTTCAAAGAAGCTATGCCAAAAATATCTTTAAAAGGTAATAATATGCCTGAGTCTCCTATAAGGAAACTTGTACCATTTGCTGAAGAGGCAAAAAAAAGAGGAGTGAAAGTTTATCATCTTAATATTGGGCAACCGGATATTGAAACTCCAAAGGTATCTTTGGACGCGATTAGATCTTATGATGAAAATGTTGTGGCTTATAGCCATAGTGCTGGAAATTTATCTTATCGTGAAAAATTGGTTGAGTCATATAAGAAACGCAATATTTTCCTTACTCCAGATGAAATTATCGTAAGTACAGGAGCTTCTGAAGCATTGTTGTTTGTTATGCAATCAATAATGGATGAGGGTGATGAAATTATTATTCCTGAGCCATTTTATGCAAATTATAATGGTTTTGCTACCAATGCAGGAGTAAAAGTTTGCCCGATTTTTAGTTCTATTGAGACAGGATTTGCACTTCCTCCAATTTCTGAATTCGAGAAAGCAATTAATGAAAAAACTAAGGCTATTTTGGTTTGTAACCCTAATAACCCTACAGGATATCTTTATTCTCGTGAAGAACTTGAGGTTCTTAAGGAAATAGCATTGAAGTATGATTTATTTTTGATTGCTGATGAAGTATATAGAGATTTTTGTTATGATGGCAAGAAACATATCTCTGTTATGGAATTAGACGGATTGGAAGACCATGTAATTATGGTTGATTCTGTTTCTAAGAAATTTAGTGCATGTGGATTTAGAATTGGTTGTCTTGCAACTAAAAATAAAGAAGTTCTAAAAACTGCAATGAAGTTTGCTCAAGCACGTTTGAGTCCTCCTAGTTTTGGACAGGTAGCAGCAGAAGCGGCAGAAGATACTCCAAAGGAATACTTTGAAGCAGTTGTTGCAGAGTATCTTCAAAGAAGAAATGTTGTTTATGAAGGAATAAATAATATTGAAGGAGCTTTTTGTCCAAATCCAACCGGAGCGTTTTATGTAGTTGCTAAACTTCCTATTGATGATTGTGATCGCTTTTGTCAGTGGCTGTTAGAAGATTTTGATTATGAAAATCAGACAGTTATGTTAGCTCCTGCTTCTGGTTTTTATTCTCCTGGTAATCATGGAAAAGACGAAGTTCGTATTTCATATGTATTGAATGTGGAAGACTTGAAGAATTCTATGAAAGTTTTAGAAGAAGCTTTAAAGGTATATCCTGGAAGAAAATAAATATTGGTATCATTTAATTACCAAATTAGAAAGCCATCTGTGAAGATGGCTTTTTTTATGGATACATTAGATATTTCTGTCTTTTTATTTTGAATTTGTCGAGTTCAGATTGCCATAACTTTTTGATTTGAGTTGATGATTTCCCTCTTTTCAATTCTTCAACCACTTTTTTGTCTCCAACTAATTTCTCTATAAATTTGTTGAAGAAGTTTTTGTCTCTTTTTAAATACTTATATGTCTTTATAAGATATTCTAGATTTAGTTTTCCGGGTAGTGATTTGTAGTGATTTGCATAATTAACTAAATCATACCCATAGCATAATTTATCTTCTAGTTTGGGATGTAAACTTGCTCCAGGAGTACTTTTTGGGACAAAGCTGATTTTTTTTGCATATTCATTTAGATTTTTCAATTTAGATAGTTTTGGGTGGCCAAATATTTGAAATGGTTTTGGAGTGCCTCTTCCTACGCTAATAATAGTGCCTTCAAATAAACAAAGCGATGGATATAAATATACCGATTGCCAATTGGGTAGGTTAGGGGAAGGTTTAATGGGAAGTTGGTATATTAGATTATGAGCGTAGTTGCTGTTGTTGATAACTTTAAGATTTAAATCTGTATAATGGTTTTCTCTCCAATTTTCTCCTTCTATCATCAATGATAGTTCTCCTATTGTAAGTCCGTAAACTATAGGGATGGGCAATGTTCCTACAAATGATTGACAATCTTTTTTAAGTATAGGGCCGTCTACATAAAAGCCATTAGGGTTCGGTCTGTCAAGGATAATTAGTTTTATGTTGTATTCTGCACAAGCTTCCATTACATATTTCAAACTACTTATATATGTATAAAAACGTACACCTACATCTTGTAAGTCAAAAATTATTAGATCCAAATCTTTTAAATCATTTTGTTGTGGCTTTTTATTCTTACCATATAAGGATATTATAGGTATTCCTGTTTTAGAATCTTTTCCATTTTCAACTTTTGCTCCGGCGTCAGCTTTTCCGCGGAATCCATGTTCAGGACAAAAAATTCTATTAAGTTGATATCCTAAGTTGAATAAACTGTCTACTAGGTGTGTACCATTAATAAAGGTGCTTGCTTGATTTGCAATAACAGCAATTTTTTTGTTTTTGAGTTCTGGAAAGTACCTTTGAGTTTGGTTGATGCCGGGTTTAATTTCATTTCTGTTTGCCAGTCTAATGTCCTGACAAAATGATTTTGTGCAAATGAATAATAGGATTACTATCAGTGTAATCTTTGATGTTAAAAAATTTATTTTCATATTTTGTTATTTTTGCAAGAAAAATTTCGCCCATTGAACTTTGAATTGTTTATTGCCCAAAAAATGATTAAGGGCTCCAGTACAGGTTTTTCTAAACCAATAGTACGTCTGGCAGTAGCAAGTGTCGGATTAGGACTAGCCGTTATGTTAATTACGATTTCGATCTTATTTGGTTTTCGAAATGAAATCAGGAACAAAGTTATTGGATTCGATAACGATTTACAAATAGTTCCTTATGATAATAACTATTCGTTTGAAGCTAATCCTGTTGATGTTCATCAAGATTTCTATCCTGCCTTAAATGATTATCCTGGAGTGGAGTATATACAGCCCTATGCTCAAAAAGCTGGACTTATAAAAACAGAAAGTCAAATTCAAGGGGTTTTGTTGAAAGGCGTTGGAGCCCATTATAATTTAGATTTTTTACAAAAGAATTTGGTGTCAGGAAAAATTCCTGTCTTTAACGATTCGATAAGAAGTTCAGAAATTTTGATTAGTGATAAGCTTGCAAAAAAACTTCATTTTAAAGTGGGCAGTGATCTACGTATATATTTTGTTTCTAAAGATCGAGATATTCCTATAGGTCGTAAGCTCAAAGTTGCTGGGATTTATGACTCTGGTCTTGGAGATCTTGATCAGCTTTATATTATTGGTGATATCAAGCAGGTTCAAAAGTTGAATCGTTGGAATGAATCTCAAGTTGCTGGTTTTGAAATAAAGTTAGATAAGTCTGAAGATATGGAGCGTATAAAGCAAGAGCTATATTACAATATGCCATATGATCTATATCTTCAAACTATAGTTCAAAAATATCCTTCAGTCTTTCAGTGGCTTAAATTATTGGACACAAATGTATATGTTATTCTAGTATTAATGATTATCATTGGAATTATTACTATGATAAGTACTTTATTGGTAATAATCCTTGAAAGAACTTTTATGATTGGAGTTTTAAGAACTCTTGGGGCCAAAAGAAAAAGTATACAGAGAGTTTTTGTGTATAATGCTATTTTTATAATAGGAAGAGGTATGTTATGGGGCAATGTTATAGGGTTAGCAGTAATAATACTTCAAAATGTTTTTGGTATTATACATTTGGATCCTAATGTTTATTTTGTTTCTACTGTTCCTATGAGTTTAAAATGGATGTATTTTATTTTAATTAATGTAGGCACTTTTTTGATATGTTCTTTTTTTATGTTGTTTCCTACTTATTTGGTAAGTAAGATAAATATATCAAAAGCCATTAGATTTAAGTAATCTTATTTTTTGTTTAAGAGTTTTATAAAAGCTGCCATCCATTTAGGGTTGGCAGGCCATGCAGGTGCACTTACGATATTTTTATCAACAACAATATCGTTTATATCTACGCTTACATATTTTCCTCCAGCGAGTCTAATGTCTGGTCCAATAGCGGGATGGGAAGTGACTTTTCTGTCTTTTATAAGATTGGCAGCTGTTAGAATTTGCATCCCATGGCAAATACATGCTATGGGTTTGTTATTATCAATAAAATGTTTGGATATGTCTAGTATTCTTTGATCTAAACGTAAGTATTCAGGGGCTCTGCCTCCAGGTAAAACAAGACCATCAAACTCCTTAACATCTATAGTTTCAAGTGTTGTATTAATGAGGAATTTATGACCTCTTTTTTCTGTATAAGTATCTTCTCTTTCAAAATCATGAACTGCAGTAGTAACGAAATCACCTTTTTTTTTATGAGGAGCAACCGAGATTACTTTAAATCCTGACATGTTCAAAGCTTGATATGGAAAGAAAACTTCTAAGCTTTCGGAAAAATCACCTGCAATTAGTAAGATTTTTTTCATGAGTTGAGGTAGTTTAAATTATAAAGGAAAGTATAACTATAAAGATAAAAAAAAGGTGTTGTTTTAGATTCCAAATATATTTTGGGAAAAGTATTTATTAATAATGCAGGATGACCTAGTTGTGAATAAATATATTATTTGTTTCAGATGTTTTATGTCTGCAAAATTAAAGCAAGGCATATACCTTGTTAATATTAACTTAAATGGTAAAGTTTTTGTCGAAAAATGATTGTTAGGTAGAAATAAAAAACCCTTCATGAAATCATGAAGGTTTTTTGTGGGGAGAGGAGGATTCGAACCTCCGAAGGCTTAGCCAACAGATTTACAGTCTGCCCCATTTGACCGCTCTGGAATCTCCCCGTAAGTGCTAAGAACACTGTCGTTATTGACGATGCAAATATATGCGCTTTTTCTGATATAGCAAGTGTTTTGGTGCTTTTTTTAGTTGTTTTTTTTGTGAAAAAGTTATTAAGTTTTCTTATGTGTTGATACTTAGAAAGTAGTAGTGTTGTTTTTTTTGAAAAAAATATATTAATATCTTATTAATCTATTAGCATTGGAGTTTTTTGTTCTTCAGCCATTTTTTTTAAATTCAGAAAAGAGTCTATTAATAGGTTAAAAACAATTTTATCTTGGAAGAATCGTGGTATTAAAGGGTCGTTAACAGAAATACTTCTTACTTCAATAGAAGTTATATTTTTTGAGATGGGTTTTAGAATCCAAATTGTTTCTGTATTCTTTAGTCGTTTTATATTTTTAACGAAAGGTATTTTTTTTGGAGTAGATATCATATGAAGAATTGTCGAATTTTCTGTTTTGTACCTTTTAACAATAGATACTAGATCCTGTTGTTCCAAAGGCCAGGGGATTTTATATCGAAAATAAGTGTACCATTCGTCTCCTTTATCTTCAAAAACCTTGCATGCTTTAATTCCTGTTGACCATTTTTTTAATTTGTTGGAAGATTTAAATTGTTGTAAAATTATTTTTATTGGAGCTTTTACATGAAATACAGATTTATTTTCTCTGGTTTTTATTGAGTCTTTGTATATAATCCATCTGTATTCTATTTTTATTCCGTTTTTTGAAATAATTGTTTCCCACTTGGTAAGTGGTTTTTTGTTATTATTAATTATACCACTACTTAATAAAAGAATCCAGCTAATTGATATAAGTATGTTTTTAGTGTTCATAATTCCTCTTTTATAGTGGCTAATTGTATAAATAGAAGAAAGCTAATCTGCCTTTTTCCGATTCTAATTTAAAAAAAATAACTAGCTTAAAGGTTATAATTTAATATTCTTTTTTTTGCATTAGTATAGAGTTGAGTATAAATAGTATTTATGTGTTTTTTGAGATGTTTTTTTTTACATTTGATATTTGTCTAATAATATATTTTAAGAATTTTTTAAATGAGAAAAAGTATACTCTTTAGAGGTTTTAATTGTCTGTGGCGATATAGTCTTCTTTTTTTGTGTTTATTGTTTTTGTATCAATGTAATTCATGTAAAAACACTAGCGATAAGAATGGACTATTGTCTTATACTAGTACATCTATTCCTACGGATGGAGATGTGTTTTTTGTTTTCTCAAATCGTTATTTTCAGAATATAAAGGAGAAAAATATTTCATATACAGATCTTATTAAATTTACACCTAAAGCGGAAGGTGAATTTTCATGGGATAATACAAAATTAGTCTTTTCGCCATCCTCCAATTTAAAGGAAGGACAGCAATATAGTGTAAAAATATGTGCTTCTGAAGTGTTTAAAGGTGCAAAAGATTTCTCTATTCAGTTTTCTACTTTTCAGCAAGACCTTACTGTAAATAATTTGCATTTAGAAAGTTCCTCTAGCCTTAAAGATGGAAAGCAGGAGGATAAGTATTTCCGTTTAAAAGGAAGTATTGAAACAGCTAATCCTGTTTCTGAGACAATTTTGGATAATATTATAAATATATCTGGTTTAGTTACAAGTCCTCATATATCATATGATATTTTAAATTCTAGAACTGCTTTTTTTATTGTTGATAGTATTCCTAAGTTAAACCATTCTTATAAAATTAAAGTTTATTGGAATGGACAGGAAATAGGTGCAAATGAGAAAGGAGAGAAAGAGCTGTTGATTCCTAAAAAAGGGGATTTTAATGTAGTGAATTATTCATTAAAGCAGGGGATAGAGCAAGAGGTTGTTGTTTATTTTTCTCAAGATATTGATGAAAGTCAAAATTTAAGTGGTCTTGTACGATTAATTAATTCTTCAGGAGTTAAAACAGAAATTCAAGGTAATAAACTGTTGATATGGCCTAATGAAACTTTGTCAGGCGATTATGATCTTCAACTTTTTTCGGGTATAAAATCTAAGCAAGGAAATATTTTGAATTCAAAAGAAACTATTTCTTTAAAGTTTTTATCATTAAAACCCTCCGTGAGATTGTTGAATGAAAAACCAATAATTCCTGAAAATACTGCATTATCATTTCCTTTTCAAACGGTTAGTCTGCGTGCTGTTGATGTTGAAATATTGAAAATTTATTCTGAAAATATTGATCAGTTTCTACAAATAAATGAGTTATATGGAAATACTCAGGTAAAGCGAGTTGGAAGGCCTGTGTATTATGCAACTATACCTCTAACTGGAAACGAAAAACAGTTAGGTTCATGGAATACTTATTCTTTATCATTATCAAAAATTATAGAACTAGATCCCAAAGCTATTTATCAAATTAAATTTTCCTTCAATAAGGATTATGCTTTGTATGACTGCGATGGAGTTGTAAAAACAAATCCAATTGTTAGAAAGGAAGTTTTTGATACCGAAGGTTTAACAAAAAATATAAACAAATATTGGGATAATCCAGATTTATATTATCTCGACAATTATCCAAGTGGTTATAAGTGGAGAGATAGAGATAATCCTTGCAAAACATCCTATTACACAGATAATCGTTTTCCTGTTCGAAATATTTTGGTCTCAAATTTAGGAGTTATATGTAAATCATCAGAGAAAAATGCTCTGCATATATATGTTTCTGATCTAAGTTTAGGTACTCCTTTAACTGGCGCAAAACTAGAGATTACCAATTATCAAAATCATGTTATAGGCACTGCAAGTTCTGATGATATGGGTTTTGCAGAGATTCAGTATGAAGGAGTTCCTTTTCTTCTGCGTGCTAGTCTAGGAGAACAACAAACATGGTTGAAATTAACTGATGGAAATGCTTTGTCAGTGAGCAGTTTTGATGTGGGAGGAGAAAAGCTTGTTGATGGAATAAAGGCATTTGTGTATGGTGAAAGGGGTGTTTGGCGTCCGGGCGATTCTATATTTTTAACATCAATTATTCGTGATAAGAAAGAAAAATTGCCTTTAAATTTCCCTGTAACTTGTGAGTTAAGAAATCCGGGAGGTTTAGTTTATGATAAACAGGTTTTGCAAAAGAGTGAAAACGGAATGTATGTTTTTAAATTTAAGACTGATTCTGAAGCTCCATCAGGAAACTGGAAAGCTGTTGTTGGTGTTGGTGATGTTAAGTTTGCAAAGACTATAAGAATAGAAACGGTTAAACCGAATAGACTGAAAGTAGATTTGCAGTTCCCAAATTCTATTTTAGAATCCTTTAAAGATGAAAAAATAAATGTTTCTTCAACATGGCTTCAAGGAGGTCCTGCAAAAGGATTAAAGGTGGAGATCAATTTATCGCTTAATGCAAAGAAAAATCCATTTGATATGTACAAGCAATATTGGTTTGAAGATATCCGCATGGATTTTGGAAAGGAGAAGAAATCTGTTCTTTCACAAAAGTTAGATGATAAAGGGAAGGCTTCTTTTGTTTTGAAAAAGGAAATAAATAAAAAGTTCCCTGGTTTAATGAATGCAACTTTTACTAGTCGTGTATTTGAGAAAGGAGGTGACTTTAGTATTGTTCAAACAAGTCAACCTTATTCACCTTATATATCTTATGTTGGAATACTTTTAGATAAAGGGGATAACTATTGGAATGCTTATTCTACAGGAGAGAATTGTAAGATGCCTGTAGTTGTTGTTGATGCAAGCGGTAGACTTGTTAATAAGCAAAAATTGAAGTTGAGCTTGTATAGAATAGATTATTCATGGTGGTGGGATCACTCTGCTAGCGATTTAGGAAAATATTCTGGTAAAAAGGTGCTTGCTTTAAAACATTCAAAAACATTGACAACGAATAAAGGCAAAGCAGAGTTTAATTTACAAGTTAGTAATAATGATTATGGCTATTATTTAGTGTTGGTAGAGAATTTAGATAGTGGTCATAAAGCCAGTAAGGTAGTGTATTTTGATTATCCTTATGCTGAATTCCATAATAAGGATGGAAAAGGAGCTGCCGAACGTTTGGTTTTTACTTCTGATAAAGAAAAATACAATATAGGCGACAAGGCAAAGGTCAGTTTTAATGCAAATTCGAATTCTAAAGCATTGGTAACTGTATCTTCTGGAAATTCAATAATTTCACAACAGATTCTAAATTGTCAAAATGGTGTAAATCATTTCGAATTGGGAATAGAAGCATTTATGGAACCTAATGTTTATGTTTCTATTGAATTATTACAAGCACTTCAAGGAAAGAAGAATGATGTTCCTTTACGCTTGTATGGTGTAATATCATTAAGTGTATTCAATGAAAATACAATATTAAAACCAATAATTGAAAGTAGTGGTGAATTTCAACCAAATAAAGAAGTTGAAATTGTAGTTGGTGAATCCAATGGAAAAGAGATGGCTTACACATTGGCTGTTGTGGAAGAAGGTTTACTTGATTTGACATCTTTTAAAACTCCTAATCCGTGGAATGCATTTTTTACTAAAGAAGCATTTTCTATAAAAACATGGGATATTTACGATATGGTAAATGGTGTATATAATGGAAAAATTTTACAGCATATTACTATTGGTGGTGATGAAGAATCACGTTCGAGTACAAAAAAAGTAGTAAATCGATTTAAACCTGTAGTAAAGTTTTTTGGTCCAGTGAAGTTAGAGGCTGGAACACAAAATACACATAAGTTTATTATGCCAAACTACATAGGTAGTGTTAGAGTTATGGTTGTGGCAGCAGGTGCAAATGCTTTTGGTAAAATTCAAAAATCAGTTCCTGTTAAAACTCCATTAATGATATTGGGAACTTTGCCAAGAATATTATCTCCCGGTGAGAAGGTAGAGCTACCTGTGAGTGTCTTTGTATCTGAAAAAGATATTAAAGAAGTTAAAATTAAAGCTGAGGTTAGTACTCCTTTAAATATTGTAAGTTCAAATCAGATCTTATTGAAGGATATAAAAGAGGGAGAAAATACAGCATCATTTAGACTGGATGTAGATAAATTTGTTGGAACTTCTGAGGTGAAAATAACTGCTCAAGCAGGTAAAAATATTTCAACATGGAAAGTTCCTATAGAAATAAGAAATCCCAATGCTTATATTTCAAAACTTACTTCATGGATAGTTAATCAAGGAAATGATAAAGTTGGATTATTTCAATCCTATGGTATACCTAAAACTAATTCTTTGAAATTTTCTGTATCCAAACCCGATGAGCTACAATTTGGTGATCGCCTAGATTTTCTAATTCATTATCCATATGGATGTGTTGAACAAACGGTATCATCTGTTTTTCCTCAATTATTATTGGATAAATTTGTAGATTTATCTGAGGAAAAAAATCTGGAGATTCAGAATAATTTAGACGCTGCTTTTGCAAGGTTAAGAAATTTTGTTCTATACAATGGAACTTTGTCTTATTGGCCGGGAGGTTCTTTTCCAAATGAATGGGGAACTCTCTACGCTCTGCATTTTATGCAGTTGGCAAAGGATAAGGGTATAAAAGTTCCAAGTAGTTTATTTAACAGAGTGTTAAATGCAGTGAGTACAAATAATTTCTTTTCTAGAGGTAATTCTTATTATTTATCTCAACAATTTCAAGTAATGCGAGCCTATCGTTTGTTTGTTCTTTCTTTATGTGGTAAGCCTAATTTTGCAGGAATGAATAGGTTAAAGTCGAATTTGAAAATAAAACAGGCTGCTGACCTTTTAACTTTGGCCTATATTTATAGTGGAAGACCAGAAATAGGAAGAGAAATTGAAGCTCAGAAATCTACTTTACTTAGTGCCACTTCATATGAATATAGATATTCAACTTTTTCATCAAATTTGAGAGATCAAGCTATTCAATTGTTGACTTTAATTGCTTTGAAAGATGAAAAAGCAGTCGCAAAAGCTATAGATTTGATACAGAAGTTTAATTCTGAGGCTTATATGAGTACCCAGACTACTGCATGGATTATGTATGTTGTTAGTGAATTTAAAAAATGGAAAGGAGAGGATCCTTCTTCCCTCAAATTTTTATTAGATGTTAATGATAAAGAGGAAAAGATTGATAGCCGACAGAATTTATATAATAAAGAGTATAAAATTACAGATAAAGAATCGAAAATTAGCTTTTCCAATTTGAGTAAAGGACCTTTATATGTTCAAATCCTGCAAAAAGGTCAGCCTCTAATCGATAGTATAAAGCCGATGTCTAATAATTTAGGATTAAAGGTGAATTATAAGAATACTAATGGTGAAAGTATTGATATAAGCAAGTTAAAGCAAGGGACAGATTTTGTTGTTGAAATTAATATTAAGAATATGAATACTTTCGACAACTATTCAAATATAGCCCTTACGAATGTAGTTCCTTCAGGATGGGAAATCTTAAATTCCAGATTGTTTAGCGGTTTAAAGCAAGAGTCGAATGCTGCAGATTATATGGATATTCGTGATGACAGAATTAATTTGTTCTTTGACTTAAGGAAAAATGAGATAAAAACATTTAAGTTTCTATTAAATGCTTCTTATAAAGGAACTTTTTATCTTCCTCCGGTAAAATGTGAAGCCATGTATGAGGAAAATGTTGAAGCGAATACTGAAGGGAAGTGGGTCAAGGTCTATTAAGATAAAATATTGTATTTAAATACAAAGCTGGCTTTTAGCCAGCTTTTTTTATTTCTACCCAACTTGATTGTGGATAATGATCTGAGTAATTTATTCTGTGACTTTTAACTTTTTGAATAATAGCATTTTTGGGAGTAAATATATAGTCGATTCTCAATAAAGGTAAAGAACCGTTGTATGTTATACCTGTTCCAAAACCAGCATTTGTAAATCCATCTTTTAATGATTTTTTTATTTGGTAATAAGCCCAAGAAGAAGGGGTGTCATTAAAGTCACCACAAACAAAACATGGGTATGGACTTTCAGAGATTTTCTTCTTTAAAATATTTACTTGTTCTATTCTGTTACCATATGCATTACGAATTTTGCGTACAATAACTTTAGGTTCTTTTTTTAATTCTTCTTTACTTTTTGAGTTTACATTAATAAAAAACTCAGTCTCTTTGGGTTGGAGTCGGATAGATTCCAGATGAGTGTCAAAAACTCTAATGGTGTCTTTTTTTTGTATTACAATATCTGTATAAATTGTAAATACCCTTTTTTTATAATCAGATACAGAGCCATAATCAATAATTGGATGTTTTGAGAAGATAATTAAACCTGGACTGCCTTTTGTTTTAGGGTAATAATTGTTGAAGAAATATTGTCTGGCATTGATATCTTTCTTAAAGTCGCTAATTATGTTGTCTTTGCCTGCTTTTGGACCGAATTCTTGCATGCATAAAATATCCGGACTTTGTTCTTTAAGGAATTTGCCAATTTCATCTTTATTTAGAATTCGCTTTTTATTTGTAGATACAAAGTTTCTGACATTATATGACATAAGGTGTATTGATCCCTTAATATTCTTTTCTTTTGCTGGTATAAAGCGAAAGTGATTGAAAAAAACATTTGAACTAATAATAAGAGCAATAAATGATACTAAAGCATATTTGGGTTTAGTGATTAGCCAGCAAAGAGCACAGAAAATATTGCAAATAGCCAATACCGGAAATGCAATACCAACAACACTTATAACATTAAAAATAGATTTTGGTGGAATTATTGGAGAACTTGCTGAAATCAATAATCCTAGAGCCAAAAAGAAATTTATAATAATTAGTAATCGTGCAATAATTGATTTTTTCTTCTTACTCATTTATTGCTTGTTTTTATTGCTCTGCTTGAAGAGAAATTCTTTTTCTTCTTTGCTTAATTTATCATACCCATACTTGCTTATCTTGTCTAGAATATCATCAAGGTGATGTTTTTTTTCAGCTCTATGATTGTTGTATTCTTCATCGGTTATCGGGCGACCACCTTCGTATACTTTAAATTTTCTTCTTTTGGGGAGTTTAAACAGTTTAAAGAATTGTTTGAAAAATTCATTCATATGAATAGAGTGTTTTCGGTTTAGAAATCCAAATAAAAATCCGAAGAAAGCACCACCAATATGAGATATATGTCCGCCTGCATTACCACCATTTCTAATACTTAGAAAATCAATAACTACCAAAATGATAGCTAGGTATTTTAATTTGATTCGTCCAAAAAGCATTAAATGAATTGTGAAATCAGGGACATATGCTGCTGCTGCTACTAGAATAGCTAATACAGATGCTGAGGATCCTATAGCAACACTTACAGGTAGGGCTTCATGGAAAACAGGAAATATATTATAGGAAAGAATGAAGAAGAAGGCTCCTGTTATACCTCCTGCTATATAATTTAATAACAGTTTTTTAGATGAAAGAAATTGTAAAAATATTTTACCACTAAAAAATAGAACTAACATATTAAAAAGAAGGTGAAAAAAACCTTCTTGAGAAAACATATAAGTTATTATTGTCCAAGGTTCCTTTATTAATTCTGGTAGATGTGCAGGAATTGCTAAAAAATGGGCAAGAGGACTTAAGCTACCTATATTAGGAATCTTAAAAAACCATCCAAAAAGACCTGATAGATTAATTATTAGAAAGATAATGATGTTTATTAATATCAGTCTGGGTAAAACATCTTTTCTTTTGAAATAGTTTTTAATGTTATTAAATCCACCTCCAGCTCTGTAATTGCCAAAAGGATTTCGATTATTGTTGTTGTTAAACATTACCTGCCAATTTAATTACTAGTGAATAGCTTGCCTTTTTTCTTCCAGTAAATTAATATAAAAAAACCAAAAATCATTCCACCAAGGTGGGCGAAGTGAGCAATATTTGATGAGCTATTTGTGATTCCTGAAAATAATTCGATTAAACCATATCCAATAACGAACCATTTTGCTTTTACAGGAATGGCAAAGTATAAATAGATAAGATTGTTTGGAAACATCATTCCAAAAGCCATAAGCAACCCAAAAACAGCTCCTGAGGCACCTATTGTATTAAAAGTATTTAAGAATTGCTGTATTTCAGCAGTGGGGGCATAAGGAAACTGAGCTAAAGTATTTTGTACTTCAAAATAGTTTACAACTTGATTTGTTATTCCTGCACCAATTCCTGTGATCATATAAAAAATCAAAAACTTTTTTGCCCCCCAAATATTTTCTAATGTTGCTCCGAACATCCATAGAGCGAACATATTAAAGAAAAGGTGTGAAAAACCACCATGCAAAAATAAATAAGTTACAAATTGATAAATCTGAAATTTTGAAGCTTCTACATAATGTAATCCTAGTAAGTCGACAATGTCTATTCCAAAAGCTTTTTTTAACCCCTCTTCAGCTAAGAAGAATAAGACATTGATGATTAGTAGATTTTTTATAACAGGAGGGAGAATAGAAAATCCTCCTAATCTGAATTGTTGCATATTTTTTCTTATTTAAATCGTTCTTCAATCTCGTTCGTTGCCAGAATTGATAAAATTGGTTTTCCATCAATAGACACTTCTGGTAAAGAACATGCAAATAAATTATCGATTAAAGATTGCATTTGTTCCTCATGCAAACGTGTGCCTTTTTTTATAGCCATATTTTTTGACAATGATTTGGCTAAATTCACCTTTCTGTCCAAGTTTGGATCAAAAAGTCCTGATTTAAAACTTTCAATTATTCCTTCTAGTAGTCCTTCAATATCATTGTCGTGCATATCGGCAGGTCTGCCATTAATAACAAAAGTATTTGGACCTAAGTCGTTAATAACAAATCCTAAGTGATATAAGTCGTCTTTTAGTTCTCGGATGATTTCCGCATCTTGAGGACTAAATCTAATCGTATAAGGAAATAAATCTTGTTGTGAATCTACTTTGCTTGTTTCTAGTTTATTTAGATATGATTCGTATAAGATTCTTTCATGTGCTCTTTGCTGGTCTATAATTAATAGCCCAGATTTAATGTTTGAAACGATATATTTATTTTGAACTTGAAGAATTTTCCCTTTTTCTTGATTATCTTCTTCAAAGTCATCTTCTTTGTCAACGTTTGAGAATAAATTTCCTTTGGTTTCTGGTTCTGTTTCAAAGTTATTTGAAGGTACGATTTTTTCAGATTGATATCTTTCTTCAGGGAAAACAAATTCCTGCTCATGTGAATCTTGAGTGTTGGAATCGACAAAAACCTCTTCCTCATTCTCAGAGTTAAAAGTCTGAACAAAATCGTACATTGGTTTTAAAGTGTTACTGTCGCTATCTTCAGATTCTTGCTTCTCTTCAGATGTAGTGCTTTGTTCAAAGGGATTAAATGTAGGATCAATTTTTGGCATTGGAGGATTGACAGGTCTATCTTCAGGGAAGTTAGGAAATAATAGTCCTGGATCTGAATCAAAATCAAGAGTAGGAGTAATGTTATACTTTCCTAACGATTGTTTAATTGCAGCTTTTAAGAATGCATAGACCAGTTTTATTTCTTGAAGATTTACCTCCGTTTTTGCCGGATGTATATTAATATCAATATCTTCTGTTGGTACTTCAAAGTATAAAAAATAAGTTGGAAAGCTTTCCTCTGGAAGTAACTCATGAAATGCATTTTCAACAGCATGATGTAAGTATGGATACTTTACAAATCTGTTGTTTATAAAGAAGTATTGTTCTCCACGAGTTTTTTTGGCGTATTCAGGTTTTCCAATAAATCCCTTTATAGAAACTTTTTCAGTTGTTTGATCAACAGGTACGAGTCGTTCGTTATAAGTCTTTCCGAAAAGGGCAACAATTCGTTGCTTTTGATTTCCTGAAATTAACTGATATTGAGCTTTGTTGTTGTGAAAAAGAGAAAAAGAGATTCGGTGATACACTAATGCTACACGTTGAAATTCTTCAACAATATGTCTCATTTCGGCAGAATCACTCTTTAAGAACTTCCTTCTTGCAGGAATATTGAAGAATAAATTTTTTACACTTATTGATGATCCTTCAGGAGAGGAGCATTCTTCTTGACTAACAAATTGAGAACCTTCCAATTTAAGGAAAGTACCTAATTCATCTTCAGATCTTCTTGTTTTTAATTCAACATGAGCAACAGCAGCAATAGAAGCAAGAGCTTCTCCTCTAAAACCCATTGTTCTTATGGCAAATAGATCTTGTGCTCCTTTTATTTTGGATGTAGCATGTCTTTCAAAACAGAGCCTTGCATCTGTTTCAGTCATCCCGCAACCATTATCGACAACTTGAATTAAGGTCTTCCCAGAGTCTTTAATAACCAACTTAATACTTGTTGCTCCAGCATCAATGGCATTTTCAAGGAGCTCCTTTACAACAGATGCAGGCCTTTGAATAACCTCACCAGCGGCGATTTGGTTAGCAACAGAATCGGGAAGAAGTTTGATGATGTCTGACATTATTTAACTCCAAATAAGGCGATTAGTTTGTAAATAAAATCGGTAAAAAAAACTAAATAAACAGCAAGAGCAATAACTACTCCATAAAATAAATACGCTTTTTTTACGATTGAATGGCTTGTTTCATTTTGATCAACTCTCCATTTTTTGTTAATCTTAGCCCTTAGACGGTCTTGAGAATTTACTTCGCTTCTTAACCCAAGACTAGCCTTTCTCTTTTCTATATCTTCTTTTTCTTTATCCCAATATCTTGGGCGATAAGAAAATCTTTTTGGCGGTGTATGTTTAAAAAAACTAAATTTCATATCTCAAGATCCTTAAGTCTTTATTAAAATATAGCAATATTTTATTATATAAGAGGCACAAAAATATCTAAAATTTTGGGATTAATAAACCCTTTTTTGGATTAAGATGTATAATAATTTTATAGAAAAACGGTAAAAAGAGTCATTAGATTCTACAAATCCATATAATCAAATGTAATAAGTGTAATCTTGGCGGTTTCAATATGATTATTTTCTCATAAATCTTCTTTTGTTAATGTTTGATTTCCCTATAAACTTTAAAGGTATTTTTATTGTTTTTTACAGTCTTAGATTACTGTATTTGTTTTCATAGTATGATAACATCTTGATATTGGTTTCGTTGTTAGAAAAGGCTTATGTATTGTATAACAGGTTTTGTATTAGAAAATATTGAAAATTGAGATTTGGTTAGAACCGTTAATGTAATTGTAATATTTTTACAAAATTGAAATTCTTTTTCTTTTTATGATAAAAATCTATTAATCTAATAATTGTGAAAAATTTTTTATTTACCTTTGTTGTACCTCTGTTGGTTTTATTTTTATCTCAGTGTGAGAATAATTCTTCAAACTTGAAGGATAAAAAGTTGCTTAAATCGTCAGAATCTGATGTTTATCTTCCAGAGATAAATTTTTCTAAAGGCTTTTCTCTGGAGAAAGACTCAGTTTGGACCATTTTGAAATTTAGGAATCCTTCAAATCCGGAGGAAATTATCGCGAGTTATTATCTCATTAGACAAGGAGAACCTAGACCTTCTGATGTATCAAAATCAAAAGTGCTGGAAATTCCTGTTCAAAAGATAAGTTGTTTATCGGCTCCAGAAATAGAAGCATTAAAACTGTTGAATGTTGAGAATGCCCTAGTAGGTATTTCAAGTTCAAAGTATGTTTCTGATTCGTTAATAATTGACAAGGTAAAAAAGAAAAAAATAGCTGAACTTTCCGTTAATGGAATAGTGGATAAGGAAAAACTTATCGAATGTATGCCTAACGTTCTTATGATTTCTTGGTTTCAGGGTACTGATTTAAATGAATTCCAATCTACAGGTATTTGTGTATTACCTAATCTGGATTATTTAGAAACACATCCTCTTGGAAGAGCTGAATGGCTTAAATTGTATGGGGTTTTATTTGAAAAAGAAATTGAATCTGAAAAATTGTTTTCTTCTATTCAAGAAAAGTATCAAAACTTGAAAAAAGCAATTGATTCAGTGGTTTTCAAGCCAAAAGTAATTTCAGGAAAGATGTTAAGTGGTACTTGGTATGTTCCCGGAGGAAAAAGTTATTTGGCAAATATTATTGGTGATAGTGGAGCCGAGTATGTTTGGTCAAATAACTCTGATTCAGGGAGTATTCCTTTGGATATAGAATCTGTTTTATATAAAGGAAAGGATGCTGATTATTGGATAATCGTTGCTGAAATTCCAGATGATAAAGTGTATAATGTTTTACAAAATGAGAGTCCTCTTTATACTGAATTTGACGCTTTTAAGGAGCAGAAAATATTGTTTTGTAACACTATAAATGGTCAGTTTTTTGAAAAAAGTCCATTTGAACCACATCTGGTTTTGGCAGATTTTATACATGCTTTTCATTCTGAATTGCTTAAAGGGTATTCGCCCAAATTTTACAAAATTATCAAGCAAAATTATAATTAAGCAAAAATCCTTACGTTAAAAGAGCTGTTTGGTTAGGTTATTTTTTTAGCTGGTTAATATTGCGATTGTCTAGATTTTACTGTTTAAAATTAACTGGAAGAAGTATGGTCAAGTCTTATTGGAAAGAAGAATGGAAACCTATAGAAATAGAAGGGTTACCAGACAATAAAAGATATGAAATATCTAATTACGGTCGAATAAAAAGTTATAATAGTTCAAATAAAGAAGGCCTTTTAATTAAAGGCGCTAACTTAAAAGGTTATAATGTTCTCTCAATTCGTTTAGAAAACAAAAAATCTGTAACTAAATTGGTTCATAAATTGGTTGCAGAGTCTTTTGTAGAGAAGAAAAGCCAAAAACAAACTGTTGTTATTCACAAGGATTATGACAAAATGAATAATCATTGGACTAATTTACAGTGGGCTACCAGAGAGGAAATGTTTGCTCATCACAGAGCGAATCCAAATTATGACCGAAATAAAATTAGAAATAGTAAGCTTACCGAATCTAAGGTTCGTTTGATAAAGAGAATTTTGAAACGAAATGAAGAAAGTAAGCGTACTCGTTTAAAAATGATTGCCAAGCAATTTGGTATTACACACACTCAGTTGAACCGAATTCGTTCTGGGGAAAACTGGGGACATATACAGATTGATTAGATAAGAATTTTGTATGCAAAATAATACCTCTTCATTTTTAAGAAGAAGAAAAATTAGAATATGGTTCCGATTTGTTTTTATTTTTATCGGAATCATATTCTTTTTTGTTTTGAATATTTCTTTGGGTTCTGTTTTAATACCTCCCCAAGGAGTTCTTAATAGCCTTCTAGGATTTGAAACAGCAAGTTCTTCATGGCCTATTATAGTTTTGAATTATAGATTGCCACAGGCAATTACCGCTTTTTTATCGGGTTCTTGCTTGGCTCTTGCAGGATTAATGATGCAAACTCTTTTTCGAAATCCTTTGGCGGGGCCTTCAATTTTAGGAGTGAGTTCGGGTGCGAGTTTGGGAGTTGCTCTGTTGATATTATTTTCTGGAGTAGGAATTTCTGGTTTAGCTTTTAATGTTGCTTTATCTTTTTCTGCTCTTATTGGAGCAGGGGTTGTTCTGATAATCATTTTGCTTTTAGCAAGGATAATAAAGAATAATATAGTCTTGTTAATTGCGGGTATAATGATTGGGTATCTAACAAGTTCTATTGTTGGTATTTTAAATGTATTTAGTAGCGCTGAAGATGTAAAGACTTTTATGTTATGGGGTCTAGGTAGTTTTTCTGAGGTTGGATGGAAAGATATGCCTGTATTCTCTTTGAGTTGCGTAATTGGAGCTGTAGCAAGTGTTTTTGTAATTAAACCTCTAAATGCTTTTTTAATTGGTGAAGAATATGCGCGTAATTTAGGAGTCTCTTTATCTGTTTTCAGAGTTATTGTTATTGTTATAGCTGGTTTTTTAACTGCAATTATTACTGCTTGGTGTGGACCAATTGCATTTATTGGTTTAGCAGTACCTCATTTGGGAAGAGTGTTTTTTAAAAATGCTGATCATAAAATTTTGTTGCCAGGTGTTTTCTTGTTGGGAGGTTTAATAGCCTTGATTTGTAATTTAATAGCTCGTTTGCCTGGATCTGATGGAATCCTTCCTATAAATACAATAACCTCTGCTTTTGGAGCCCCTGTTGTTCTATGGTTTCTAATCCGAAGAAATGTAAAGATGTGATGAAAAATAGTTTTCTTAAAGTTGAAAATTTATCAATAGGATATAAATCAAAGAAAAAAACTTTGGTATTGTATGAATCGTTGAGTTTTTCATTGAATCGTGGTGAATTTGTGTGTTTACTAGGTCCTAATGGAGCTGGTAAGTCTACTTTGTTAAGAACGATTACAGGAGGTCAATTGTCTTTTGACGGAAGAGTTATTGTAAATAACCAGGATCTTACATTTTTATCGAAAAAGGAAATAGCAAAACATTTCGCTGTAGTTTTGACCGATTCTGTTTTGGTTGATAATATGTCTGTTTTAGATCTTGTAGCAATGGGACGCTATCCGTATACTGATTATTGGGGCAATTTAAAGGCTGAAGATTGGGATATAGTCGAAGAATCTATTGTTTTATGTGGCATAGAGGATTTAAAGTATAGACATTTAAATAGCTTAAGTGATGGAGAACGACAAAAAGTGATGATAGCAAAGGCTCTTGCTCAGGATACTCCTTTGATTATTCTTGATGAACCTACAGCTTTTTTAGATTTCCCAAGTAAGATGGAGATTATTGCCATCTTACGAGATTTAACCATACATAAGAATAAGATCATTCTAATGAGCACTCATGATATGGAATTAGCTCTTCAGATGTCTGATAAGATATGGTTGTTAAACAAGAATTATGGTTTTAAACAAGGTACACCTGAAGATCTTATTCTTCAGGGTAAGATAAATTTGTTTTTTGATAAAGGAAATGTAGGGTTTAATCCTTTAAGTGGTAAATTCGAATTAAAAACTACTGCTAATAGAAAGATAAATCTACAGGGTGGAGAGTTACAAAGGAAATGGTTGAATAGTGCGTTAGCAAAAATTAATATTAAGGGGGTTGAAGGAAAAGATTTTCCACTAATATCTGCCAGTCAAAATAATTATCTTTATTATAAAGACAAAGAATCTATTTTGTTTCAGACGAATTCTATTGAGGAGTTGATTTCCTTTATAAGGACTTTGTAGTGAAATGATTAACTTTAAGAAGTGAATTCTGTTTATCTTTATATTATCTTCTTAAAGTAATCTGTTATGAGTAAACAAGTTTTCCTTCTGTTATTATGCTTTCCTATACTTTTATCTTGTGGTACTAAGTCAAAAAAAGTTGACGATGTTGATTTGGTTGTTTACAATGGAAATATCTATACTGTAGATGAGGAATTTACTATGGCTGAGGCTATGGCTGTAGATAATGGTAGAATTATAGCTATTGGAAATGATAAATCTATACAAAGAAAATATAGAGGCTTGCAAGAAGTAGATTTGCATGGTAAATCTGTTTTTCCTGGATTTATTGATGGGCATTGTCATTTCTATGGTTATGGTATAACTTTAATTAGAAATATAGATTTAAGAGGAGTTCCTTCTTTTGATGAAGTTGTGAAGAAGTTAGTTGCACATCATCAGGCTCATCAGAGTGATTGGTTGGTTGGTTTTGGATGGAATGAAACTACATGGCCGAAAAAGGAAGTTCCTTCAAATGAAGTGTTAAATAAAGTATTTCCATCTATTCCTGTTGTTCTTACACGTTCTGATGGACATGCTGTTCTTGCAAATACCACGGCATTACGATTGGCAGGTATTGATGGTAAAGCTATGTTTGATGGAGGTGAAGTTGTAGTTGTTGATGGTAAGGTTACCGGTTTGCTTATAGATAAAGCAGCGGAATTGGTGCGAAGTATGATTCCAAATGTTACATTACAAGATAAAATAGAAGCTCTGGACAAGGTTCAAAAGGAGTGTTTGACTTATGGTTTAACTACTGTAAATGATGCCGGACTGGATTATCCGGAGATTCAACTGTTAGATAGCCTTCAGGAACAATCGTATTTAAAGATCCGTGTGAATTCAATGTTACTTCCTAGTAAGGAAAATATAGACAATTACTTGCTTCGAGGGCCTTATACCTCAGATTATTTCCGAGTGCAATGTGTAAAATTATATGTGGATGGTTCACTGGATTCAAGAGGAGCTTTACTGCTTGAACCATATAGTGATGAACCTAATAATTATGGATTGTTTTTAGGCGGAGAGGATTATCTAAATCGTATTTGTCAAATGGCATATCGTACGGGGTTTCAGGTTGCCACACATTGTATTGGAGATTCAGCAAATCGTATAATGTTGAATATTTATGCAAAGCATCTTCGGGGTAAGAATGATCGTAGGTGGAGAATTGAACATGCTCAAGTTGTTAATCCAATGGATTTATCCAAATTTAAAGAATATAGTATAATTCCAAGTATACAGGCTACACATGCAACATCTGATTATAAATGGGCTCAAGACAGATTGGGGGCAGAAAGAATAAAACATGCATATGTATTTCAGGATTTGTTGAATCAGAATGGATGGATAATTAATGGTACAGATTTTCCTGTTGAAGGAATAAACCCTTTAAGTAGTTTTTATGCTGCCGTTACAAGAAAAAATTCTGTTGGATTGCCCAAAGGAGGATTCTTTCCTGAACAAGCATTATCAAGAGTTGAAGCATTGAAATCAATTACAATTTGGGCTGCCAAGGGTTGTTTTGAAGATAAAACCAAAGGAAGTTTAGAAAAAGATAAGCTTGCAGATTTTGTTGTAATGAACTTTGATTTTATGGATAGCTCTGATGAAGATATTTTAAACGCTAAGCCAATCGCGGTTTTTGTGGGAGGAGAATTGGTTGAGGGAGATATTGAAATTCGCATGAATGGCAAATAGACTTTAAAATTGAGGATATTTAATTTGATAGATGTTTGTTTGGGTTTATTAAATATAAATTGATAACTTTCCTATAGTTGAGGTTTTGTTATGATACATAAACTTTAATGAACTTACACCACTAATTTTTCTTGATTCTTTTTTTGCTTGTAGTTATTGTTTCATCTTTAATTCTACAACATATAGTGGTGTATAGAAATCTATTACTCTAAAGTATTTATTTAAATCTAATCGTATGAAAAAAATTTACTCTTTGATTTTGTTATTGGTTATAATGTCTCAAGCCTATTCTCAAGAGGATAAGGTTTCGATTTCTTGTAATGTTATTTATACCAAGCCTAATGCACCAGCATATATTCTTAAGGAGTGTAATGATGCAAGAGTTGAATTGAAATTGTCGGAAGCCTTATCTGATGATTTAATTATTCCACTTGAATATAAAACCGATCTTATATTTGGGAAGCATTTACATCAAACTGATAAAACTTATTGTCCACAGCAATTAGTAATACCTGCGGGTGAATTATCTGCTTTCTTTTTTGTGAGATGTATTGATTATGACTTACCCCATAAGTATGAAGCCATTAAAATAACTTATCCAAATGTTAGTACTCTTGATGAGTTTTCTGATATATCATTAGCAATTAAGGATATTGATCCGTTTTTTGTGGATATTAAATTTCATTATTATGGAAAGAGTGGAGAGCGAGAGGTGTCTCTAAAGGATCTTGATCATGAATATAATCATCCTTGTTGTCGTGATTCTGTTGTTGGATATATTGGAGAGACTTCAGCTGTAAAACCCTACACTATTCATTGGGGAGTTTCTAATTCTGACGGTAATCTGTTTAATTTTAATGATACTCTAAGAACGTTAATTGCGGGACAAACCTGGGATGGGATTTTGACTCTTAATAGTTTGTGTCATACTGAGTATATAAAAGAATTTCCGTTGAATTTATTTATGTTAAGGTTTTCTGTTAAATCTGATCAGATTGATTTAGTGGATGATGAAATTAATCCTCGCAAATTATATGTTGATTCTCATTCTGATAAGGTAAAATTGACTGCAGAATTTAATGCTCCTTCTGTAAAATGGAGTACTGGAGAAAAAACAGAAGAGATTATAGTAGATATGAAAGGTGTTCCGGAAATGAAATTATTTTGTACTGCTGAGGATTATTTCTGTAAATGTTTGTGTAATACTGATAGTGAAAAAATTGAGATAATTATTACAAACCATAATTATTATCCTACACAGGTAAATGAAGCATATAGTAATAAAGTAGTTGTTCCTTCCTATTTATCTATTCATTCTTCTGGTGAAAACAGTAGATTTATTGTTCGGATTGATGAAGATGTTGAAAATTATCAATGTCGAATTTATTCTATCTTAGGTAATGTTGTTTATTCTTCTGATGATATTAATGAATCTTGGATTCCAGGTAATAATCAACAAAGTATTACCGAAGGTATATATATTGTAAAGATTCAATATAAGACCAATTCAGGAGAATTAAAGCAATATTCTTCAAAGTTGCTGCTAGCTAAGTAATTGTTTGTTTATTATAGTATAACTGCTCATTTTATATTGAGCAGTATTTTTACATTTTTAATCTATTATCGTATGAACAAGATATATATTATTATTCTAACGTGTTTTCTCTTTTCCTTTGCAAATGCACAAACAGCCCAAAATATCAATGCTAAGCTTTCTTATTCAAAAATGGATGGAAATTGTAATGAAGCAATTTCTTATAAAAAGAGATTTGCTGAGGTTGAATTTAGTTTAAACGCTCTTCTAACAACTGATTATAAGTTTCCGTTGGCTTATGTAGATCAGAATATAATTGCTCAATGTTTTTCTGTTAATGGTGAACATAAGCTTCCTTATGAAGTCATAATCCCTGCAGGAGAATTGTCTGTAAAGTTAAAGTTCGAGCTAAATCGCAACTTTAAAGATTTAAAGGATGGATTTTCTTTATTGAAAGTATCTTATCCTGAATCAAAAGATAAATGGCAAGATTTAAACTTAGTTGTTGAAAAGAAGTCAGATGCAAAGTATATAAAAAAGTTTGAGTATTATCAGGGTGATTCAAAAGTTCGTGAAGTTCAGTTTGAAAATGAACTTTCTTCTTCCGCCATGCCATGTTTTGGTGATAAAGTTAAAGGATTTGTTGTAATGGAAGATGATCAAGATACTTATGTTGGAAAATGGGATTTATATAAAAACAATACTACTATCGTCGAAGGTTCTAATTTTCTTGAATTTGATACTGAATCAGATTATGTTTTGAGATTATCATTGGAAGATCAATGTTCCCTTTGGGAGTATAATATCGAAAT
>JBGRQE010000041.1:0-31109 GCA_041725955.1 Bacteroidales bacterium
ATTGGTTATTCCTGTGTGTTTGCTTGCTGTAATTATTCGAGCTTTTTTTAGAATGCGCTTGTCTTTAGTGGTTTATTTAATTGCCGTATTGATTATGGCTTTTCAGGCTCCAAATAGTTTTGAATTCTTATTTCTACAGATAATAGCCGGAATGTTTGTGTTTATATCTATGGTGAATGTTCATCGAAGATCACAGTTCTTTGTAACTTCTATATGGATATTTTTAGCATACGCACTTGTTTATACAGCTTTTATTTTTCTTCAAGGGAAGAGCTTTGAAGAGATAAAATATATGAATTATGTATTCTTTGCTGTAAGTGCTATTTTTACATTCTTTGCTTATCCATTGATATTTGTGTTTGAAAAAGCCTTTGGTTTAATTACTGATGTAACATTATTAGAGCTTTCAAATACGAATAGTCAATTATTACGAGAGTTGTCATCAAAAGCTCCTGGAACATTTCAGCATAGTACTCAAGTTGCCAATATCGCAGAAGAAGGGGCATATGCAATTGGAGCAAATCCTTTATTGGTAAGAACAGGGGCATTGTATCATGATATTGGGAAAATGGAAAACCCCAGTTGTTTTACCGAAAATCAAAGAGGGGCTTATAATCCTCATGATGATATGAGTTATATAGAAAGTGCCCGAATCATTATAGGACATGTTCTGAAAGGGGTAGAAATGGCGAAGAAACATAATATTCCAGAACAAATTATTGACTTTATCCGAACTCATCATGGTACTCGTAGAGCAGATTACTTTTATATCTTATATAAGAAGGAAAACCCTGAAGAGGAAATAGATCCAGTACCTTTTACATATCCTGGGCCTGCTCCTTTTAATAAAGAAACAGCTTTGTTGATGATGGCTGATTCTGTTGAAGCTGCGAGTCGAAGTTTAAAAGAGCCCGATGAGCAAAAGATAAATGATCTTGTTGAAAATGTGATTGGAAAGCAAATGGACACTGGTCAGTTTAATAATGCCGATATTACACTAAAGGAAATTTTTGCTATCAAAAAAATAATAAAGAAGAAACTATTAAATATCTATCATATACGAATAGAGTATCCTAAGGAATAATAAATAAAAAAGCGAGGCTAATCTTTTGTATAGTCTCGCTTTTTTGCTTTTTATAAGAATTAATTATTATTTCGTTTCTGTGTTTAAAAGCTTTTCCTTTACAAGATCATTATATTCTTGTTCGGATAGAGCTCCGATCTGTTGCATAGGTTCTCCTTTTAGAGGAATAAAAACAACTACAGGAATGTTTCTGATATTGAAAACTTTGGATAGCTCTTTTTGCTCATCTACATTTACTTTATAAACGATCAAATCGTCTTTATTATCTGCTGCAATTTTTTCTAAAATTGGAGCAATTCTTTTACATGGACCACACCAATCAGCATAAAAATCTATAATTGCTGGTTTACTCCCTTTAAAAACAAACTCGTTTGGATTTTTATTAAAGTCCCAAACATTTTCGATAAAACTATTATATGTCAGTTGAACAGGTTTGCCTTCTATAGTTCCTTGTTCTGTACTTTCATTTTTGTTCTCGTTTTTGCTTTCAGTAGAGTTTGCACAGCTAATAAGACCCATGCTGAAAAATAAGAGGCCTGCAATAAGTATCTTTTTCATCTTATAATATTTAGTGTTTGTCTTAATTTTAGTTGGTTCATTAGTATAACAACTGTATCTTACAATAAACGAACCATTATTTTTTATTTCTATAAACAGAAGTCTTAAAGTTTTGTTAAAAATATTAGAAAATAAAACTAGTGCCAATAATAGCAAATATATTTTATTGTTTTTTAATACAAAAAAAGAAGATCTGGCTATCAGTTGATAGCCAGATCTTCTTTTTCAGGTAATTACTCGTTATAAGTTTTTTAGTGTATAATAAATTTCTTGCTTTTGCTTTTGTTTCCTTGTTCTAGTTGTAATAAATAAAATCCAGGTGTAAAGTTAGACACATTGATTTTTTTGTCAATGTTGTTCTTCCCCGCATATTTTTGACTGTAAACCACTTTTCCTTTATTGTCAAATATATTGATTACAAAAGGCTTTTCTTCTAAATTATAATCTTCTATTTGAATGAAATCGCTAGCAGGATTTGGGTAGATTTTCACAGATTCATTATTTGTTATTTCTTCATTTCCTGTCATTACAGAATATTTAATCTGAAAACCATGACCTGTGATCTTTTCGTCTGATTTAAATTCAATTTTGATTATATCTTTATCTGTAATATAATTCTCAGGAATTTGACCTCCTTCATATACGGCAAGTACTTTGTCGTCTATATCCTTAAAAACTACTTGATCTGTAGGAACTTTTTTGTCTGTTTTACTATCCTTTTCAGGAGTTTGTATATCCCATTTTGTAAATTCGAATAATACTTTTTGACCAGCTTCTTTTTCTGGCTTCACAAAGAATTCAATGCCATATTTGTTATAGTATTCATATTTTTCATGATAGAAATCAACTGTACCTGAAGGATCATAAAGGTTTTTCTTTATGTTTTTCCATTTTCCTAATCTGGCCTGATATGAAATTTTAAAACCTTTTCCTTTTCCTGTTGGTTCAAATTTAATGTACAGCTTATTTCCTGATGCTCTTAAGTTTAATGAATTGCTTGATTTTTTGAAGAATTTTCCAATTACTGGAGCATCTTCATTTGTACCATCGTGAATATATACAGTGTCTTTTTCTGCTAAATCTAGTTCCTGAGCACGTAATGACCAGTATTTTACAGTATCAATTTCTGGAGGAAGAAGTAAGATTTCTCTTTTGTAATTTGGATCATAATCATTTACAGGGCCACTACCATCAGTAAATGTACCATAAATTGATTTTAGAATTTTTAAGCCTTCTACAGGTTTTGGATAAAGATCTTTTTTTGGATAGAGATCAAATAGAGCTCTTACATAGATTGGAAATGGATTATCCTTGCCATCCAAAGAGAAAAAACCATTATTTGCACCGCCATGCCCCCAATTAAAGTGATATTTGTTTTCTTCCATTCCGTCACAGCAGTATGCATGACCACCTTCTTCACCTTGAGCAGCTACAGGTACGGGATATCCAGCTTTTAGATTTTTGTTTAGTTTGTTAATAAATGTAGTTTTGCCAACATAATTTTGAGAATATTCTTTTGATTCCGGGTTATATTTGAAATATTTTTTCATAGCTGAAACAGCTTTACTTAATCGAGAACCAGAACCTCCAGGGCCATAATCCATACCAATACTAATTCCTGCATGATATTGGATATATGCCATTTCATGAGGTCGTTTATTGTTTATGGAGTTGCCCATATAATCGTAATTATATTTTGCTTCAGCAAAATTTGCACTTAATTTTCCGTATGTTCCATGGACATAAGTTTTTGAACCAGTACCACTTTCTGGAAATCTATAGTATTGCATAATCATTACCATTGCTGTAGCTACACAACCTGCAGGAGTTCTTTCATCTGTTTTTACATCGTATGGTGCATAAGCATTATAAGGAGAATCTTGATTTAAGATTGTTTTTAATAAAGGCTGAACGCTTTCTGCTTTTTCTCCTCTTGTAAAACTATTGGGGTTAAACTCTATAAGTTCCTGCCATTTTTTAGAAACTTCATTTCTGTTTGAAGGATTAGCTTTTACATATTCAATTCTTTTATTGTTATTCTCCATAACATGACTAAAATTCTTAGCCCATTCTTCTTTAGGGCTAACATTGCTGTTATAGTCATAACCTACGATTGGTTCTGTATTATCATCGGCAGCAACAATAACAAATCCTTTCTCAAAATTAAAAATGTAAAAGTTATCCTGAATTCGTGCATTTTTAACTTTCATATCATGATTAAAATCTCCATCATGAAATTTTAACCATGATTTGTGTAGGAAATTTCGAGCTACTTTTTCAGCAGTCTCCTTACTTACCTTTTTTGCAAAAAGGGGCGTGCACATCAACAGTGCAAGCATTGTTAATAGAGTAATTTTCTTTGTTCTCATGAGCTAGGTTACTTTTATAAATCGGCAGCAAGGTAATGAAATATTAGAGATTAAAAGTGCTGTAAACTAGATCTATAGCATGGTGTGTAAGGGTGGGGGTACTGTTTAAAATAATGCAATAAGTTGTTTTGACTTTTTTGAAAAAAGGAATAGGATAGAATAATTTTGAGTCAAAGAAATAGATAGCTTTCTACTTTTCTGAATTACTGTTTTTTTGTAATAAAAATAAAAAGAGCTCATTAAGCTTGCTTTTTTCTTAATGAACTCTTTTTTGCTGAAAAAATCAATTATAGATCTATTCCAAACTTTTTTGTTAATTCTTCTTTTTTAGGAATACTCCTAAAACCCCATTTGCCCATAACAACCCCATTTTGCATTAAAATAAGACCAGGATTAGATCTAATCATGGCTTTAAGAATAATAGGATCTGACAATAGGAAATCTATATTATCTGTATGAGTTTCCTTTTGGAATTTAATAATATCTTTTTCTTCAGAATTTGTCAGTACAACAAAAGGGTAGCCTTTACTAGAGGTCTCTTTGTAAAGGTTTAATATCTGATTTCTGAAAGCTTTTTTATTTGTTTTATCCAAACTCCAGGCAACGATAATAAAGGTAAATTTCTTATTGTTTATATAATTTTCCGTTAAATCATCCCCTTGAAAATCTTCAATAATTAAATCATGAAGTTTTTCAACTTTAGAGTCATCTATGCGCTGATTTACAAATTCCCAATTAGATATCCATATTGAATCATTCCAAGGATAATCTGGCGATAAGTATTCCTTTGTTTCTCCTGTTTCCTTGTTTTTATAGGTTACATAAACATCAGGCTTCTGTATGTTTTCAGGAGTCATTTTTTTGCCAACTTTCCATTCCCTAAAATCTAATACAGGAATTTCGTAATAGTTGTAAATTGAAAAACCGGCAAATATTATAAATGATAAAGTGAGAAATAAATTTTGTGGACCATTTTGTAGTAGAACTTTAAATTTATTCCTTTGGAATACAATGATTAGTGTAAAAAATAGTAGGACTAAGTTTTTATAAAATGTTTCTTCGTTGGTAAGGATTATGAAATCTCCAAAACATCCGCAATCAGGAACAGGTGAATATAAGTAATCGAAAAAGGTTACTATCGTGAAGAATACCATAACAAGTAGTAGTATCCAAGATGTTTTTTTAATCCTAAGATTAAAAAACATACTTGCTCCCAACCCAAATTCAAGGGTGCATAATAGTATGGAGAGTGCTAAAGCAAAAGGTAAAGCCCACGACATATTGAATGCAAGAAAATAATCTTCTATTTTGTAGGCTGTTCCAAGTGGGTCGACACCTTTAACAAAGCCAGAAAACATAAAAACCAAACCTACCAAAAGGCGGCTGAAATTTCTGATAAGTTTCATGTAAATTTGATTTGATTCGATGATTAATTTGAATTATTGTCTTCTTGTTCAGATAGTAATATTAAAGCAAAAATTCCATAATTAATTATATCCTGGTAGTTTGCTTCCAATCCTTCTGAAACTATTGTTTTTCCTTGATTATCTTCAATTTGTTTTACTCTAAACAATTTCATCAATATGATGTCGGTAATGGAGCTAATACGCATTGATCTCCATGCTTCATCATAATCATGATTTTTATTGTTCATTAGGTCTTTTGCTTCGTGAATGTGTTTGTCAAAAAGACTTTCTGCTTTTTCTGGATTTAGATCGTCATGATCTGAATGACCAAGTACTAATTGAATAATTGCCATTACACTATAATTGACAATTCCGATAAATTCAGGGCGGACTCCTTCATCTACCTTTGTTATTCCCTTGGTCTGAATACTACGAATGCGATTTGCTTTTATGAAAATCTGGTCGGTTAAAGAGCTTGCTCTTAAAATTCGCCAAGCTGCACCATAATCTTTATTCTTGTTGATAAAGACTTCTTTACATTCCTTTATTATAGTTTCAAATTGTTGGGAAGTGTTTTGTTTCATTTTTTATAATTTTGGCCAAAGTTACTAAACAATAATTGAATAATTAGAAGTACATAGATTTTCTAGCAAAAAGGATCAAATAATTAGCGATTCTAATTTAAAATTACTTAATATTTAGTTTGATGAACAGTAATTCTATTAATATCGATTTTGAAGTTCCTAAGATAATGGGAATTTTAAATATAACTCCAGACTCTTTCTTTGATGGAGGAAAGTATTTAGATAAAAATAATTGGAGCTTGCAAGTAAGCAAAATGATAGAAGAGGGAGTTGATATAATCGATATTGGTGCAATTTCAACGCGTCCGGGATCTGAATTTATCTCTGAGCAGCAAGAAATTGATCGTTTATGTCCTGTTCTGGAAACTTTGGCTAAAGAATTTCCTCAAATGCTTTTTTCTGTAGACACCTTCCGTTCTAAAGTAGCAAGACATGCTTTGGATTATGGTGTAGAAATAATCAATGATGTTTATGGAGGTACTTTTGATCCTGAAATCTACAATCTTGTTAAAGATAAAGGTGTTTATTATGTAATGATGCATATTAAGGGGGATCCTAAAAATATGCAAATTAATCCAATAGATAAAAATATTACATCAAAAGTTATTTCTTTCTTTGATACGCAGTTGGCATTGTTTAATCCGAGTGCAGGATATGATAAATTGATTTTAGATCCTGGATTTGGTTTTGGAAAAAGCTTGGAAGCCAATTACGAATTGTTAAAAGAGATGCCTCGACTGCATAAGTTCAATTTACCTTTATTAGTAGGTGTAAGTAGAAAATCCATGATTAATAAAGTGCTTAATGTAACACCTAATGAAGCATTAAATGGTACTACAGTTTTAAATACAATGGCTTTGATGAATGGAGCTAAAATTCTTAGAGTTCATGATGTAAAGGAAGCTGTTCAGGTAAGAGAATTATACCGCGCATATCAAGGTAAATGTTAACTTTATAGTAAAGAAATAATTTTGCATTGAATCTTGTTGAAACTTCCGTTTTTTTAAATGAAGTAATTTGTAATTTTAGATTATAATATTTACTATATAAACTCATATGTATCTAAATGCAATAATTGAATTTAGGCTTCTCGATTTTTTTGATATTTTTCTTGTTGCCTACCTTTTGTTTGTGTTGTATCGATTGCTAAAAGGTACAGTTGCGATAAAAATTGTTATTGGAATTGTAGCTTTGTTTTTGATTTATATTGTTGTGACTGCTCTTCAAATGGAGTTGTTATCAAAAATTTTAGGAGCTTTTATTAGTGTTGGTTTTATTGCTCTAATTATTATATTTCAACCAGAAATTCGTCGTTTTTTGCTAGCCCTTGGAACTACTACCTTTTTTGGTAAAGGGCGAAAACGGACAGGCTTTTTTAAGTTATTTTCTGGGAATACTGCAGCTGCTGAAGAATTGGCTATTGACCCAATTATTGTTTCCTGTCAAAAAATGTCAGATTCAAAAACAGGAGCGCTTATTGTTTTAACAAGACGTAATGAACTGGATGTGTTTGCTGAAACAGGTGAACGAATAGATGCTAGAATATCTTCTCAACTTCTTGAGAATATTTTTTTTAAGAATAGTCCTCTACATGATGGAGCTTTAATTATTCATAATAATCGGTTACATTCTGCGGGTTGTATATTGCCTGTGACACCAAGACGGAATCTTCCAAAAGATTTAGGTCTAAGACACAGAGCTGCTTTAGGTCTTACCGAGCAATCTGATGCAATTGCAGTTGTCGTTTCTGAAGAAACTGGAAAGATTTCTTGGTGTGTAAATGGGCGAATTAAATTGCGAGTAAACCCAGGTCAGCTAAAAGAATTATTGGAAGAAGAATTTAGGGTTAATGAACCTCAAGAATATTCTGGATTTAGAAAGAAACTTTTCTTTCTAAGAAAACAACAGGAGGTTTAACCTCCTGTTGAAATCATTAATATATCTCTGATAATTGGTTTTAATCCTGAAAAGAAAAATTCTACAGCGATTACCATTACAATTAATCCCATTAATTTCATTAGAATTTTGTTTCCTGTATCGCCAATGATTTCACTTATTTTTCCTGCACTGTTTAAAAGGAAAAATATTAGAGTGAAAATTAATCCTATAGATATAAGTAAAGTTGTTTTTAACCCAATAGTAGTAGCATCTTCCATAAGAACGATACTATTTGTAATTGCTCCCGGACCTGCAATTATGGGAACAGCTAGAGGAGTTATGGATACGTCTTCAACATATTTGTTTAATTTGTCTTGATCTACAATTTTTATTTTACTTAATCTAGCATTTAATAAATCGTAGCCAACTATAAAGAAGATTATACCTCCTACTATACGAAAGCTATTTACCGAAATTCCAAAGAATTTAAATAGAATTTGTCCTCCAAAAGCAAATCCTAGTAATATCGATAATGCTACAACTAATGCTTTGATTATAACTTTTCTTTTGGCTTCTTTACTTAATCCTGCTGTCATTGAAATAAACACAGGCATTATCCCCAAAGGATTAATTAGGGTAAAGAAGGAAGTAAACCATAATAAACCTAGAGTAAAGTATTCTTTCATATCATTACAATTTATAATATCGTCTAACGAGGATTTATTAATTATGGTGCATTATTTTGAAATTAAATATTAACAAGGCTTTTGGAAGGTTTTTTGTTCATTTTGAAACGTGAAATAAGTCAATATATTTATCTTAAATTAGCCATAGAATAATAGTTTTATTTTTTTCAATGACGGATCTACCAATAAGTATATACGCTACTCTAAGGAGAGTCTGTTCAAAGCTAACAATTGCTATCATTCCTGCCTTTATTTGATAAAAACCTCCTAGATATTTGATAAAAACCTCCTAGATATTTGGTAAAAACCTCCCAGGTATTTGATAAAAACCTCCTAGATATTTGACGAAAACCTCCTAGGTATTTGGTAGAAACCTCCTAGGTTATAGTATGATTAGCACTTTAATCGATTATAATCATTACCTGCCCTGGACAAAAAGTAAGGTAGCTCTGTTTGTTAATAAAGCTACCTTTATAGAATAGAGTTTATGCACTGATAAAATATAAATGTCATGTACTAAAATATATTTTACAAAAAAAGTCTGGCAAATTTGTCAGACTTTTTTTGTTTTTTAATGATTTAATAATGAGTCAAGTAGTTTGATTATAGAGCCTTCGTATTCTCTGATTGTTTGTAGAAGTTTTTGAGAGTTTTTAGAGTCAGGCCGATATGGATCGCAATTATCATTAATCAAAGAAATACAGGCGAACTTTCGATCCATTTGATGTGCTGCCATGCATTCAAAAACGCCTGAATTTCCAACCGCATCAGCCCCCATCAAATTATAAAATCTATATTCAGCAGGGGTAGGAAAACTTGGTCCAGGCACACTTAAAAATACACCTTGATGAACTTTTAATCTACTGCTTTTTGCTGATTTGTAAATGCTTTTTCTGAATTCAGGACATAGTGCTTCATTCATATCCAGATACCGTGAACCTGGACTATCTGTCTTTTGTCCGATAAAAGGATTGTCGGAGATTAAATTTATATAGTCTTCGGTAAGCATAATACTACCAGGTTCGAATCTTTGGTTAACGCTGCCTGCAAAATTTAGCATAAGGATTTTTTTAACTCCCATTAGCATCATTGTTCTTACCGGAAAAATACTACTTTCAGCCGAAAAACCTTTATAAAATTGTAAACTTCGGTCCATGATAATAATGGGGGCACTATTTTTCCATTGGGCTAAGATGAAATTTCCATCAGATAGGTTGTTCTTATCTTTGGGGAAGTTAGGGATTTCGGCATATGGAACGTGATTTATTTTTATAAATTAATCAACGAGTCCACTAAAAACAGGATTTATTATTATTCCGAATTCACATCTTTCAAATCCTTTAGATAAGATAAATTCTGCGGCCTGTTGTTGTTCTTTTAAATGCATAATTAGTAGTTTTAGGGTTCAAGACTACCTCCTTGTATATATGGTGTGAAATATGCAACTTCTTCAAAGTCAAAAGTATTTACTAGTCCAGAAGCTTGTTTTTTGCCCATTAATTGTGCTACGGCGTAGTTGCATCCTTTATTTTGAGCGTTCGATAGCGCTATATTCATTATTGCCGTAAAAACACCTTTTTTCCTATATTCAGGTAATGTTGCTGCGTTGTAAAGACCCACAGTTTTATTATGGTAAAAGGAGGTAGCAACACTGCAAGGTTTATTATTGAAAAATGCCAAGTAATGTGTTAGGTTTAATTTTTCATTGAGTATATCTAGTTTCTTTTCAAACTCTTTTTTTACTTCATTATTGAGTCCAAATCCTATTGTGATTATATCAATATATGATTTGTATTCTTCGGCTTGAGTTATTTTCTTTATTTTGATATCTGGATTGATATTTGGAGTATTTAATTGTGTGTTTAAATTTTTCATTACACCAGTGTATACTCCACCACATAAGTATCCATATTTATCAAAAATATTTTTGTATTGATTGTCAATATTTTCAGGTTTATTTGTCGACCAATACACATGTTCTTTTGGTGCAAAGTAATCTTTTGCTTTTTCTAAGATTTCTTCTAATCCCGACTCATCTTTTGTAGTATTGAAAATACTATTAAAAGCAGAAAAAGAAGATCTGGAATTCATCCACAGATATTTTTCATCGAAATATAAATCGATTTGAGGTTTGCTATTTAAGGAAATATGCTTTGAGAATTCGATAAAGTTACCGAGAGTAAGCTTGATGTATTTTTGGAACATAATCGTAGAAGTAAGTATTCGTTTTTCTTCAACACTTAGAATTGTTCCTTTGTTCTAAAAAAAATCAGTGGTATAATATTTAATTTATTGTTATCTACTTAAATTTAAATTACGAAGAATGTATATGAGGAGTGGTTTTATTTGCTGTCTGTTTTATTGGGTCTTAACAATTCTAATATAAAAGAAACTCCTTCGCTACTCTGACTTAGTTTTTTTGGAAGATAAATATCCTTGTTCGTATTAGAACCGTCTTGTGATTTTAACTGTATTTGCAATTTATCTGGTTGTAGAATGTTTCCTTCGATAAAATTAACAGAAATTATCTCTGATTTATTAATTGCAATAGGTGCGATATGTTTCATTTGCCATATAATTCCAAGTGTTGAAGCAAATAAAATAAAAATACATAGAATACTTATCTGGTAATTATTTTCTGACAAATATATTGTTGTGCAAGAGGAACTAATTCCTATAGATATTCCTAAAATAATTAAATTATAAAGACCTATTTGTTCTATCTTTGAAATGTTTGAATTATCTATTTTTTTATAAGATGACAAGATTAGCTTATCTGAGAAAATATGACAGAATCCTAGAATTGTTTTGAATTTAGCTTGAGCTTTCATAAATAAGGGCTTTTTTGGTAAAGCAATTTACATAATTTATTAAATCTAAACAATCTAGTTTGTTTCTATTTATTATTATAAATAAAATTAATAATAACCGATATGGTTTAAGGCGTTGATTGATAAAAGAGTAGAGGGATGCCTTTTTTAAAAAAAAAGAGGCTATTGAAAATAGCCCCTTTTGAAATATAGTTGAGTCTTATATTCTACATTTCAGAAATCTTTTTATTTACTATTTCTAAGATTTCTGTTTCTAATTTAATAGCTTCTGCTTCGATAGCAGTGCCTTTAGAAAGTTTTTCTTCAACAAAAGCTTTGTCTTCAAGACCACCAGCGTTAATTTTAACATTTAGGTAAGCTCCCATTACAGCAGAACGAGCACATAAAGATCCTACTCCTGCATCTGAAACAGAATTAGGGTTACCTATTTCTGCCATTGCTTTAATTACTTCCATACACTTTAATGAAACTTCCATTACACGGAATGGAACTTCAATAGCATATTTACTAGCAGCTTCTAATGCAGCTTTGCGCGCAGCTTTATCTGCATCACTTGCTTTTGGCATACTAAAGCAGTCCATGATTTTATTGAAAGCATTGGTGTCTTCATCAACCAAGTAATTAAGCTCATCTTTAAGCTTTTGTCCTTTTTCAGCCCATTCAGAAAACTCTTCCCAACGACTATCCCAAGCTTGTTTGTGAGAAGAAAGGTTTGCAACCATAGTACCTAAAGAAATTCCTAGCGATCCTAGATATGCAGAAATTGATCCACCACCTGGAGCTGGAGATTCAGAAGCTGTTTCGTTTGCAAACTCAACCAAATTCATATCGACCAATTTTGGAGCCTTATCACGAAGCACATATTCGATAATACGTTCTTCAGGAATGAATGGTTTCAATTCGTCTAGCCCTAAAGTTTTAATTGCGATACGAATTAATTCTTGTTCAGATACACCTGCAGAACGTCTTTGCTTTTTAAGGAAATATTTTCCTGCGTCGGTAAGAGCTTTTAGAGGAACTAATCCTACTAATTCAGAACCAGTAACACGAATTCCTCTTTCACTAGCTTTTTGACAAACTTCGTCAAAAGCTTTATGAACAGAGGTAATATTAATATTGGTTAAATTCATTGAAATCTGAGCGATTCCATATTCTTCGATAAACCAACCAATAGCTTTTACTGCTTTTAATGAACCAGGAGTCCATACTTTATTTCCTTTTTCGTCTTTTACGATAGGACCAGAGATAGGATTTCCTTCACGCTTAACACGTCCTTTTTCACGTACATCGAATGCAACAGAATTAGCACGACGGGTAGAAGTAGTGTTAAGGTTAATATTATAAGCAACAAGGAAGTCTCTTGCACTAACTGCTGTAGCGCCAGCAGTAGCATTAAATTCAGCAGGACCAAAATCAGGTTTCCATCTCTCTTCTTTTAAGCGCTTAGATAAACCTTCATATTCTCCTTGACGACAAACAGCAAGGTTTTGTCTTTCTTCGATAATTGCAGCATTTTCGTAGCAGAAGATAGGTATATTAAGTTCTTCACCGATTTTTTTTGCAAGCTTGTGAGCGTATTCTATTGTTTCTTCCATGGTGATGTTAGAAACAGGAACTAGTGGACAAACATCGGTAGCACCCATACGTGGATGTTCTCCTTTGTGGCCAGTCATATCAATTAGTTCAGAAGCTTTTTTTACTGCTTGAAAAGCAGCTTCAATTACTTCATCAGGAGTACCTACCAAAGTAACTACAGTACGGTTGGTTGCTGCACCTGGATCAACATCTAGAAGTTTAACACCCTCGATCTTTTCGATTTCATCAGTAATTTGTTTGATGATGCTCATATCGCGACCTTCACTAAAGTTAGGTACGCATTCGATCAATTTCTTCATTCCCCGATTATTTTATGGTTTTTTATCGTAGTAATTTTCTTTTCTATTTAAGCTAGGTGTAGCTTGAATATACCCGACAAAAATAAATGAATATTTAAGATTACAGTTTTCTAAATAAGGAAAAAAAGGAATTTTGTTTTTTTTAATTCTTTACTTGTTATTTGTGATGATTTTGTTTCTTGTTTTCCCTGTTTTTTGATAAGCTAAATATTTTCCAATAACTAAGGCCATCACTACTATACTGTAGAAATTACTTATTAATAAAATAAGAATTGTAGCTTTTCGTGCAAGCGGTGTTATTAGAGTAATATCGCCATACTCTATTGTAAGAATAGAAACATATGTGAAATAAAATAAATCATCAATAAAAGTTCCTCCTTCTTCTAAACCCGCAAAGGAGTTGGGATGATTGTTTTCTATGGAAAGAAAAATTACAAAACCGATCATTCCCAGAATTATATATCCGCAAAAAGTTGTTAAGAGAATATTAGAATTAATCTCTTCTGCAGTATAAATATCATGGAATACCTTAACAATTATTGATAGTAATAATATTATATTGAAAATATTGAGTATGGGTTCCATCAAAAGAAATTGCACAGAAAAAATCTTCAGAAATGTCATAAGAATATTTATTCCGGCAATGGTTTTAATAAATTGGAAGAAACGTTTTTGTTTCAGAAAAAGCAAAGGTCAAATAAGAAAAATTAGGATTCCATTTATTGAAGCAACGAATTAGTTGTTTGCTTTTTGGGAAAATAAAATAGTATCGAATAATAAAAGTAATTATACTATTAAAAGGTAGATATAACGTGCATTGTATAGTTTTAATGTTGTCTTTTTAATGTTGAATTTCATTAGTTTAAAATATGTAAGATTTTTTTAAGTAATTTAAACTTTCCTTTATATGGAGGGTATTTTAACGGAACTTCTTTCCAACCTCTTTTTTGTACTGCTTTATAATGTGTGAAGTTTCTGAATGTAAATTCCCCATGATAATACCCCATGCCACTATTTCCAACTCCACCGAAAGGCAGTTTTCTGTTTTGAATATGTGCCATAGTGTCATTTATAGAGATCCCACCAGCACAAGCATTTTTTATGACTTTTTCTTGTTTTCTTTTTGATGATGAAAAATAATATAAAGCCAATGGACGTGGCTTACTATTTAAAAATTTCATGAGTGTATCTATATTCTCGTATTCTAAAATAGGAATTACTGGTCCGAAAATCTCTTCTTTCATTGCTGGATGATCCCAGTTGTTAATGCATAAGATTGTCGGCTCAATAACTCTTTCCATAGGGTTTGATCTTCCGCCATACAATACTTCTTCTTTATTGAATAGAGATAAAATTCTTTGAAAATGATGCTTATTTACAATGCGTGCATAATCTTCATTTGGATCGAATGAAGGGAGTTGATGTTTGAATGCTTTTTTGAGATATGCAATAAATTCATGTTTTATATCCTGTTGTACATAAACAAAATCGGGGACAACACACGACTGGCCAGCATTAAAGATTTTAGCCCAAGCAATTCTTTGAGCACTTATATTTAAATCGGCATCTTTATCTACTATACATGGATTTTTACCTCCAAGTTCTAAGCTGATAGGAGTAAGGTTTTGTGCTGCTTGTTCCATTACTTTCTTACCGACCTGAGAGCTGCCAGTAAAAAATATATAATCGAGATTTTGAGAAGTAAGATAACGTGCTTCCTCTGGACCGCCTTCAAGAATACTAAATAATCCTTCGTCAAATGTTTCGGATACAATCTTTTTTATGAGAGCAGTGCATCTTGGTGTAAATTCACTGGGTTTTAAAATTACTGTATTTCCAGCTGCAATAGCACCAGCTGCTGGAGTAAATGATAAATCGAAAGGATAATTAAAAGGGCTAATTATTGCACAAACACCATAAGGATGGGGTTGGATTTTTGCCGAGCCAGGTTGTATAAATAAAGGAGTTCCTACTTTTTGTGCTTTTGTAAGGAAATTCAGATTCTTTATAAGGAATTTAAGATCCGTTTTTATTGGTAAAAGATCTGCTCCAAAGGCTTCTACAGCATGCTTTTTTAAATCTACTTTAAGGGCTAAATATATTTCATCCTCATATTTCTTTATGGTTCTATCAAAAGCTTTAAGACATTCTTTGCGGTATGATATGTTTAAAGTTTTTCCAGATCCAAAAAAGTCTTTTTGTTTTTTTATGAGATCATCTATTTTCTTTTCCATTATTCTTTGTTCTAATTTTTTACTCATGTGAGTGTTGAGATTTTATAAAAGTATGAATAGAAAATAAAATAGAAAGGAAAATAAACGATTAAATTTGAGACTTCGGATTTTGTATTTATCAAAAATCCGAAGTCTCAAGTCTTAATTTATGCTTATACTTCTTTACCATTAAGAATGGTTTTGTATACTTTATTGGTTCCGTAATAATAGGGCATAAATTCTATAGAAGGTATTTTTTCAGTAATAAAAACATTTGCTTTCTTGCCTACACATATGCTTCCCAACTCTTCTTCTACTCCCATTGCATAAGCACTGTTTAGAGTACATGCATTGATAGCTTCTTGAGGAAGCATTTTGTAATGAATGCAGCCCATAGACAAAATAAATTGCATGTTTCCACTAGGTGAAGATCCTGGATTGAAATCAGATGCTAGTGCTACAGGTAATCCTGCGTCAATCATTTTTCGAATTGGAGAATAGACCATTCCAAGGAAAAATGCTGCTCCAGGAAGAACTGTTGGCATGGTTTCGGATTTTAATAGACATTGAATTTCTTCGTCTCCAGTGTATTCTAGGTGATCTACAGATAGAGCATTGTATTTAACTCCTACCTGAATTCCTCCAGAATAATCCAATTCATTGGCATGGATTTTAGGACGCATACCATATTTCATTCCAGCATTTAATATACGATCAGTATTTTCGACTGTAAAGAAACCTTTGTCGCAGAATACATCGATATAATCGGCAAGATCTTCAGCTGCTATCATAGGAATCATTTCATTGATAATATGATCTACATAAGCATCTTGATCTCCATTAAATTCAGTACCTACAGCATGAGCACCTAGGAAATTAGATTTGATAGTTAATGGAGAGTTTTCTTTAAGTCGACGAATTACTCTTAACATTTTTAATTCGGCATCTAATGTAAGTCCGTAACCGCTTTTTATCTCTACAGCTCCAGTGCCATAAGAAATAATTTCTGCAAGACGTTTTTGAGCGTCATTATAAAGTTCTTCTTCCGATGCTTGTTGCATTTTTTTAGCACTATTCAAAATGCCACCACCGCGTTTTGCGATTTCTTCGTAAGATAAACCTTTAATTTTATCTATATATTCGATTTCACGACTACCTGCATAAACAAGATGAGTATGAGAATCACACCATGTAGGGAATACCATTCGGCCTTCTGCATCAATTTCTTTTGCTGCTTTATATTCTTCTTTGATTTCTGTCATTGATCCAAAAGCAGAAATTTTGTCGTTTTCGAGAAATAAGAAAGCATTATCTATGCATGGGAGATTTGCCATATCTTGTCCTGCAGCCCATTTTTTAGGTGATTCTTCAGCAAGAACAAGTTTCTTGATATTTTTAATTAAAATACTCATGATATAAATTAGTTAGGGGGCGAAGGTAAAAAACTTAAATGGATAAGCCTCCGTTTGATATAAATTTGGGAAGAATTTTTTTTTATATTTGGCCCTAATTTTCAGAGAATATAAAACGAAACCAATGCAAAAGATTAGAATTGTTTTACCTGCTTATAATGAAGAGTTATCTTTACCTTCTTTATTGAAACGCATAGACCAAGTGCATGGATATTTTGGCTTGAATATGGAAGTTCTTGTCGTAAATGATGGAAGCAAGGATAAAACACCAGATATTGCACGTGAGTATAAAGGAAATATTCAGGTAAAATTATTGGATTTAAATCCTAACAGAGGATTAGCTGGGGCTATGAGAGCAGGTTTGACTGAAGGTATCAAAGATTTGAAAGATGATGATATCGTGATAACTATGGATGCTGATGATAGTCATCACCCTGGATTAATCCGCAGAATGGTTTCTCAAATACATGAAGGGAGTGATATCGTTATTGCAAGTCGTTATCGTGAGGGAGCTTCCATTAAAGGATTGTCTTTTTTTAGAAAATTTATGAGTTGGGGTGCTGGGATTTTATTTAGAATTATTGCCCATGTTGAGGGAGTAAGAGATTATACTTGTGGTTACAGAGCATATCGAGTAGATTTGTTGCGTAAAGCTCATGAAAAATATGGAGATAAATTTATCCAACAACAAGGTTTTTCATGTATGTCAGAGATTTTGCTTAAGTTATCAACTTTAAAACCTGTGATCAACGAGTTGCCGATGATATTGCGTTATGATTTTAAAATGAGTGATAGTAAAATGAATATATTTAAGACAATACGTCAGACATTAAATATGTTATTTACTTTTGCTTTGATAAATCGTAATAAATAAATGATTAATTTCGTATTTCAATAGCGGTCTTTTCTTCTTGAATTTCTCTCCCAATAGAGGATGAAAGGGTCGGATTGATATTAAAGTACGAAAGTGCGATTTTGAATACCCTAAAATTAATTACTATGCGTAAAAAGATTGTAGCTGGAAACTGGAAAATGAATAAAACTTTTCAGGATGCAGATGATTTACTAGATGAATTGGTAGATCAGTTGGATGACTTGGACTTAAGTGGTAAAAAAGTTGTTATTTGTCCGCCAGCTTTATATATGGAAATGGCAGTTGATTATGCTGATGAAGTTCCTTTAAGCGTTGGTGGTCAGGATTTGAGTGCTTACGAGTTTGGAGCTTATACGGGTGAAATTTCTGCTCCAATGTTACAATCCATGGGTTTGGAATATTGTATTATTGGCCATAGTGAGCGTAGGAAATATCATGGAGAGAACGATGCTTTATTAGCAAAAAAAGTAGATATTGCTCTTGATTGTGGTATAAATCCAATTTTTTGTATTGGTGAAGTTCTTGAAGAGAGAGAAGCTGAAAAGCATTTTGAGGTTGTTAAAAGTCAAATTGAAAATGCTTTATTCCATCTTAAAGCAGAAGAATTTGGAAATATTGTTTTGGCCTACGAACCTGTATGGGCTATAGGAACTGGAAAAACAGCCTCTCCTGAACAAGCTCAAGAAATGCATGCTTTTATTCGTAAAGTTGTTACGGATAAATATGGTGCAGACTTAGCAAATGAAGTGAGCATCCTTTATGGAGGAAGTTGCAATGCTAAAAATGCAAGTGAGCTGTTCGCAAACGAAGATGTTGATGGTGGACTTATTGGCGGTGCTTCATTAAAAGCGGCTGATTTTGTACAGATTATTAAAAGCCTTTAGTCTTTTAATAATTTGATTAGTTTCATATACTTTGATTAAAAGAAAATAAAATATTATAGAAAAGAGCTACTCATTTTTGGGTAGCCCTTTTTGTTTATACAAAATACGCATGGATTATATAGAATTGAGTTGTAAAACAAATCAAGCGGATTATGATTTTGAAATTCTTTCTGCTTTGTTAACTACTATAGGATATGATAGCTTTGTAGAAGAGAATAATATTCTGAAAGCTTATATTCCAGTGGATGAGTTTAATATGGATTATGTGAAAAATCTTCCTTATGAAGACTTGAATAATGCCGTAATAGAGCTGTCTACAGATACTGTAGAAGATAAAAACTGGAATGCTGTTTGGGAAAGTAATTATGAGCCTGTATGTGTTGCTGGTCGTTGTTTTATTCGTGCTCCATTTCATAATCACCGTGATGATGTAGAATATGAAATTGAAATTCTACCTCAGATGTCTTTTGGAACTGCTCATCATGAAACCACTCATTTAATCCTTGAAAAATTGCTTGATTTTGATGTCAAAGGAAAATCTGTTCTTGATATGGGGTGTGGTACTGGAGTTTTAGCTATATTAGCCTTTAAAAAAGGAGCGGTACCTGTTGATGCGATTGATAATGATGAATGGGCCTATAAAAATAGCCTCGAAAATGTGGTGAGAAATGCATGTCAAGATGTACGAGTTGAATTGGGAGATGCCTCTTTGTTGAAAGATAGATCTTATGATGTAATCATTGCTAATATAAACCGAAATATCTTATTGCGAGATATGGCTGAGTATATTGGTGTGCTTAACAAAGATGGAGTATTAGTTATGAGTGGTTTTTATACTGAAGATATCCCAGTAATTCGTGATAAAGCAGAATCTTTAGGTCTTACATTTGAATCCTTCGCTGAAAGAAACAATTGGGCTACTGTTGTATTTCATAGTTAAACAATAGTGAAATTGAATCTTTTAATTAAGGATGAGGAAAATCTTATTTATTTGTTTCCTTTCCTGGGCATTTCCCTTATTTGCCCAGGAAAGTAATTCTATATATCCCGGGGATAAAGAATTTTTAAAAGAGCTTAAAGAAAAGCTTTATGAGTCAAAAAACTCAGTGCATAAGGAACGTTCTAAGGAAATTTTAAACAAACTGGAAGAAAGTTGGCCAGTAAATAGTTTCTCGCTAGAGCAAAAGCAAAATCTGTATGCCTACTATCAAAGCCTATTGGCAAAGAAAAAACCTGCTTTTCCATTTATTTATGAATATGCCCGATCAATATGTTTTTTGGGCAAGAGTACTTTGACAACAACCGATTTGGAGGTTTGGTTAAAGTATATGAAGAATATTCCTGGATCTAAACGAGACAAAGGTCTTTTAACGGGCTTAAAGTTTACTTCTGGTTTTTTTGAGAATGGTCTTCTCAATACAAAATCGTTCTTCTCATGGTATGCAAAAGAACCTAACTTTCAGTTTAAGTTTGATACTGCTTTTTCTATTCGATTTTCTTCTGTTGATTTGGTCTGTGCTTCAAGAAATGATAGTTCTATGATCCGAAATACAACAGGGGTTTATTTTCCCGATTATCATGTGTTTAAAGGAAGTAAAGGACGTGTTTTCTGGACTCGGTCAGGTTTGCCTAAAGAAAAAGTATTTGCAGATATTCGTGAATATAATCAGAATACGACTACATCTATGTTGAAGTTTGATTCTGTTTCTTTCAATAATACTAAATATTTTCCTTCCAGAATATTAGGGCGATTTGAAGATAAGGTCTATTCTTCAAAAAATGTAAGAGCTTCATACCCTAGGTTTAATTCCTATCGGAAGGATTATTATTTGGAAAATATTTTTCCTTCTATTTCTTTCTATGGAGGAGTAGGTATGGAAGGAGGAACTTTTGTTGGAGGAACCGATAATCATAATTTTGTAAAATTAGAATTGAAGAAAAATGGGAAACGCTATCTCCGAAGTAAATCTAAGGCTGTAAGAATAACCAAGAAAAAAATGTCTGCTTCCAATGCTGAGGTAGTTGTGTTTTTTGGTGAAGATTCTATTTATCACCCAGGTCTTAATTTGCAGTATCATTGTAAAAGAAACGAAATCTCTTTAAGTAGGGATGACCGAGGGGTAAGCACAAGTCCTTTCTATAATTCATTTCATGATGTTGATATTTTTGCCGATCAGTTAATTTGGGGACTTGATAGTTTGCGAATGGCTTTTCAACGAATTCCTACAGTAAGTAGAGAAAGTAAAATCAATGTTTTATCGAAGAACTATTTTAGTGAGCATGAGTTTGATGAATTCAAAAAGATAGATCCTTTGAACCCCTTATATGTTGTAAAGCGATATATAAAAAGAATGGGAGGCGATATAAAAGAGATTTATGTTGATGATTTTGCCAAATTCTTTAAAAAGCCCAGAGAGCAGGTAATCTTGCTCTTTTTAAATATGTCAAATAAAGGATTGGGAGTTTATAGTGCTGCTGAAAAAAAGATAATTATAAAAGAGCAGTTCGATGATTATCTTCTTGCCAAGGCAGGTCGTAAAGATTATGATGTGCTTCGGTTCAACTCTTTTACTAAGGGAGGTAAAAATGCTATTCTAGATTTAAATACCTATGATTTAAAGTTGAGTGGTGTTCCTGAAGTATATTTAAGTGACTCGCAGATGGTGAATATTTATCCTGAGAAACAAGAATTGATATTAAGGGAAAATAGAAACTTTATCTTTACAGGTAAAGTACACGCAGGTTTATTCGATTTCTATGCCCGGGAATGTTCTTTCGATTATGCTGATTTTAAGTTAAAATTATCTCAGGTAGATTCATTATCTTTTCAGGTAAAAGCTGCTGAGAAAAATGATAGAGGAGAAGAATACTTTGTTAAGGTGAATAATGTACTTGCCGATTTGAAGGGAGAGCTTCTTATTGATAATCCAAAGAATAAATCCGGACGTAAATATCACCCAGAGTATCCAATATTTGATTCTCAGGAAGAATCTTTCGTTTACTATGATAGAATTCCAATTCAGGATAGTACTCTGACTCGTGATAAGTTTTTATATTATGTAGATCCATTTGTACTGGATAGTTTGGATAACTTTAGTACGCATGCATTGAAGTTTAAAGGATATTTAGATAGTGGTGGTATTTTCCCTGATATTGATGAGCCTCTTGGAGTTGTTGAAGATTATTCCCTTGGATTTAAAACGGAAACTGGTCCTGAAGGATTTGATATATATGATGGTCGAGGAAAATATTATAATGATATATACCTGAGTAACCAAGGTTTTCAAGGAGATGGAAAGTTAGATTACTTGACATCCGAGACGTTTTCTGATGGTTTTGTCTTTTATCCCGACTCTTTACGCTCTATTACCGATAGTGTAAACATTGCCGCGCGCTTATCGAGAGTGGAGTTCCCCCCAGCATATGCCGATATGGTAAATCAAAGATGGTTACCGTATACCGATCGAATGTATTTCAAAACAGATGTTAGCCCAATGACTTTCCACGAACAAGGTAAATTTGAGGGTTTAGCAACTTTGGCACCTCATGGTTGCATGGGGAAAGGTGTAATGAGTTATGACCAGTCGGAATTGGAATCTAATGAGATGAAAATGAAACACCATTCTTTGGCAGCTGATACGGCGAACTTTAACCACTATACTTTAGAAGATCGGAAACTGGCATTTAGTTCTAGGGGTTATGGTACGAATATTAACTTCCAAACCCGAATTGGTATGTTCCATGCAACAGGTGAAGAATCAGTGATGGAATTTCCTTTCAACCAGTATTATTGTTCGATGGATGAAATTAAATGGTGGATGGATGAGGATCGTATGAATCTGAATAACTTGAATGCGTTAAGTGTCTATGATATGGAGACAATGACGCGTGAACAGTTGATTGATATCGATTTGTCGGGTTCTGATTTCGTTTCTACACATCCCGATCAGGATTCATTGTCGTTCTTCTCTGCCAAGGCAGAATATGATATGAAGAACTATGTAATTCATGCTGAAGATGTGAAATTGATTAAGGTAGCTGATGCTGCAGTCTTCCCTGGTGATGGTAAAGTGAATATTCTGCCGGAAGCTGTTATGGAAAGCCTAGAAGATGCTTATATTATTGCCGACACCACAGAAAAGATTCATAATATATATAATGCGAATGTAGATGTCTTGGGTAAAAAGATGTTTAAGGCAAATGGTATTTACGATTACAAAGATATGAAGGGAGACGTACAACAAATCCTTTTCTCTAGTATTACCGTAGATACAACAGATGGAAGAACTTGGGCAAAAGGTATTTTAGATCAAGACGACAGTTTCCATCTCGATCCTTATTTCTACTTTACAGGAGCATCTATTTTACGATCAACACGTAAGAACTTGCGATTTAAAGGAGGTTTTCAGTTGGGTAGCGATTGTTATGCAATGAATAGTTCTTGGGTTCAATTTGATACGATTGTTGATCCAATGAATGTTGTATTGCCAATTGTCGATTCATTAAGAAATCAGGATTCTACATATGTACGATTGGGATTAAGTTTCTCTAATACACAAAATAAGTTCTATCCTAGTTTCTTTGAAATGCCATTAAGTAGAGATGATGAAGCCGCATTTAATGCATCAGGAGTTACTTTTTATGATACTCTGAATCATATCTACCATGTTGGTGATCCTTTAAGATTTAGTGATAGTATCTATTCCAACCAGTATATCCATTTGAATGTAGATTCATGTATGATTAAAGGAGATGGTAAAATCAACTTATTATCAGATATGGCCAATATTGAAATGGAATCTTATGGGTCTATTAAGCATAAAGTTATTCCAGATTCAACTTATTTTGATTTGATATTATCAGTCGATTTCTTTATGAATGACAAATTGATGAAGATGATGGCTGATACTTTGGTTTCTATCAATACTGATGGTGTAGACTTGCTTTCTACTAATCGACAAAAGCATTTGGCTCAATTCCTAGGTCATGAGGAAGCTGCAGTGTATACAAATCAGCTTAGAGAAGAGGGTACTATCAAGAAAGTTCCAAAGAAATTCCAACATAATTTGGTTTTCAACGACTTAAAGATGGTATGGAATGAAGTAACACGTTCTTATGTGTCTTTAGGCCGTGTTGGATTAAGTAATATACAAGATATTCCTCTAAATAAATATGTAAATGCCTATATAGAAATAGAAAAGAGAAAAACAGGTAATCGTTTTAATTTCTATATCCAGGGACTTCGAAACAAGTGGTATTATTTCTCATATAATGATAATGTGATGCAGGTTCTTTCATCTGATGAAACCTTTAATAATCACTTGATGGAACTTCCCGAAAAGAAGAGAATCAAGAAGGGAAAGAATCGTGATGATAAGTTTGAATTTGTAATTGCAGTGAAGGAAGATGTCATGAAGTTTGTAAATAAAATGGAAAGAATACGTAGAGGTGCAGAATAATCAGAATGCTTTGTCGCATATTTAATGCTTTTGCATAATGATTAAAGATGCTTAATTTTACGCGCTCAAATAAAATTCCGGCAATAAATGCCGGAATTTTGTTTTAATTTATTAAACAGATTGATTATGGATTGGATAATTGTGCTTTTATCATTTGTTATTGCATATTTACTGGGGTCAATACCAACTTCGGTATGGGTAGGAAAATGGTTTTATGATGTAGATGTTAGGAAAGAGGGCTCTGGCAATGCAGGAGCAACAAATACCATTAGAGTATTGGGGTATAAAGCAGGGATTCCTGTTTTGATTTTCGATATGTTAAAAGGTGCTTTGGCAGTAGTATTCTGTCGTATGCTTACTCGTGATTCAGGTGTTGAATTATCTACTTATTATTCAATTATTGCAGCTGTTTTTGCTGTTGTTGGTCATATATTTCCTGTATTTGTTGGCTTTAAAGGAGGCAAAGGAGTGGCAACTGTAGCAGGAGCCGTAATTGCATTATTTCCCTTAGGTGTTTTAGTTCCTCTGGGAGTATTTGTTTTGGTAATGATATTATTTAATTATGTGTCTTTATCATCAATGCTTGCTGCAATATCATTTCCTTTTTCAGTAATTTTTCTTATTGGAGAAACCAATCCAGGTCTAATAGCACTATCTATTTTAGTAGCTATTTTTATTCCTGTTACACATAAAAAGAATATACAGCGTTTGTTAAAAGGAGAGGAGTCAAAGTTCTTTAAAAAGAAAAAAAAGAATAACGACTAGTGACGATTCTCTTTTGTTTACTAGCTTTGTAGCCAGATCGTTTGGTTTGTTTATAGACTTGTATACTATTCTTGTGAATAGTAAGGTGCTTAATTGCTTTTTTTGGTAAATTTACTCAGAGATAAAACGTAAAATATAAGATATGAAGTTTATTGTTTCCAGCTCTTTGCTGTTGAAAAATTTACAATCGTTAGGAGGTGTTATTAGCTCTAATAATACTTTGCCGATTCTTGATGATTTTTTATTCGAATTAGAAGAAACTCAGTTGGTAATTACAGCCTCTGACCTTGAAACTACTATGAAGGTCAAAGTTGATTTAAATATGGCTGAAGGATCTGGGAAAATTGCTATTCCAGCAAAAATACTTTTAAGTACTCTAAAAACCTTTGCCGATATACCTATTACTTTCCACATTGATTCCGAATCTTTAGGAATTGAGATTTCTGCTGGTGATGGTACTTATAAATTAACAGGTCATCGTGGTGATGAATATCCAAAAACTCCTACCTTGGAAGATACTACCAGCCTGCAAGTGGAATCTCATGTGTTGGTAAGTGCTTTTGCAAAGACCATTTTTGCTACAGGTAATGATGAACTTCGTCCTGTTATGTCGGGTGTTTTTTGTGAGATTACCAGCGACGATATTACTTTTGTTGCTACCGATGCACATAAACTTGTGCGTTATACCCGTAAGGATGCAAAAGGTGATAGTTCTGCTGCATTTATCTTACCTAAGAAGCCTTTAAATCATATGAAGACTGTGCTTCCTGTAGATGAAACTTTGGTGGATATTAGTTATAATGATAGCAATGCTATTTTTGAGTTCTCCAATGTTAAATTGGTTTGTCGTTTGATTGATGGCACTTATCCAAATTATCGTGCAGTTATTCCTGGAGATAATCCAAGTAACTTGGTAATCGATCGACAATTGCTTTTGAATTCAATAAAGCGTGTAGCTATTTTTGCAAACCAATCTACCCATCAGGTAAGATTTAAGATTACAGGTCAAGAACTTTTACTTACTGCTGAAGATATTGATTTCAGTAATGAAGCAAAAGAAAGACTTAGCTGCAGCTATGAAGGAGAGGATATAGAAATAGGATTCAGTTCTAAGTTTATTCAAGATATGTTGAATAATGTAGAATCTGAAAACATCCGTATTGAAATGTCTGCTCCAAATCGCGCCGGAATTATTGTTCCTGTTGAAGAGGATAATGATGAAGAAGATATTTTGATGTTGGTAATGCCTGTGATGCTAAACCAATAATTATATAAGGAATACATTATTTTTCAAGAAGCTGTTCGAAAAGCATTTCGGACAGCTTCTTTGTGTTTTATCCTATTAATTATGTTTGAATTGAAGTTAATCAAATACTTAGCATCAAATGTAAGCAACTACGATTTCTATTAAATTCTGGTATTTATCTTTTTTACTTTTGCAAGTATTGAAATAAAAGTCTGGTAATTAATGTTATAGAGTTAACTCCCTTCGCAAATATTACCGATTATAAGTATTTAACCTCTTTTTAAAATATAAATGGTTGTGTAAAAAAGAATATTTCTGGTTGAAATCATTCTTTATTAGCTAAATAATGTATTTACAAGGAATTATTGATTTATATTTACCGCCGTTTTTAAAATTAAGAGGGGCGCTTCAAATGAAGTAAAAAAAATAGAAGAACGTTTGAGCAATACTTTTAAATATAGTATGTTAGGATAGTTGTGTTTATTATGCACTTGAAAGGGTAATTACATTTTTGTCCGTATGGAAAATAGGCAGACATGGTGTCGGTCAGGGAATAGATAGTACAAGAGAGAAACATTTTTATATGAATACCTTTAAAGAAACAGGGCTTAAAGAAGAGATTTTAGAAGCAGTCGAAGGATTGGGGTTTGTGAATCCAACACCAGTTCAAGAAAAATCAATCGCTCATTTGATGAATTCAGATGTCGATTTAATGGCTTTCGCGCAAACAGGAACAGGAAAGACTGCAGCTTTTAGTTTGCCCTTGTTACACCACGTTGACGTTGAGTCAACAAAGACACAAGCATTAATACTATGCCCAACCAGGGAATTATGTTTACAGATTTGTAAGGGAATTGAAGATTTCTCTAGTAAACTAAAGGGGTTTCGTGTTAGTGCAGTTTACGGAGGAGCTAACATTGATAATCAGATTAGAAGTTTACAGAGAGGTTGCCAATTTGTAGTAGGTACTCCTGGCCGTACACTTGATTTGATCCGTAGAAATAAATTGCGTTTGGAAAATATTCGTTGGGTTGTTCTTGACGAAGCTGACGAAATGCTTTCTATGGGTTTTAAAGAAGATCTTAATGAGATTTTAGCTACCACTCCTGAGGAAAAACAAACTTTATTATTCTCGGCTACTATGCCAACAGAGATAAAAAGTTTGACTAAGAACTATATGAAAGATCCTGTTGAGATCACTATAGGAAGAAAAAATGTGACCAACGAAAACGTAAGTCACTTCTTCTATGTTGCTCAGCAACGCGATCGTTATTTGGCATTGAAGCGTATCGCTGATATCAATCCAAGTATATATGGTATTGTATTTTGCCGTACTCGTCGTGAGGCTAAAGACATTGCTGAAAAGCTGTCTCGTGATGGATATAGTGCGGATGCTTTGCATGGTGATTTATCTCAATCTCAACGCGATCATATTATGAATCGTTTCCGTCATAAGCATATTCAGCTTTTGGTGGCTACCGATGTTGCTGCTCGTGGTTTAGATGTAGATAATCTTACTCATGTAATCAACTTTGCATTGCCAGACGACAACGATGTTTATATGCACCGTAGTGGTCGTACAGGTAGAGCCGAGCGTAAAGGAGAAGCTTTATCGATTATTCATGCTGGTGAGATGGGACGTATTCGTTACCTGGAATCAAAGCTTGGCAAGAAAATCGAAATGAAGATGATTCCTTCAGGAAGAGAAATATGTGAAAAGCAATTGTTCCGCCTAATTGATAAAGTTGAACAAGTGGAGGTTAATGATGAAAATATTTCAGACTTCCTTCCTGCTATCTACGAGAAGTTAAACTGGTTAAGTCGTGAAGAACTAATTCAGCATTTTGTATCAGTAGAGTTTAATCAATATCTTTCTTACTATAAGAATGCTCGTGATATCAATGTAGATCCTAGAGAAATTACACGTCAGTCTAAATTCAATAACAATAGCGGCGGTTTTGATCGCAGAAGAGGAAATTCTAAATTCTCTCGCTTCTTTATCAATATTGGATCAAACAATAGTCTTACTCCTAAGTTGTTGATGGGACTAATCAACGAGAATGTTCCTCGCAGAGGCATTGAAATTGGTAAGATTGATATCTTAAAGAATTTCTCTTTCTTCGAAGTTGAAGAACCTCAAAAAGGAATGATTACCGATTCATTTAAGAAAGTATTCTATAAAGGATCTAAGGTATTCGTTGAACCATCTAACAAAGATAACCGCAGAAGTGGCGGCGGCGGCGGTGGTCGCAGAGATTTCTCTCGCGATAGAGGCGATAGAGATAGAGGTGGCAGATCTGGTGGTGGTTTCTACCGTGGTGATCGTAATGGCAGAGATGGTGGCGACTTTAACGGACGTAAGTCTAGTCGTAGCTTTGACAGAGATCGTGGTAACCGCAAAGGAAGCTACTCTTCAGACAATTAGAGATAATTTTGATTTTGTATAGCGCTTTTGGCGTGATGTAAAATATATAATGCGTGATTGGTAGTTTTCTACGAGTCACGCATTTTTTATTGTGCAGATTCTGCAATCTACACAAGCAACATTTGCGTCAATATCAAATCGAAGATTATAATCAGGATGCTGGTATAAACTACGGCCTTAGTGCTTGACCTACCCACTTCGATGGCTCCGCCTTTGGTTCGGTAGCCTTGAAATCCGGCAACGCTGGTAATTATAAAGGCGAATATAATGATCTTTATCATGGAGTAGGAAATAGAGAAGGGGTTATACCAATGTCGCAATCCACGAATATAATTATGATTGCTTACCACATTTGTAGTAATGCATGCAATCCATCCACCTATAATACCTTCGGCAATACTTATAATATTGATTATAGGACTCATTACAACCAATGCCAAAACCTTAGGCATTAGCACATGATTTACAGGATTAATTCCCATAATCTTCATTGCACTAAGCTGTTCGCTAACCTTCATACTGGCAATTTCCGAAGCAATTCTAGAACCCACCTTTCCTGCAATAATCAAAGATATAATCGTTGGGCAAAACTCTAGAATCATCAACTGGCGGGTTGCAAAGCCAACCATAGTTTTTGGAATCAGAGCACTTTTTATATTACTGGCAGTTTGTATGGCCACAATGGCACCCGAAAAGGTTGATATTATACTTATAATGCCCAGAGAATTAAAGCCCAGATCACGGCATTCCTTAAAGAATTGATTGTAGAATATTTTCCACTTCAGGGGGAAGCGTAGGCACTGATGCATAAAGATTACGTATTCGCCTAGATATTTTATCATAGTCGTTGTATTAGATTATTATGAGTTGAGTCAGCTTACCGATTAATTTATATAATAGAAATACCTCTCGATTTATTGGATTTAGACCTTAATCATATTAAACGAGGGAAGGAATGAATTGGTATTATACTGTTGGGTAATTCCTTTTATTATTTGCCATCATTCGTTCTTATTCCTACATTCACGCCTCGAAATTGGAGAGCAATAGATATGAAAAAGCCTAAAGTAGTTTAGATCGAAGGAGCATATAAAAGCTTATATAGATCGAGATTTAAGTTTGGATGGGGTTGAGGATGATGGTTCATATCTGTAAATAGATTCATATACATATCTGGTTTTTATTACAATCTGATTATTTCCGTGCCAAAGGCACAATTAAATTCAGCCTGTGATAACATCACAGGAAAAGTGATGCAAGTATTATTATTCGCTCTGGAAGAGCAAGTCAAAAGATATATATATGTCACAATCATTAAGTAAGTTATATGTGCATTTGGTTTTTCATATAAAGACCAATTCATGCATTATTCGTAATCAAGACCAATATGCCCTATATGCTTATATAGCAAGTATTATAAAAGAAAGAGAATCGATGCCCATAATTGTGAATGGAGTAAAAGATCATGTACATATATTATTTATTCTTTCGAAAAACATCGCCATATCTGATTTGGTAAAAGATATTAAGCGTCATAGTAGTAGATGGATAAAAGGACTCGATCCATTCTATAGTCAATTTAATTGGCAAAGGGGTTATGGTGCTTTTTCTGTAAGCTCATCATTACACGACAAAACCCGAAATTATATATTGAACCAAGAGAAGCACCATTATAAGATGACATTCAGGGAAGAGTATTTGCTGTTTTTGAAGGAGTATAAAATTGATTATAAGGAGGAATATTTATGGAATGATTAGCTGCTCTTTCAGAGCGAAAATACTGTATGGGTGTATTTTCATGGGATGTTATCCCATGCTGAATTAAGTTGTGCCTCCGGCACGAAGAAGTCATGGTTATATTTTAACATTATATTCCCTATGTTTAATCAATTCAAAAACGAAAGTGATTTTATAAATTATATGTTTTTATCAACCACATTCCCATATTTCCCATTCCCAAAAAAGTAGGTACAAACCTCAAAACGCTGAAAGCGTTGCATCAATTCAGCCTAGGGTAACACCCTAGGAAATAGGTAGTCGCCACGAAAAAATGGGATGTCAACAAAAAAAATCCGCGTCCTGAAGGGACAAATCAAATCAATTATTATGCAATGAAATTATACGGATATATCGAAAAAATGATATTCAATGGAATTGAATTGCCCCTTCAGGACTTGGGTTGTGGTGGGGGCATATTCATTGAACTAGGGTGTTACCCTAGGCTGAAATGAATTACACTTTCAGTGTAAGGAGGGATGTACTATTATGTTCCCTGTTATTCTTTCAATATGTTCTTTGTATTTCGGCTTAATTTACTTCACACAATTTATATATCCGACGCATAAAATCGCCGAATTTAAGCATATGGGATTGCAACCACCTTCCTATTTACTCGACTTTTTGGGGCGTATTGTTGCAGGTTACGACATCTATCAAATTATTCAGGCATTCCGGAAATATGGAAAGGGGTAGTCTTTGTTTGTAGCATTACTACTTATATATAGTATTATCAGGATTCGAAATAACCTAAACCTACGGCA
>JBGRQE010000042.1:0-31091 GCA_041725955.1 Bacteroidales bacterium
GTGTGCTCTTCCGATCTATCAAATCGGCAAGATAGCAAAGAAATTTACCGAGCAAGTAAAGCAAAAAGCCCTCGGTCAAAAAATATTAACCAGTGTTTCTCCAGGTCAGTTGATGGTTAAGGTTGTTCATGACGATCTTGCCGATTTGATGGGAGGACATCAGGTAGACATCAATTTAAGTCAGAAGCCAGCAATTATTTTGATTGCGGGTCTGCAAGGATCTGGTAAAACAACCTTTTCTGCGAAATTGGCTAATCATTTAAAAGGCAAAAGAGGAAAACAACCGTTGTTGGTAGCGTGTGATGTTTATCGTCCTGCTGCGATTAACCAGTTAGAGGTATTAGGTGGTGATATCAATGTTCCTGTTTATAAAGAAGAGGGAAATAATGATCCTGTTAAAATTGCTCAAAATGCAATTAAACACGCTAAGCAAAATGATAATGATGTTGTTATTGTCGATACTGCTGGTCGTTTAGCTATTGATGAGCAAATGATGAATGAGATTTCTCAGGTTAAGCGTTCAATTGATCCTGATGAAATTTTATTTGTTGTAGATTCAATGACTGGTCAGGATGCTGTTAATACAGCTAAAACATTTAATGATCGTCTTGATTTTGATGGTGTTGTCCTAACCAAATTAGATGGTGATACTCGTGGTGGTGCTGCTTTGACCATTCGCTCTGTAGTTGATAAACCAATTAAATTTGTTGGTCTAGGAGAGAAAATGGATGCCTTGGATATATTCTATCCAGAACGTATGGCAGATCGTATTCTTGGCATGGGTGATATTGTATCTCTTGTTGAAAAAGCACAAGAACAATTTGATGCAGAAGAAGCCAAGAAGCTACAAAAGAAGATTGTAAAAAATCAATTTAATTTTAATGACTTTTTAAGTCAGATTCAGCAAATCAAAAAAATGGGTAACATTAAAGATTTGGTGGGAATGATTCCTGGTATGGGAAAAGCATTAAAAGATACTGAGATAGATGATGATGCTTTTAAAGGTATTGAAGCGATCATTTATTCAATGACTCCACATGAAAGAGAAAATCCAAAAGTTTTGGATGGTAGTCGCCGAAGAAGAATTGCTAGAGGTAGTGGTACAGATATTCAAGAGGTGAATCGTTTGATAAAACAATTCTCTGAAACCAGTAAAATGATGAGAGCCATTGCTGGTGGTGGAGGCCGAAATATGATGCGCATGATGAATGCAATGCGTAACAAGAAATAATTCTCTTTTAGTCCCCTAACATAAAATTAATATCTGTAGAATGAAATTAATCGATGGCAAACTGACCTCTGCCGAAATAAAAAAAGAAATTGCTGTTGAGGTAGCAAAAATGATTGATAATGATGTTCCTGCTCCTCACTTGGCTGCTATTTTAGTAGGAGAAGATCCTGCAAGCCAATCATATGTTGGTGCAAAAGAAAAAGATTGTAAATCTGTAGGAATGACTTCTTCTGTTTATAGAATGCCTGATACAACTACAGAAGAGGAGCTTCTTGGAACTATTGATTTTATTAACCAGGATCAAGATATTGATGGTCTTATTGTGCAATTGCCATTGCCTGATCATATTAATGTTGATAAGGTTATTAGTACTATTAATCCAGCAAAGGATGTTGATGGATTTCATCCTCAGAATGTAGGAAAAATGATGTTAGGTTGGCCTACTTATCTACCTGCTACTCCTTTTGGTATTGTTGAGTTGTTAGAAAGAAATGGTATAGAAACTTCTGGAAAAAATTGTGTTGTTCTAGGAAGAAGTAATATCGTAGGTTCTCCAATGAGTGTTTTAATGTCTAGAAAGGCTAAGACAGGAAATGCTACAGTAACTTTATGTCACTCAAGAACTAAAAATATAAAAGAAATTTGTTCTCAGGCAGATATTCTAATAGCAGCAATTGGTGTTCCTGAATTTGTTACTGCTGAATTTGTGAAAAAAGGAGCAACTGTTATTGATGTAGGAATTCATAGAGTAAAATCAGATAAAACTAAATCAGGTTTCAAATTGATAGGTGATGTGAAATTTGATGAAGTTTCTGAAGTTGCTGGTGCAATGACTCCTGTTCCTGGTGGAGTAGGGCCTATGACTCGTGTAGGATTACTTTTGAATACATTAAAATCTGCTCAAGGAAAAATATATCCAAATTATAGAGACAATTTAAAGAAAGACAAAGCATAATTTTTCTTAGAATTATAAATAAAGAGATTATCTGATGTTGTGTGTATGCATCATATAATCTCTTTTCTTTAATATTGAGTTTATGAGGCTTCGTTCAATTATAGTTTTTATATCCTTTTTTCTGTTAGTTCATTCATTTGTTATTTGTCAGCAAGCTTTTGTAAGCAGACCTACAGTCAGTAAGCAACTTATTCATGAATTTAATTTTTCTTCTAAATTGAATGAGATATCGGGTGTTATCAATTGGAGGAATAAATTGTGGGCAATTAATGACAAGGGAAATAAAGCCAAAATTTATGGAATTGATCCTGTTTCTCAAAAGATTGACCAGGTGATTTCTATTGATAATGCGGAAAATATTGATTGGGAAGATATTACACAAGATGATAATTGTATTTATATAGGCGATTTTGGCGATAATAAGGGTAAGCGAGATGATTTATGTATTCTTAAGATATTTAAAAAAGAAATTCCTTTTGCAGGAAATATAAAGGTATCTGCAAAAAAAATACTATTCTCATACACAGATAGACCTGAAAATATTGAAGGAAAACATAATTTTGATTGTGAGGCATTTATTTCAAAAGGTGAATATTTGTACTTGTTTTCAAAAAATAGAGAAAATTACAAGACATCTTGTTATCAGATATCTAAAAATGAAGGATTATATAATATAACTGCCTTTAGTGTTTTTCCAATAAATGCTTTGGTAACAGGAGCAGATTATAATCCTAATACTGAAGAACTAATATTGGTTGGTTATACAAAAAAATATTCAGTTCCTTTTATTGCTGTTTTTTGGGATTTTGTGGATGATAACTTTTTTCATGGAAAGAATTATAAAGTTGATTTTATTTACAATAAAGGTCGTCAACTAGAAGGGGTTTGTTTTAAAGAGAAAAGAAATTTGTATTTATCATGTGAGGCCACCGATTTCTATGAACCTTCTTTGTTTTCATTTGATTATATATCTTGGATTAATTTTGATGGAATTAATGAGGATAAATTAAATAAAGGATTAGATGGTTTTAAGATAATTCCAAATCCAGGGCAAAAAGGATGGATCAAAGCAGATTTTACAAATTTACCTAAGGGAAATTATGTTTTTCGCGTTATGGATGAGTTCGGGAATGAATTAATAGTTCGAGAATATCGTTTCAAAAATAAAAAAGACAAATTTCAGATAAAAATAAATACTACAGAGTTTGCCCCTGGTGTTTATTATGTGAATATATATTCTGAAGATAAATTTGCTACAAGAAAAGCTATAGTATATTAAAATTGGAAATAGTGAAAGAAGATATTTTTGAGGGTGGAAAAATGCTTCCATTAATGGAGGAGTTCTATTCTCTTCAGGGAGAAGGTTATAATACAGGAAAGGCAGCCTATTTTGTTCGTATTGGAGGTTGTGATGTAGGATGTGCTTGGTGCGATACAAAACCTTCATGGAGTAGAGATAAATTTCCTCCAACTTTGGCAGATGAAGTTGTTCATAGAGTAGCAAATACTGCTGCAAAAACAATTGTTGTTACAGGAGGAGAACCTTCAATGTATGAATTAGATTATTTTACTGATCGATTAAAAGAGCAGGGAATAACAACAATGATTGAAACTTCAGGAGCTTATTATTTGACAGGAAAATGGGATTGGGTTTGTTTGTCTCCAAAAAAACAAAGTCCTCCAACTGATGAGATTTTTAAGAAAGCACATGAATTAAAAGTAGTAATTCCTGATTTAGATACATTAAAATGGGCTGAAGATTGTGCTTCTAAGGTAAATGAAAATTGTAAATTGTATTTACAACCAGAATGGAGTGTCGCTGCAGAAATTATGGATGATCTAGTTGAGTTTATAAAGGAAAATCCTAAATGGCAGATGAGTTTACAGGCACATAAATATATGAGAATACCATAAAGATATGAAAGGAGAGAACATTTATATTCTCTCCTTTTTTGGAATCTCTTTTTTAACCAGCTTAATTATTTAATAATTAAAGTCTCGCTAATACTTTCGTTATTAGACTTTATTTGTATAAAGTATGTTCCTTTTGGTAGGTTTGGAAGTTGAATATTTCTTCCTTGGCCATTATCGTCTAAACGAATTTCTTTTGATACATTTTTACCGTTTAGATCTATAATAGAAAAACTTCCATCTTTAATTTTACTATCAATATTAATACTTCCCAAACTTGATACTGGATTTGGATAAATCTTTACTGAGTTATCTTTTGATGTAATTGAAGCTATTCCAGTATTATCTTGTTTAAAGAAATAAACTAAACTGTAGTTAAGATAGTAGTTAGGTACAGGTACTACAAGATATTGATCTGCGGTGGCAATAGATTTTCCGAAATTAAATCCTTCGAAAAGAACATCGTTTTTTGGGAATGGAACTTCTCCTGCAGCAGTAACCTTATCGTTATTTATACTATAAACTAGAACAGCACCTGCTTTATCACCATGATCTTCTTTTGAAGGAGATCCGATCAATAAGTAATCCTTATAGAAATTTAAACTGTAACCAAATCTTTCTTCATAATTTTGGCTTACAGGATCATCTATTTTTTTAATCTCCTTATATTTTCCATTTTCTTTTTTGTATACAAACACAGCACCATTTCCATTATGATGAATAGCTCCAACAGCTAAGTAGTCATCTTTAACTGCAATTGACCAACCGAATAGAGCATTATCGAAACTCTCTGAAGGAGTAATGGTAGTTTGTAGAGACCATGAACCTGCAAATTTAATATATACATAAACAAGTCCAGTAGCATTTTTTCCATCGGAAGAAGCACCTACAAATAACCTGTTACCATATAATAAAACTTTCTCACCAAAGCTACCTTCGGTTTTTTGTTGAGGTGCTTTAATAAGTTGAGATTCTCCCCAATTATTATCTCCTCCTTTGTCTTTTTCGTATATATATACGGCACCAACTCCGCCATCTTGCGATTTTGATCCGACAGCAGCAGTGTTATTTAATATGGAAACTGAACTTCCATAATACCATTTTGTATTTGTTGAAGAGGGGATTAATTTTTTTACTTGTCCCCAATTGTCATTGCCACCTTCGTTTTTATTAAAGATATAGGCAGCACCAGCTCCTTTATTGACACCTGTAGCACCAGCAATTATATAGTCTCCGGAAAGAGAAACGCTTCCACCGCATCTGGATCCTGCTTCAAGGTCTTCTGCTTTTATGTTTTTTTGAAGTCCCCAGCTGTCATTACCATTTTTGTTTTGATAATAAACAAATAGACTCCCTTTTCGGCTGTTATCACCATCGGCTCCAACAACACAGATAGAACCTTGCATAGCTGCATCAGCACCATAGCCAATATCAGCTTTCTTTACACTTTGCTTGTTTAATTGCTTAAATACTTGGGCGGATGCTCCTAAATAAATGAAAAGTAAACAACTTAGTAGAGTTAGTTTTTTCATGAGTAATTAATTTATTAAATTATTAGAAATAGACAAGGGTAATGTCTAGTTTTTTGGAATGGCAAATATAAAAAAATGTTTTATTTATTATTTACTAATTCTTCGTTTACAAATTAGCATGTTATTATATCGTTATTTGTTTTGTGTTATTTAGCTTTGGGTGTAGACTCTGTTGCAGTGTTCTTTTACATTTATTTGTTAATAAGCTTTTCTTTTCTGTATATTTGGCTTGCACCCAAATAAACCTAGTTTTTTATGTTTCGAAAAGTTTTTATTTGCATTATTTTTATTTTGATGAGTTTTTATGCTTTTAGTCAAAACTATACGATTTCCTCTCGAAGAGGAATTAAGATGTTTCATCAAGCCCAAGACTTAATAGCAGCAAGATCATATAATGAAGCTATCCCTTTACTTAAAGATCTTGTGAAAAAATATCCTAAGTTTTTAGAAGCATGGATTCTTCTGGGGCAAACTTATAAAGTGAATGATTATACACAAGAAGCTATATCCGCTTTGTCGGAAAGTATAAAGCAAGATTCTAATTTTTATCCAAGGGCTTTGTTTTTACAAGGGGAACTTTATTTAGATGTTGGAGATTATAAAAACACTGAAATAGTATTAAAATCTTATATATCAAGAATAAAAACAAATCATCGAAATTTTAAGATAGCCAAATTGTTTTTGCAAAAAGCGATTTTCGGACAACAACAATTGGAAAGCCCTGTGCCTTATAACCCAACAAAGCTTCCTTGGATTAAAAAAGATACAAATAGCAAATTTGTGAATGGAGTTACAGCTAATGATAGCTCAATATTTTATACATATCGTGTCACAGAAAAAATGGCTCAAAAGCGACCGAAAAAATTTTTTGAATATATACAAATAGCAGAACTGAATTCTATAGATCATAAATGGCATCCTGTCGAAAGTTTAAAGGATATATTTGGGATTCCTGCTATTACAGGAGCAATGAGTATTTCCCCTAAGGGTGATGAGATTTTTTTTACAGCATGTGGAATAAAGCCTGGTATGGGGAGTTGTGATATCTATTATACAAGAAAAGAGGGTAAAAAGTGGTCATATCCAATAAACTTAGGATCAAATGTTAATTCCTATACTTGGGATTCGCAACCTTCTATATCTCCAGATGGAAGAACTATTTTTTTTACTTCAAGGAGAAAAGGAGGTTATGGTAAAGCTGATCTATGGATGTGTGAGAAAGATTCTACTGGTAATTGGCAAGCAGCAAAGAATCTAGGGGCTGAAATCAACACATTTGGCAATGAATTTGCTCCATTTATTCATGCTGATAATCAAACTTTATATTTTTCGTCTGATGGTCATGTTGGAATGGGCAAAATGGACTTATTTGTGAGTAGAAGAAAGGAAGATGGAAGTTGGTCGAAACCTCAAAACCTAGGATATCCTATTAATACACATTATGATGAAATTACCTTGGTAGTGAATACTAAAGGTGAAAAAGCTTATTTTTCATCAAATAATCTTGACTCTACAGGTGTTGTGAAAATTTATTCTTTCGATTTATATTCAGAAATTCAACCAAGGAAGTCAACCTATTTTAAGGCTATTGTTAAAGATTCAAAAAATCGTAATCCTTTAAAGGCAGATTTACAGATTTATTCTTTATCAGAGAATCGTCTAATTGGAGAGTATCAAACAAATCCTGATAATGGAAGTGTATTGGTGATTTTACCTGAATCTGCTAACTATGCTATAAATGTAAATAAGAAAGGATATATTTTTTATTCAGCGTCTTTAAAATTAGATAAAGTTTCTTCAGCTACAAAACCATTACAAGAGATAATTTATTTAGATAAGGTTTTGCCTGGTAAGGTATTTACACTTAATAATATTTATTTTCCTACAAACGAATTTACTATTGATCCAAAATCGGAATTTGAATTGAATAAATTATTTATGTTTATGGAAATAAATCCCGATGTAGAAATACTTATAAAAGGTCATACAGATAATGTTGGTGGAAAAGAATATAATTTACAATTGTCTGAGAAAAGAGCCAACTCGGTTGCACAATATCTAATTTCGAAAGGAATTAATAAAAATAGGATTCAAAAAATAGGGTTAGGAGATACACAACATATAGCTTCAAATGATACTGAAAAAGGACGGAATTTAAATCGAAGAACAGAAGTTGAGATCAGGAAGTGATTGATTTTAAGTGATTGAGATATAGTTTTTTAAATATTGATGTGAGATAATTTTGTATCTTTATACTACTACCTCCTTTAATCTTAAAAAACTAGTCTTATGGGTTTTGATGTTGAAATTTTTTATAGAATAAAAGACCATAGTACTAAAGATCTAAAGAAAATGCTTGGATCTGCGCTACTTAAATCTGAACATGGCTTCTTTAAGCTTCATGAAGAGCATGGTTTTAAGGAAATTCCTGGGCAAGAAAAAGATTTTGTATACCAAGAAGAGGTTGATGATGAAGGACACCATATTCTTTTCGATCCATTTTCAGGGAAAAATTTAGATTCTGATTATGAAGAGCAGATTCCATCAATTGATGGTTGTTTAGACGATCAGTGTGTTTTGGAGAGAGCAGAAGCTTTTGTTTCTGATTTAAATTTCTTTGAAATGAGCGATTTATATGAAAATTTAAAGAGTAAGGATTTGTTGTCTGAATGTGTTTCTGGCATTGTTTTGACTAAAGCAATTTATAATTTTTTAGAAAAAGAAATTCCTAAAGACTTACCTTTAGTAGCTTTATCAATTATTTTGGGAAGATCGTTGATAAAAAGAAGATTTTAATTGGAACATAAAATGAACTAACATCTAGTTTAGATTTCATAGCCTTTGGAATCTGAATTCTAATTATTGATTTTTGTAGTTTAATATTAAAAAAAAGCTGTATTCAAAGCAATTTTTCCTGATTTTTAATGGTTTAGCTCAAGGAATTGATTGTAGTGTATTGATATGGATACATTAGTTTATGATAATTGAAATTATATTTTCATAAAAGTAGGATTATAATTGGGCAAATAATAATTGTATTTTCTAAACTCTAATTTTAAGAAAGAATAAGTTGGTTATATTTGTTTGGAATATAAATTTTTACTTTCAGGGATTTATGATTGTTGAAAATCATTTTTCAAATGGCTAATTTGATAATTCCATTATCTTTGCAGACTTAAAAAAAAGTTAAAAACTTAATCAAGAATGAACAGAGATTCTATAATTGGTATCATTTTGATTGCTGCTCTTTTTGTGGGATATGTAATCTATTCTAGTCCTTCAAAAGAGGAATTGGCAAAACAGCAAAGGGTAGCAGACTCTATTGCACTTGTGCAAAACAACAGAGTAGATTCATTAAACCGGGTAAAGGCTTTAGCAGAAAAAAAGACTAAAAAGAAACAAGAAAATGTAGTTGTTGCTGGAAAAGATACTGTTACATCAACAGCAAATGTGCAGACTGATCTAATTGAAAAATATGGGGCTTTTGCAAATGCAAAAATTGGAAAGAAAGAGTTTTTCAGTATAGAAACTGATTTGTACGATATTAAACTACTTAATGAAGGGGGACGAGTATATTCTGTTCAACTGAAGAATTTTGTCACTTACGATTCTTTGCCATTAATTTTGTTTGATTCAGATACATCATCTTTTGGATTGAATTTCTTTAGTAGAAATAGAAATATAAATACCAATAATTTTTTCTTTGAACCATATATAAATGGTAAGAAAATTATTCAAGGAGAAAAAATTAAGATTACTGGAGATGAAAAGAAGCAAATTGCTTTTCGCTTGTATCCAAATACACCAGATTCTCAGTATGACAAAAAAAGCTATATAGAGTATCTGTACACTATCTCTGGTGATAATTATATGATGGATATGGATATTCGCTTTGTGAATTTCGGCGATTATGTAGATCCAGGAACAAGTTTTGTAAATTTAGATTGGAAAGAAAATCTTCGTCGTCAGGATCGTGGTGTTGACCGTACAAATGGCTATGGCGTATATTATAAGTACCATGGAGATGATGTAGAGAATATTACTGAAAATAAAGATGGTTCAGAAGATCTTTCTACAAAAGTCAAATGGGTTTCATTTAAACAACACTTCTTTAGCTCTACAATAATTGCAAAGGATGCTTTTCTTGATGGTAAGGTTGAGGCAATTAAAGATGAAAATGCTTCTTCAGATAGGTATTTAACTACCATGCAAACAAATTTAGGTATTCCTTTTCAAAGCAATAGTAACTTTGGAATGAGCTTTTATTTCGGTCCGAATAACTTTAAAATTTTAAAAGATTTTAAACTTGATTTGGAGCGTCAAATTCCTATTGGTTGGTCTTTTTTCCTATTGGCATGGATAAATAAATATATTGTAATTAATGTTTTTGACTGGTTAGGTAGTTGGGGCTGGAATTATGGTATTGTAATTCTAGTAATTACAATTTTACTTAAGATTGTTCTTTTCCCTATTGCTTATAAGATGTATTTGTCTTCTGCAAAAATGCGTGTATTAAAGCCTGAAATACAGGAAATCACAAAGAAATACCCGAAGCAGGAAGATGCTATGAAAAAGCAGCAGGAAACAATGGCTCTGTATCGAAAGGCCGGGGTTAATCCGATGGCTGGGTGTTTACCAATGCTCTTGCAGTTACCGATATTGATTGCAATGTTCCGTTTCTTCCCCTCTTCGATAGAGTTAAGACAGAAAAGTTTCTTGTGGGCTACGGATTTATCATCTTATGATACGATCTATAATTTTGATTTTAATATACCATTTTATGGTGATCACGTGAGTTTGTTTACATTGTTGATGACAATTTCAACATTGATTTATACTCATTTGAATCAAAAGATGATGGGGCAAGATACTTCTGGTATGCCAGGAATGAAGGTTATGATGTATTTAATGCCTATATTCTTTTTAGGGTTCTTTAATAATTATGCTGCAGGATTGAGTTATTACTATTTCTTGGCAAACGTAATTACTTTTGCTCAAATGTTCTTATTCCGTCAGTTTGTTAATGAAGGCAAACTGCGTGAAAAGATTGCTTTGAATAAGAAGAAAAAGAAGAAAAAATCTAAGTGGCAGCAGCGGTTAGAAGATGCTCAAAAGCAAGCAGCTAAAAACAGAAAGAAATAATAAAAATATATTTTACTTTTTTTGAATAAAAAAAGAAGTAATTATAAAAAGAGAGATATGGTTTTTCCTTATCTCTCTTTTTTTGTTTGTTGTATAACTCCATGGTACTTAAATTTGTTAAGTGTTTGATGTTTGTTTTGCTTTTTATTTAGAACTAATTTATAAGCTGTTTTTATTAGTATGGTCTAATAATTGGTATGTTCTGAATTTGTAAATTTTTGATTGGAGTGAAACTTAAAATCTATTTATGAGATGAGATTGTTACTATTTATTTTTAGTTTCTTGTGTGTACTTCCTGTTTTTGGACAGGAAGTAGATATTGTGGATTTAGAAACTCAGCAGCCAATAAAAGATGTTGAAGTTTTTAATATGGATAAGAGTAGTTCGGCAGTTTCAGGTGGAAATGGAAGTGTAGATATTACTAATTTCGCAAAAAATTCCAGATTTGTTTTTAACCATACTTCTTATCAACCTTACGTAATTAGTTACGAAAATCTGAGAGATAATGGTTTTCTTGTAAAACTAGTTCCTAGTACTGTTAATTTGGATGAAGTTGTTGTTTCGGCTAATCGTTGGGAACAAGATCAGGCAGAAGTACCTAATAAAATTCGTGTAATTGGACAGAGAGAAATAGAATTTGCAAGTCCTCAAACAGCAGCTGATTTACTTAGTGAGACAGGAGAAGTTTTTGTTCAGAAAAGTCAACAAGGTGGTGGTAGTCCTATGATTAGAGGGTTTGCTGCTAATTCAGTATTACTTGTTTTTGACGGAATTCGTATGAATAATCCTATTTTTAGACAAGGAAATCTTCAAAATGTAATATTAATTGACCCTAATGCTGTTGAATCGGCTGAAGTCATTTATGGACCTGGATCTGTAATTTATGGTAGTGATGCTCTTGGTGGAGTGATGGATTTTCATACAAAAGAAGTGAAATTCAGTAATAATGATAAATTACGGATAAAAGGAGATGTTCTTTTAAGAGCTGCAAGTGCAAATTCAGAAAAAACAGGTGGGTTTTCATTAAATATTGCTGGTCGTAAATTTGGGTCTTTTACAAATTTCTCTTACAGTAATTTTGGAGATTTAATCCAAGGATCAAAAGGCAATGATTATCTAAAAAGATCTTTTTATGTTGTTTCTGGTGAAAAAGGAGATGATGTAGTAAAAAACAATCCTAATGAGAATCGTCAGGTTTATTCAGGTTATTCTCAGTTGAATTTACTGCAAAAATTTAGATATAAAGTAAATGACAAATTAGAATTGGGTTATGAATTTCTCTATACAAATTCTAGTGATATCCCTAGATACGACCGATTAATTCAAATAAAAAAAGGAAAACCTAAGTATGCAGAGTGGTATTATGGTCCTCAAAAATGGATGATAAATGCTTTGAAGATAAAATTGGGAAATGTATTGCCGATTTTTGATGAGATGAAAACTACTATAGCCTACCAAGATTATGAGGAGAGCAGAAACGATAGAAAGTTCCAGAGCACAAAACTTCGTCAACGTACAGAAAAAGTGAATGGATTTAACCTGAATGTGGATTTCGTAAAGAACTTAGGTGATCGTTTTCAATTGTTTTATGGTGTTGAAGGTCTTACTAATACCATTAAATCTGAAGGTATAGCAAAAAATATAGAGACTGATGAGGAAACTCCAGTAGAGTCACGTTATCCTAATGGTGATAATAAGTATCTTTCTGGTGCAGCATATGCAGATTTAAAATTTCATTTTGCTAAAGCTTTTACTTTTAATGCTGGCGTAAGATATACTTATACTCATCTTGAAAGTTCTTTCGGTGATATTTCTTATAATAAAACCATTCCTTTTGATCAGGTACCAGAGTATTACAATATGGAGGTGAATAATGGTGCTCTGAATGGTTCCTTCGGATTGGCTTATAATCCAAGTAAAAGCCTGAATCTGCATTTTAATGTAGGTAGTGGCTTTAGAGCTCCGAATTTAGATGATATTTCAAAAGTTTTTGATAGTGGTGATGGGATTATTGTTGTTCCAAATCCAAATTTAAAGCCTGAATATGCCTATAGTACTAATTTAGGTGGAGTTTTAAAGCTTAATGAAAGATTTAGACTTAATGCCGATGTTTTCTATACATACTTAACTGATGCTATTGTTAGAAAACCATTTACTATTGGAGGAAAAACCCATGTTCCTTATGATGGAGACCTGGGAGTAGTTCATGCTCTTCAAAATGTAGGGCATGCTAAAGTTTATGGCACTAGTGCTGGTTTCTCATGGGATTTAGCTCGATTTTTGAATGTCTATTCAAACGCAACCTATACAAAGGGAGAGGATTTGGATGGTAATCCATTGCGTCATGTCTCTCCATTTTTTGGTGTTACAGGATTTAATGTACAATTTAATAAATTCCGTTGGAATCTTAATTATATGTATAATGGAGAAATTTCTAATTCAAATTTAGCTCCTTCCGAGATTGATAAGCCTTATTTGTATGCAAAAGACGCCAATGGGAAGCCTTATAGTCCTGCTTGGGGGATATTAAATACAAAGATTTCTTATCAGTTAAAAGAAAATTTAAGAGCAATATTTGGAGTAGATAATATTCTGGATTATAGATATAAGTCTTATTCTTCAGGAATTAGTGCACCAGGAAGAAATTTTATGCTTACTGTTCGAGCTAACTTTTAGTTCGTTTGGTTTATGCATGAATGTATGATTACATTTTCTTTTGCAAAAAATGCGATTGGGTTTATCCTAAATCGCATTTTTTTATTGCTTATTTCTTCTGAAACAGATAATGATTAATTCTCCATTCATTGCCATTATTATAACCAAATGTCTCAGCACAAGCCATAAAGAATATTCTCCAGTAGATAAACATTTTCTTATATTCATAACCATAAGTGGCTTTAAATATATTTGTGATAATTTCTTTTTGATTATCCATTTCTTTTAGCCAGGCTTCAAGAGTTTTTTGATAATGTAATCCAGAAACAATCCAATGGTTTTTTAATTCAAAATTGGTGGCCGCTTTTGGAAGTAAATTTTCTGAGGGCATAGTTCCACCACTAAAAAAAGTTCTTGCCATCCAACTACTTTCTGAATACTTATCAAAATAATAGGCATATTTTCTATGGGCAAATATATGGATAAATAATAACCCCTTCTCAGAGAGCATGTTTTCAATTCTAGAAAATATTTCTACATAATTTCTTATATGCTCAAACATTTCAATGGAAATGATTCTGTCGAATTTTTTTTCTGTTTTAAATTTATTTATATCCTGTGTTATGCATTCTAAATTCGTAAGTTCAAATTTATTTATTTCTTTATCTATATATTCTTTTTGAGTCTTTGAATTTGATATGCATACGATGGAACAATCGGGGAATCTTTTTGCAAGGAATAATGATAAAGATCCCCAACCACATCCCATATCCAATATTCTTTGTCCATTGCTTATCTGCGCTCTTTGTATATATAGTTCGAGCATGTTTTTTTCAGAGCTCTCTAATTTGTCATTGGTAGAGCCCCATAATCCACAGCTGTATTTTAAATAAGGTCCGAGAACTTTTGTAAAGAAAGAAATGGGTACTTCATAATGTTGCTCATTTGCTTCATCAGTATCAATAGCAATTTGACTTTTGGATAGAATGTTTAAATAATTGTCAATAGAATAGGTTTTCTCTTTTGTTATGCTTTCTTGTTTACGTAATGTCCCTTTTAATAGGACTCTTATGGCATAACGTATCATAAAATCAGGTAGAATATTCGATTTAATTACAATATCTTGGAGCATAAGGAGGAATAATTTGAAATTAGAGGTAATAGATTAAGGTATTTTCTTTAGAGGGAATATTAAGAAAATACCTTTAAAAATATCTTTTGTCAAAAGACAAATGTAGTAATATTATTATGTTATTTTCTTTCTGAAAGTAACTTATGGGTTTCTATTACTTGAGGTATTAATGCATTTTTCTGACTATTGTTGATAAAGATAGTAGAATATTTTCTTTTTTCATTTTCAGTCCATTGCATTTTTATTCTAGCATTAACTTCATCATAAGTGCAGTTTTCTCTATTCATAACTCGCCTTATTCTTAATTCTTTGGGTGCGGTTACCAAAATAACTTCATCAAATAGAGTATGACTTCCACTTTCGTGTAAAATCGCTGCTTCCATAATACAGTATGGTGCTCTGTGGTGTTTTTTGCAGAAAAGATTCCATTGCTTAAAAACATATGGGTGTATAATTGCATTGATTTTTTTTACAGCTAGAGGGTCGTTAAATATACATTCTGCTAAATGTTTTTTATCTATTGTATGGTCTTTACTGTATGAGTTTTTTCCAAATAGTTTAATGACATCTTTTTTAATTTCTTCGACATAGTATGCGTTTTTTGCTTCTTGATCAGCATAAAATACAGGTATTGATAATAATTCAAAAAGTTTTGCTACAGTACTTTTTCCACTTCCGATATTACCACTTAAACCAATTTTCATCATTTTAATATAAGATATTCAACAGTTTGGGGATTAATCTTCTTTATTTTAATAAAAGAAGGACTTGTTTTAATATTGATTTTAGCTCTGTTGTTAGATGTGATTATTTTTTTTGCAGTAATGTTAAATTGTTCAGGTTTGACTCGGCTATAGTCTTTTATAGCCACTTGATAAGTAATCTGAACTTCAGAAGGGAAGAACTTTATTTGTAGATTGTCTTCACTTTTTATTGGTATATGTATTGTTTCCTCAGTAAATTTTTCAACAGGTATATTTATTTCAACCTCTTTAGCTGATGTTGATATCTTGTTTTCTGATGGAATTATTAATGGAGCTTTAAACTTTATTTCGTGAGAAAGGTCCTTAAATACATATTTTTTTGTTGTAATATCTTTAATCTTACTAATTATTGAATGTGGACCACTAATGGTAATGCTATCTGGATTTAAGTGTATAGAATCGTAAAGTTCATATTGTTGCTGAAAAGTAGTGGTCAGATTAGGTTTTACAGGAACTGTTTTTTGGTGAGAATTTTCTAAGACAAAAGAGATTGTATCTGTAAGAATTACCGCTCTATGTAGATTTAAATTTTTTTCTTGATTTAAAGGATTAGGAAGATCTCTAATTAGAATATATTTACTGAAAGAGTATTTATGTGTATGTATAGGTATTCTGTCTAAAGGAATACTTACAGGAGTTTTTGAGGAAAAGTATTTTTCTCCGATTAATTCCAGCCCTTGTCCTTCAATTTTAACATCTATTGTACTGTCGAGTTTTTGACTTAAGTATTGGTCTTGAGGAATTTCAGTAAATTCTACAGGTATAGATACTGTAATACTATATTGGTTAGAAAGTTTAATTAAAATCCAAAAGGCAAAAGAAATAATAAGACAATATAAAAAAATGTATTGTTCTTTAGTTAGCCAATTTTTCCTTTTGAATTTAAAAAATTTCATGATATTGTTTTTTGTTTATAGTCGGTTTAGTGGTTATGGGAAGAAAAGAAATAAGTTTTTTTATAAAATTGGTGTGAAGGAATTCCTTCACACCAATTTATCTTATATTTTGAGTAATACTAAATTACAAGATATTCAAAAGTAATTATTTTTTCTGATTACTCATTTGATCCATATTGTCCATAGAAACGGCTGCTTTTTCAACAGTAATTTTTGTGTTGCCGATATCTAGAACAATAGTTTTTTCATTGATTTCTGCAATTTTTCCATGAATTCCCCCAATTGTAACTACGTTATCGCCTTTTTTTAGAGCTTCACGGAATTTTCTTTGTTGCTTTGCTCTTTTTGTTTGTGGACGAATAAAGAATAGGTAAAATACCACAATTAGTAAAGCAATGAAAATCCATTGAGAATATCCACCTGCCTCTCCACCTTTAGCAGGAGGCATCATTAGAAGTGCATTAATTAGATTCATATTGATTTTTATTAATGTTTGATTATCTAATCCTAATTACATTTCTTCAGGAAGAATAACCATTGATTTTATTTTTAATATGGTAGTGCTAGGTTGAGTGTTAGCTATTACTCTTACGGTTTTATTTTGATAACCACGTCTATTTTCACTATCAAAGGTGACAGATATAAAACCCTCTCCTCCAGGAGGAATTGGATCTTTTTTGTATTTCCCTACAGTACAACCACAACTAGTCTTAACACTATTGATAACAAGGTCGCTATCTCCAATGTTTTTAAATTTAAAGCTATAGCTAACTTTTTCACCTTGGATGACTTTGCCAAAATCGTGTGAAAAATCACTAAACTTGATTTTTGGTAAATTATCTTTTGAAGTAGGGTTATCTGCTGTAGCAGGATTAAACACATGCTCTGTGTTTACCTTTTGTTGATTTTCGCATGAATTTGCAAACAGCACAATTGTAAAGATAAAGCTACTATAAATTAAGACTTTTTTTAGCATTTTTCCCAGTTTTTTCAATATTGAAATTTTATGTCTTGTCAACCTACTATAAAAACACATTTTATTAAGAAAAATTTTATTTTACAAAAACGGTAACAGATCCTTTATAAGTATCATCTCTAAAATATCCTTTACATCTTAGTATATAGTAGTAAACACCAGCCTTGACATTATCGGCAGTCCAGTCATTTTTATAATCTGTCGATTTGTAAATTTTTCTCCCACTTCTGCTAAAAACGAGTACATCACAACTTTTGTAATAATCATTTAATGGTAAATATTCGTTATCAGCTTGATTTGTTTGTTGGTTGTCGGGGGTTCCTGCTTTAAATTTTGGTGTAGGATTAGGGTTGTTGTTGGGATTATTGTTATTTCCTTCGTCCAAAGAGATTTTCCATGCTTTGCCTTGTACAATATAGTTAGGCACAGATAATTTTACAGGTTTAACTTCATATGTGATTGGATAAGTAGTGTCACACTTATAAGAATTTATAGTTAGTAATTGTACATTATGAGTTCCATCAAACTGGAAAGTGTAAAATGGATCTTTTACTGTCGTAGTATCGTTTTTTAGTGGTTGGCTATCTGTACCATTAAATTTCCAAATCCATGCTGAAGTAGGATTGTCTGAGTCATTATCTTCAAATGAGAAGTGAGCAACAGGGTTTTGAAGGTAGACTTTGTCTTTTGGATCTACGTTTATGGTGACGTCTGCAACTTTTTGACGCTCAGTTTTTTTTGTGACGATTGCACATTGGCCTTTTTCATTATTTACAATAACAGCCATTTTTGTATTTGCTTCCAAAGCATATACTCTTTCTGCCAGTTCACTATTATTTGGACCATCCAAGTGAAGTCTACCGTCGTCTAAATCATTTATATTTTTGTATTTGTCGCCTGCTTTATAAAACCAGGTGTATTTGTATTTTTCACCACTATTGTTTTTTATTTTTAACTCTGCTGCATGATATTGGTCTGATTCTTTACTTATTCTTTCATCAAAAGGATTATTATAAACACAGCTTTTTTGTATAGATTCTATATCTATATTCACAGGTGTTGCCAGAACAACTTCGTAAGTTATTTTTATTTCTTTAGCTGTTGTCTGATCAGTTAGCGTTGCAGTATATGTAGTTGCCTTTTCAGGTTTAATGGAAATTCGTGGCAATTTACCAGGTATAGGAGCCCATGCTATTTCATATTTATCAAGATCTACATCAGGCTTTATCTCTAAAAATAGGGAATCTCCAATACAAATGGGATTTTCTTTTTCAGGAACAATTTTAAAATCTTCTTGTCCAAATAAATTACAGCCTATAAAAACCAATGTAAGCAGCAGAATGTTCTTCATATTATTATGCAGATTTAGTTGGTGTCAAAATCAGTGGGCTAATTTACTGAATTTTTGAAATGTATGATGTGTAAACTTTATTGTTTCCATTTATAATGTCAAAATGACTGATTATTAAGGCTTAAACATGTCAAAAGATGTCGTTTTGACCAAATAGGAAAAATGGTTTTAATTTTGTTAAGGGAATAGAAAAAATAACAATTATGAACATCAATATATTCACAATTAAGTCGCAAGAAGCTATACAAAAGGCGCAAGATATTGTTCTGGCCCAAGGGCAACAATATCTTGAACCCATACATATACTTAAAGGGATTTTGGAGGTTGATGATCATGTATGCCCATTTTTATTTGGTAAAATAGGTGTTGGTCTTGATGCTTTAAAATCAGATATAGATAAAGAAATTGAACAAATTCCTAAAGTTAGCCAACAAGGTCAAGTATATCTTTCCACAGAAACAAATGCTATGATCCAAAAGGCTCAAGCTATGTTAAAGGATTTCGGTGATCAGTTTGTTACTATAGAGCATTTACTTTTGGCCATTACGGGTGAAAAAAGTGCTGCAGGAAAACTTTTGAGGCAACATGGAGTCACCGAAAAAGATTTGAAATCTGCAATACTTGAACTTCGTAAAGGTCGTAAAGTTAATAATCAAGGAGCTGAAGAAACATTTGATTCCTTAAATAGGTATGCGAAAAACTTGAATCATTTGGCCTCTGAAGGAAAACTTGATCCTGTTATTGGTCGAAATGATGAAATTAGAAGAGTTCTGCAAATTTTAACTAGAAGAACAAAAAACAATCCAATTCTTATAGGTGAGCCAGGAGTAGGTAAAACTGCTATTGCAGAGGGTCTTGCCCATAGGATTATAGATGGAGATGTACCTGAAAATCTTAAGAATAAACAGTTGTTTAGTCTTGATATGGGAGCCTTAATAGCTGGTGCTAAATATAAAGGAGAGTTTGAAGAACGCCTTAAAGGTGTTGTCAAAGAAGTTATCCAAAGCGAAGGTGAGGTTATTTTGTTTATTGATGAAATACATACTCTCGTTGGCGCTGGTAAAGGTGATGGAGCTATGGATGCTGCTAATATATTGAAACCTGCATTGGCTCGTGGGGAATTACGTGCGATAGGAGCTACAACTTTAAATGAATATCAAAAATATTTCGAAAAAGATAAGGCTCTTGAACGTCGTTTTCAAATAGTAATGGTTGATGAGCCAGATACTGCCGATGCTATTTCTATTTTGAGAGGATTAAAAGAAAGATATGAAACCCACCATCATGTCCGTATTAAGGATGAAGCAATAATCTCAGCAGTAGAATTATCACAAAGATATATTAGTGATCGTTTTCTTCCTGATAAAGCCATTGATTTAATCGACGAGGCTGCTGCTAAATTGCGTCTGGAAATAAACTCTGTTCCTGAGGAATTAGAGATGATTCAACGGAAAATAAGACAATTGGAAATTGAGAAAGAAGCCATTCGTCGTGAAAAAGATAAAGTGAAACTAGAATCTATTGAAAAAGATTTGAGTCATCTTAATGAAGAGTTTTCTGAAATGAATGCTCGGTGGTTGAATGAGAAAACTGTTGTAGAGAAAATACAACAGCGTAAAAAAGAGATTGAAGATCTTAAGATTATGGCTGTTCGAGCTGAACGTGAAGGTGATCTAGGTAAGGTTGCTGAAATTAGGTATGGAAAGATTCAGCAAGCAAATAAAGATTTGGAAGCTCAGAAAGGAGAGTTGAAAAAATTACAGTCTAATAATCCTTTGATTCAGGAAGAAGTGGGTTCTGAGGAAATTGCTGAGGTAGTTTCTAAATGGACGGGAATACCTGTAAATAGAATGTTACAGAGTGAGCGCGAAAAATTATTGACTTTAGAAACCGAACTTCATAAAAGAGTTGTGGGCCAGCAAGAGGCTATTGTCGCGCTTTCTGATGCTATCAGACGAAGCAGAGCAGGTTTGCAAGATGAAAAACGGCCTATAGGCTCTTTTATATTCTTAGGTACTACGGGTGTAGGTAAAACGGAATTGGCAAAAGCTTTGGCTGAATTTCTGTTTAATGATGAAAATAGTATGGTTCGTATTGATATGTCTGAGTATCAGGAAAGACATAGCGTTTCTCGTTTGGTAGGAGCGCCTCCTGGATATGTTGGATACGAAGAAAGCGGTCAGTTAACAGAAGCTGTTCGAAGAAAACCTTATAGTGTAGTATTATTGGATGAGATTGAGAAAGCACATCCAGATGTATTTAATATTTTATTGCAAGTGTTAGATGATGGAAGACTTACCGATAATAAAGGACGTACAGTCAATTTTAGGAATACTATAATAATTATGACTTCCAATATTGGCTCTCATATTATTCAGGAAAAGTTTTCTCATCTTGGTGATAATGACTTTGCAAAGGTTGAAGAAGAAACAAAGAACGAATTAACAGATCTGTTAAAAAAGACTATTAGACCTGAATTTTTAAATCGAATTGATGATATAATTATGTTTACTCCTCTTCGTAAAGAAGAAATTAGAGAGATTGTTAAATTGCAATTCGATAAGGTGTCTGAAGTTTTGAGTAAAAATGGCTATCAAATAGAGATTACCTCAAAAGCAATTGATTTTATTGCTAAGGCGGGTTATGACCCTCAATTTGGAGCAAGACCTGTAAAAAGAGTTTTACAAAGAGAACTTTTGAATGAGTTGTCAAAGAAAATATTATCTAATTCTATTCAAAAAGAGAAAACAATCATTGTTGATGTAGAAAACGATAATATTATATTTAAAAATAAATAACGATCTCCTTTGGAGTAATTATAGAGCTGTTTAAAAAGTAAGAGATTTTATCGTCTTTTTTTAAGCAGCTTTATTTTTTAGAAGCATTTTTAAGGTTAAAGACTTGTTTTGTGTATGTTTTCTTTGCCTTTTTTAACTTTTCTATAAGAAATAAAAAGAATTTAACAGACGTTCTTATCGGAGATTTGGCTGATAAATCTAAATTTATTTTTATTGCTAGAAATCAGATGTATATCATAGGATTATTCTTATCTTTGATGTAATGATTTTGTGATTTATACTGATCTTTCAACTGCAAAACCTAAAAAAACTCTAAATATCTACATGCTTTCTATGTCAAAAAGAGCTATTTTTTTGCTTGTATTTGTATGTGGTTTTTTGCAAATGCCTTTTGCACAGACATCAGATACAATTACCAAAGGGGATTTTCCACCGAACGATACATTGATTCTGAGACTATCTTTGGATGATGCCATTGATTTGGCGTTGAAAAATAATTGGGATGTAAAGCTGGCGCAACAAAACACATTGAGTTCCAATCAAGATTTTCGCATTGCTTTAGCTGCTGTTTTGCCAAAGGTTGGTTTTTCTGGAACTTATAATAACTTTCTTTTAAGAGAGAAAAAGTTTAATGCTCCAAATACAGATGCTAATCCAACTCCCTATGGATTTAGTTCTTTTACAGGAAATATACATAATTTTGAAGAGGCCTTAAGCTTTAGTCAAGTTCTATTTAACTATGCTTCTTTTGTTGGAGTTAAATTTGCTCAGACATCTGTTGAAATTGCTAAACTGGCAGAAAATGTACAGGAGCAGGAAACTATTTTGGCTGTAAAAATGGCTTATTACGATATTCTTCTTGCAAAAGATTTGCTTCAGGTGAGTGAAGAAAGTTATTCTTATAGTGAAGCTAACTTCCAGAATGTTCAAAAATATTTTAAGCAAGGTCTGTCTTCAGAGTATGATTTACTTCAGGCGGAAGTACAATTAGCCAATAGTGAACCTCAAGTTATACAAGCACATAATAATTTGGCATTGGCTTATTTAAGTCTAAAAAGTTTACTGGCTCTTGATTTACAAACTAAAATTGAGATTGAAAGTGGATTTTCAAGATATATGACTTTTAAACCATTTGTTGATAGTCTTCCTGCATTTTCTCCAGAAAAGAATTATAGTTACCAATCATTGGAAAGACAGAAGATTATGGCTCGTCATAATATTTCAATTATGAATTCGAATTTTTGGCCAGTATTGAATTTAGTTGGTGAATGGGAATTAAAGGGTAAGGATAATAATTTTCGATTGAAAGACTATTATTGGACTGATAATATTCAGTTGGGAGTATCATTGTCTTTTAATATCTTCAATGGCTTTTCAAATAGAGCTCAAAGTCAGCAAGCAAAAATTGCTTATAAGCAGATAGAAATTCAAATCGATCAGCTAAAGTATACTTTAACACAAGAATCTATTCAATATAAATTAAATCTTGAGGAGGCTTATAAACGAATACAGGCACAGCAAAAAGGACTTGAAACTGCACGTAAAGCTTTAAATATAGCATTTTCCAGATATTTAAATGGAGTGGGAACGCAGTTGGAGATTATAAATAATCAGAGTCTTTTTACAGAGGCAAGATCTAATTTCTCACAAGCAATTTATGATTTTCTGGTAGCATTAGCAAGTTATAAAGCATTGCAAAATATTCGGTAGTTTAAAAAAGAGATAACATGTATAGAAATAAATCTTTTCGAAAAATATTACTGTTTTTTACGCTCTCGTTTTTTATCTCTACAATTATTAGTTGTTCAGGTAAAAAAGAAAGAAAATCAATAAGTGAAACCAATAGTGGTTTTCTTACTCGATTTGTAGATACTGTTCCCGTTCAAGTTTATAATGTAGTTCCTTATTCAGTGGCTTATACAAATACGTTTGTAGCAACTTTATCGGGTGTAGATCAGGCAAATGTAGTTTCTAAGATTAGTGAAATTATTACTGGCCAACGAGTGCAAATAGGCGATTTTGTTCGAAAAGGACAAGTGGTTGTTTATTTAGACAAAGGAGGTTCTGAATCAAACTTTTATCAGGATAAAGCTACTTATGAAAAGAGTCGATTGAATTATGAACGAATGAATAATCTGTATAAAGATGGAGCTATTAGTTTACAAAGCTTAGATGCTGCTAGAACTGAAAATAAAATTGATTCTGTAAATTTTGAAGCTTCACAAAAACAAGTTTTGATAGAATCTCCGATTAGTGGGGTAGTAACCAGTATTAATTTTAGTATTGGTGATTTATCTTCAGCAGGAGGGAGTTTGATGGTAGTATCAGACTTATCCAAAATGAAGGCTTCGTTTTTTGTTGACCCATCGCAATTGAATTTGATTCACGACAATGAAGATATCCGTATTTTCTCCGATTTAAATCCCAATATAAGAGCAGATGGTAAAATATCGGAAGTATCAAAGTCTGGTGATCCTTTAACGCGAAAATTTCGTGTTCAAGCCATATTTAACAATACAGAAGACAGGTATTTTCTTCCCGATATGTTTGTGAAAGTTGAGGTAGATTTAAAAACTCCTGATAGCAGTCTAGCAATACCTCAGTTAGCATTGGTTCCGGACGAAGACCGTGTAGGAGTTTATATTATAGAAAATAATCGGGCTGTATTTAAAAATGTCGAAACTGGATTAACCAATTCTGATATGACCGAAGTGTTAACTGGTTTGAAACGTGATGATAAGGTGGTTGTTCGTGGGCAAAATTCATTGCAAAATGGTACCCCAGTTGAAATCAAATCGTATCCGATATTAAATGATTCAATTCAAAAAGGAATATAAATGAGTTTATCAAGTCTATCCATAAAACGTCCAGTATTTGCCACAATGATGGTGGTTACTCTTTTGGTTTTTGGGTTGTATTCATTTAAGAAATTGAATTATACCTTAATGCCAGATATTGTAATTCCATGGGTTAGTATAAATACTGGTTTGGAAGGAGCTTCTCCTGACGAGATGGAAACTGAAATTACCTCACGAATAGAGAACGCAGTTTATGCAATAAAGGGTGTTGAGCATATAACATCGAGTTCGGGAGAAGGATATTCTCATGTGCAGGTTCAGTTTAAGCAAGGGATTAACCCAGAACAAGCTGCTGCATTGGTAAGAGAGCGCGTTGCAACTCAATTACAATATTTCCCTGAAGAAACTAATACACCCATAGTTCAAACTTTTGAACCTGCAAATGCTCCGATTATTGGAATGGCAGTCTCAGGTCCAGACCCTCCCCAAGTAATTACCCGGTATATTGGTGATTATATAAATAGAATATTGATTAATCTTGATGGAGTGGGTTCGGTAAGAACTTATGGAGGGGTAGGTCAGCAAATACAGATTATTTGCGATTTGAATAAATTAAAAGCTTACAATATTTCAATTAACGATGTAATTACTGCTGTTGGGGCTGCAAATGTTGATATTCCAGGAGGAGTTATATCAGAAGAGGGTACAAGAATTCAGTTAACAACATTAGGGAAGATAAAGAATTTTAAAGATTTTGGTAATGTTGTTGTTAGTAGTTCCGGAGGAAAGAATGTATATGTCTCAGACTTAGGAGTAGTAAGGAAAGTCATTAACGATGTGGGAAGTTATAGTCGTATCAACGGATTTAATGCTATTGGAATAGATATATTAAAGCAATCAGGAACTAATACAGTAAATGTTGCTAAAGAAGTTATTGAAGCTTTAAAAGATATTAGAGCCGATTTGCCTCCAGGATATAGTATTGAAGTAATACATAATGATAGTGATTATATTTTGGAAGAGATTGATACTGTTTTCTTCGATCTGGTTTTTGGAGCATTTCTTACTGTTATGTTAATCTTTCTATTCCTTGGAAATGTTAGATCTACAGTAATTAGTGCTGTTGCTTTACCTATATCGGTTATATCGACTTTTAGTTTTATGTTAATTTTTGATTTTACCCTGAATCTAATGACTTTGCTGGCCTTGTCTCTTGCAATTGGTCTTCTTATAGATGATGCTATTGTAGTTATCGAGAATATATACAGGCATATGAAAATGGGTAAAACTCCGAAGAAAGCAGCTGCTGATGCAAGTAATGAAATTGGACTGGCTGTTTTGGCTACAACCTTGACCATTGTAGCGGTTTTTATTCCTGTGGCATTTATGTCGGGAACTATTGGTCAGGTATTTAATCAGTTTGGCCTTACTATTAGTATTTCTGTACTGGTATCTATGTTTGTAGCTTTTTCTACAACCCCAATGATGTCTTCTAAATATTTAAAAGATAGTAAAGAAGGAGGGGATAGGTTTGGTAATTTATTTGAAAAAATAATTTTCTATTTTAATCATTTCTTTGATTTATTCGGACAGTTTTATCAAAAAGCTTTGAGATGGTCTTTGATTCACAGAGGAAAGATTATTCTTATTTCAGTGATTATTCTGGTGATTACTTATGTTATGTTTACGAACATAAAGAAGGAGTATTTTCCAGTGTCCGACACTGGTCAGTTTGATGTTAATATTGCTGTGGCTCCAGGGAGCGACCTTGATCAGACCAATAAGTATACTATACTTATGGAGGAGATGTTGCAGAAAGATCCTGATGTTAAGCTTACTTATGCAAATGTTGGAGGACCAGCATTGGGAACTCAAAGAGCTTTGATTCATGTGCAATTGGTAGATAAGAAAGAAAGAAAAGAAGGAATTCAAGAAATTGTAAATTCTTATCGTAATAAATTTAATCAGATACCAGGAGTAGATTTAAACTTTTCTATTGTAGGTGGTGCTACTCCAGGACCTCCAGGAAAACCACTGGTTACGGTGGTTCGTGGAGATGATTATAACCGCTTAAGTACATTGGCTGATACTATTATGGATATTTATAAATCGATTCCTGGCATTGTAGATGTTCAAAAGGATTTGAATACCAATAATCCGCAATATCAATTGTCAATTGATCGGTTGAAAGCTTATGATTTGGGACTGAACCCTCAATTATTGGCTACGACTATACGTAATATGGTTTCCGGGCAAAGGGTCACGTATTACAATGAAGGGAAGTATAGATATCAGGTAAGAGTGCAGCTTCGTCGAGAGGATAAAAGTGATTTGAATAAAATTACTTCAATTACTGTAAAAAGTGCAAATACCAATTCAAGTGGAAATAATTTTTTAATTCCAATTAGTGAAGTAACTAAAATCCATAAAGGATATGGTCCTGAGGCAATTCGAAGATATGATCGATTACCTGCAGTAACTGTGAATGCTAATTTGGGTAATTTAGCTTTAAGTCAAGCCCAAGATTCATTGGCGTATAAATTAAAATTGATTGAACTTCCAAAAGGATATTATTTTGGTTCTGGAGGTGATATAGAACAGCAGCAAACCGGAAATCAAAATATTGCATTGGCTTTGACACTGGCGATTATTTTGGTTTATATTGTAATGGCTGCTCAATTTGAAAGTTATCTAGAGCCATTTGTTATTATGTTTTCATTACCATTGACTTTGATTGGCGCATTAATCTTTTTATACATTTTTGGTAGTAGCTTATCTATGGTGTCTTATATTGGAATATTACTTTTAATGGGATTGGCTACCAAAAATGCAATTCTGCTGATAAATTATGCAAATCAGATGCGGAATGAAGGAAAACAAACATTTGAAGCCTTAATGTTGGCAGGAAAGGTAAGGCTTAGACCTATTTTGATGACCACTTTGGCTATGATATTGGGTATGACACCTGTTGCATTTGCGAATAGTGCAGGATCTGCAGCAAGAGCTCCTATGGGACAGGCTGTTATAGGAGGATTGATTAGTTCAACTTTGTTGACTTTGATAATTATTCCTGTAATTTATTCTTTATTGGATGATTTTCTTCTTTGGATAAAAAGAAAGTTGAGGTTAAAACCACGTAAGATATAAATCAATATTTTTCATATTTGCAAGAATATAAGAAGTTGCCTTATTTGTATTAGTGAGGCAGCTTCTTTATAAGCTTGTTCTGGCTTGTAATTTATAAAATTATCTATTTCATTATCTCAGCGCGAATAAACCCCGTTCTAGCTTGCTGTGAATAGCACATTTGAGTTGCTGTTATTCCTTTTCGAATAGTCCATGCTTTGACATCCATATCGCTTGCAGTAAAGAAAGAATGTAGACTAGAGTGCTATAAGCAGGGTGAATAAATTTGAATCCTAGTTTTTCTAATATTAATTAATCTTACAATTCCGCACTTTAAGACTATTGAATTTATGTTAGTTTATTGAAAATCTTAATTTTTTTGCAAAGATATTATCTTCATAAATTTATCTTGTAACCGCTTTAAAAACTCATTTAACTAAGAACAGAAGTTGAGGGTATTTTAGTAGACGGCAAACTAATTTACATTTGTAATGTTCATTAGGAGAATAAGTATCTGAATTTTGAATAAATTAGATGGACGTTTCCTGTATTAGTTGGCGATATTAACTGTTTTCCCCTTATATTGTCTCTTCAAAAATATATATGTTATGAAAAGTATAAACCCAAAAAATAATCAAGTAATTAAAGAATTTAAGCAACATACTCCAGAAGAGGTTGAAGAAATTGTACGGTTGAGTTATGAAGCTTATAAAAATATGCATGGCATTGATATGGAATATCGTGCCGATTGGTTGAAGTTTGTTGCAGATCGTTTGCGAGGACGAAAGAGACGATATGCCGAGCATATTACTATGGAAATGGGAAAGCCAATTACCCAGTCTATCGCTGAGATTGAAAAATGTGCTTTGGTTTGCGATTATTATGCTAAAAATTATTTGTCGTTTTTATTACCCGAAAATTTGCAAGGTGGTCCAGGACGAATTAATCAGTTAATATTTAAACCATTGGGTCCTGTTTTAGCTGTGATGCCTTGGAATTATCCTTTTTGGCAAGTTTTTCGTTTTGCTGCACCTGCTTTAATGGCTGGAAATACTGCAATCTTAAAGCATAGTTCTTATGTTCCGCAATGCGCTATGGATATAGAAGAATTATTTAAGGAAGCGATATTTGTAGATAATGCTTTTAGAAGTGTTTTTGTTTCTGGTTCAAGTGGGTTGGCCGAAAAAATGATTGCCGACGATCGTGTTGTGGCAGTTACATTAACTGGTAGTGAAGGTGCAGGAAGTAGAGTTGCCGAGGTTGCAGGTCGGAATATAAAAAAAACTGTTCTTGAGTTAGGAGGTTCAGATCCGTTTATAGTAATGGATACAGCCAATTTGGAAAAAGCTATGGATGCTGCTATTCAGGGGCGTTTCCAAAATGCAGGACAAAGTTGTATTGCTGCAAAGCGATTTATAGTACAAAAAGATGTTGCGAAAAAGTTTGCAGAGGGTATTGCTGATCGAATAAAGAATATGAAATATGGAGATCCAGATCTGGAAGAAACTGAAATGGGTCCAATGTGCCGATCAAGTTTACGTGATGAAATTCATGAGCAGGTTCAAAAAGCAGTAAAAGATGGTGCTAAACTTGTTATGGGTGGTAAGATTGAAAATAAAAACTCAGCTTATTATCCACCAACTTTACTGGTTGATGTAAAACCTGATAATATTATATTCCGAGAAGAAACCTTTGGACCTGTATTTGCGATTTGCGAATATGATGATTATAAAGATGCTCTTAAGATTGCAAATATGAGTGAATTTGGTTTAGGATCATCTATATGGACTGAAGAATATAACTCTAAGCTAGATGTTTTGATCGAAGGAATAGAGTCGGGTGCTGTTTTTGTTAATAGTATCACCAAGTCGCATCCAGCTTTGCCTTTTGGAGGTGTGAAGAAGTCTGGTTATGGTCGTGAATTAGCTCATTTAGGGATCAGAGAGTTTATGAATATTAAAACTGTATGCCACGAGTAAAATAATTTTATATTTTTGTCGTCTTAAGAACGTATTTGTAAAGTCTGTCTTAAAAGTTGGTGGATGCTGCCTTTTAAGACAGTCTTTGTTTTTTAGATAAACGATTGTATTATGCGAGTAGATATTATTACGCTTTTTCCTGAAATGTTTGAAGGGCCATTTACCCATTCAATAATCAAACGTGCTCAGGAAAAAAAATTAGTAGAAATATGTCTTCATGATTTACGTGATTATAGTACAAATAAATACAGACGAGTAGATGATTATGCTTTTGGTGGTGGTGCTGGAATGGTAATTATGTGTGAACCTGTATCTGCATGTATTGAAGATTTAATGTCGCAGCGTAAATATGATGAGATCATTTATATGACTCCTGATGGAGAGCGTTTAAATCAAAGGATAGCTAATCATCTTTCTACTTATGAAAATATAATGATTCTTTGTGGACATTATAAAGGAATAGACGAGCGTATTAGGAGTTTATATGTTACTCGTGAAATATCAATTGGTGATTATGTTCTTAGTGGGGGTGAGCTTGGTGCGGCTGTTTTTGTCGATTCTATTGTCCGATTAATACCTGGTGTTTTAGGAAATGAAGTTTCTGCACTTCAGGATTCTTTTCAGGATGATTTATTGGCACCACCAGTGTACACGCGCCCACGAGAATTTAAAGGCTTAGAAGTTCCAGAAATTTTACTTTCAGGAAATGAAAAGGAAATTGTGAAATGGAAATTCGACCAAGCAGTAAAGCGCACAGAAGAAAGAAGACCTGATTTATTAGAAGAATAGAATAACTTTTCTTTTATAAATTTATTCAAGGTATAAATAATAGATAGTTTTTACGTTTAAAAAGAAGATTATAAATCGGATGTTAATATTTAAAATGAGCTGAATTAGTGTTTTTTTACAACTTGATGTTTATCGATAATAATCCTTAATAGGTGGAAATAAAGTTAAAATCTTTTTTTTTCAATAAAAAGTATTATTTTTGCCCCGATTTTTTGATAAATCATTGTTGATTACAAGATATTTAATATCGATAGGTTACCTTTCCCAGCTGGTGGAATTTTGTAACGAATTCGAGAGTAATGTGTCACCTGTCGTTGAAAATTTGTAATTAAGAAATTAAAGAGTATATTTGCACTCATTTTTTTGAAACAAACATCCCATAAAATACCATAAGGAAATGAGCAAGAATGAATTGATTCAATGCGTAGAGAGCCAAGTGGAAGTAAAAGAATTTCCAAAGTTTAAGGCTGGTGATACAATTACTGTAACTTATAAGATTAAAGAAGGTAACAAAGAACGTCTTCAAAGATTTCAAGGTGTTGTATTACAGCGCGTAGGATCTACTCCAACTGAGACTTTTACCATTAGAAAGATTTCTGGTAACGTTGGTGTAGAAAGAATTTTCCCTTTAGCATCTCCATTTATTGAAGAGATCGCAATAAACAAAAGAGGGGTTGTACGTCGTGCGCGTATCTTCTACTTGCGTAAACTTAGAGGTAAGAAAGCAAGAATTAAAGAAGCAAGATATTAGTATGGTATTGACTTCCATGTTGGAAAAGAGCTGGCTTAATATAGTCAGCTCTTTTTTTTATCTTAAATGTGTTGATCTATAATGTATGATTAGAGAAATATCACTAAATAGAATCAAATTGAAAACTTGGTGGAGAGAGTCTCAGTATGAGTACTATCACCTTATATTGCTACTGTCTTCTTTGACTAAAAGCAGTAATGATTGCAATATCCCTAAGTCGATTCTCATCTAATACCTAGGAGGTCTTCATCCAAAACCTAGGAGGTTTTCATCTAATACCTAGGAGGTCTTCATCCAAAACCTAG
>JBGRQE010000043.1:0-30618 GCA_041725955.1 Bacteroidales bacterium
ACTGCCATTTGGTGGGAAAGTAGGTCGTCGCCGATTTTCAAAGCCCGGTTGTTTTAACAATCGGGCTTTTTTTGTATACCCCCCACCAATAATCCTTTTTATTTGCTTAGTTTGATTCCTATTGAACAGACCAAATATCCCCTGATTATGGATATCTGTAAAGATTTGCTCACCATCGCAAAGGCTCTGTGCCACCGTCGCAGAGTCATTGCGACGACGATGTTTTACCTTTGCGATAATGATGCTTTGTATATAACTGTCGTATATTCTTTAGTCTTTATACAAAGTACTGCTGCATTAGGCTGTTGAATAGCTCTTTGCTTTTGGCTAAACTGGCCTCGGCTTTGGCTTTTTGTGTTTTTATTTATTCGATATGATCTGTAAATTGGTCGTGAAGAGGGGGCTTAGTTTATTAACGTATCTTTTAAACCGTATAATAAATACTTTAAACCCTATAAAATGGAAGTGGCTTTATAGTATGCTAATATTAGCCGACAAGATGAAATCTTGCCGGCTTTAGCTTAAGTATGACCTCTTAATAATTAATTAATCACTATTTTAAGATTACTGAATTTTTGGTTATCCATATTCATAGTATGGACTATATATGTTCCAGGTCTAAAATTAGAGACATTTATTTTTGTGCTTAATCCATTAACACTTATAGCACTTACCAAAACTCCTTGTATGTTGAATATTTCTACATTGTATTCTCCCTGCTCAGGTAGTTTAATGTTTAAGAAAGTATTTGCAGGTTGAGGAAATGCCTTTATATTGTTTGTGCACACTTCTGCAAGTCCTACTTTTTTACTTACATGTATATAGTTTTCTTTGCTTATTGTTACAGAAAGCTGTTCGAAGTTGGTAACAGTTAAGGATACGTTATAATAACCTTCTTTGTCAAAACTTACTTTTGGAGAAACTTCATCACTAATTGTGTTTTTCCCGATTACCCATTGAATGCTAGTGTTATTGTCATAACTCTTTTCTATTTCAGCGGTTAATTGTAGCTCTTCGTTAGTTTTAACATCAGTTTTACTGGCTTTAAAATCTGCAACAGGGCTATTTGCTACCATTAAAGTTTTGCTTACGGTTTCCGATTCCCAGTCGCCAATTTTAATTCTCATACTGATTGTTTTTTCTCCTTCACTATCGAAACGAACAACAGCTGAAGTTTGTGTATCACCAGAAACTACAACTCCATCGGCAAGGTCGACAATCACATTATAATCATTCTTAACACCCGTTGTAGTATTTGTAAAGGTGACGTTTTTTCCGACTTCAATTACATTTTCAGAAAGACTGAAGCTGGCTTCGCCTTCTTTACCTAAATCTGTAATATTCCAATTGTAGGTATCTATAATTTTCTTACGTGCTACTTCTGCTTCGTCACTGCTATAATAAGTATTACCTGCATTGAAAGATACATCAGATTGTAAGTTGAGTTTACTCCATGCAATTAGCATTTCATTATAAGTTTTACTTGATATGCTTATTTGCAAGAACATGTTTGTCATATCTGTTACCTTAGAAACATCCCATGAACTTATATTTTGATTAAAGGCAAGTGCAGTATTGAACATATTATTCATATCAGTTACACTTGATACATCCCAATTGCTTAGATCTTGATTGAAAGAAGATGCAAATGCAAAAATATATTGCATATTGTTTACATTGGAAACATCCCATGAACTGATATCGGCATTGAAGACTTTAGCATTATAAAACAGATTCGACATGTCTGTAACTTTAGAAACATCCCACTTGCTGATATCCTGATTAAATGCAGATGCAGAGTTAAACATATATTTCATTTTGTTTACCTTTGATACATCCCACTTGCTGATATCTCCATTAAATACAGTTGCCCCACTGAACATACTTCCTACACTCGTAACACTAGATACATCCCAATCATTTAAATCTTGATTAAAAGCTTTTGCATCTCTAAACATGTCAGTCATGTCTGTAACTTTAGAAACATCCCATCCATTGATATCTATATTGAATGCCTCTGTTCTACTAAACATATTTCGCATATCTGTTACATTGGATACATCCCAACCACTAATATCACAGTTAAAAGCTTCAGCATCAGAAAATGTACTATTCATTTCAGTAACAGCAGATACATCCCAATTACTGATATTACTATTAAACTTTATAGCATTATAGAACATATTCCTCATACTAGTCACATTAGAAAGATCTGGAATATCAGTAGCACTAAAGCCTTCTATGTCATTATTGCACATAAATGAGCTATTAAATGTTCTCCATTGAATATCTCCCCATTGTGCAACATCGATAATTTTACTGCCATTTACAATTTCAGTGTAATTTCCTTTTATAGCTACAGTATGAGTTTCTGCTCCATCAGCATAGGTATGTGAAATAGTTTCTGTAATTCCCATTTCATCAAATGTTCCGTCATTTTCCCAGTCGATATCGAAAGAGTTATCAGCAAAGGTGCTTACTGGAATTTCAATTATCCCTTTAGCAGTTTTAAATGTAGCAATAAATGGACGTTTCGGAGAGTCATCACCACCATCTGTGATTTCCCATTGAAAGTCAGTTATTAACTTATCTTTTGCTGTTTTTGCTTCACTACCAGAGTATTTGGTTTGTTCTCCAGCATTGAAATTTACTGTAGGTTGAAGAGATAGCTTACTCCATTCGATCAGTATAGCATTATAAGTATCGGTAGGAAGTGTGCATCCACTAAACATTCCATTCATTTTGGCGACTTTAGATACGTTCCAGGAGCTAACGTTTGCATTGAATGCCACTGCATTATTAAACAGATGTTCCATAGTTGTAACTTTGGAGACATCCCAGTTGCTGATATCTTGATTGAAGACAGAATTCTTGTAAAACATAGCATACATATCTTTGGCATTGGATACGTCCCAAGAACTTATATTTCCATTGAATATAGAATTTTCTCTAAACATATGACTAAAGTCAGTTACATTAGATACATTCCATGAATTCAAATCTTTATTGAAAGCTGCAGCTTTGTAAAACATACCATTCATTGAAGTAGCACCAGACACATCCCAAGAACTTATATCTCCATTAAATACTTTTGTTAAAGAAAACATTAGTTTAAAATTGGAAACATTCTTAGTATTCCATGAATTTAGATTTTTATTGAACTTTTTGGCACTGTAGAACATTTTTTCCATATTCGTCACCTTGGAAACATCCCAAAAGTTTAAGTTAGCGTCGAACTCAATAGTACCTTCAAACATGCTACTCATATTTGTAATATTTGAAACGTCCCAATTGTTAACAGGTCCTTCAAAATAGAGCGCATAGGCAAACATTCCTTCAAGGCTGCTTACCTGTGTTAGGTTAGGATAGTCTTCGGCACTTAGCTTTTTAAGATTAGCATTTGCATTAAAAGCATCTGTTAGATTTTCCCAAGGCACTCCTCCCCATTGAATAATGTCTTTAACATCCTTTCCATTTTTGATAATTGGATAATTACCTCTAATGGCAACTGTAGCAGAATACACATTGTTTGGATAGGTATGGGTAATTTCGGAGGTTACTCCTAAATCATCAAAAACTCCATCATTATCCCAGTCAATATCAAAGTTATAAGTATATCCAGAAACTACAGGAATTACAAGCTTATGGTTTTTAAGACTGTATTTCGCTATAAATGGACTTCTGATTCCTTTATACCCTTTGTCGGTAATCACCCATTTTAATTCATCTATTAGTTTTTTATGTGCTACTTCAGCTTCATCTGAGGTATAATAAGAGTTGCCTGCATCAAATCTAATGTCTTTTTTTAAACTAAGCTTACTCCAATTTGCCAACATTTTATTGTAATTGTTTTCAGAGATTTTGATCTTTTCAAACATCCCTTTCATTGTAGTGGCATTGGAGACATCCCATGTACTGATATCACCTTTGAAACTTTTAGCATACTTGAACATATCTTCAAAAGTCGTACAGTTGGAAACATTCCATGAGCTGAGGTCACAATTAAAACTTTCTGCATTTTCAAATGTAGAGCTTAAGTATTTAACATTGGAAACATCCCAGCTACTAATATCGCTGTTGAAATCCGTTGCATAATTAAATGTTCCATACATTTCTACCACACTGGAAACATTCCAGTTGCTGATATCACTGTTGAATTTGTATGCTTTTTTGAACATTTCAATCATGTCTGTAACATTGGAAACATTCCAATTGCTGATATCACCATTGAATTTGTATGCTTCTCTGAACATTGCTTGCATTTCTAGTACATTAGAAACATTCCAACTACTGATATTTCCATTAAATACTTTGGCTTCAGTAAACATGAAGCTCATATTGGTGACATTGGAAACATTCCAGTTGTTTAGATCATCATTGAACAGTATGCATCCATGAAACATACCTTTCATGTTAGTAACCATAGATAGATTGGGAACATCTGTTGCGCTGAAATTGGTGAGTGTTTTACTGCCGTTGAAAGCATACTCCATCGTTTTCCACTGTATATCTCCCCATTGCGATACATCAGAAATTTTATATCCATTTCTGATTTTTGGGTATTGACCTCTAATAGCTACTGTATGTGATGTAGCTCCGTCGGTATAAGTATGAGATATTTCTTTACTGACCCCTATTTCATCAAAGATGCCGTCGTTGTTCCAATCGATATCAAATTTATATTTATATTTTGCACTGACAGGAATTTCCAGAGTTCCTTCAGGAGTGCTGTATGTAGCAATAAAAGCCTTGTTTTGAGCAAAAGCCTGCCCATTCAGTAATAAAAGTATTACCGTAGTGATTGTAAAAATTAATGATTTCATATATTTAAGCTTAATTCAGTTTCCCTAAAATCATTTCTCTTATATTTTTTAATGAAGCTATTGCAAAAGTCCTGCTGCTAGTGTTTTTTAATTGCATTAGCCCCGCTTTAATTAGTTATTGTTCAAATAGTCTTGTTGGTAATTCAAAATAATAGAGTACAATTATAGATAGAAAAGGATAAGAATTATATCCTTTTCTATGAACGGTAAGGGTTAGTTTATGATTGACGGAAATTCTGAACTAATGGATTTTATCCTAGAGGATTTTATCCAGTAAAGCTATGAAATCACTACGTTTTCTTCTTGATAAAGGAATGTGAGAATTGTCATTCATAACCACTTCACCATCGTTTTCGGTAGTAAATCTTCTTATATGGTTTAAGTTAATTATGTGTGACCTGTGCGACCTATAAAATCCATATGGAAGTAGTAGGTCGTTTATTTCTTTTATTGATTTGGAAACAACAACTTGTTCTCCATTTTTCAGACAGATAACAGTATATGATCCGCAAGCTTCAATATGAATAATTTCTTCGGTATTAAGAATCTCAAAACCATTGGAAGTAGCAATTTTAATTCTGTGAGGTTTGTTATGGGTAATAGTATTCAGTAAATTTTGATAGTCGATGTTTTTGCTTTCTTTTATGTTTTTATGAACCTTTTCAACAGCGGTTTTTATCTCATCAATATCAATGGGTTTTAGGATATAGTCGAGAGCATTATTTTTTATAGCATGGATAGCATATTCATCATAAGCGGTTACGAAAATCACATAAAAATCAATAGCTTTAAATGATTTAAGGAGTTCAAAGCCATTTTTTTCGGGCATTTCGATATCTAGAAATATAAAGTCGGGTTTTTCTGTTTTTATTATGTCAATAGCATCAATTGGACTATTACATTTTGCAATGATTTCGACATTTTTGCAATCATGGATTAATATATTTTCTATAGCTTCAGTTGCACTGATTTCATCATCAATTATAATGGTTCGTAGTTTTTTCATAGTCCTGCAGTTAGTTCTTGTTAATTTTAATTACAACCGTTGTTCCATTTGAGATATTTCCCCTTTTAAACTCATCAATAATAACTGCAGAAATCTGATTTTTATATATGGTTTTCACTAAATTTATTCTCTTATTTGTGATTTCCATACCTAGTGATTTATAAGTATTTGTTTTCCTTTGTTTTATTTCTTTTGCTTTTTCTCTTCCTATTCCATTATCCTTGATTTTGATTATTATATGATTATTGTCTGTGGTTATATTTATGCTTAATACACCATCATTTTCTTTCTTATGCCTTAGTCCGTGATGAATTGCATTTTCTGCATATGGCTGTAGTATTAGGGGAGGGACGTTTATTTCTCTAAGATTAATTTTTTTATCTATATATAGGTCAAAGTCAAAACTATGGTTAAATCGTATTAATTCGAGTTCAATATACAGCTGCAGAGCATCGATTTCTTCTTTCAAGGAGATAAATTGATTTTGAGAATTCTCAAGTATTTTTCTTATCAACCGACTGAATAATGATAAGAATTTGCTAGAAACAACACGATCATTCTTTAATATATAACTCTGAATTGAATTCAGAGAGTTATGAATAAAGTGAGGATTCATTTGAGCGCTCAAAGCTTGTTGTTTATATAGATTCATGTTTTGCGTAAGAGCTAATCTTTTTCTTTCTTCACGGAATTTAATTCGTAATACAATTAAAGCAATAAGACTTCCTATAAGAAGGAAAGATAAAATGACAGTTATTTTAAACCAAAGTGTATCGTAATATGCCTTTTGGATAAAGAACCCAAGTTGAATAGGAGTTTCAGTTTCAATTCCTTGATAATTTATAGCTTTTACTTTAAACGTATAGTTTCCTGCTTGCAAAGAAGGGTATTGTACAGATGTATTTTGTGTATAAATCCAATTATCGTCTATTCCTTCAAGCTTGTATGCATATTTTGTATGTTTGGCATCTAGATAGTTAAGACCTACGAAACTGATTTCTATATTATTTTCATAGCTTTTAAGATTGTAATCTTTTTTGATCTCTTGGGTTTTACCATTTATTTTGATTTTGGTAATATAAGTTTGTGGTGATTTCGAATTAAAGTCTTGCTTAAACACAATCAAACCACTGTTTGATGCTGCATACACATTTGTTGAATCAATAGCAAGATCATTAATTTCATTGTCAAAAAGGCCAGGTATTCTTGTTATCTTTTGAAGATAAATAGAGTCTTTACTTTCAATAACTTTTGCTTTTGCTATACCGTTGTTTGCAGAAATCCACAGGGTGTTTTTTATTCTTTTTATAGAACTAACTGAATTGCCCAGCACCTTATGAAGACTAATATGCTTAGCAATTGTATCTTTTAGTAGTATTAAGCCTTTTCCTTTTGTTCCAATCCATACATTTTTGTTTCTATCGATATGCAAGCAATTAACTCTCGATTTTAAAAGATTGGAATAGCTTAGTTCTTTAATTTCTTTTGTATATGTGTTAAAGCTAAATAGTCCGTAGTTGGTGCCTAGATAAACAATTTTATTATTATAATTCTTTGAATCGTAAATTCTTGAGAATTTATTATTCGCATATCTTTTCTTTAGTATGGAGTCTTGCAGTAGATACACCCCATTAAGAGTTACATAAATATCACCTTCATGTGATTTAAAAGCACTTTGAAGGTATATTTTATTGGATGATTGTACAATTTTGTTATTCACCTTAAGGAAGCTAAAATTTGAATACGAACCATGAAAGCTAAAAAGTATACTATCTCCAAAGGCAGTTATATTTCTGCATTCGTGTAATTTAGTTCTGTTTACTTTAAATTTATTTATATGTCCTTTGTAAAAACTATAATAGTATCTTGATGCTCCTGCAAACCATATTTTTCCATTTGCATTTTCTACTTGTCTAATATTTGATGATAAGAGGCCAGAGCCTTTTGAATAAATTTTCATATCTAATATGGGGAAGTAGTATATTCCATGCGTAAGTGTTGTTAACCAGTAGGCTCCATTATGGTCGCAGATTACTGAACTTACAGATTTATGAGGTAATAAATTATAAATTTCTTTGCTAAAGTTTGTTCCTTTATAAGCTTTCGCACCTCCATTTTCAAAACCAAGCCAAATTAAATCTTTTGAATCTTTAGATATCCAGAATATGTTTTTATCAAATGTGTATTGCTTTGTTTTTCCGATGCTGTCAATAACCAGTAAATCCTTATTTGTAGAAAAGATTGTTTTGTCAAAATATGGGATAGCTATGGTTCTTATTCCTTGAGGTAGTCTTTTAATATTAGTAGTGACTTTAAACTGATTATGGTCATGTTTATTTACTACAAGATTAACATCTGGATTTTTGGAGATACTAAAACTTGTAAATAGTACATTTTCACTTTCTGGGTTTATATATTCAATATGAAGGGCTTTATTGTTGTAATCTCCAATTTTTTCAACTTTTCCTAAAGAGTCGATATGTATAATTGGCGTGCACTCAAAGCTTATATAAACATTGTTAAGCGAATCGGCATAAAAGCTCTTTTTAACGGGGTATTGAGATCTGCTTTTATTCTTCAGTATTATATCATTATACTTATATAAATTTAGTTTTTGATTCTTAAAGAAAGCCAATTCTCCACTTGCTGTAATACACCATATTCTCCCGGCATTATCTTCAAATAATTCAAATACTGTTACTCTAGGTAAATTATCTTCCAGACTATAATTTGTGAATTTGTAACCATCATACATACTTACTCCTTTATCGGTGGCAAGCCAGATAAATCCTTTTTTATCTTGGAGGATATTATATACTTCCGAGCTTGGTAAACCATCATTTACAGTCAGGTTTTTATTTGGAATAATTTGTGCTTTGATGGATGTTGCTATTAGAAAAAGAATGAAAAATAATGCTTGAATATGTTTCATATTGCCATTTAATCTAGTATCGCCAGAACTTTTGAAACGATATAAAAATCCTTTTTCTTATTGCTACTGCTTAATATGAAGTTGCTCTTTTGAGTATTAAATCTTTTGTAATATGAAAATATTATTTGATTTGTGATGGAGACTATATTTTTGCTTTATGTTTTTCCTATATTTGTGCATATCTCTAATGTTTGAAAATTAAATATATAGAGAGTTTCTTTTCTTCTTATTCAAACATCTTTCCTTTTACTCAAAGAAATTATAGCCCTATGAGAGCTCTGTTTACATTATTGACTGTTTTGTTTGTTTTCTCTACGAATTGTTTTTCTCAAGAAACTATCTCTCCCAAAGAAATTGTTGAAAAATCGTACGATTTATCATTGGGGAAATCTAGCTTTAATCGCTCGACTATGACAATTACGCGTCCCGAATGGTCGAGAAGTATATCTATGGAAGCATGGTCGTATGGACAGGACTATTACTTGGTTTATATTCTTGAGCCAGCAAAAGAGCGAGGTCAGGTTTTTCTAAAGAGAGAAACAGAGATGTGGAATTGGCTGCCTGCAATTAATCGTACAATAAAAATTCCCCCTTCGGCAATGGGCCAATCATGGTTAGGGTCTGATTTTACGAATCGTGATTTAGTAAAGCAAAAATCTATTATTACCGATTATAATCATAGTATTATAGGTGTGGATACCTTAAATGGTTATGAATGTTATAAGGTGAAATTAGAGCCTAAGCCTAATGCACCAGTTGTATGGGGGCAGATTAATATTTATATAAGTAAAAAGGGGTATATGACATTAAAAATGGAATATCTTGATGATCAATTGAAAATGATTAAGGTACAGACGGGTAGTAAGATTAAAAAGTTTGGCGATCGCTTTTTGCCTAGTGTGTTAACAATGACTTTATTGAATAAAAAAGGGTATAATACCAAGCTTGTTTTTGATGAATTAGATTTTGATCTTGAAGATATAACACAATCCTATTTTAGTCTTCAGAACATGAAGCAAATCCAACCTAAATAATATGCGTTTTTATTTAATTCTCGCCTGGCGTAATTTATGGCGTAATAAGAAAAGAAGTTTTATTTGTCTGCTTTCGATTATTCTTGCTCTTATTCTTGCTTTATTTATGCGATCTCTACAAAGGGGAGCTTATGGGAATATGATTAAAGGAGGAGTTAGGCAGGTAGGATATTTACAGGTTCATGATAGTAGTTATTGGGAGAATAAATCTATTAACTATTCATTTGTTTTTTCAAAATCTTTGCGAAAGAAAGTCTTAGAAACAAGAAACGTTAATTTTATTTTACCTCGATTGGAGTCGTTTAGCCTAATTTCTTATGGTGTTCATACCAAGGGTGTTCCTGTTATTTGTTCTCCACCAAAAGAAGAATCTTCTTTTAGTCAATTAGAAAATCGCTTGGTAAAAGGAGAATATCTTAATGATAATGATGATGGAATTTTAATAGGAGAGGGCTTGTCTGGTTTCCTTAATGCAATAGTTGGTGACACTGTGGTTCTGCTGGGGCAAGGATATCAAGGGGTTTCTTCTGCGGATAAATTTGTTGTTCGGGGAATTGTTCGTTGGCCATCAAATCAGTTAAATAACTCTTTTGTTTTTATGACCTTAGATCGAGGTAGAAGTTTCTTTTCTCCTTATGTACCCAATTTAGTTTCTTCATTAAGCTTGTTATTACAGAAACCAAAGCAAATTCAGGAAACAAAAATAGAATTGATTAAAGAATTGGGTAGTGATTACGAAATTATGAGTTGGGATGAAATGTTAAAAGAGATGGTTCAGGAAATTCAGGCCGATAATGCAGGTGGAAAGATAATGCTTGGAATATTATATCTAGTTATTGGTTTTGGGATTTTCGGAACCGTAATGATGATGACTTTCGAGCGAAAACATGAAATGGGAATATTATTGGCTATAGGAATGCGAAAGTATCGTATGTTAATCGTTCATTTTTCAGAACTTATTCTTTTGGCGATAATTGGAGTTCTTATAGGAATAGTTGTTAGCCTACCATTTTTATTTTATTTGAATAAACATCCGCTGCCTCTTCCCGCTGATTTGGGGAAATTAGTCGCCGCTTATAATCTAGATCCTTTTCTTCCTTTTTCCATTGATCCATGGATATTTATCAATCAGGCTATTGTTGTCTTTGCTCTTACTCTGATTTGTGCAATTTATCCATTGGTAGTAATAATCAGATTAAAAATTCTTCAATCTTTAACCTATTGAGCGATGATTTTTTCAATTGCATGGCGTAATATTTGGCGTAATAAATCAAGAAGTTTGGTAATAATCATTGCTGTAGCTGTTGGCTTATTTGGTGGTTTGTTCTCTTCTTCGTTTATAAATTCTCTTACAGCGCAAAAAATCTTTTCAGAGATAACTTACCAAATTGGTGATTTACAAATTCAGGATACTAATTTCTTGACAAATAATGATATACAATATAATTTAAATGGTGTTCATGAAATTATTAAGGAATTACATAAGGTAGATGGTATTGCTGAGGTTAGTTCAAGAACACAAACTTCTGCAATGATATCTTCAGCTGAAAATGCTACAGGAGTCATGGTGCAAGGGATAAATGTTTTTCAAGATACGCTTGTGTGCCCTTTGAATCAGAGATTAGTCTCTGGTCGTTTTTTTAGTAAGAGTTTGGAACAACAAATTGTGATTTCAGAAGAATTGGCAAGTTTTTTAAAAGTTCAGGTAAATTCCAGACTAGTGATTACTTGCACCAACTTAAGTGGCGACTTGATTAGTATTGGGTTTAAGATTGTAGGCTTGTTCAGGACAGACTCGGATATTTTTGATAAAACGAATGTTTTTGTAGACCGAAAAGTACTTGGGCCACAATTAGGTTTTAATGATGATCAGGATATTTGTTTGTTTCTTTCCTTGAAAAAAGGGAGTTCGATAGAAAAAACAGTGAAAGACTGCAAATTGGTTTTGCAGAAAGGAAATTATAATAAAAGAATTAAGGTGAGACCATGGATGGAGGTAGATTCGAATTTAGCATCATTTATTCAGTTGACTCAATATATGTCGGGAATATTTCTAGTAATTATTTTCATTGCATTAGCCTTTGGAATTGTAAATACTATGTTAATGGTAGTTATGGAAAGAGTGCGAGAAATAGGAATGCTTAAGGCTGTTGGAATGAATGATGGAAAGTTATTTATTATGATTGTGTATGAGACTATTTTTTTAGCATTAGTTGGTGCTATATTAGGATGTGTAATTTCTGTGATTATAATTTCTATTCTTGGTGATATTGGAATTAACCTGTCTTTTCTTGCCGAAGGATTGAATGCCTTAGGGTATAGTAGTACTGTCTATCCTAAAGTTTCAATTCCGACAATAGTAGTGAGTTTTATAATGATTGTAATTATTGCAATAATAGCTTCATTGTATCCAGCTTGGAAGGCTATAAAAATGAATCCTTCAGAGTCAATTCGTGTTCAAGTTTAAAATTTTGTTCGATGAGTGAAATAGTAATTAAAGATCTTCATAAAATATATAATGAATCACAAATTCCTGTGTATGCATTGAATGGAATAAATGTGAAAATTAATGCAGGAGAGTTTACTGCTATTACGGGGCCTTCAGGTTCTGGGAAAACTACTCTTTTGAATTTAATAGGCGGGCTTGATAAGCCTTCTAAGGGATCTGTATGTATAAAAGGAACCAATATTTCTGAAATGAAGAGTAAGCAATTGGTTGATTTCCGATTGCATAATATTGGATTTGTTTTTCAGGCATATAATCTAATTCCAGTATTAAATGCAGTAGAAAATGTTGCCTTTATATTGGAGTTGCAAGGAGTTTTGAAGGAGGAAAGAAATGCAGTAGCTTGTAAGTTCTTGGAAAAAGTTGGCTTAGGCGATAAGTTATATCAACGCCCATCCCATCTTTCTGGAGGGCAACAACAGCGTGTTGCTGTTGCCAGAGCCTTGGCATCAAATCCAGCATTTGTTTTGGCAGATGAGCCAACAGCAAATTTAGATTCAAAATCGACCGAGAATCTACTTGATATAATGCTTAAGCTAAATGAGGAACTTGGGATTACCTTTTTGTTTTCTACTCACGATCAAAGAGTAATTGATCGGGCCAAGCGTATATTGACTATAGAAGACGGAAACTTGATCGATGATAAAACGATTGTTTAAACAATTATATAGTAGATAAAAATAAATGGAACGTATATGAAAAAGTCATTATCTACCTTACTGTTTTTGTTTTTTCTTCTAACTAATACTATTGCTCAAAAGAAAGATATGGGCAAGCAGTTTATACCCAAAGGATATTTGCAAAATTTAGGGACTCTATGGATGCCGTCTTCTTCAAATGAATGGAAAGGTTTGCAAACCGAACAATTAAGACTAGATTTCAATCCTCGCTTTTCCAAATCTTTTCAAGCGAATTTGGGAATACGAAATATATTTTCTTTTGGAAGTATAGCTCAGTTATATTACTCAATATATCAAGATGATGTTTATAAAGATAAGGGATACTTAAATCTTAGTTGGAGATATTCAAGTAATCAGTCATATGTTTTATACTCAATATTAGATAGGGCAAATGTTTCATATACGTACAAAAACTTGGAAGTTAGTGTTGGTCGGCAGCGAATCAATTGGAGTCAGAATTTAGTATGGAACCCTAATGATATATTCAATACATTTAATTATTTTGATTTCGATTATATTGAAAGACCAGGTAGCGATGCTGTGTTGATTCAATATTATACAGGAGAAACATCTTCTTTACAAATAGCTGCAAAATTGGATAAAGAAAATCAGTTAACAGCAGCATCTATGTTTAAGTTTAATCGATGGAATTATGATTTTCAAGTTCTAGCTGGAGTTATTCCTAATGATATTACTTTGGGCTTTGGGTGGTCGGGAGGTATTGGAGGAGCTGGATTTAACGGAGAGTGCACGTATCTTCTTCCACGAAAAAAATTAAGCTTTCAGAGTAGTCAGATAATAATATCTTCTGGAGCAAATTATACTTTTCAAAATCAGTTGTATGTGCATATATCTGGTATCTTTAATTCTTTAGGTGGTACAAAACAAGGGGGATCATTTATTTATTCTGATCGTATGTTAAGTATTAAAGATTTAACTGTTTCCCGCTATTCATTGTTTGGAGAATTTACTTATCCTGTAACGCCTCTAATAACTGTGGGACTTGCGGGTATTTGGAATCCAGATGATCATTCTTCTTATTATAGTCCTTCTTTTTCATTCTCTTTATCAAAAAATGTTGATCTATTGCTTTTGGCTCAAATTCTAAATGGAAAATCAAGTTCGGAATTTGCTCAATATGGGCAGTTTTATTTTATGAAACTTAAGTATTCTTTTCTTTAAAATTATTATTGTACTTGGTAAATCTATAAAAGGCTTGTTGTTTTATGTTTTTGTTTAAATTTATACACTTTGTTTTGAATAAGTAAATAATTGATGGTTATTACCATAGTTAGCATTTCCTAAAAAACCAAAGTTCTAAAGTGAAAGCTAAATGATCAAGTAAACTAATTTAATTCGATACCTGTTTTTTGGGAGGATAATATCGGTGCTAGATGGTTTTTTGATCTTAATTAATAAAGTTTTAAGGTATGAATAAGTTAATAGGAAGGCAACAGGATCAAAAATTAGTATTAAACGAAAGGGGATGTATTCATTTTGTTGATTTGGCAAATATCTATTATCTATTATGTGAGGCGTATTTGACGACAATATTTTCAAAAAACAAAACCGAAATTACTGTATCAAAGTTATTGAAAGAGTTTGAGAACGACTTAGATAGCTTTGGTTTTTTTAGAATAAATCGTAATTGTATTGTGAATTTACGCTATATAAGTCAGGTTAAAACAGGAAAAGAACCTAAAGTACAACTGAATTCCGATTTGAGTTTTCATTTATCTAAGAAACGATTGATCGAACTAAGAAAGCGATTGAAATCTTTTGAAGGAGTAATCTAGACATTAGATAATGTTTCATAATGAAACTCATTGCGTTCATTTTTGGACAAAATGAGTTTCTTTGTTTTTGGCAATTTATTGATTATAGATCGTTTATGCTTTGGTATATGTTTTGACATATGTGTGAAAAAAGTAGGGTTATGAAGCATATTTTAAAGCAGGTTATTCGTACGTTTCAAAAAAATTTGGGTCAAAGTTTATTAAAAGTTACTGGGTGGACAATTGCTCTTACTTCATGTTTATTGATTTTTTTATTTGTTCTTTACCATTATAATTTCGATAAACACTATCAAGATTATGAGCGAATTTATCGTCTTCAACAAAACAGAACTTTTAAAGGGGTATATGAGCCTTCTTTTTATGTTCGTCCACAGATAGGACCGAATTTAGCCAAAGATATTCCTGAATTAGGAACTTATTGTCGTGTATCTTATCCAAGAAATATTCCTATAAGGGTTAATACCAGCCAAATTATGGCGCAATTGAATTTTGTAGATAACTCCTATTTTGATGTTTTTGATCAACCTTTGGAAAGCAATATATCAAAGAAAAATATCTTAAAGGAACCTTATACTGTGGTTTTAGATCGAGAATATGCCCATACTCTTTTTGGCAATGAAAATCCTTTAGGAAAAATAATTCATTGTCCAGATTTTTATAAAATGGATCTTAAAGTTACGGGTATAATAGATATTCCTAAAAGTACTCACTTGCCTATGCAAATGCTTGTTTCTAATGCAACAATGATTCCTAAATTACCAAAAATATTTCCTGAGGGTTGGATTGGAGGACCAGAGTATTTTACTTATTTTAAACTCCCTGATAATATTACAAAAGAGCAAGTTGAACAAAAATTTCCTGATTGGTTCAAAACTAATATTAATGATCATATATCTGATGATATCTTTTATGATGGTTATCTAATGTCGTTAGAAGATTTGCATTTGCGTTCTGAAATAAAAAAAGACTATTCTTTAATGAAAGCATTTTCAGAGGAATATATTTTCTTCTTTATTTTTATAGCTCTTCTTATTTTGTTTATAGCATCTGTTAATTATGTAAATCTTACTACAGCAGATTTGTATTCTAGAGCAAAAAATTTTGGAATTATTAAAGTGCTTGGAGCTGAGTCGAAAGAAATACAGAAAATATTATATGTTGAGAGTGCAGTTATTTTAGGAATATCTTTTTTGTTTAGCATTATCTTAGCAGAGATTCTAATTCCTGTTTTTAATCGTTTGGTAGATGTTCAGTTTGAAGTTTATTCGCTTCATAGTTTATTTGTCTTGGTATCTATGTTTTTTCTTTGTTTTTTGGTATCTATTATTACCAATATTTTACCCATTAGACTTGTTAAGCGATTAAATCCTCAGAAAATAATTAAAGGAATTTATGAAGTAAAGAGTAAGAAAAACTTTAGTAGGTTTTTGCTGGTTTTGCAATTTTTTATTGCATCTATACTAATAACGATAACGATTGTTTTGCAGCAGCAATTTTCTTTTTTGAATTCAATGGACTATGGTTTTAAGAAAGATGATATAATGATTCTTTCTTTAAAGAATAAAAGTGCATTAATTAACTCGGAAGAAATTGTGCGTAAAATCAAAGAACTTCCCGAAGTTGAAAATGCAGTTTTATCTACCACATGTCCGGGAAAACATTTTTACGGTGATATTATTCAATGGAAAAAAGAACCTTTTGATATTTCTGTTTTGGAGGTAAGCTCTGGGTATTATAAATTATTTGATCTGCATCTTAAAGAGGGCCGTTTTCCCGATCAAGCTGATTATGCAGTAAGTGATTCGTTAATTGTAATTAATGAAACAATGGCAAGAAAGGTAATGGGGGTTTCGAATAATCCAATAATCGGGACTGAATTAAACCTATTTGGTCGAAGAAAGTTTTCTGTAGTAGGAGTAGTTGATGATATTAAATTTTGTCCTGGAAAAGATAATAATGTTCCCTTGGTTATTTTTCAGAAATTTTGGAGAAAATACAGCAACTCTAAAGATTTGATTAATGTTCGTTTAAGGGAAAATGTAGATTATAAAGAAGCTATGTCGAAATTAGATAATGTCATAGAATCTATTTCTGCAGATGCAATATATGAATCAAGTTCTTTGAATAATATTATTATGCAATCCTATAGAGTAGAGTCAATGATCTATAAAATTATTAGCATTTTTACAATACTCGCAATTGTGGTTGCAGGTCTTGGTTTACTTGGTTTGTCTTCTTTCTTTTTGAGGAGAGAAATGAAATCTATAGGAATTAGAAAGCTTTTAGGAGCTAAAACATCTACTATTCTTTATAAGAATATATTCGTATATGTGAGAATGGTTTTTATTGCAAATATATTATCCTTGCCAATCGCATATTTTCTTTTAAAGATATGGTTAGATAGTTTTGTTGATCATATTACTCTTTCATTTTTTTATTTCTTGTTCTCATTTTGTATGACTTTAATTATAGCCGTTTCATTAATCTTTTATAAAGCTTTTAAAGCTTCAAGGATGAAAGCTATTGACATTGTGAATTACGAATAAGCTACAGAATGAAATGTTCGTCTTATTTTGTAGATTTGTGATCTGTTATTAATCTAATTGTTGACAAAAATCATGGATTTATCTTTAGTAGACCAGTTATTATTACTTTCATTAAATGATGAAAAAGGTAATTTTACAGGAGATTCGAATTCATTAGGAATCGCTGTATCTATGGGAATTATTTTTGAGTTGGCTCTAAAGAATAGAATTTCCATCTCTGATAAGAATATAATTGTTCAAAATTCTGAAGGGTTGAATGATGAACTTTTAGATTTTTGTTTTTCAGAGATTGTTAAATTTAATAAGCCACGAAGTCTTAAAGAATGGGTGCAAGATTTTCAGTGGAAGTTTGATAAAATAAAGCAAATGAGTTTGCAAAAACTTATTGATCTCGGAATTTTAAAGCAGAAAGAAGAGAAGTTTCTGTGGATTTTTTCAAAATCATTGTACCCTAGTGAGAATCTCTTGCCAGAGAATCAGTTGCGCAGGCGTATATATGAAATTGTATTTAATGGAGAACGCCCAAGTGTGCAAGAAATAATTCTTCTTGGAATAATTGATTCCTTAAATTTGACTCTAGTTTTTTTTGGAGAAAAGACGAAAGTTGAAAGTAAAAAAATATTAAAGGACTATTATTCTCGTATTGATGAGTTTGGATTGATCAATGATACTGTTAAGATAATTAACGAAGAGATTTTGGCTTTATCAACTTCCCTAATGACTTTTGTTTCTACAACCACTGTTCTTAACAGTTTAAATTAAGTGCGTAGTTATATTTAAAACCAGTATATAGTGGGTGTCATTAATTATAGTGGTAAGGAAAAACATTACGACACTAAAAATATATGATTCTTTTAGAGTTTAACATAGAACAAAAAAGACCTTTTGTTTTGAGTAAAAGATCTTTTTTGTTTTATGTTTATTCTTTTGAATTATTCACATGCAGTAATTACAGAAGAAAGTGGTCCTGTAATTGGCCAAAAACTTCCACCTGCTATTCCTCCAGTTACATCACTTAAAGCAACTTTTGCAACTTTTATAATTACATCTTTATTTTTTTTCCACCATGATTTAAATTTGGACCAACATTTTCCTAGCCAACAATCGCAAGAAGCTTGTCCAATTCCAATTGCAATTGCAATTTCTTCTTTCTCATTGAATGTATACTTATCAGAATACATATAAGTATCGAACATTTTATCTGATAAAGTATTAATGTCTTTTAATAATTCATTTCTGAAGTCTTCATCTTCAAGTTTTTCAAATGGATAGGCATCGATAGTTTTATCTGTGATAGCTTGTAAATCATTGAATACTTTTTCTTGAAGATCACTGAATGGTTTTTTATAACCAGAGTTTTTTATAATGCTTTCCATGTTTTCTTTAACCAAATCAAAAGCTTTTTCTGCTTCCTCTTTTGAGTAACCATCTTTAATGTAGTATTGACACATTAAGTCTGTTGTTTTCAACACAAGGTCTTTAGTAACACCTTTTTGAACTAGTTCTTCAGGTAAGTCGTTAAACGCTTGAATAACATAGGCGTTATGCATTGTTCCAGCTTTGTCTTTAAGCTTCTTAAAATGTTCAATGTCAATTTTTGTGTTTTTGGAATTTGTATTTTCCAAAGAGGATTCTTTTTTACAAGAAGAGAGCGTAATTGCTATAATAGCAATGAAAAGTAGTAAATAAGACTTTTTCATAACATGAAATGTTTAGAGTTGTTTTTGTTTGGTTTATTATTACTCCCCTAAGTGCAATTCTATTTTTTATAAGGCACAAAGATGTGGTATTGAGTAATAATTACAATGGTAGTAAATGAGGTGGTTGAAATGTGTGATTTATTCTTAATTGTCTAGAATAAGACGAGAGCAAATATATATAATCAATTCTATTTTAAAAAAAATAATAAGATAATTGTTTCTATAATAAACTGTTATTTATAATTAGTTTCGTTTTGATTTTATTCAAAAAAATATATTTTATATATATAATAAGGAGTAGTGTTAAATGCCTATTGTTTGCTGTTCAAACTATAAAAGTTTTTGTTTTGTGGTTGAAGAATTCTTTTTAGTTCAAAAAGTATTTAATGATTAAGCAGTGTTACTTTGCTTTTTGACTAAGGCAGGGAATGATTGTGATTGGTTAAGTGTCTATTATATCATAATCCAGTATGTTTCCATTCAAAACCTAGGAGGTTTCCATTCAAAACCTAGGAGGTTTTCGTCCAAAACCTTGGAGGTTTTCATCCAAAACCTAGGAGGTTTTCATCCAAAACCTAGGAGGTTTTCGTCCAAAACCTAGGAGCTTTTTACCAAATACCTAAGAGGTTTTATATCTAATTCAAGGTAGGGTTGGAGCAGTTAAAGGTAGGGTTGGAGCAGTTAGAAGTAAGGTTTGAGCCTTATACTTCTTAGGTAAGTCTATCTACAAATTTAACTTTGTGTTAAGGGTTTTTCTTTATCAAGTAATAAAGAAGAATATGCTGAGATTATTTTGTGCGCTGTGTGTGGGTGGTGTACTTGGTTTATTAGTGTAAAAAGTAAAAATATTAATACTGTATTTTTGAGTTTTTGTTAAGATGTTTGATAACTGTTTTTTAACAATTCTTATTGTTTTAATGACATTTAAAAATACATAGATATTTAATAATACTTTTGTAATAGCCTTGTAGTAAGGCGTGTAGGGGGTGGTATTTACTTAAGGCAATAAAGCTTTAATACTTTTCCGTTAGTAAATTGTGACAACGCTAAAATCAGAATTTAAATTATTTTTAGGGTTGATTTTTTTAATAAGAATATAATGTTAAGAGATTGTTAATTTAGTATTGGAGTGATGTGAATTAACTTTTAGTGTGTAGTCTTTCTTTATTAAAAAACCGTTAAAACCTAATAGAAATGAAGAACCAAAATAAAAAACAGAAAAGTCTTGCCTTAAATAAGGTTAAATTAGTTGAGTTGGAAGTACTCACTGCTGCTAATGTAAAATCGACAGGACCATTTGAATCTATTGTTATATTTGATTGTATTACAAGAAACTATTGTTAGGTTGACTTGTTTTGCCGAATTTAATTGAAAGAATGGTGTCGTTTCATATAAACCAAAGGCTGTCCAATTTTGTGGGCAGCCTTTTTCATTATATTATTTATCTCCTACCTATTTGTACTCTATTTTGAATTCATATCTAGAATGTGAATTTCCTGTTTTTATATTATAAGGGTATCCATCATTGTCGTATAAATATGAATATTTTATTCCATATTCAAACTTATTATTATCCAGACTATTGTCGAAAAAAATTCTTTCGAAATTTTGTGAAGTTACATTATTTTCTGAGGGGAACCAATTAGTAAAGAAAGCTTCGTTATTCAAGGATATATAGTTTTTATCACCTATAAATTTTCCATAAAAGCTTTTTTGATTATCGTATGTGAATATATGAGTCTCAGTAAATAAATCATTTACTCTTTTTACTTTGGTAATGTTTTTACCTTCGCATTCAAATTCATAAATTATATTACTGGCGGGTTCGTTTTTATAGAAATGGTTTATTGTTAGTAATTTAGGCATTCCATCTCCATTCAGATCAAAAACATATAGTGTTTTGTTGTTATGTTGATCGGCGTCTGCACTTTTATAAGTTGCAATTAACTTGTTTTCCTCATATTTAAATTCAATTATTGAAGAGAGTTGGTTTTTTTCATTATAAGTTCTGTATTCTTTGCATCTTCCTTGCGTATCGTACTCATATTGTATTTTTTGCTGATAAGTACTTTCGTTTATACTCATTTCGATTGAAGAAATAATTTGGTTTTTATCATTATATATGTATTTGCAATAGCTTTTTATAGGTCCTACCCATTCTATTTGTGAAAGCGATTTGGTTTGATTGTTTTGACAAGGTGTTTCATTATCCTTTTTGCATGTAGTAAGCAATAAACATAGGGTTACAAGAACTGTGAAGTAATATTTTTGCATCGATTGTTTGGGTATTAATTTATGGTAAATAATAATTTATGTTTGGAGATTTTTATTTATAATCAATTTCCCAGTTGATTTCGTTTTTTAATGTTTGCCCATCTTTGGCTAATATTCCTGTTTTTACAGTTCTAGGATCTCCTTGTTTATCGTATGTGTAAATGAATTTCTTTGTTTCTGAATAATTACGCGATTTTTCTGGAATAATATTTTCTGTTCTGATTGAAGTTATATTGTTTTCAGAAGGAAACCAATTGTTAAAAATATCTTCGTCGTAGAAAAATAAATAATTATCGCCTCTAATATCTAGCAAGAAATTTCTATGGTTATCGTAAGTAATTGTCCATATTTTTTTTCCGTATTCAAGATCTTTTTCAATTCGCGTAATGTTTTTGCCTTCGCAATTAATCTTATAATGGATTTTTTTTATACAATTACCTTCAAATATTCTTTTTTCTGTAATTAAACTAGGCATGTTATTATTGTCTAGTTCAAAGACATAAGTGATTTCACTTTCAATATTGTATTTTTCCTTGACTGTAATATTGGTTATCCCTTCTTTGTAATCAAAGTTTACTTTTTTTGGTATTTCTGTTTCGGAACAGACCAAATATTGGGTAAGTCTATTTTCGTTATTATACTGCATTTTACAGTATGATAGACCCCATTCGTGCGGACTGTTGATTTTGGTGATTTGATTTTCAGAATTGTAATCAAATGTTACTTCGTTAAAATATCCATATGGATCACTACTTGTGATTTTGGATATTAGATTACTTGTTTTTACTTCTGGGTTAATAATTTTTTCTGATGTATCAGATTTTTTCTTGCAAGAAGAAAAGAGTAAGCTAAAGATTACTAAAATCGATAAATAAAATGCCTTCATGTTAATTAATTTGATTTATATAGACTGTTTCTTCAATGAAAGTCTTGTTAAATGTACATTATATATACGGATATAAATAAATTTTAACAAACTTTAACGTCGATTAGAGGGGTTTTGTGGCATGCCAAGATGTGTTTCTAAATACCAGAAAAATTAAATTTTATTTCTAATCTTAAGTATCTCAATATATTATTATAATATTTTTTCTTAAAATTGATTGTACTAATGTCAGTATAGATTTTTATGGCTTTTAAAGCTTTTGTTGGGTTTGTTTTTTTCCAATTTACAGTGTTTTGTAGTAATTATTTTGCATGTTTTTATTGATTATCTACGTTTTGATTTTGTAATATGCTTATAATAAATTACTAAGCCTTACTGTTAACTCTTTCACAAATAATTGAAGCAAAAACAAATTTTATTTTAATTTTGCAGCTTGATATGAAAATATCATCACTAAGAAATTAGTAATCTGTTTGTTGAAATTCGATATAAAAAACTTTTAAATCTTTTACGATGGATCAAAAAGAAAAGGATTCCCAAAAGTTATTCTCAGAATTTCCGCCGATCAGCACTGAAAAGTGGGAAGAGAAGATCAGGACCGACCTGAAAGGGGCAGACTTTGAAAGAAAATTGGTCTGGAGGTCACCTGAAGGCTTCAATGTTTATCCTTTCTACAGAAATGAGGATTTAGACAAGGTAAATTACCTTGATTCTCTTCCAGGAGAATTTCCTTATGCGCGTGGAAATAAAAAGGATAACAATAACTGGTTTGTTCGTCAAGACATCAAAATTGATGACTATAAAGAAGCGAACAAAAAGGCGTTGAATATTCTGATGAGGGGAATTGAGTCTCTAGGTTTTGAAATGAACTCAGAGGTTAAGCCAAGTGAGGAAAACTTAGAGCAATTGCTTAATGACATAGTTCTTGATGCCATCGAGCTAAACTTCAAAACTGGTGAGCACAGCATGGAAATTATTCCTATGCTTGTGGATATTGCAAAGAAGAAAAATGTAGACCTTGCTCAAGTTAAAGGTTCTATGGATTTTGATCCTTTGAAATGTCTTACCTTAAGAGGTAAATTTGTCCTTCCTCAAGAAGAAATCTTTGCAAAAGCGGTTGCATTGACCAAAGCTGCTGCAGAACTTCCTGAATTTAAAACTATTGGTGTTAATGGCTTAATGTTAAGCAACAGTGGTGCATCTATAGTTCAGGAATTAGGTATGGCTTTGGCTATGGGTGCTGAATATATTGCACAACTGACCGAGCAAGGACTTTCTGTTGATGAAGCGGCTTCAAGAATTCGTTTCAACTTTGGTGTAGGATCTAACTACTTTATGGAATTGGCAAAATTCCGTGCTGCACGTATACTTTGGGCTCATATTATTGAGGCTTTTGGTGGCAGCAAAGAAGCAGCAAAGATGTCTATTCATGTTGAAACTTCTGATTGGAATAAAACTGTTTACGACCCATATGTAAATATGTTGCGTACTACTACCGAAGCAATGTCTTCTGTTTTGGCAGGGATCGACTCTTTGGTTGTACGTCCATTTAATGCTTCTTTTGAAGAAACTACAGAATTTAGTGAGCGTATTGCTCGTAACCAACAGTTGTTGTTGAAGGAAGAGTCTTATTTCAATAAGATCGTTGACCCTGCTGCTGGTTCGTATTATATTGAAACCTTAACCGACAAACTTGCTGAAGAAGCTTGGAAAGTTTTCTTGGCTATTGACGAAAAAGGTGGATATATTGCTGCTCTTCGCGCTGGATTTATTCAAAATGAAATTAAAGCTACTCAAGATAAGCGTGCAAAATCTGTTGCAACTCGTCGTGAGAACTTCTTGGGTACCAACCAATATCCTAATTTCAATGAAGTATTAGAGCATAATATTCCTGCTGATGTTCTTCAGCCTAAAGATTCTACTGTTGAAGGTGCAGAGTTTGAAACCCTAAAACCATATCGTGGTTCTCAGGCTTTTGAATCTCTTCGTAGCCGTGTTGAAAATCACAGCCGAACAACTGGTAAGCGTCCAAAGGCATTTATGTTGACCATGGGTAATTTGGCTATGCGTAAGGCTAGAGCAACTTTTGCTTGCAACTTCTTTGGTTGTGCAGGATTTGAAGGTGTTGATAACCTTGGATTCGCTTCTGTTGAAGAAGGTGCTAAAGCAGCTATTGATGCTCAGGCTGATATTGTTGTAATCTGTAGCTCTGATGATGAATATGCAGAAATTGCTCCTGCTGCATTTGAATTGTTGAAAGACAAAGCAATTGTAGTTGTTGCAGGTGCCCCTGCATGTGCAAACGATCTAAAAGCTGTTGGTATCGAACATTTTGTAAATGTGAAAACCAATGTTCTTGAAGGTCTTGAGATGTATGCAGAAAAACTTGGTATTAAGTAAGCTTAGGTCAATTATTGGTTATTTTTCGCCTTTGAAGGCATAAATTGAAGAAATAATGAAACCGAATTTTAAAGACATAAATATCAAGTCATCCCAAAAGTCGAGCACTGGTGCCAAAGAATGGGAAAAGGCACACAATATTGCTAAAGACTGGATGACTCCAGAACGAATTCCGGTTAAGCCTGTCTATACTAAAGAAGACTTAAGCGGTATGGAACACCTGAATTATGCTGCAGGTCTTCCTCCATATCTTCGTGGTCCTTATTCTGCTATGTACGCTATGCGTCCTTGGACTGTGCGTCAGTATGCAGGATTCTCAACCGCTGAAGAATCAAATGCTTTTTATCGTCGTAACTTGGCTTCTGGTCAGAAGGGACTTTCTGTTGCTTTTGATTTGGCTACTCACCGTGGTTACGATTCAGATCACCCACGTGTTGTTGGTGATGTGGGTAAAGCTGGTGTGGCAATCGATTCAATCAAGGATATGAAGATTCTTTTCGATGGTATTCCATTGGATAAGATGTCTGTATCTATGACTATGAACGGTGCCGTACTTCCTGTATTGGCTTTCTATATTGTTGCTGCTGAAGAGCAGGGCGTTTCTATGGACAAGCTTAGTGGTACTATCCAGAATGATATTCTGAAGGAATTTATGGTTCGTAATACTTATATTTACCCTCCATTGCCTTCAATGAAGATTATCGCTGATATCTTTGAGTTTACCTCTAAGAATATGCCTAAGTTTAACTCTATTTCTATCTCTGGTTACCATATGCAAGAAGCAGGTGCTACCGCTGATATTGAAATGGCATATACTTTGGCTGATGGTCTTGAATATTTGAAAGCTGGTGTTGCTGCAGGTATGGATGTCGATGCTTTTGCACCTCGTCTGTCTTTCTTCTGGGCAATTGGTATGAACCATTTTATGGAGATTGCAAAGATGCGTGCTGCACGTATGCTTTGGGCTAAGATTGTGAAACGTTTCAATCCAAAGAATCCAAAGTCTTTGGCTCTGCGTACTCACTCACAAACCTCTGGTTGGTCTTTAACCGAGCAAGATCCGTTTAACAACGTAGCCCGTACTTGTGTTGAAGCAATGGGAGCTGCATTGGGACATACTCAGTCGTTACACACCAATGCATTGGATGAAGCGATTGCACTACCTACCGATTTCTCTGCACGTATTGCTCGTAATACTCAAATCTATATTCAGGATGAAACCCAAATCTGCCGTGAGGTTGATCCATGGGCTGGTTCTTATTATGTAGAGACTCTTACCAAAGAATTGGCCGACAAAGCATGGAAGCTAATCGAAGAGGTTGAGGAATTAGGTGGTATGGCTAAGGCAATTGAGTCTGGTGTTCCTAAGATGCGTATCGAAGAGGCTGCTGCTCGTAAGCAAGCTCGTATCGATGCTAAGAAAGATACTATTGTTGGTATAAACAAGTATCGTCTTGATAAAGAAGATCCATTAGAAATTCTTGAAGTAGATAATACTGCTGTACGTATCGCTCAGATCGAAAGATTGAAAGAACTTCGTGCCGAGCGTAATGAAGAAGAAGCTCAAGCAGCATTAAGAGCTATCGAGAAATGTGCCGAAACTGGTAAAGGTAATTTACTTGCACTAGCAGTAGATGCAACTCGTAAGCGTGCTTCATTAGGAGAAATTTCTGATGCTTGTGAGAAAGAATTTGGTCGTTATAAAGCTGTAATTAGATCTATTTCAGGCGTGTATTCTTCAGAATCTTCAGATAATAATACCTTCCAGGAAGCTCGTGCGCTTGCTGATAAGTTTGCTAAACTTGAAGGTCGTCGTCCTCGTATTATGATTGCGAAGATGGGTCAGGATGGTCACGATCGTGGTCAGAAAGTAGTTGCAACAGGTTATGCCGATCTTGGTTTTGATGTTGATGTTGGACCATTGTTCCAAACACCAGAAGAATCTGCTCGTCAGGCTGTAGAAAATGATGTTCACATTCTTGGTGTTTCTTCATTGGCTGCTGGTCATAAAACTTTAGTGCCTCAGGTTATCGAAGAATTGAAAAAATTGGGTCGTGAAGATATCATCGTTATTGTTGGTGGTGTTATTCCTGCACAAGATTATCAATACTTGTATGATGCAGGTGCTGTAGCTGTTTTTGGTCCTGGTACTTCAATTCCAGATGCAGGGAAGAAGCTTGTTGAAATTCTTCTTGAGATGAAAGAAGCTGAATAGAAATATTCGACTTTAAATATATACTAAGGGGACTGCCTATTTGATGGGTAGTCCCTTTTTTATTATCTTCCCCTTTGTTTTATTTATTTATCTATGAAAAAGTATTCTTTATTATTCGTGTGCTTGCTATGTGTATTTTATTCTATAGCATTGCAAGCAAAAAATGATTCTAAATCTTCAAGATTTAAAATTGACACCTTAAAGCATTTTACCGTTAAGATGGGTATGAAATATTGGAAATATGCCGGTGTTAGAAAACCTTCGCCTTGTTTCTTTGATAAAGAGCAGTTGAATATTCCATATCTAACAAGGGCTATGGATAGTCTTTATGTTTTGCAGATTTCTCGGTCGAATGTTGGGTTGAAAGGAATTAAAATTAAGGGAGATTTATTTGATACTCCATTTTATGATCAGGTAATATATCTTCTTCCCAACGAAAAATTTGTGGTTTTAGGAATGGAAGAGAAATACCTGTTCGGATATTTCAATAATCAAGGAGAACAGTTGAATAAAAGAAGTGCAAGTGTTTATCGTGATGATGTTGAGATGAGGCCATTTCCTTTGATGTCAATTCCAAACATTATAGACAATAAGCTTTATTTCAACACTTACAATGTAAAGGGGGAGTCGTCTTATTTTGATGTCCCAACGGGAGTTCAGATTGATTTAGATGGATTTAAAGTACAGAAATCATCTAATATTTATTATCCCGATAATTATAAGCATCATTATTATTATGATGATCAACTTTACTCTTTTTCTTCTGATTATAATGGAAATCCAATTTGTTCTTTTGCTTTTAATGATTCTATTTTCGTATTCCCTAAGAATGGCGATCCGAAGAGATCTATTTATGCAGGTTCTTCGATAGAACATGAATTTATCGACGACGACAAAAGTAAGCTTCAGGATAGATTTTATATTATGTCGCTTAAATACAAGCCAAAATATAATTCCATTGTCTACGATCCTGTTTCGAAATATTATATAAGAGACTTTGAACATCATATGGAGTTTTCTGGAAGGTCGATGAAAAAACCAGATGTAAAGAAAAGAAAACGCTCGTGGATTATTTTGGATAAAGATTTGAATATTGTTGAAGAGATTACAACCGATCAATATAATCTGCCTTATTTGGGAAATACTTATCCAACAAAAGATGGTTTATGGAGTGTTTACAGATATATTGACCGAAATGAAATTGTTTATGAGTTTACTTTGCTTCAATTAAAAGAAGTAAAGAAAGGAGGAATCAAATCATTTTGGAACAATCTGTTTTAAAATGATCAAAGAACATTTTGGGGTTTAGGTCCGATTTATCTATTTCATCATATTTATTATATCCTAAGATAGGACATGTTCTTGTCGTATGCTACGACATGCCTTTGTCGTACGCTGCGACAGACTCTTGTCGTACACTACGACATACCCCCTGTCGTAGTGTATGTGATATAAACCTAACTTAATCTTTAAATTTTACAATATGTTATTATTAATGAGAAATTCAGAATTTATGGTAAAAGATTGAATTTAAAAAAAAATAAAAGGATTGTGTATTGTTCAGGATTAAGCCTTTGGGTTATTGTAAGGGCTTGTCAATGATAATGTTTACCTATACATGTAAATGTTTGTTCAACTTGTTTTTTATTTTGGATTGTTTCGGTTGTAGAAGTATGTGAGAAAAAAGTTGGATGAGAGATTTTTTTAAAATATTGCATAAAATATATAGATATATAAACTAATAATCCATAAATTAACTTTTTATTCTAAGTCAAAAATTGAAAACCTCTATTTGTATTTCGATTTTAAAACCTAAACCTATTATGAAGAAATCAATTATCTATTTATTTATTTATTTTGGTGTTTTTTACTATTTCTTGTTCTAAAGAAAAAGGTGGTTCAATTCCTGATCCTGATGGAAGAAATGTTTCAGTTTCAAATCTGAAGAAAGAAGATAAACCCGATAAAGGGAATTTTTTTAACCGTTTATGTAAAAAAGTCGTTATTTTTTTCGAGTGTTTGATCTTGGATGATTTGGCTGGTCAAAATGGGAAATTGTGTCCTGGAGGAATAAATGAAGATGGGTCTTTTTTCTATGTATGTATACCATTTGATCGTGGTCCATACAATTGTAGAGTTGGGGAGGACCCTCATTTGGCTTGTTGTTTAAACAAGTTAAATAATAATTTGCCAATTATTGGTTCAAAAAAATTATACAACTTTATTCAAGGAAAAAATATTGATGGAGAAATATTAACAAAAGATGAATTTGGTTCTTATTTGTATGATTCGGATATGGAGGTTTTTGCAAAAATTTTCTCTTTAGAATTTATTGAAGAAATGGTTAATAATTATGATGTTCAGATTTATTTAAAATTAAAGGGTGATCTAAAGCAATCAGGGTTAAATAAATTTTCAATCTATTTTAAAGTAGAAGAGGGTCTTGAGACTCAATCAGGTTTTTTGGAATTAAGAACGTCTGTAATTTTTAATTAGTAATATTAATTAAACGTCGATGAGAAAGTTTTTTGTTGTTGGTTTCATTCTTTTATTGGGAATTGGATTTCCTTTTACAAAGAAAGATTGTAGTGCCAAAGAATTAAAAATTCAGTTAGATACAATTAAACAATATTCTGTAACTGTAGATGCTGAGTTCGGGAAATATGTTGGGCTAAAAAAATCTTTGTCCAATTATTTTGATGGCAATACATTTCATATAGCCTCTCTGACTAAATCAATGGATAGTGTTTATATACTGCAAGTTTCAAAAAGTAGCACCAAACTCAAAAAGATAAAGCTTTTACAAGAAATTCGTAAAAGTCCATATTATAGTGGAGAAGTCTTTTTGCTTCCTAACAATCGATTTACAGTTCTGGGAATGTCAAAAAAGCCTCAATTTGGCTTTTATAATTATCAAGGAGAATTATTGGCAAAAAGAGAAGCGGTTGTTAATCGAAATGGCCAAAAGTATAGGCCGTGGGGGATTTGTTCAAATCCTTATATCTATAATAATAGAAAGCTCTATTTGCCTACCTACAACTATTATCAAACTTCTGAATATTTTGATTTGCCTGTGGGAATGCAACTTGATTTAGATAAGTATAAAGTAAAAAAAACTTCCAATATTTATTTTCCTTCGAATTATAAGGATCATTATTATTATGATAGTCATTTTTTCTTTTATTCATGTGATCAGAAAGAAAACCCAATTTGTTCTTTTGCATACAATGATTCTGTTTTTGTTTTTCCCAATAAAGGAAAATCCAAGAAGGCCTATTATGCAGGGTCGTCTTTGAAGCATGAGTTTATAGAAGATGATAAGGAGAAACTTATAGATCGAAATTATGTTTTGTCTTTGCAGTATAAACCTAAATACTATTCTTTTGTCTATGATAGTGTTTCACATTGTTATATTAGAGGATACTTACATAAAGTTCAGTATTCAGGATCTACAATAAAAAAACCGAATTTAAAGAACCGGAAAAAATCGTGGATTATTCTAGATCAAGATTTGAATCTATTGGAAGAATTAACTACTGATGATGTTAATTTGCCTTTTCTAGGTGCTGTTTATCCAACCCAAGACGGTTTGTGGAATATTACCAAAACCCAAGAGGAAGATAAAATCATTTTCCATTTTACATTGCTTCGGTTAAGAAAGACGGAAAGTATAGAGTTATAATAGATTTTAATTGAAAGGAAAGAAGCTGTCCGAAAAGGGCAGCTTCTTTCTTTTTATTTCTTGTCCCGTCCTAAAATAGCGTTACAGTAAAATTGAAACGTTATGAAATCATCAAGCAAAGTTGTTTATACCAAGCGA